>NZ_CANNGT010000002.1 GCF_947504225.1 Brumimicrobium ulvae | reverse complement strand
TTAACTTTGAAGAAAGAATTGAACCTAAAAAATAAATGGGTGAATTTCAGCGTAAACACAAAATTTTGGATAGACTCTAATAAGTGATAGAACGTGTCGTTGTTGTACCATAAACTGGACTGTAAAATTGAACCCAATTTTCATGAATATCATATTCAATATCTTCACGTTGCATAGCTCCCATTTGCTCGTAGTTGTCTAAGACACCATCTTTATATACGTAGACTGTTCTAGAAGAGTTATCGCCTACTATAACCTCAGTAATTTCAAGTTTACCCCCTTCTTCAAAATAATTATAGGCACGCGTTAATGTGTCTTCACCATAAATTCTGGAATGACGTTTTAAACGATTCTGATCATCGTATTTGTATAATACTTCCATCTGGTTTGGACCTTCAACCTCAAAAACTGAGATTAAATTTCCATTATCGTCATAACTATAAGTTGAATTATATTGTGATTCGGCTAAAGCCATAGTAGCGATCTGACCTGTCTCATTGTATTTATATTGAAAGGTATATTCATTTGTAATAACTTCAATTCAAGTTTTTGAATAAGTAAATGTTTGCCCATCATCACCTGACTCTTTAATGATTAAACCTTGCGCATCAAACTCCATATTGTCGACTTTTTTTACTGGACCTTTCAAACCATAGTGAGCAGTAGTGTACTTTAATGGAACTGGATTCATAGGTGCTACAGGATTCCAAGTAGATTGAGCATGTACATTTACAGTTAATATAATAAATGAGAGCATTAAGATCCACGAATAGTTTTTCATTTGAGTTTTCATAAGTTATTTATTTTAAGATGTTAATTATATGTGTTTTAAAACATTGCCAAAAACCATGCTGAAAGAAAAGAAAACAACAAGGTTAAACCTGCTAAAATTAAGGTCACCGCAATAATCCTCCCAGATGGCTTTAAGCGATAAAGCCTCCACGTTAATACAAGCTGTAAAACATAAAAAGGCAATCAAAAAACAAGCGTAAAGTAATACATCCACATGAGTCCTGTTATCAAAGTAAAAGGTGCAAGTAGAAATATTGAAATTTAATATAAGTTATGTTTGGATGCTTTAGATTTAAGCTGATTTCCAATTAGGAAAATTGTAAAGCCAATAAAAAGAGCTAAAATCCAGGTATAAACGGACATTTCAAGTGCTTCTTCTAAATTCTTATTTGAGGTGTCTATCATCAGAGTTATGCCTTTTTAATCAGTTTTGTAATTCCAAAATTAGTATTAAAACAAATTAAAAGTACAGAGTTATTTCATGTTTTACAATACGTCTTTTAACGTATTTTGCTTATATTAAAACACTTACCTCTCCTTTAAAAAAATAGCTAACTTCTCTATGGCTCTTCCTCTATGACTGCGTTCATTTTTCTCCTCTTTGGTCATTTCTGCGAAAGTCTTTCCGTAATTTTCAGGTTCAAAAATCGGGTCATAACCAAAGCCTTCCTGCCCACTTTTCTCCATTCGAATATCACCTACAACCTTACCTTCAAATAAATATTCCCTTCCTTCAAAAATTAATGCTATTAAAGTTCTAAACTGTGCTTTACGATCACTAAAATTTTCTAATTTTTTCAGCACCAAATCCATATTTTTCTCACTGTCCTTTTCTGGACCAGCATACCTTGCACTGTAAACTCCAGGTTCGCCATTCAAGGCACTAATTTCTAAACCTGTATCATCTGCAAAACAATCCACATTGTATTTATCATATATGTACCTTGCCTTTTGCAAGGCATTTCCGGCTAAATCTGGTTGATCTTCCGGAATATCATCTTCACAACCAATATCTGACAAGGTTTTTACCACAATATGATTGGGTAGCAGTCCTTGAATTTCATAGGCTTTGTTTTTATTTTGAGTGGCGAAAACGATTTCGTGTTTTTGGGATGTCATTCTGTGCAATTTTTACGAAGATAATAGGCTTCAATTTCTTTTCGAATAAATTGATAAACAATTATATTGCTTCAATAAAGTTTCTTAGTGCCTCATTAAAAGCTTTTGGTTGTTCTGCAGGCAGTGCATGTCCAGCTTTTGGTATAATTTCTAATTGAGCGTCCAATTGTTTTTGTAATTCTACTGCGTCTTTGATCAAGAAAATATCATCATCTTCTCCCCACAAAATTAAAACAGGGACAGTAATGTTTAACACTTCAAATTGATTGCGATTTTTCGGAAGTTCTTCTAACATTTTTCGCTGCTCATCGGGATTCTTAGAAAGGTATATTCCAATAATTTGCTCTCTAATTCCAGAAGTCAGAGGTGGGGCTTTACGAAATGAAAACTCCATCATTCTTTTGACTTCCTCACTATTTGTTGGCAAGAATGCATCAGCGACCTCCTCTACACCTACTTTTTCACAAAAGGCCTGCAATTCTTCATCAGAAAAATGTACACCTGGTGAATCTACTATCGTCAATGAGGCAAGTTTTTCTTGATGTGTCTGCGCGTATCCTAGACTAATGAATCCACCATAAGAAATTCCAACCAAATGAACGTTTTTAAGTGCGAGATGGTCGATAAGTTGATGAATAGCATCTACTTGTGTCTTGAGTTGTGGAGTTGACGAACTTTTGCTATCTCCAAACCAAAGTATATCTGGAATGATTACGCGATGATCTTTAGAAAAGTCTTTGGCTTGGTCCCTCCATGAAATCTTACCATCCCCTCCAAAACCATGAACGAATAACAAAACAGGAGCATCCTCCCGTTTGTTATCGTAATAAAATAATTCATGATCTCCTAGTTGAACCTTTTGATCTACAAAGTCATTACGTTGATAAGATTTATGTAAATACTGGTCAAACTTTTGAACGATATTTCTACAACTTGATAGCATGAATAATATTGCCAAGGCGCTATAAACAAACACTTTGTTTTTCATGGCTTTTAGCGCTTACCTCCCAAAGCTTTTCATTTCTTCCATGGTCTTCAAAACGAATCCCTCCGGAACTTCGAGACTAAAAACCTCATCTTCCTTTTTGATTTTACCTTTGAATTCAAAAGCAACAATTTTCATGTCCATTTTACCATACTTAGCTGTCATTTCCAGAGGTAAACCAGGAATTTCTTCATTCAGGTATTCGCCTTCTCTGTGTGCTGGAGCAATTTCTTCAGTATACCAAACAGTTGACTCATTTCCGTCAGCTCCGATGATGATTGCCTTCTTACACGTGTATCCCATCACCTCTTTGGTTTCCCCTTCGATCAATTCTACTTCTTGTTTTTCGAGTGCCATACGACGTTCATCATCCATATCGTCTTCTGTCACTTTCATTGCAATTTTCCCCATCATTCCATCCAGCAATACCAATGCGGTATCTTGCTCTTTCACAGAAATAGTCATGGTTGTCATCATTTCTCCCATGTGGAAGTTTGTTCTGGTTTTATTACCAGAGAAAAAGATTTCTAAAAGACTGTTCTCCATCTGGTCAACATATGCAGAAACACTTGGATCATCAGACGAAACAAAAACGTCATACATTACTTTTCCTTTGGTTGCTTGCGAAAAAGCAAGCATTGAGAACATCACCAATGTCCCTGTTAAAAATGCTTTAATACTCATATTGTGTAAATTAAAAAAACGAATGATTACTCATTCGTTTTGGATTTATATTATTGACCTGACATTCCTTGAATTTCTTCAAAGGATTTTTCAGTATACCCTTCTGGAATTTCCAAATCAAACATTCCTTTTGTTTCTTTTACTTTCTCTTTAAATTCAGTTGCCGTAAAAGTCATGGTCATTTGAGGTTGCTCAACAGAAAACTCAAGTGCAAGACCTGGTACATTATCTTTGACATACTTTCCTAAAGAACCCGCTTTCACATCGAAATCTTCAGTATACCAGTAAATCAATTCCATGTCTTCTTCAGTGTAAATAACTGCTTTTTTACAAGTATGACCTAAAATTTCTTTAGTTTCATCGATCAATTCAATTTCATACTCAAAGTCTTCATTTTCTTCTGTTTCCTCTTTATCTTCAAAAGTTGCCCCTTGTTTTCCAAGCATTCCATCCATTAATAAAACCCCTTTTTTAGCATCTGAATCTAAAATTGTTGTGGTGGTCATCAATCCTCCCATACTCATTTCAGTACGTGATTTGTTGTCTTTAGTGAACACCTGTAATGTAGAACCTTGCATCATTCCCAATTGAGATTGAATTTGAGGATCGTCTGATTGCATAGAAATTTCATATTTCAAGGTTAATTCTTGTGAAAACAAAAATCCAACTGTAAAAATAAATGTTGTTAAAAGTGTAATAATTTTCATGGTTTCTTAAATTTTTAGTACTCAAAAGTACGATTTTAATGTGAGTTCTCTATAATAAATTATGTTAATTGAACACAGGAGAGGATAAAAAGTAAAACATGAGGTTGAGTGAGATAAAAATGAAATTTGTTCTTGATTTACGAATGCTAAAAACAATGAAAAAAGAACCGTTTACTCCTGCTTATTCAATAAAAACTTCCTTTAATACCCTTTTTGCATTCAGTAAGTAATAGGTCTGTCCTCCGATAGTTTGTACATCATACCTTATAAAAACCGCTCGAAGATATGCATCTCCCCTTCCAACAGACTCCAACTCTTCTTGACGGAATACATGGGAAGATTCATTTGCAGAAATAACCTTTGAAATGTGTTTTCTTTGTCCTATTATTTCCAGAACTAATGAATCAGCATTCATCATTGGATTAACTTCAAAAGAGTAGGCAGATGTAATATTTGGATGGCCAGATACAATACCACTTGCGCCAGAAAAACCAATCGAATTAAATAGGTTAAAAGCTGGCCAAACATCCCCCGCTCCTCTCCATTCCAATGGATTGGGAAAGTAAGTGGGAGACATATTTGGGTAATTACTATGTACTTTCAAATATGTATTATCTAATTGTTTATTGAGTTGAGTAAAAACAACACTATAATTTGAAGATGATTGAGATTGAAGATAGACACTCATAGAAACATCACCAGCAGATACAAGGTCGTTATTGTTGTTAAAGAATTTTGACGCTAAGCTATACCTCCATGTAGTCACTTTACCATACGGATTATAAGTCACTTCCTTCCCTCTATCAATGGCCAATAAAGTTGCTGTATTTGGACCAAAACACGGAACGTATTCTTTAAATTCAGGTTTTTTATAAAAGCAAAACCTTTCATTTTCTTTTTTAGCATTTACATCATAATTTACTGCGTATTCATCCGTACACCCTTCTTTCTTACAACTTAAAACAAGGAAGGATGTAACTAAAATAGTGATTGCAAAAACTCTCATAGTATATACTTTTTAATTCTCTCATGGTGCAAATTAATTTTTCCTCTCCAAGGGAAGATTATAACTTAAGCCTAGCCTTAGCCCTAACTTATCATAAATGACAGTTTCAATCGCTTGCTCATTAATTACTTCTTCAATCGGTCTTTCTTTAAAATCTGATAAGTCCCAGTTTAAATGTCTCGACTTTATAATTCTAAAGTTATTATCAATAGAAAAATTTAAGTAGAGTCCTTCTGATAGTCGCATATCAAGTCCTATCCATAAACTACTTGCGAAAGGTGTTGAATGATAAAAATCATCAGAATGCTCTTTTGAAGGATAAACAGGTACTCCGTTATCTATGTATCCGTTTCTGAAATTTGAAGAAAATTCTGTTAAGACAGATAAGCCTATAATTAATGAGAGATTTTTGTTCTTGTTTACACGGTGTTCAGCGCCTATACCAAGTAAATGACTAGAAGATATAAAACCGTGTATTTCTTCTGATTTAAAATTCCCAAACAACTGATAGACTCCAAAAGCATTTAATTGTCCTTTTTCAAAGTTAATTTGAGTCCCTAATTCGAGATTGGTTTTTGAAAATAAAGTTGCCTTGTTTTTTAAAGCAGTCTTATAAAGATAAACACCTTCAGAAACGGCGAAATGCATTAAGACATCCTTCTGTGCTAGTGAATAATTTAATGGTAATATGAAAATACATAAGTATAAGGTGGCTTTAACAATTTGATTTATCATACTGTAGAAGGTTTTATTTCGAAGATGCTTCTCGTTTCTTAAAAGGTAAAATATAGTTGATTCCTATTTTATAACCTAATCCATATGCACGAATCTTTCCATCAATTGAGTTGTGAAAGTAATCTATTGTATAGCCTAAATAATTTAATTCTCCTCCGATATCTATAATAAGATTCTCGAGTTGAATGGAAAGCAATACATCTAAATTCCCATATCCATTCCACGATCTAAAAGTATAATTTGAATTACCACTATCGTTTTGAACCAATGTAAAATAATTTACTTTTTTATCGATTAAGTCTGAATAAGGCATGACATCCTAAAACCAATTTTAGGGCTAAACACACTACTTTTTAAGAAGCGATAATTTAAGTTTAAACCTGTTTTTATAGTCTTCATGTTTTTAGAATTAGAGCCTTCATAGCTAATCCCATGGCTTAAATTCATAAAAGCTACTTCAACCATTAAATTAATGTTCTTATTTAAATTTATTCCTATTTCTAAACCATAACTGCTAAATGATTTTTGTAATTCATGGGAAACATCTGCATACAAAAAGACAGGAAAACCATCAAATGGTGTAATCGCACTCACCTTATTTAGCCCTACGACTAATCCTTTTCTAAACTGAGTAAAACCAGAAAAAGTAAGCATAAGAAAAACAATTAAAAGGAGAGTATGCTTCTTCATTACAGTAGCTGATTAAAAAAACTAAACTACAACTAAAGAATATTAATTCAAAATATGAAGATTGATTTTCAATCTATTACTTAAGATTGTAAATAAACACATTAAGTAAAAAATAATGTACTAATCGTTCAAGATATAGCGTAATTCACATCTAATCTACTCCCGCTAGAAAATCGAAAAAAAAATCTACTTCTTTGGTAATGAGAGGTGTCCCCTACTCAAAGAAATAACGATACACATCATTCCCATTGGCATAGAGGAATATGGAAATCAAGAGGACAAATCCAATCAGCTGTGCGTATTCCAGTACTTTTTGTGGAGCTTCCTTACCGGTCACCATTTCATACAATAGGAAAACAATGTGTCCACCATCCAATGCTGGAATAGGAAGAATATTCATTATTGCTAAGACCAAAGAAATAAATGCTGTATTGGCCCAGAATACCTGCCAGTCCCATACAGGTGGAAAAAGTCCTCCGATAGCACCAAAACCACCAACACTTTGCGCACCTTTGGATGTAAAAATCAAAGGGAGTTGTGCTGCATAGTCATGCATGGTCCAACCTGCTTTTGTAATACCTTTTGAAATTGATTCTGCAAAAGTATATGAGGTCTGAGTAGGTTTAAGCCAATCAGGTGTTTTTAAGAGGAAGCCTATAGATTTTTTAGCGTCTGTTAAAAGCTCTAGCTCTTTATACTCACCATTTCTATAGAGCCCAACAACTGCCATAGCAGAGTCACCTTCTTGTTTTGCCAATTCAGCTTGAAGGTCATGATAAAATGGTGTTGCAACCCCGTTGATTGAAACGATGCTGTCGCCTTTAGTCAACCCTTTTTTATAAGCATCTCTATCTTGCATCACAGAATCAACAACCGTTGGCATTCTTGTAGAAAACGCCATTACAGCGTCGTTTTCCCACATCCAATCATTGATGTTTTGATCCAGTTCGACGGTCAACTTTTCTCCGGAAGGTTTTTGCACCTCCAAGGTTCTGTATCCGCGCAAGAAAATTTGAAGATTTACCAACCTTGCATTTTCAACTTTTTCACCATCAACTGCTGTGATTATATCACCATCTTCAATTCCTAAATCTAGTTCAGCAAAGTTTTTATTGACTGCTATTCCATATTTGAGGGTGTCATTACTGATCACACTTTCTCCCCACGCAGCAACAACCATGATATAAATAAAGAATCCAACGATTACGTTGACCACAACACCGGCAACCATAACAATCAAACGTTGCCATGCTGGTTTAGACCTAAATTCATCTTCTTTGGGAGCTTGAGCCATCTGGTCTTTGTCCATCGATTCATCGATCATTCCAGCGATTTTAACATATCCGCCTAATGGAAGCCAACCAATACCCCATTCTGTATCACCAATTTTCTTTTTCAACAAGGAAAACCATGGATCAAAGAAAAGGTAAAATTTCTCAACCCTAATCTTAAATGCACGGGCGGCAAGATAATGTCCAAACTCATGCACCGTAACAAGAATCGCTAATGAAAGTAAAAGTTGTGCGGCTTTAATCCAAAAATCCATAATTTTCTTAAAATTTTAAAATACAAAGATGAGAATAAATGCGTCAAGTTGAGAGATAAAAACCCGATTTACGTCTTAAATATTCTAAATATTTGACTTTTGATGTAAATTACTCTAGCTTCTTAAGCTTTATTCTTCTTCGAACCCTGAAAAGTACACCTTGTTTTCATCTACATTATTACGTAATAGGTTCATAAATTCTTCTTGCCTTTCTGGCGGAATGTCGCTTAAAGCAAAATCTAAAACCAGGTCGTTATTGTATTCAAAAAAGAGTTGTCCTTTTGAAATTGAGATGCGTTTCAAGCCTTTAAAGTAGATGGCCTTAACTTCTCGGTCAACAGCAACTATTGCTTTCCGTGTCATTCCGATTCGGTACTTTTTACTTACCAAACCACGAATTGTGTTGATGATGGAATCAAGGATAAAAATGACAAAAATCAAACTGATATAGATGGCGTCTTTTGAAAAGATAAAGAAAACCAAACCTATAAGAAAGAATCCAATGATTTCAATTCCATTATTGAGGATCACCCTTTCTTTTCGCTCGTCACTAATTACTGTATTGAACTGAAAACGATCGAGTTGATTAACGATTTTAATTCCGGACCATTTTCTTGAAGAACGCATAGCACCAATCACAAAAATGAGTCCTCCAGAGAGTCCAAACACCAAGTTTTTATACTCGAATTGATCGCCATGGATTTTCATCCCAAAAATACCAAAGACTTCATTCAATCCAACTGCAAAAGCAAAAGGCAATGTCAGTAGGGAGATAATAAAAATCCAGGTATTGTATATTTTATTCATTTGGAATCATTTTAAGCTTCGCTTTAAGTGCAATCAACTTATCTTGCTCTGCTTTGATGTTATTTTCAACTTGATCTTTAAGGGCATTTGCTCCTTTTGAATTGGCGAAAAAACCAAGGTTGTTCTCAAACTGGATGATTTCCTGTTTGATGGAATTGATTTCGTTACGTATGGCTTGTTTTTCTTTTTCAAACAATTCGGCAGCATTACTACTTCCTTTGATGGTATTGATACGCGCTTCAAACATTACTTTCTCCTTCTCTTCACCTTTCATATCGAGCGCTTCATAATGCTTATCAAGTGCTGTTTTGTAGGCTTTAAATACTTCGTCCTTTTGTTTTGAAGGAACAAATCCTACTTTTGAGAAACGATCGGCAAACTCATGCAAAGCGGCAATGGCTTCTTTTTTATCCGAAGGAAGATCATACGCTTTAATTTCTTCAATCAATGCTTGTTTTGCTTTTAAGTTATCTTCAAAAGCTTTGTCTTTTTCATCAAAATGAGCTTGTTTAGCATCAAAGAAAAAATCACATGCTGCGCGGAATTCTTTCCATAAAGATTGTTCATGTTTTTGTCCTGCACTTCCTGCTCTTTTCCATTCTTTTTGCAGGTCAATAATTGATTTTGTTGCTGGACCCCAATCTGTATTTTCTTTGAGTTTGTGTGCTTTTTCAATTAAGCGCTTCTTTACCTCAGCAATCTTATCAAACTCCTGCTGAATATCTTTAAAAAACTCACTTTTTAAGGAGAAAAACTGATCACACAAACCTCGGAATGTTTTCCAAACGGCATCGTTTTCCTTTTTAGGGCCAAAACCAATTGTTTTCCATTCTTTTTGAAGAGCCAAAACTTCCTTTGTTTGATTCCCCCATGTTTTAACATCTTCGCGTTCTTTAGAAAGCAAGTCCTCCATTTTTTCAATAAGGGCTTTCTTTTTAACGATGTTTTCCTGCATTTTTTCACGACGTTCATCATAAAAAGCACGGATTCGGTCATAAATAACGTTTACAGTTGACCAGTATTCATTTTTCATTTCTTCCCAAAGCTCTTGCTTTGTTGGTCCGATATCTTCCCATTCATTTTGAAGTTGTTTGATTGACGCCTCTACTTCTTTAATATTCTCTACTTTGCTCAGCGTTTTTAACTGATCTATCAGTGCTTTCTTCGCCTCGTAGTTTTTCTTGAAATCATAATCTTTGATTTCCTTATAAATGTTCATGTTGTAGAAGAACTCCTCAAGTAAACGGCTGTATTCTTGCTGAATATCGTTGCGCTTATCTCTTGGAATATCGCCAATCTTCTTCCACTTTTCATTGATTTCTTTATGGGCAGAAAAAGCTGCTCCAATATTTTCTTCTTCAGAAATAATGGTTTTTAATTGGTTGATTAAAGCCCGTTTCTTTTTAAGGTTTTCTTCTTCCTCATCACGTTTAGCTTCAATCAAAGCTTTTCTTTTTTCTTTGTATGGAGAAAAAACTTCGTAGAATTCCTCTTTTAATGGGGTAATCCAATCTTCTTGAGTAAATTCTTCGTTCTTATCTTTGGCCTCAAGTTCAGCAATCTGAAACTGACGAGTTGCTTCAATTAGGTAATCTTCAAATTGCGTTCGCAATTCATTTACTTCTCTACCTACAGCAAGAACATCGTCTTTTTCTGTAAGCTCCTTTAAGGCATCAATAAATTCTCTTTTCTCCATTATAACAAATATTATACAGACTGAACCATATCGAAATTGGTCAATTGAACAAATTCATGAATACGGTCTTCAATTTCACTCTTCGTTAAGTTTTCTAGTCTTTCGGTTCCAAACTTCTCCACACAGAAAGATGCCATTGCAGATCCAGCAATAATTCCTCTTTTCATATTTTCAAAAGAAATGTCATCAGTTGATGCTAAATACCCCATAAATCCACCAGCGAAGGTGTCTCCAGCTCCTGTTGGGTCAAAAACATCTTCTAGTGGCAAAGCAGGAGCAAAGAATGCATTTGATCCGTGGAACAATAATGCACCATGTTCACCCTTCTTAATGATTAAGTATTTTGGCCCCATCTCACGAATTTTCTTCGCTGCTTTTACAAGAGAATACTCTCCAGAAAGTTGACGGGCCTCCTCATCATTTATGATTAAAATATCAATTTCTTTTAAGGTTTTTGTCAAGTCCTCCATTGCAATATCCATCCAGAAATTCATGGTATCCATTGCAACCAATTTGGGACGATTTTTTAAACGCTTAATTACTTTCAGCTGAACATCAGGACTTAGATTTCCTAACATCAGGTAGTCACAGTTTTGGTATGACTCTGGAATAATTGGGTCGAAATGTTCCAGTACGTTTAGCTCAGTAATCAAGGTGTCTCTTGAGTTCATGTCGATGTTATACTTTCCAGACCAAAAGAATGACTTTTCACCCTTTTTGATTTGAAGACCTTCAAGGTTAACCCCTCTGTTACTCAACTTATCGATCATTTCTTGCGGAAAGTCTTCTCCAACAACCGCTACGATATTCTGTTCTTTCACAAAATAAGAAGAAGATAAAGCGATATATGTTCCTGCTCCTCCAATTATTTTATCTGTTTTTCCAAAAGGTGTTTCAATAGCATCAAATGCGACACTTCCAACTGTAACTAAGCTCATAATTTATTATTTTGATGCAAATATATTGTTAAATATAGAGATAAGGCATCTTAAAGGAAGCTTTCCTTATAAATTTATACACAAAGTTAGAAGATGTCAGTCACTTATAGCTTATCCCAGACTTCTTGCGCTATTTTTTTGGCAATAGCTATATTTTCATCAAAAGACAACTCTGTATCAATGACCACCTTAAAAGCAAAGGTGCCATAACGTACATCAAGAGAACGGTCCAAATGGTCAAAGTAGGCTTGATCAGCAATTCCATCAATTTTTGTGAATTTTAAGCCGCCAGCTATTCCACCTACCAATTCTTTTCCGGCCTTTTGAGAACTTTCAGTAAACCCCTCTTCTTTGAGTTTTTTGTCAATTTCCTTATTCAATGTTGCCATATCTTCTTTCGAAGGAACAGTATGGGCCTGAGTGAAACGATCTAAAGCTTGTTGTAAATCTTTGTACTGCTTAAAGTTTCCAACTTTTACGGTTCCAAATGGTGATTCAAGTTTTGTGATATCAGACATTTTAGGTTGTGGACCTTTCTTTTTTTGAATTTTATGCATCATGTGTTCCATCATGACGTCCTGATGAATCTTACTCAATTCATCATAATCTGATTTTTTCCATTTGAATCCACATTTAGCATATGCACTTTCAGGTTCTAAATAATCTTCATCTAGTTCTAAACTTGCTTCATCTACATCTAAATGGGCCATGATCATATTTCGGGTAATGTAATCGCAGGGATTTAACGGCAAGGTTATTTTTTTCGAGAAACTAGATTTTACAGTGTTTCCCAATTTGTCTACTGCTGTGTTTTCTTTTGCATCACAAGAAATCAATAGCAATGACGTTAGAATAATGATAATAATTGAATGTTTCATTTTTGTATAGTTTTAGTCAATATCAAAAATAGTCTATTATTTAAAACACAAACCAAGGGTTTACCCTGATAAAAACTTAAAAACTAGTTTTTGGTCGACCAAAAGAGACTTAATCACAAGTCTTGTACTTTTTTAAAACATCTATCGTTAATAAGTATAGGTGATGAACTTGTAAGAAGTCAAAATTGACCTTATTATTGTAATATGAATTGGAGGAAAGTATTAACGGTCTTGAAATGGACAACAGGGATTGTTGTTGGAATCATGCTGTTGATTAGTGCTCTACTTTTGGTCTTTAAAGATGATATTAAAGCTTATGCCTTAGATGAGGCCAACAAATACCTTAACAAACGCGTTCATATTGGCTATATTGATGTTGGAATATGGAAAAGTTTCCCCGACTTGACCCTTTCTTTTGACGATGTATTGGTTCACAGTAAATTCGATACTTTGCAAACCCAAGACACTGCAATTTATGCCAGAAAAATTGATCTTCGCTTCAATCTCATCGATTTCTTTTCAGAAAAATATGATGTTCATCGAATTGACATAAAACATGCGAAATTAAATCTAGAAATATTAGAGAATGGAGCTGTGAATTATGATTTTCTTAAGCCTAGCGAAAACGAAACCACAACGCCATTTGAATTCAATTTAAAAAACATCAATCTGATCGAGACGGACTTTTCTTACTTTAATGAATCTACACAGCAGCACTACGCAGGGTTTTTTGATGATTTACAGCTGCACGGTTCTTTTACAGAAAAGCAATTTGTTCTTGATGCAAAAACCAATCTCAATGTAGAAACTATTCGTTCTAAGTCATTTACTTTAATTGAAAACCAAAGGGCTAGATGTGATATTTCAATTCAAATGGATCAAATCAACAATGTTTTTGAAATAAAATCTGCTGATTTAAGCATCAACAAGCTCCCATTTTTAGTAAAAGGAAAAGTAAGTAATGACAGTTTAGACTTCTATATTGGGGCGAAAAACTTAAACCTTGCCGATGTTGCCACAAATTTTACGCTTCAAGAACTTGATGTAGTGGATGAAATTAACGGTAAAGGTCTTGTGAATTTTGAATTGTTGATCAAAGGCTCGAATGAAAAGACAAGCGCGCCCTCAATCGAGGCGAGTTTTGATGTCATTAATGGAAGTCTAGCAGATCAAGGCTTTTCTTTAAAAAACATCAATGTAAAAGGAAGCTACACCAATGGAGTAATTGGAGGAAAAGAAAAACTTTCTTTATCTTCTGTTCGGTTCAACACCTTAAACGAGGATTTTGTTGGTCAATTGGTCGTTACCGATTTTGATCGACCACGATTAACGGGGAAAGCTGACGGAACTTTAGATTTAAAAGCCATTCACCGTTTATTCGGACCATTTGAAATGCAACACCTCTCTGGGAATATAGAAATGAAAGGAAATTTTGATGTTCGTCTCAACCATCCGAAAACCAATCAAAAAGACATAACTATATATGACCTTCGCGCTTCTTTGGTACTGAACAATATCACTAGTCAATTCAATAATGACGATCGAAAGTTTAAGATGAAAAACGGGAACATCACTATTCGAAATCAATTTGCAGGTATAACCGACTTATCCCTCGCATTAAACAACTCTTCACTTGTATTAGACGGAGAGTTCAACCATTTGGCGGATTTCTTCAAGGGAGCAGGAAATTTAACTGTCGATGCGCAAATCAGCAGTCAAGAACTCTATTTGGATGATCTATCAAGAACAAATGCTGAAGTCAAGAAGACTAAGACATGGCTACTTCCAGACAACATCAACGGGAGTTTAGTTTTGGCCTTAAACAAAGTTGTGTACAGTAATCACCAATACACAGGTATTAATGGAAAAATGAGGTTTGGTAAACATGCTCTTATTTTTCCCTTAATTGAAGGGACCAGCGCTGAGACCAAAGTTAAAGGGAGATTAAAAATAACTGAAGAGAGACCTATGTATTTAGTTGTTGAGACGATTTTAAGTTCTGATGCTGTAGTATTTAAACCTTTATTTAAAGAATGGAACAACTTTGATCAATCAATAATTACTTCAGATAATATACAAGGAAAAGCTTCCATTTATTTAGATTTTAAGGGTCCATTTGATTTATACGAAGAAAAGATCTTGAAAGAAAAGTTTGACGTTCGTGCTAAATTAAGAATTACCGATGGGGCTTTAGTGAATGTGCAGACCTTTAAGGAAATCACGAGTAGCCTAAAAGGTTCTGGGGCACAACTATTGATTTCCAAATCCAGAATTGCAGACTTCGAAAGTAAATTACTGAATTTAAAATTTGATTCCTTCGAGAATGAGTTTACCATCAAAGAAGGGGTGATCACAGTTCCTAAAATGACGATACGTTCGAATGCATTAGATGTAAATTTAGAAGGAACACATTCTTTTGAAAATGAAATAGACTATTCTTTTGATTTTAGATTTAGGGAGATCAAAGGAACACGAAATTCTGAATTTGGCGATGTTGTGGATGATGGTACAGGGTTTAGGGTCTTCTTAAAAATGTTTGGCACCATAGACAATCCGAGCTTCGCTTGGGATAAAGAAGCAAAAAAAGCCGTGAAAGAGGAACAGCGTGAACAAGCAAAAGACGACCTCAAAAGCGCATTAAAAACAGGGTTTGGAATCAACAAAAAAGACACGACCATTACCGAATTGAAAACAGATGCTCCAAAGGAAGAGAAAATCATCATGGACTTTGGAAAAGGCAACGATGAAGATGATTTAGATCCAGCACAAAAGAAAAAGAAGAAAAATGCTTTACAACGTAAAATAGACCAATGGAAAAAGGAAAATGAAGAAGAAAAACCTAAATCAGAATTTGAAGTAGATTAATCTGTCTTCAGTTGTTTTTCATTTCCTAAATCGTCCTTTTGTTCCTACAAATGTCCTTTGCGAGAAACAATTTATTTGTCCTCTTCTATAGTTGCTGCTTTATTCAACACTGCTTTTTGTTCAGGGACAGTCACTTCCTTAACCTTCGAAGTTGAAGTTAATTTTGGCTCTTCAACTGTTGATGTTGTTGATTTTTCAGAAACACTTGACGAATGAGTTAGCATAGGTTCTTTTGATGGAGCTGTTTTGCTTTCTTGACCATAAGCAAAGTAAGACGCCAAACCAAATACTGTGAAGATTAATGTTTTTTTCATAATAAGTAATTTTATAGTCTTATTGTAAAACAGATAAAGTAAGGTGTTCACTTTCTGGGAAGCTGGAGTTATACACACCTGCACCGGCAGTTCCATGAATTCCACTCGACATCCCTTGAACACTCAAAGTATAGGTATTTCCAACAGTTAGTCCTGTTAACAATTGAGTATAGGTACAACTCCACAATGTGGTTGTTCCAGTACTGCTGTCATAGTTTTGAATATTAGTAGTTGTACCACCAACCAAAGCACCATTGTTTAACACTCTAAATCCAACAAAAGCCATTGAATTGGTATACCCTCTACCAGAACCAGACAAGATAACGAATGCTGTAGATTTTGTCGCGGTAAACGTAACTGTTCCCATTCCCGGTACTGCTGTATAGGTAGAAGAAGTTACTTGTATGTCGCCTGTTAAACTTGTACTGTGCACATCTGCTGTTGGACCTACTGGACCTTGAGGACCTGCCGGCCCAGGTGTACCTGCTGGACCTGCGGGACCAGTTGCTCCGGCTGGGCCCTGCGGACCTGCTGGGCCTGGATCACCTTGTGGACCTTGGGTTCCCGCTGGACCTTGTGGACCTGGTGCACCCGTTGGACCAGTTGCTCCTGCTGGACCCTGTGGACCTGCTGGACCTGGATCACCTTGTGGGCCTTGAGGACCTGCTGGACCTGGAGTTCCTGTACCTCCAGCGCATAAACTCTCCCAATTGGTAGAAGTTTTATAATAATAGAAACACTCATTGTCAACATCATAAACCAAAAGCCCTTCTGCTGGAGATGCAATTCCAACTCTTTGAGCAGTAGTTAATCTTGGCACCAACATTCCTTTATCGTTAGCACTCACATCTAAAACGGCAGTCGCTTCAGGTGTGGTTGTTCCTATTCCAACATTGTCTTGTGCGTTGAGTAAGCTAAAACTCCCTATAAATAGGGAAACGACTAAAATATTTAATTTTTTCATTGTTATTGATTTTCTGGTTTTATTATTTCTTTATCAAGGTTATGTGTCCATGTTCCTGAATCTCTTTGTCTTTATACTTTGCTTTGATGATGTAAAAATACACTCCATCTGTACATTCGTTCTGGTTAAGATCATGTCCTGTCCATGGCTCATTCACATCATCTGATTCGAAAATAGGATTTCCCCAACGGTTTAGAATTTGAATATGATATTCTGTCAAACCATTTGAAACAACATAAAATTCATCATTTACATTGTCCCCATTTGGCGTTAATACATTTGGAATATCAAGTCTATAAGAGGAATTAATCAACACATATTCATCGTTGTCAATAGGAAAACTCCAATTACTCTTTAAAGAATATTTATAGTTTGAGAAACTGTTTATACCATCACTTTCAATGTCTTTCCATTCAATTTCTGAGGTACTCCAATGCGCTATACTTTCCCATTCACTGTCTTTATTCGGATCGAAGAACAGCAATAAATTAGCATTTGAATTGGCTGTCAAACTTCTTACAGAATGATAAAACTTTGAATTCGCCTCGCTTATGCTTTCTTCTTTTTGAGTCAATGGGAATCCTTGACTATCTGGCGAAAAATTATTCATCCTTGCTGCATAAGTTTGATGTTGGTTTCCTCCGCTTTCAACAATTATAGGTCTAAATCTTCGTGTACCATCACTTGAACCAACTGGAAATAAATAAGATCCTGATTGGTTCATTTCCCTAATCATGAATCCATTGGGAAGACTACTTACAAACCCTTCATTATTATAGGTGTTATCAAACGACACTGAAGAAACACTAGGGTTTTGTATGTGTAAAATACGAGTATTGGTATTGAATTCTCTATTGTTTAAATTTAATTCACCAGAAACAGCTATTGCTGCATCCACATTAACCAAGGTCTTTCTTCGGTTTACTCCTGTTCCATTTCCTGAAAGAGTTAATCGGTTAAAAGTCGTGTTCGTTCCATTATTTGAAGTAATCAACTGTTCAGTATTTCCAAACAATTCTACTTCACTATTGTCTGCATTAAAGGTTGCGTCATTAATCCAATCTTGCTCAATATTGTATACTCCACTTCCCGAAACAGTAGTGTTGGAGTTCAATATAAAGTTACCTGATTCTACTAAAGTAGAATTCTTGGTAACACTGATGTTTCCATTATTTGTTAAAACAGATGAATTGGATAATAACATCCCTCCATTAAGATGCAATACGCCACCATTATTTACATTAATTGTTCCTCCATCTGAAGTTATAATCTGAGAAGAAACAAAATAAGAGGACATACCAAATAGGCAAAGTACAAATAGTTGTAGTTTCATGTAGTATCGTGTTAATGTAGTGTAAAACAGATACGATATTATGGAATAATAATATAATTACCTAAACTTTTAAAACTTTTTCAAGCGGTGAAAAACATGGTTATAGCGTAAACTATTGATTATGTGTTTGTTATATAAA
Organism: Brumimicrobium ulvae; assembly: GCF_947504225.1. Lineage (GTDB taxonomy): Bacteria > Bacteroidota > Bacteroidia > Flavobacteriales_D > Crocinitomicaceae > Brumimicrobium > Brumimicrobium ulvae. The sequence continues at coordinate 455,872 of NZ_CANNGT010000002.1, read as the reverse complement.
TCCTGAATGTTAAAGATTTTCCATGTGAACATAAAAACGATCTACATCCACTTTTACTTTCTTTAAGCTCCTGACTTTCTTTAATTTCTGCCAATTTTGATTAGGGTAAATACGCTGCGTTTTTTCTTTTACTATAAGATCTATCGGCATTTCAAAGTCTGTTACAGATGAAGCCCAACGGTAATAAATATTCCCCTTTTCCTTCTTCATTTGTAAAGTTGGTAATGCTGCATAATAAAGATATTCCTCAAAAACAGGAGTCAGAGAAACATCAGTTCCATTTTCAAAAAAGGCGATTACCTCTTCGGTGTTGGTGATTTTATGCTTGAAAGTCTCACTAAACGATTTCAATAAACTCCACCATTTTTCGTCATCATTAATAATGCTCCGTACCGTATTCAATAAATTTGCTCCTTTATAATACATATCTACCGACCCTTCTTTATTCACACCATAATCTCCAATTATAGGCTCTTTATTCGAAATCATGGTACTTCTTAATCCTTTTAAATACTTCAGGGCATCTTCTTTACCCCAACGACACTCAATGTAAACCGCTTCAGCGTACGAGGTAAAAGCTTCGTGAATCCACATGTCTGCAATATCATCAGCCGAAATACTGTTCCCAAACCACTCATGTGCCGTTTCATGAATAATGATAAAATCAAATTTTAACCCGATTCCAGAAAGTGAAACATCTGTTCCGTCATATCCTAATTGATAATTATTTCCGTACGCAATAGCGCTTTGGTGTTCCATACCCAAGAATGGTGCTTCTACAAGCTTGTATGAGTCTTCCTCAAAAGGATATGCGCCAAAATGTTCGTAAAAACACCGCATCATTGGTTGAACTTCAGTAAATTGTTTTTTGGCTTTATCGAGATGGTAAGACAAAACATAGAAGTCAAGATCTAAATCTTGAAAAGTATCTGAAAAGCGAACATAATCACCAATATTTAGTGTAATGTTATAATTGTTGATGGGTTGACTCACTTTCCAACTCCACTTTGTAAAACCATTAGATAGTTCTTTAAGGCCCATTAACCTACCATTAGAAACACCAACTAAACCGTTGGGAACCTCAAGGTGAATCTCAGCCTCTTCTGGTTTATCACTTTGATGATCTTTATTGGGAAACCATAAACTAGCTCCTGTTCCTTGCACCGCTACTCCAATAAAATCCTTCCCGTTTTTATCCTTTGAAAACACAAAGCCTCCATCCCAAGGGGGATTTTTAGCAACTATCGGATTTCCAGAATAATAAAACTGCAGGCTATCGATAACATTCGCATCTAAAGCGTTTTTAAATGATATAAACACGGCATTAAATTCTCGTTTATACTTTAAATGACGTCCTTGATAAACGATGGAATCAACCTTCATGTTGGAGAATAAATCCAACTGCATCACAGCCATATTTTCAATTGTATGGAAAGTAATTGTATTGCTTCCGGCAATGAATTTTTCCTTTGGCCTAATCTTAATATCGAGGGTGTATTTTAAGACGTCAAAATTTGTTCTTTCAGGACGCAACGCTCCCCTTAAAGTATCGGCTCTGGTGTAACTTCTTTCATCCTGTAAAAGTTGAGCAAAGACCATGGATGAGTAAAAAAAGAACACAATAAAAACGAGTTTATTCAACATCATCAGCACTTTTTGATTAAAATGAGTAAGCCTGATTTTAATCAAATCAGGCTTGCAATATACATGTTTTATTTTAGATTAAATTAAGCCTTTAACCTCTTCAATTGCAGCTTTTAATCCATCTGGATTTTTTCCTCCCGCAGTTGCAAAGAAAGGCTGTCCTCCACCTCCACCTTGGATGTGCTTAGCTACTGAACGTACAATGTTCCCTGCATGAAAATCTTTTGATTTTACCAGTTTCTCATCAATGATCACGCTCAAAGTACACTTACCATCACTTTCTCCACCAACAACAGCAAAGAGATTAGTCACTTCACCTTTCAGTTGGAACAAAATATCCTTAATGGCTCCACCATCAAGGGGTACAATAGCATCTAAAAAGTTGATTCCGTCTTTTGCAACGATACTTTTCTTGAGCTCTGTCTTGATATTCTTAGCGCGTTCCTTTTCTATTCTTTCCAGTTCTTTCTGCATTTGATTGTTACTATCAATGAGGTCTTGAACAGATTGAACGATATTTTTGGTGTTTTTAAACAGTGCATTCACATTGTCTAAAATCGATAACTTTTCATTCATATACTTCTCTGCAGTCACATTTGAAATCGCTTCAATTCTTCGAATTCCAGAAGCGACAGAACCTTCAGATGTAATCTTAAACCATCCAATATTTCCCGTATTGGGCACATGCGTTCCACCACATAACTCAATTGAATCTCCAAATTTTATTACACGTACAGTATCTCCGTATTTTTCACCAAAAAGCATCATCGCACCTAGTTCTTGTGCTTCTTTGATAGGTGTATTTCTCAATTCAGTTAGGGGTGAATTTTCACGGATTAAGTTGTTTACGATACCCTCAATTTTTTCTAGTTCTTCATCTGTAACTTTAGAGAAGTGAGAAAAATCAAAACGCAAATAATCAGGATGAACTAAAGATCCTTTTTGCACCACATGATCGCCTAAAACACTGCGCAAAGCGTGGTGTAAAAGATGGGTTGCACTGTGATTTGCAGCAGAAAGTCCTCTTTTTTCGGCATCAACAACCGCTTTAAAAGTTGCCGTTGGATCCTTTGGCAATTCCTTAACCAAATGAATAATCAGATTGTTTTCTTTTTTTGTATCAAAAATTGAAATCTTTTCTCCATTTGCTTCGATATATCCTTTGTCACCAACTTGTCCACCTCCTTCCGGATAAAACGGTGTAAAGTTAAAAACCAACTGGTAGAAAGTTTTTTTCTTTTGCTCCACCTTACGGTAACGCGTAATTTTAACTTCAGCTTCTAAATGATCGTAACCAACAAATTCTTCTTTATCATCTTTCAAAAGCTCTGACCAATCATCGGTCTTCATAGATGTTGCTGAACGAGATCGGTCTTTTTGAACCTGCAATGCCTTTTCAAATCCTTTTTGGTCTAGGGTAAGTCCAGCTTCTCTTGCCATTAACTCAGTTAAGTCAAATGGAAAACCAAAAGTATCATACAATTCGAATACTTGATCTCCAGGGATTTCTTTCACGTTTTGTTTATTCAAATCTTGAATAATAACCTCAATTCTTTTAATACCGTGATCTAGCGTTTTAAAGAAGCTTAATTCTTCTTCACGGATTACATTTTCGATGAGCGTTTTATTGTCCACTAGTTCTGGGAATGCATCTCCCATAATTTTAACCAAAGTTTTACTCAATGGAGCCAAGAACGGTTCGTCCATTTTTAGTGTTTGGTAACCATAACGAACAGCTCTTCTTAATATTCTTCGAATCACATAACCAGCTCCAGTATTTGAAGGAAGCTGACCATCAGAAATGGAGAAAGCTATGGCACGAACATGATCTGCAATTACACGAAGCGCAATATCAGTTGTTTCACTTTTTCCATATTCGAATCCAGATTGTTTTACTATTTGTCCAATCAATGTCTGGAACAAATCGATGTCATAATTGGATTGTTTTCCTTGAAGCACCATTGCAAGACGTTCAAGTCCCATTCCAGTATCGATATGCGTTGCTGGTAATTTTTCTAAACTTCCATCTGCTTTTCTATTGAATTGAATGAAAACTAAGTTCCATACCTCGATAACTTGAGGATGATCTTTATTTACCAAAGATTTACCGCTAACTTTTTTCTTTTCTTCATCAGAACGAATATCCACATGGATTTCTGAACATGGTCCACAAGGACCCATTTCGCCCATTTCCCAGAAGTTATCTTCTTTATCAGCTTCGATAATTCGGTCTTCATCAATCCATTTCTTCCAAAAGTTATAAGACTCAGTATCCCTTGGAACACCATCTTTCTTGTCACCTTCAAAAATCGTTACGTACAGATTATCCTTATCAATTCCATAGACTTCAGTCAATAATTCCCACGCCCATTTAATTGCTTCTTCTTTGAAGTAATCACCAAAAGACCAGTTTCCTAGCATTTCAAACATAGTGTGGTGGTATGTATCAACACCTACCTCATCAAGGTCGTTATGTTTTCCAGAAACGCGTAAACACTTTTGGGTATCTGTAACACGTTTATTTTTAGCAATGGCGTTCCCCAAAAAATACTCTTTAAAAGGTACCATCCCAGCGTTCGTAAACATCAAGGTTGGATCATCTTTAATTACCATAGGCGCAGAAGGCACAACGGTATGTTCTTTTTCTTCAAAAAAAGAAAGGAATTGTTTTCTAATTTCTTCAATTTTCATGGGTTCCCTATTATAAATGTATATAACTTGCTTCTCTGTTAATCAAAGTTAACGATTTTGCAAAGTTAGATTATTTACATAATTTTGCGATGTTTTATACGATAAATAATGACAAAGACGAAGTTTCGGTACAATCCAAAAACGCTTTCTTACGAAAAAGTTAAACGCTCCATGGGCGAACGCATTTTACGTGGGGTAATATTTATTGCACCGACTATCGTATTGAGTTTAGTTTTTGCTTTCTTTATCGCTTATCGAATAGACTCTCCAAAGGAGGTGGCGCTTAAAAAAGAGCTCGCAGAATTAAAGACAGAATACGCTTTAGTTCAAGAACGAATGGGGGTTGTTAACCAAGTTGCTGAAGTTATAAAGCAACGTGATGAAGAACTATATAGAACAGCGCTTGGAGCAAAAGAATTCCCAGAGGAATTAAGGTTAATGGGTGTTGGGGGTAGTGATGCCTATAGTTCATACAAGAACAAATCAAACGGTGAATTACTCATTCAAACTTTTTCCAAACTTGATGAATTAGAGAGAAAATTACATGCACAGAGTCTTTCATTTAAGGAGTTAACGAACTTAGCAAAAGAGCATCAAGTCAGACTTGCCTCATTACCAGCAATTCAACCTGTTAACAACAAAGAATTAAAACGCATGGCTTCTGGTTATGGCTGGAGAATAGACCCAGTTTATGGGACAAGAAAAATGCACTGGGGATTAGATTTTTCCGCCGAAGTAGGTACAGATGTATACGCCACTGGAGGCGGGGTAGTTGAAGTAACACGGGTAAACAGTTGGGGATACGGTAAAGAAATTGTTATTGACCATGGGTTTGGATACAAAACCAGATACGCCCACTTAAGTGCATTTAAGGTAAAAGCAGGGGACACTGTGAAACGAGGAGACCTCATTGGGTTAGTTGGAAATTCTGGTAAATCTACTGGACCGCACTTACATTATGAAGTTGAAAAGGACGGACAGAAAGTGAGTCCAATTAACTATTTCCATTCTGACCTTACACCGGAGCAGTATGAACAAATTGTGGAAATTTCCAAAAATGCATTAAAGTCTATGGACTAGTTGAATATAACTTTTCCGTTACACCCTCTTTATTGTTGCTTTATTTTCACTAATTTAGCCCTAATGAACTTAAGTTATGATTAAAGCTTCAGAATTAACAAAGCTCTATTATTCAATAGGGGAAGTCGCAAAAATGTTTGATGTTAACACATCACTCATTCGTTTTTGGGAAAAGGAATTTTCTTCTATAAAGCCGAAAAAGAATAAAAAAGGCAATCGTTTGTTTACTCCTGATAACATTCTAGAACTACAGAAGATTTATCAATTGGTTAAAATTGATGGTCATACTTTGGAAGGTGCAAAAAAGGCTTTAAAAAGCGGAGATATTGAACTCAAAGAAGCCCCTCCAACTTTCGATCAGGAAGCATTAATAGAAAGTCTCGAATCAATTAAAAGAAAGTTAATTGCCTTAAAGGATTAAGTCAACTATTGAATAAACTATGGCTGGCTTGATTTTGACGAAAAACTCTTGTTCAACAATTTCTTGATTTTCTTTCTAAACAATAAGGTTATAATTGCCAATAATATGTACGGCGAGGCCATAATGTATAAAATTGCTGAGTTCATATTGTTCCCATTGTTGTTATCCAAGATTTTGTCGTCGATTGAATTACCGCTTTGTTCTGCGAGTAATTTACACTGTGAACATTGTGCTTCTACATCTCCGGTAAAGAAAAAAATAAAAGCAACTAATAAAATAATATAAGGAAGCCACTTTTTCATGCTCCAAAGATAAACAATAAGCCTGTTATTCAGTAAAATTTAACTTGATTTTAATCAGAAATGAGTTAAACACAAAAACCACCTTGAGAAAGGCTGATTTCTTCGATAATTTCTACCGCTTTCTTTTTGCGAGATTCGAAACTGCCTTTTAATATGGTAAAATCTACCTTACGCTTTTGCAATTCTTCAAGATATAAATCAAACAGTTCTTCTCTTTCATTTGGACTCTCCCTTAAAGGATCTTCCTCCCATGGAACTCCTTCTGGACTGCACAAAAAATAATGAGTAAAGCGTTGACTATCCATCAATGATTTTAATTTAGGGCTACACTTTTGGTATTTAAACATAGACCAAATATAGAGGACAGTTGCTTCAGTATCGTAAATTTTAATTCCTCTCTTCTCTTGAGAAATGCGAAGTTTATCTTGTTCTACTCCAATTTGTTCAATATCATCAAAACCATACTTCCCGTCACGTTGAAGAAGGTATGCTCTTGCATGTTCTGGAAACCACTGGGCATCGAAATGATTTGCTACAGCTTGCGATAAACTTGTTTTTCCTGAACTTTCAGGTCCTGTAAATACTATTTTCAATTGTCCTGTGCTTTATACATTTTATACCATGAATTAAAAGCAAAAATAGCAATTATGGTATAGACTAAATAGTGGAAGCCTGTAAGGTCCATTCCACGTGAACTGTAAAGGAAAATTAAAGCCGTATCGATTACAATCCAATAGATCCAATTTTCCAAAACACGTTGTGTTACCATATAAGTAGCAACAAGACTGAAAACAGTTGAAAATGCATCGAGATATGGATTTTGTTGATCTGTATAAGTCACCATTAAGTATCCCAGTAAATAGGTAACTAAAGCACTTACCCCAATGTTTAAAACATGATACTTTAATGGCCATCTAATTATTTTTTGATCTTTGTTCGTGGTTTTATTCCATGAAATCCAACCATAAATAGCCATTACGAAATAAAAAACTTGTAATCCTGATTCGATATAGAGCCCAACGGTATAACACAAGTAGGTATACACTGCAGTGCTAGCCATAGCAAAATACCATCCCCACCTGTTCTTATAAGCGATAAAAATCAAGTAGCATGTTCCTAATAAAACACCTGCCCATTCTAATGGAGAGGTGTTGATTAGACCTTCTATAACGTTATGTATTATTTCCACAGTGGCGAAAATAAGTAAATTAAAATGTATTTCTATTTTTGGAAATAGAAAAGCTCTTATACAATCTCTCTAAGGGCTGAAATTTTAAAGGTCTTCTCATTTTTTGATGATCTATTGTATTTAAAATACAAAAAGTCATTGATCATTTTCCAAGGACTTTTTATTAGTAATGATAAGGTTGTGCATTTGATAATACAAAATTGCATAAAGAATGGTTAAAAAGAAAAAACGGCAGTTCTATTCTTAGAACTGCCGCTATAATCAAATTGCAACAAGCTCTTATTGAACAATAATTTTTCTTGTTAAATATCCATAGTCAGTGGTCAATTGAATAAAGTAAGTTCCTTTTGCAGCAGTTGATACATCAATTTTAATTGTAGCCTTATCAACATATGTTTGCTCTAATGAAACCACTTTTCCTTCAAGAGAAATAATTTGAATGTTTTGAATTGAATTGTTTTCATTTACACGCACTTCAATATAATCTGACGCTGGGTTTGGCGAAACAGTCAACTGATTCATTTCGTTTTCTACAACAGCAACGCAGCCGTCAACTGTTATTGTAATACTTGCAGTGTTTTCACATCCGTTTCCATCAGTGTAAGCATAAGTGAGCGTATGTGTTCCAATTCCTGCTGTTGCAGGATCAAACTCATTATTACTCACTCCTGTACCTGAGAATATTCCTCCAGCAGGAGATCCTGTTAAGGCAATAGGGTCATGATTTGTACAAGCTGTTTGATTATTCCCGGCCGACACAGATGGCAGTGGATTTACGTTAATGACTACTTGGTCGGTTGCAGTACACCCGTTTAAATCTGCTGTTGCAGTATAAGTTGTACTCGTTGTAACAGTAAACGGAGTTCCATCAACAATTCCATTGTCCCAAGTTACTGTACTTCCAGTTGAAGAAGTAGCCGTTAGCGTTACCTCTGAATTTTCACAGACCGTTTGGTCAACACCCGCATTTACCGTTGGAATATTTGTTACCGTAACCGTTATTTGATCTGTATTTTCACATGCATTCAATCCAGTCCCTGTAACAGTATAAGTTGTTGTAATTGTTGGAGACACATTATGCGCTGCTCCAGCTCCTAAGCCATTATCCCAATTATATGTATTCGCTCCATTTGCGGTTAAAGTAATTTGATCTCCATTACAAATGGATACATCTTGACCAGCATCAACCACTGGTAATGCATTAACAGTAATCGTAATTTGATCTGAATTTTCACAGTTGTTAGCATCTGTTCCGGTCACAGTATAAGTTTCAGTTATCGTTGCTGAAAACGACTGAGTTGCACCATTTCCTAATCCGTTATCCCAAACATAAGAAACCGCTCCTGTTGCAGTCATGTTCACCGTTTCATTTTCACATACTGTTTGATCAGCACCAGCATCAACGATAGGTAAAGAATTTACGTTAATGGTTTGACTGGCTGAATTTGTACATCCATTCCCATCTGTACCTGTAACTGTATAAGTTGTTGTTGTAGATGGACTAACGGAATGAGTCGTTCCATTGTTTAAACCATTATTCCAAGTATAATTCGTTGCATTTCCTGTTGCTTGTAAGTCTGTTGATTCATTCATACAAATTGTTGGCACTGTCGCAGAAAGTGAAACGGTTGGTGCTGTATAAACAGTTATGTTTTGAACCGTAGAAGATTGACAAGCTCCAGTAGGTGTAGTGTATTCAATGGCATAAGTTGTTCCCAAAGTTGGATTAAGAACTTCCCCAGTTGATGTATTTATTGTTGCACCATCGGTTGGCGCAGTATAGAAAGCGTATGTCCCACCTGGAGTAGCAATATTACTTGGCAACACCGTGAGTCCATTTCCTAAACAAATATTATCATAAGAAAAAGAAGGGTCATCATTACTTTGAACACTTACCGTTGCTGTTGAAGTACTTGGACAAGATCCATTCGTAGTGTATTCAACAGTATAATTAGCTCCATTCACACCGTTTGAAATTTCACCAGTGGTTGGATTAATGGTTGCTCCATCAGCTGGTACAGGGTTGAAACTAAAAGTTCCACCTGGTGTTATAATATTGCTAGGCCCATTTGTGGTTGAAAGTTCACAAAAATTATTGAAAGTGAAACTTGCATCATCGTAAGGGTTTACTGTTACGGTAACAAATGAAGTATTCTCACATCCATTTGCTCCTGTACCTGTTACTTGATAGGTTGTTGTTCCTGAAGGACTAACAGTATGTGATGCGCCAGCACCTAATCCGTTATTCCATGTATATGCGGTTCCTCCACTTGCAGAAATGGTCGCATTATCTCCTAAACAAATGGCCACATCACTTCCAGCAGAAATAACCGGTAATGCATTTACGTTTACAGTTACTTGGTCTGACGCAGTACATCCATTGGCATCTGTTCCAGTCACTGCATAAGTTGTTTGAGCAGATGGTGTAACTGAATGAGAAGCACCTGCTCCAAGTCCATTATCCCAAGCATATGTACTTCCTCCAGTAGCTGAAACTACAGTACTTTCTCCTTCACAAATCGTTACATCGCTACTTGCCGATATTGTTGGCAAAGCATGAACATCAACAGTGACTTGATCTGTATTTTCACAACCATTTGCATCTGTACCAGTCACCACATAAGTTGTTTGAGCAGATGGAGTAACCGAATGTGTTGCACCAGCACCCAATCCGTTATCCCAGCTATAACTTACCGCTCCAGTAGCTGTAATGTTGGTGTTTTCACCTGCACAAATATCAATATCAGCACCTGCACTAACTGTTGGAAGCGCATTCACCGTAACTGTTACTTGTTTAGTATCAGTACAGCCGTTAGCGTCTGTTAATGTAGCATCGTAAATTGTAGTCATTGAAGGAGAAACGCTTAAACTTGTTCCTGTTCCAATAGAAGTTCCACTTTCAAACCATTCTATAGTTCCGTTTCCTGAAGCTGAAACATTTACTGATTCTCCAGCACAAATTACCGAACCTGGATTCACATTAATAATTTCTTGTGGAGTTGATGGAACGTTAATGCTCATGGAGTATGAACAACCCAAACCTGATGACCTCACCACAACCGTGTGATTACCAGAAGACAGCCCTGTAAAAGTCGGATTAGACTGTGGAGTACTTCCATTAATGGAGTAGGAATATGCTCCAGAACCACCTGTAGGATTTGTTACCGTAATAGACCCATTATTGTTTCCACATGTAGTATTTACAACTGAATGAGATGCAGTAATGGGTTCTAGAACATCAACATAAAACGCTTTTACATCTGAAGTACAACCTCCATGGGCATACAATGCAAGAATTTGACTGGTATCTGCCACTGTTGGAGTTATGGTGGGAGTAGCTCCTTCTTCTTCTACATAAATTGTTGTGACATCATAATCCCATAAGATGTATTCATAATAGTCTGAATTTATTGAATTATTCCCATCAGGTAAAAAATCAGCACCCCCCAAACATACAGTTCCAGTATTTATAGTGTAATCAGCAGTTGGCGCAGGGGCGTTAGAAGTAAGTACTCGTAAACTCCAGGCACTTACAAAAGGGTCTCCTGATACGGTATATGTATCCACAACTTCTCCCCATACCCCATTATTTTTAAACTGGGTAAAGTTTACACCACCTGGTTTAAAGGTTCCTGAAATCGCGAACGAATCTTGAGGTGAAGTATAAGCCAATTCATAACCAACAAAGAAGTCGCCATTAACTGTTGCAGGGCTTGTAAACTCAACCTTATAATAAACATTTTTGGTGAACTCAGACATTGGCACAAGCTCAGTTGCTAACTCAGCACCAGGCTCTCCTGCGTTATTGTCATACACCTTAAAGGTCACAGCTCCCCCAGCATCATTAACTGTCCATGGAGCAAAGTATAACGCCCTCACTTCAGTTGATGCAGAAACAAAGTAAGGTTCTGCCCAAGCGTCTACTGTAGAATTATCAGATAACCTATCATGACCAAGCGCTGTTCCCCCTGAGCCAGAAAAATTATAAAATTGATCTCCATTGACGTAATTGTACAATGTATCACAAGATGCAGATTGACCATACGCATTGCTTAATGCAAAAAATGAAATGCATACAATCATGAGTTGTTTGAGTAGATTAGTTCTCATCATTAATAGTGTTTAAAATTATTTTTGGTCTATTCTTTTCTTGTCTGATTTACTTGATTTTTTTTAACAAGAAAAAAGATCAAACCCGAACAAAAAAATGTTCGCCGCAAATATATGGGTATTTGTCTGTCAAAAAAAGGGTTTTCATCGAAAATATTAAGATTGAGTGAAATATTCACAGTCTAACAATTTGAAAGAGTTGGCAACACAGGATAGGTTTTATCATATTTTTTGGCCAGTTCTTAGCCTAATTAGCTGAAAAGTGATGCGTAAAAACAAATACCACAAATCCTACACCTGATAAAAGTCAAATTAATGGGACAGTTTTGAAAAGTAATTTAGTCGGCCTCAATAAAATCTACTTTATACAATTGCAATCCTGATGCAGGTGCATTATACATTAACTTTATTCTATTTTCTCCATTCAAAGTCGCCATAAACTCGTCCCAGGATTTCTCGTGTCTTCCAATTTCTATTAACATCCCCATCATGAGTCGAATTTGATTGCGTTTAAAACCAATTCCTTTCACTTTCATGAGGTAACTTTTTTCAGGAAAGAACGAGGCGGTTAATTCTGTGTTTTCAATGATTTCACAAGACAAAACTTCACCTCTGGTTTGGGTCGTTGGCGTAGGCCGAAAAGTATAAGAATAAAAGTCTCTTTCTCCCACAAAATGGGTTGCCGCTTTTTGCATTAATTCAATATCTAGATCAGATAAAATATTGCACATAAAAGCAGCACAGTAGGGATGGAATTTTTCTCCGTAAGCAAAATAATAATGGTATTCTTTTACTTTTGGTGACTGAATAATATTGAATTGTGCATTGGTGGGTTTAATGGATAAAGCTTTAATATCTGCTGGAAGATTCTTATTAAACTCTTCTAAAAAACAGACTAAGTCATCTATTTTTTTATCTGTAAACACTTCAATATAGGTATGGTTGACCGAAACTTTAGCGTCTGTTCTACCAGAAGCAAGTACTTTACTTGCTGTTTCAGGAAGCACCCAATTTAATGTCTTGAGTACCATTTCTTGTACCGTGATAACGTTGGGTTGTTTTTGCCAACCATGATAACGAAATCCGAGGTATTGAATTTCAACAATATAATAGAATCGTGTTTTCATTTCCGGCGATGAAGATAAATAAAAATGGCAGCTCTATGGATAGAGCTGCCATTAAAATCAAATTGTAACTACTATTTACTGAACAACGATCTTTCTTGTCAAGAAGCCGTATTCAGTTGACAATTGAATAAGGTAAGTTCCTTTTGCAACTGAAGACACATCAATTTTAATTGTTGCGTGATCAACCACATTCTGTTCTACCGAAACCACTTTACCATCAAGTGACATTACTTGAATGTTTTGAATTGAATTGTTTTCATTTACACGAACTTCAATATAGTCAGATGAAGGGTTTGGTGAAACAGTTAATTGATTCATTACGTTTTCTTCAACCGAAACACATCCATCAACAGTAACAGTTAGGGTTGCTGTATTTTCACATCCGTTCCCATCAGCATAAGTATAAGTAACTGTATGTGTTCCTACACCTGCTGTAGCTGGGTCAAACTCATTGTTGCTTACTCCATTTCCTGAGAAAGTTCCACCAGCAGGAGTTCCCGCTAAAGCAATTGCACTATGGTTTGTACAAGCTGTTTGATCAGCACCTGCATCAACGGTTGGTAATGGATTAACCGTAACTACCACCTCATCAGTAGCAGTACATCCATTATTATCAACTGATACAGTATAAGTTGTAGTTGTAGTTGGTGTGAAAGGTGTTCCATCAGTCACACCGTTATCCCAAGTTACAGTACCACCTGTACTTGCAGCAGTCAAAGTCACTTCAGCACCTTCACAAACTGCTTGGTCAGCACCAGCATTAACAGTTGGATTAGCTGTAACAACAACAGAGACTTGATCTGTATTTTCACAACCATTTACTCCTGTACCAGTCACTGTATAAATCAATGTACCAACACCAGGTGTGAAAGGTGTTCCTTGTGTAATTCCATTATTCCATGCATAAGTATCAGCACCTGTTGCTGTTAATGTAACATCTGTTCCTTCACAAACCGCTTGATCAGCACCAGCATCAACGGTTGGAGTTTCTTTAACGGTAATTGAAAAAGTTTCAGATGATGCAGCGCAAGATCCTGAAGCTGCGATTGTATTGGTCACCACATAAACGCCAGGAGTACTTGAAGCTAAATCAACACTACCTGTTCCAGATGCAATCGTTAATCCAGTTGTAGAAGTAAATGTTCCACCACTTGCCCCTGTTGGGAAAGTAGGCATGACAGCTCCTTCATTTTGGCAGAATTCAGTCGCCGAATAAGAGAAAGATGCATCAGGACTATTTGTAATCGTAATTGATTGCACCTCAGAATTACCGCAAGTTCCAGAAATAGTATATGTTACATCATAAGTACCAGCAGTACTTGCACTCATATCAATTTCACCATTTGTAGCTGAAATTACTAAACCTGCACCTGAAGCAGAGAATGTTCCTCCGGCAGTTGTTACAGTTGGAGTTTCGTTTGAACCTCCTAAACAAATTGTATTTGAACTATAAGCAAAAGATGCATCAGCAAGTGGGGTAACAGTCACTGTAATTTGATCAGTATCAGTACATCCATTTGCGTCAGTAAGCACTACATCATAAGTTGTAGTTGCAGTAGGAGAAACACTCATTGTTGCCCCTGTTCCTATTGATGTCGCTCCCTCAAACCATTCGATTGTTCCGTTTCCTGAAGCTGTTAAATTAGCGCTAGAGCCAGCACAAATAGTTTGACCACCACCTACAGAAAGTATTTCACCAGGTGTATCAGTAATGGTAATAGTTTCAGCATAGCTACATCCATCCCCGTTTGAAGTTATTGTAACATCATATGTTCCTGCAGCTAAGTTTGAGAAGTTTGGTGTTGGACTCGTATTGGTACCACCGTCAACCGAATACAAATAGGTTCCAGAACCTCCGCTTGTATTCGTAATGGCAATTCCACCATTTGAGTTTCCACATAAAGCATCAGTTTTCGTCACTGTTGCAGTAATGTCTGGGTTAACAATAACATCTGCATAAGCCCCTCTGGTCAAACAAGCTCCATCAGTCCATAAAATGATTCTTTGTGTAGTTGGAGTAGCTGTAGTTGGTGATAATGAAGTATTAATTCCTGTACTACTTGCGAGAATTTGAGTAACAGGATTATCTGTAAGCCACCATCTGTATCCATCAATTGTTCCAGTAGATAAAGATCCATCAAGGTTTGTAAATGCTCCACTTAAACAAGCTTCAGTATTGCCAGCTGAAAAATCAGGAACAGGGATAGTCCCTGTTGAAAGCAGTACATCAAAAGCGAAAGCACTATTAATAGGGTTTCCTCCAGAAGAGTAAACATCGCTCAGTGCCATCCATTGATCATTAAACATGGAACCTATAGGGCCCGATAAATGAAACATGGTGAAATTCGTAGCAGGCTGAGTTGTTGCCAATGCAAAAGAATCCACTGGACTTACAAAAGACAACTCATAACCAACAAAAAAGCTTCCTGTTACACTTACAGGAGTGTCAAATTCAATTGTACTCCAAACCATTTCTGCATTTAAATCATCATAGTCTACTACTTGTGAACCTATTACTGTTCCAGGTTCTCCAGCGTTATCATTATAAACTTGAACCGTTAAAGAAGCTGTCCCACTATTGTTTTGAATTTTCCAAGGAAGCATTCTTACAGCCCGTATTTGGGAGCTTGAAGTTCCAATATTATAGGGTTCAGCCCAAACATCAGTGTTGTAGTTATCCGTCCCGTCGTTTACTTGATCCTGTCCTAAAATCAATCCATTTGAGCTTGACCACAATGTATAGGTGTTATTTGCGGGAACTGTGTAGTTTCTTAAGGTATCACAACTTTGGGCTTGCGCAAAGGAGGATACGAATAATCCAGCGGCCATAATGGCTGCTGAAAAAATATTTCTTTTTTTCATAATAATAGTGTTTAATAAAGGAATTGACTTTGATTTTACTCTTCGTCCTTGCGTTTCGGTTCAACAGCTTTTAGATTTTCCTGCTTGATTTTCACAGCTTTAAGCTCTGATTTTTTTTCAAGACTTTGTGCTTTAGACGCAGGTTTAACAACTGCCTTTTCAGCTTTTTGAACCTCTACTTTTTGAATTTGAGGAGCTTGTTCTGATTTAGAACCCTCTTGTGCGAAAGATGGAGCCGCTATAAACAAAGCGAATACTCCAAGTAGTGAAAGTGTTTTTTTCATAGTGATAAATTTTAGAGCAAATATAGAATAAATTCGATGAACGCCAAAAAATCACTCATTAATTAAATTCTCCACAGATTAACCTCATTAAAAATCATCTTCGTTTAGGGTGTAATCATCAATCCCTCCATACACCTCATCGTTATTGTTATCATTGAACTCATCTTCAGAAGTGTTGGAAGAAATGTTTTTACTTGATCTTAAAATATTTGTTTTGGCAATGTTTAATCGAATCTCTGTTTTTATAGACCCATCCTCTTGTTGATAGGCTTTTGCATAAGGTGTTCCTAACAGTTCAACCAAGGCTCCGCTTTTCAGAAAGTCTAAAATACGCATATTTGACCCTTCCTTTTTCCAAATTGTACAATTTACCCAAGTGGTTTTCGTGCGTGATTCACCCGTTTTTTTGTCTCTCCAGTTTTTGTTGTGTGCTACAGGAAAATTAATAGCGATAACTCCCCTATCCATTTTTCTCACCGTTGCATCTTTACCTAAATTACCTATGAGTCGTGTTTCAAATACTGTTGCCATTATAGTTTGTGTTTTCTTAAGTGTAATAAATATGTCATAAAATTGTGCTCTAAATATAATCAAACAAAAAAACTAGCACAAGTTGTGTAGTGCTCGACTGTGATTACTGTTCTTTTGTTTCCTTTAATTCTGAAGCATTCATCAGGCTATGCAAACCTAAAAACAATGAAATGTAAGTCACTCCTTGTTGGGTTTCAATGGTATCTTCTGATAAAAATGAGGCAATTGCAATAAGAGCGAATCCAATTCCAATTAGTTTATTTAATTTTATGTTTTGCCATAAAAACCATAGCCAAAACCCTGTGAATATTAAAAATCCAAATACTCCAAAGGAAATCCAAAAAGTCATGAATTGATTATGAGCTCGGTTCCAATTTTCCTTATCAAGTTGTGTTGTAGAGTTTTCATAAGCATAATCAAAAGCTGCTTGTACATCACCTGTTCCTACTCCGAAAGCCCAGTTATTTTTAAGAATAGAAGCGCCAGCTTTCCAGTGCTCTATTCTCTGTAATAAAGAGTTTCCATCTGGATCTCCTCCGGCAAGATACTGCAGAATTTCATTTTTTATTTTTGCTTGTCTTCGTTTAATTGGGCTGTAATCATTTAGAATTGTAGGCACTCCTTTTTCTACATTTTGGATATCGTGATCTGTCATTAGTAACATGCCATCACGATCTTTTTTTAAACCTTTGGAAGCCATGTAGCGAATTAGAATTGACTCTAAAGAATATTTTTCATTAAAGGTGGTGTCAAAATCAACATCAGACCGTTTGGCCCATGATTCTCTAAGCTCATCTCCAGCGATATATGATATAACGTGGTGACCATTCTCAAACCAAGCTGCTGTGGTATCATGGTAGTAGAGATGACCATAAACTGTTCTTTCTGGCAAGTCACCAAAGTCATATTTTATGGTGGCTTGTTGAACATAATTGTAGGTTTGTTTTCCAACAACAATACAAAAAAGTAAAAACAAAATACCAGCAATCCTTCTTACTGAAGTGCGTTTCACTTTTTGAAGAAAGTACAGGAAGAAACCGAGCAATAAAAAGGCCATGGCAATATAACCGCTAAACACCTGACTGATTAGGGTATAGTAAAAGAACCAAACAGATAAAAGCAAATAGACAAACCATAGTCGCCTGTTTTTTATCCAAAAATAAACAGCAATTAAAACTCCTGTAACAACAAGCAAAGAATAACGAATATGCGACCCAAACAAAGATAAATCTCGATAATCTTCGATAGTTTGGTTCGTGCTATTCCAAAAATTAATAATTGAAGTAATCAGCAAGGAAACCAAGAAACCATAGAGAATAATATCAATATACTTCTTTTGAATGGGAAATGCAATCAAGGCCGTAGGAATAACAAACAATGGTAATTTGGTGTTCATATCCCGAAAAGCATAAGCTAAATCTTCTGTATAAGTCAGCCCCAAAACATGTAGCACAAAGGTTGAAAGGATAAACCAGAAAATCGGATTGGTTTTCCATCTTTTCCAATAGTTTGAAAAATCAGCTTTCAAAAGGAGGTTGGAGGCTAACCAAATTGTACCTATGGACATCAGGACTTTGTTCATTGGAACCCCAAAGGCCAGAATAAACAATCCTAAAGCTTGAAGAAAATCATGGATTTTAAAACCAAACAGTCGGTCTAACATGCGCCATTTACGGTTTTAAAATAGACTTATAAACTTTCTCATTGTTGAGTACTTCTATTGCTTTTTTCAATGGTAAATCCTCTTGAAACCCGTTAACCACTCGACCTTCTTGATAGTAATAGCGCGAAACAATTTCATTAGAAAGCAATGTCTTTATTTGCGCTTCAAACAAATCTAGATCTTCTTCTTTCGATGCACTTAATACCTTAAGAAGCGCTTCGTATTCTCCATTTATTTTGGCATCATACCCTTCTTTCTCTGCTGTTTCAAGCACACTTTCTAAATGCTCTTGAGTAGCTGTTTTATATTCAAAATCTTGGTTTAGTACATATTCTTTAAAGTCTTTGTACACTTGGGATGAAACTTTAAAATCTTTTGCCGGAGCAATTTCAGGATTCTTCTGTGCGAATTCAGTTGCAAAATCGAAGATTATATTTTCTCCCATTAAAACAGCTGTAAATCTTGCGAATTGTTCTGGTTCTATGATGATATCTGGCTCTATTCCTCGTCCATCAATTACTTCTCTGCCATTTTTCGTATGAAAAATCTTAATCAGCGAGTCAGGAACTTCATCAACTTTCCCTTCATTTTTGTGATAATAATCTAGTTTTTGCACACACCTCCCTGATGGAGTATAATACTTTGCAATTGTTAATTTCATTTTAGCTCCATACTTCAAATCTATTGTCCTTTGCACCAAACCTTTTCCAAAAGTAGTACTTCCAATAATTACCCCTCGATCTAAATCTTGCAAAGAACCAGAAACAATTTCTGAAGCGGAAGCAGACATTCCATCAACTAACACTACGATAGGAATTTCCAAATCAATGGGCCTATTTCTTGTCTTATAAGTTCGATTTTCATCAATGATTCTTCCTTTTGTTTTTACAATTTCTTCGTTTTGTTCAACAAAAAAGTTAACAATATCAATCGACTCAATCAACAATCCTCCACCGTTTCCACGTAAATCAAGAATGATTTTTTCCATTCCTTGATCGCTGAGCTTGCCGTAAGCTTCTTTAACACTTCGTGAAGCGGTTTGCGTAAACGAACTTAATTTAATGTAACCCACTTTTCCAGCTTCATCGACCATTCCATAATACGGAACATCCGGAACTTTAATTTCATCACGTTCGACTTCAACTGTACTTACACCCAGATTCGGACGTTCATATTCCAAGGTAAAAGTTGAACCTTTTGCTCCTTTTAAAGCATCTGAAACAACTTCGGTATCTAATCCTTTCATACTTCTTCCATCAATAGAAAGAATAATGTCTCCAGCTTTTAAACCTGCTTTTGCCGCGGGCATATCTTCGTAAGGTTCAGCAATAATTACATAGTCGTCTGTTTTTCGAATCATGGCGCCTATTCCACCATATTGACCGGTTGTCATTAAGCGATAATCTTCAATATTAGACTCGTGGTAATAGACTGTGTAAGGATCTAATTCTTGCAACATGGCATCAATAGCGGCTTTTGATATTTCACCCGTCTTTGGATTGTCTACATAGTACTTATCCAGATTCATGTAGATTAAATCAAAGAGCTCAAGATTCTTAATCACCTCAAAGCCATTGGTCTGAGCGTTAATTTTCGGGTTTACTCCCAAAAGAATAAAAAAGACAATTAGATAAATATTGCGCATATAATTATTTGTTTAAACATCAAATGTAATGAAAAAAGAAAGGCTTTATCAATCCTTCTTTTCGACTAAACGAAGAAAAAGTACTTCTATTTTATTTAAAATACGTTGATAAGTTTCTTCTTCACTGGCAGTGTATATCAAAAAGAGTGCTAATTGTTGGCCTTCTGATTCAATTCCATCTTCAAGAATGTATTTTTTCTTACGCACCGCTTCACGAATCAATCTTTTTATTCGATTTCTATCCACAGCTTTTTTGAATTTTCGTTTGGGAACAGAAATAACCACTTGAAATTTAGCATCCGTTTTTAAATCAGCTTTAAGGTAGCGCAATAAAAAAGGGTAGACTTTTTCTTGCTTTCCTTTTTCAAAAATAGAGGCCATTACTGTTTTACTACAGAGCTTGTATTTCTTACCGAAACGTTCATCCATAGTGTAAAAGTAATAGAAAATAATACGTGGTGATACACCAAAACGTGATTAAAGCGCTTTATCAATAACAGATTTCAAATCTGCACGAGAATGAATACCTGCTGAACGCCAATTAATTTCTCCATTTTTAAACAATAAGAAGGTTGGAACTCCACGCACTTTATATTTTTGTGCAGCAGCCTGATTCTTATCTACATTGATTTTAAGTACACGCAATTTTTCACCGTAGTGACTTTTGATTTCATCAATAATGGGATTCATGGTCTGACAAGGTCCACACCAATCCGCATAAAAGTCAACCAAAACAGGAGTATCTCCTTTAATAATCTCTTTAAAGCTGCTCATTTTCTTTTAATATTTCTTGATGATTCTTAATCGCGTCAGGATCATAACCTGTAAACAGGTTAATCCAAACAAGCCTTCCCAAACGATAGTTCAAAGGGGCAAAAACAACTAAAATTGTTAGAATATTTATGATGTATACCCAGTAAGGAGTAGGCGGATAAATTAAATAAGTCAATACAAAAGCAGCTACAGAAAAAGCTACAGTTGTTGCATAAGATGCGTACATTGCACCATAGAAGAATCCGGTTTCCAATTCGTATTTATGTCCACATGCACTACAGGTATCGTACATCTTATCGAATTTCTTCGGATGAAAAATAGTTTTGTACTTGAATACCTTTCCCTCATGACACTTAGGACACTTATTGGTCAAAACACTTTTAACTCTACTCTCATTCCATTTCATACTGCAAAGATAGCAAGAAAAGCGAGTTAAATAAAGTGACTTATATCAGAAAATTGATAATTTTAAATTGCTTTTGTGTCAATTTTCTGAGTAAAACGAGCACTTGCTTGTCTATTCTAAAAATATCATCGAACTTTGCACCTCAAATTATGGAGAACAAGAAAAACATACGTGCTTTAACAAAAGTAGATTTAAAGAAGTCATTCACTGAAATGGGAGAGAAAGCCTTCCGTGCCAATCAAGTTTATGAATGGTTGTGGCAGAAAAATGCTGCCTCATTTGAAGAGATGACTAATTTAAGTGTAAAGTTGCGCGAACAATTAAACGAACAGTTTTTCATTGATCACATCACTTTAGATGAGCAACAAATTTCTAAAGACCGCACAATAAAATGTGCTTTCAATGTAGGAGTTGGAAAAGTGGTTGAGGGTGTTTTAATTCCAACCAAAACAAGAATGACGGCTTGTATTTCTTCACAAGTAGGCTGTAGTTTAGCTTGTAAGTTTTGTGCTACAGGAAAACTAAAATTGCTCAAAAATCTCTCCGCAGGAGAAATTGTTGACCAAGTTGTACACTTAAAAAATTTATCAGAAGGAAAGTACAATCAAAATTTGAGTAATATTGTTTACATGGGGATGGGTGAACCGCTTTTGAACTATAAGAACATGATGGAGAGCATCGACAAAATCACCTCTAATGAAGGCTTAGGGATGTCTCCAAAAAGAATTACAGTTTCTACTGCTGGAATAGCAAAAATGATAAAGAAATTAGGCGATGATGAAGTCAAGTTTAACCTTGCTCTTTCTTTACATGCTGCAAACGATAAAAAGCGAGACCATATCATGGCCATTAACGAGACCAACAATCTTGAAGCTCTTGCAGATGCGCTCCGTTATTTTTATGGTAAAACGGGAACCCGTGTTACTTATGAATATATAATTTTCAAAGACTTTAACGACGAATTAGAGGATGCGCAAGAGCTGGCTGAGTTCTGTAAAATCATCCCTTGTAAAGTCAACATCATTGAATACAATACAATTGACGACGGTGAGTTTCAACAAGCTGATCCAAAAAAAGTAGATCGTTTTGCGGCTTACTTAGAAGAAAAAAACATCATTGTTAATGTAAGAAGAAGTCGCGGAAAAGACATTGACGCTGCTTGTGGTCAATTAGCAAATAAGAATGAAGTGGTGACGGAGAGAATGATGAAGTAAGAATAATTGTTAATGGTTAACGCGATAATTATAATCATCTAGGTTTATGAGTTTAGAATCTCTTATTTAAGAGAGTGAAGAGACTTTCCACAACCTTATTGCATTTATTATTAATTCGTTTCGTTGAAACTTTAAGCAACCATTAGCAAATGATATTTAACCATTATTCTTCGAGGTTTTCAATATAGCCGTGATAATTTTTATAATTTCTACTGCATCACTATGGATACTTTGAAACTGATCTTCTAATAGGTAATCTGTTTCTCTAAGCAATTCTAGCCAATAAATTGATTCATTAATTTCTTTCTGAGCGATTGATAATTTATGAATAAAGTCTTTTTTGGTTTGTGCGTGTTCAGCTTCTCGTGTCATTGCTCCAACACTTGTTCCGCTTCTTAAAAGTTGTTTACTTAATACATATTCTCGTTCTTCTTTGGCTAAGTGTTTATAAAGTTTTACAATTCGAATGGCAAATAAAAAACTCTTGTCTTTGAGGACATTAGACTTCATATATAATTTTTAATGTTAGCTGTAAATGGTTAACGCGATAGGGGTTGGGGTAATTGCTAACGCGATAATTACAATTATTTAGGTTTATAAACTTGATCTCGGTTACTTAAGGTAGTGAAATTTAGAACATTTCAAAAATTAATTTCCTTTTATTTTAAATTCATTAAAAGATAATTAACCATAAAGCCTAAAGTCCAGCGCAAACCCCGTTAACAATTAACCATTGACAATTAACCATTAATAATTAATTCTTATCTTTGCAACTCAAAAAACTTACAAAATCGAGCGTAAGCTCATAAAATAAAATACAGGTATGGCACCCATTAAATCAAACATCATTTACACGCTAACAGATGAAGCTCCAATGTTGGCTACACATTCTTTATTACCGGTTATTCGAGCATTTGGAAGTCAAGCAGGAATTGAAATTGAAACAAGAAACATTTCTCTTGCTGGTAGAATTTTAGCACAATTCCCTGAATTACTCAACGAAGAGCAACAAGTCGCTGATGATTTAGCAGAACTTGGTGAGTTAGTAAAAAAGCCAGAGGCTAACATTATTAAGTTGCCCAACATTTCTGCATCTGAAACGCAAATTAAAAAAGCAATCAGTGAATTACAATCTCAAGGTTATCCTTTACCAGATTATCCTGAGGAACCAAAAAATGATGCTGAAAAGGTAATTAAAGCCAAGTATGATGTAGCAAAAGGAAGTGCTGTTAACCCTGTTTTACGTGAAGGTAACTCAGATAGACGTGCACCAAGAGCGGTAAAAGAATTCGCTAAGCAAAATCCACACAGAATGGGAGCGTGGAGTTCAGATTCTAAAACTCATGTTGCTACAATGGCAGAAGGTGACTTCATGTCAAACGAAAAATCTCTTACTATAGCAGAAGCAACAAAGGTGCGTATCGAATTAGAGGCGGAAGGAAACAAAACTGTACTTAAAGACAATTTAGGCTTACTTCAAGGAGAAGTTATTGACGCTACAGTAATGAGTAAAAAAGCGTTGGTTTCATTCTTAGATGAACAAGTAAAAGATGCCAAAGCAAAAGGTGTTTTGTTCTCATTACACATGAAAGCCACAATGATGAAGGTTTCTGATCCAATCATTTTTGGACACGCAGTTCGCTCTTACTTCAAACCTGTTTTTGAAAAACATGCAGCTACATTTGATCAACTAGGTGTAGATGTTTCAAACGGATTAGGCGATTTATTGAGCCGTATCGAAACTTTACCAGCAGACGAAAAAGCAGCAATTCAAAAAGATTTGGATGCAGCAATGGAAAATGGTCCAGACATCGCAATGGTAAATTCTGATAAAGGAATTACAAACTTACACGTTCCAAGTGACGTAATTATTGATGCCTCAATGCCAGCAATGATTCGTACTTCTGGTCAAATGTGGAATAAAGAAGGAAAACAGCAAGATACAAAAGCAGTTATTCCAGATAGTTCTTACGCAAAGGTGTTCCAAGCAACTATTGATTTCTGTAAAGAGCATGGTGCCTTTGATCCCTCTAAAATGGGAAGTGTTTCAAACATTGGTTTGATGGCACAAAAAGCTGAAGAATATGGTTCTCACGATAAAACTTTTGAAATCCCAGCAAATGGTACTGTACGTGTAATCGATGCCAACAACAACGTTTTGATTGAGCACACAGTTGAAGAAGGAGATATCTGGAGAATGTGTCAAGCGAAAGACGAACCGATTAAGGATTGGGTGAAATTAGCTATTAATCGTGCAAAAGCAAGTGGCCTTCCTGCTGTGTTTTGGTTGGATGAAAACCGTGCACATGACCGCGAGTTAATCAAAAAGGTAAATACTTACTTAAAGGATCACGACACTTCAGGATTAGACATTCAGATTATGGCGCCATTTGAGGCAACATTGTTCTCTTTGAAGCGTGTTAAAGAAGGAAAAGATACAATCTCAGTTACTGGAAACGTATTGCGTGATTACCTAACTGACTTATTCCCAATTCTTGAGTTAGGAACAAGTGCTAAAATGCTATCTATCGTTCCATTGATGAACGGAGGTGGATTATTTGAAACAGGAGCGGGAGGATCTGCACCAAAACATGTTGAGCAGTTGGTTGAAGAAAACCACTTACGTTGGGATTCTTTAGGTGAATTCTTAGCATTAGCAGTTTCTTTAGAGCACTATGCTGAAGTAACAAGCAATCCAAAAGCAAAAGTACTAGCAGATGCTTTAGACAATGCAACGGTAACTTTATTGATGTCTGGAAAATCTCCTTCGCGTAAAGTAAATGAACTAGACAACAGAGGAAGTCACTTTTACTTGGCAATGTATTGGGCACAAGAATTAGCAAAACAAACAGCAGATGCTGACTTAAAAGCGAAATTCGAAGCTATTGCAGCGAAGTTGACTGAAAACGAACATACAATCGTTAAAGAATTGAATGAAGTTCAAGGCAAACCAGCTCCAATTGGAGGTTATTACAATGCTCCAGAAGAGAACATTAATAAAGTAATGCGTCCGAGTGCTACTTTTAATGAAGTGTTGAAGTTTTAGTAGGCACGCCCTACTAGGGCAAACCTATTAAAATTCAAAACAATATATTAAACACCCTGTAGATTGATTTCTGCGGGGTGTTTCTCTTGGTATAAATACCAAAACAGTAATTGAGTGTGGAGCAAGATCAAACAGGCCTCTTGAAGTAAATTAAGATTTTATGAGCGTAACTTTTTCGTGTTGCTTCCAATCATATTAAACATGGCAAGGATCAGTTTATGAATGTTTTTTTGGCACCTATTCCGTCTACAGCTACTAGTTTGTTTATGCTTTTACGCAAACAATTTCTTTTTAATAGGCTTCTAAAGTCGCCTTTAAAAAGCTTTGTTTACAAATTAAAATCATTTCACAAAGCTATCCGCTTTCGCCGGGGTGATAACGATTCCGCTCCGAATACAAGTATTAAAACAAGGAAAGTGTAACTCCCATCGATATAGGAGTGAGGTCTGCACTACCTTCTCCAGTAAAGAGAGGAGAGAAATAATACGCCCCAAAAATGGCCCAATTACGAATTCCAATTCTCACAGTTGCACCGTAACGTAAGGGATTTGAATCAGGGAAATTATAGTGCTTTGTTGCATAATTTTTTCCTTCAATTCGATGCACTTCTTTGGTGAAGGCATTTAAACGGTAACCTATTTTACCACCGATCATAATCTTGAAATGTTGGTGTCCTTTCGTACGAAACCTAAACTCTAAAGGCACCTCGATATAGTTAGCGCCAAACTTTGATTTAGCAGGTTCAAATCCTATTGGATAATCTGCAATAGTTGTTGCATTATTTACCAAATCTCGCGTAAACTGCAGGTTAGACCTGTTGCTAAAATGACTAAACCCTATTCCCCACCCAAAACTCACTGTATTGGCTTGAGTAAGCACCACATCAAACATTAAAGAAGTGTTGAAGCCTATAGATTGCCATGGACTTGAAAAGTAATCCCTGTCGCCATAGAAATCATTGTAAACAATGTCCACCATCAAACGATCGTATTTACGTAGTTTTCCTTCATCATATTGCGTTAGTCCACTATAAAACCAAGCAACACCTGGGCGAAAACGTGAATACAAACCTTCATCTTCAGCCTCATATTGTCCGAATAAGACCACCGAATACAAGGTAGCAATCAACACTAAAATTAAGTTCTTCATTTTTTGCTTCTTTTTTCTCTTATGTATTGTTCAAAACTCCAGGCAGTAGCAATTGCATCTTCAATCGTTTTTTTGGACTTCCAATTTAGTTTCTGATTGACCTTATCCGTATTGGCAAAAATTTCTTTGATATCTCCCTCTCTTCGCGGACCAATTGTATAAGGAAGTTGTTTTCCAGTAATGTTTTCAAAAGTGCTTATCATTTCTAAAACACTGGTTCCCTTCCCTGTTCCAACGTTGTAAACTACAGGATTATCTTTACTGTCGTCGAGGCTTTCAAGTGCTGCAACGTGAGCTTCTGCCAAATCAACAACATGAATATAATCACGAATACATGTTCCATCTGGAGTATCATAATCATCTCCAAATACAGTTAATTCTTTTCTAATTCCAGCTGCAGTTTGTGTAATAAAAGGCAATAAATTATTGGGTTTCCCATCTGGCTCCTCTCCTATTAACCCGCTTTCGTGGGCACCAACAGGATTAAAGTAGCGCAACAATGTAGCTTTAACAGAAGGACAGCTAGGAATAAACTGTTCTATCATTTCTTCACAGACCTTTTTAGTATAACCGTAGGGTGAGTTATACGAAACTGGACTCTCTTCATTCACAGGGATAATTTCAGGATCTCCATAAACTGTGCAACTAGAAGAAAATACAAACTTCTCAATATTATACTCTTGAATCAGCTCTAAAATACTGATTAAACTCCCAAAGTTATTGTCAAAGTACTTCAATGGTTTTTCAACGGACTCACCTACCGCTTTATCGGCAGCAAAATGAATAACTCCAAAGGCAGGGAACTGTTCTAGAACACCTCTTAACCTAGGCTGGTCTTGACAAGCAATATTAAAATAAATAATTTCTTGTTTGGTGATTGTTTGTAAACGTTGAATTACGTCTTTATTCGAGTTTCTAAAATCATCTATAATAACAGGCGTAAATCCTTTTTCTATTAGTGCAACAACAGTGTGTGAACCAATATATCCAGCTCCGCCTGTAACTAAAATATACTTCTTATCAGTTTCCATATCCCAAAAATAGGGATTTGAATTGAATTTTAGACTCTCTTATTAAGCAACTTCATCCAACTCAACGATGTGTACTTGATTGTCAAAAGCAGTTTTAAACCCAACTTCATAAATCATAGTATAACGTTCACCAGAAGGTGCATTAAATAAATGCGTATGATATCTAGGGTTGAAGCCATGTGCTTCTAAAATATTTAAAGGAATTGCAGAACTACGATAAACTTTAAATAGGTCTTTTAAAATAGTTCTGTTTTTATTCAACACTTTATTAATGTTAAAAACGGCATGATTTGCATTTCTATACTCTTCATTATGGTATTGGTTTTTACAAGACACAGTACAGAATTTTTTGTTTCTACGACCTTCAAATTCTTCCTTACAGTTAGGGCATGTTTTCAGTTTCATAATATATAGACTTAGTGTTTCTCTATCAAATACGTTACATTTGGAAAAAGGTTACCAAAAAAACGATTATAAACGTTATGAAAGCGTCCAAGTTCGATTTCAAAAAGCACCAGAACTACCATAAAAGCTGGAAGATGCTGCTTAGATTCATCATCTATGGAACAGTTATATTCTTGTTGCTTTATTTTACATTTTTCAAAGAAAAAGCGCCATCTGAGAACTCAAATGACGCTGGTATTGAAGTTTTTGAAGTCGAAATTACTCCACCACAATCGGAATAAGTCCTCGTAATCCCATATCAACAACTGTATCTCCATCTAAGGGTTCAAAAATGTTGTTGTCCGCTGCATCAGTCCATTCGAAACTTTTGTTTACACTAAACGAAAGGTCGATAATAATGTCTTCTGTTTCGTTTCCTGTAACGGTAAAAGGGGTTTGAAATTGACCTGTAACCAAACAACTTCCTGGAGGAATGGGTGAAGAAGCATGAAGCGGATTAGGAACTGTTGTTCCTGGTGCTTGACCTTCAATCACAGTTGCAGGATAAACCGTTCCTATAGCTGGTGTTTCCCAAGCCCAATAGCCTTGAGATTTATTCGCATTTACAGCAACTGTTTTTGTCTTTACCGTATGCGAAGAAATGTAGGTGTTGAATCCAACAAAAGAGGCAATTGTACCTGTTAAATCATATCCGTTAGCCCTAAAATCAACATCGTAATTTTGATAAGTAATCGAAACGCGGGCGTAATTATAATCTCCAGGTGTAATTTGGCTCAATGGTTTTGAGTAAATAACCTCCCCGTTTCCAACTTTTTTCAATTGGTCAAAATCAACAGCTGTACTTCCTCCTGCTGTAGTTTCAATCCCATGATAAACCACATCCCCTTCACCAATTTGAGTAAATGCATTTGGAGCAAGTTCAATATAGTGAGCAGAAATACTTTTAAAATTAGGGGTTTGAGCACCATGTCCAGAGGGCACTGTTGCAGGCTGTCCAAAAGCATCAACACGTTCCTGGTTGGCGTCCATTTTCATACGGAAAATTAATTTTGGTCCAGTGTCTTCTGTTGGTTCTGGTTCGGGATGATCTTTATTACAAGCAAAGGTTCCTCCAATGATGAGGGCGAAAATAAAATGTTTATAGTTCATAGTAAATGTTTTAGCGTTTATGTTTAAACGTTATAAAAATACAATTATTTTTGAGCAAGTGAGGAATTATCTAACTTGAACTAAAACAAATGCAATGATACAACCATTTGATGACGAGTATTTTATGCGTAAAGCACTAGAGGAAGCACAAAAAGCATATGCATTAGACGAAGTGCCCATTGGTGCGGTAATCGTGGCTAACAACACCATAATTGCCAAAGGACATAATCTTACAGAACAGTTAAATGATGTAACGGCTCATGCAGAAATGCAAAGCATAACAGCTGCTGCAGAAAATCTAGGAGGAAAATATTTAAAGAAATGTACCCTTTATGTAACAATGGAACCTTGTGTAATGTGTGCAGGTGCACTCAATTGGTCACAAATCAGCAAGGTAGTATTTGGAGCCAAGGATGAAAGAAGAGGTGCTTTGCGCTATGAAGGCGTTTTTCATCCTACCACTGAAGTTGTAGGGGGAATTTTAGCTGAGGAATGTGGGGCATTGGTGAAGGATTTTTTTAAGAGTAAACGGTAGTTTTTTCATCGTGTGAAAAATAATAAAAACTGATTTACCAACCCATTTCAATTAAAAACCAAGATTATAATTAAAACAATGAATAGGGCAGTATTCTACCTATTATTATACTCCCTCGCTCTTTCTCTATCTTTTTCGTTTGTCTCTACAGGTGGACAACGATTCGGGTCTTTTTTGAATAACCAAACAAATTTCAGTCTTAACATTACAGGATAATATTGGCTTGAAAACCAGTGAATAGCTGGAGTACCACCATTCCACTCATAAATTCCTAGTACAGGAAGTTCTACACTGGGTACAAAGAAAAACCCTTTATCGGTTTTTGGTTTAATTCCTAATCCTAGTGAATAATGAAGCTGTCCCATTATATCGCCTTGAAACTTTTGTTCTACTGGAGGGTGAAAACCATCATGGACCATGTTTCCGGGCATTATTGCGTAATCTAAATTTAATCCTAAGCCATTGTCTAAAAACAAGTGTGGATTGATTTGAAAAACGTTGTGTGCACTGAACCTTCCATAAAGATAACCATTATAGAATTTCCCTTCGCTTGTATAAGAACCTATCAAAGTATCTCGACTGTCATATACTCCAGATTCAAAGATTTCTCTACCACCGAACAACTTAAATCCTATTCCCCAGTCGTAATAATGAACTAGTTTTCGGGGTTTTTTCGTAATATGGACCATTCCAATTTCTCCGAAAATCCCTATTCTACCTTTAGCTTCTCGTGAATAACGAATAAGTGTATCGGCAAAAGGATTCGAAGAACCAATTCTGTGTTGCTGTTCTTCAGGACCTATTTTCGTAAAAGTATAGGTTGGACCAAAAGACAATTGAATACCGTGCCTAAGGTAATCGCCTGTAACCCAGCGATAGATAGGCTTGTGCAATCTTTGATTTCCATAAAATTGTTTTTTCTTCTTCTTTGGACTGTATTGTCCATACACAGAAGTTGTAATTAAAACAGTAAAAAGAAGAAGTAATTTTAAGGCTTTCATGCTAACAAAGTTAATATTTTATCAATCACTTTAGGGTCGTCCCAGTTTTGGTGAATCTGCTCCATTTTCATCACCTCATCCATAATCTTTCGTTGTTTATTCCCAGCCGCCAAAGCTTCAGAATAAGGAATATGGCTGAAGGTAACTTGTGAGTATAACGGCATCCACTTATTTGGGTACATATCGCTAAACTTTCGCTCAATTTTCTTTCTTAGAAGGAAATCTTCATCTCCTGCTAAATCGCGCATTTCAATATAATTATACAAAGCTAAATCTGCAATTGCATTTCCATCATCAACACGTTTTTCACTAAATAAATCAAACAGTGATCCGTCTTCCAAATTATATTTATCTAAGAGGTCAAAGAAAATTGTACAGTCTTCCATCCCTGCGTTCAATCCTTGTCCGTAAAAAGGAACAACAGCATGAGAAGCATCTCCAAGCAACAATACTTTATTGTCAAAGTTCCATGGATTACAACGGATGGTCACCAATGTAGAGGTTGGATTTTCAAAAAAGTCTTTTGTCAATGTAGGCATATTGGCCAGAGCATCCGGGAATGTCTTTTCAAAAAATGCAACGACCTTTTCTTCAGTATCCAAACTTTCGAAAGAAGTTTCTCCTTTCATTGGGAAGAAAAGTGTTACCGTAAAGCTACCGTCTAAATTCGGCAAAGCAATCAACATAAATTCTCCACGTGGCCATATATGTAAACAGTTTTTATCAAAACAATGTGTTCCATCAGGATTGGCAGGAAAGCTTAACTCTTTGTATCCATGCGGTAGGTATTCTTGTGCATAATTAAACAAAGGTGTTTTTTGTAATGCTCCGCGTACCGCAGAGAATGCTCCGTCTGTTCCAAAAATATGATCGTAAGTATATTTTTCTAACTTTCCAGTTGTAGTATCTGTAAAATGGATTTCGTTATTGGTCAAATCAACATCTTCACAAGCGTGGTTGAATCGGTAATGAATATTTTCATAATCATCTGCTAAATTCATGAGCTTTTGATTGAGTTGTCCACGAGAAACGGAATAGATGGCCTCATCCTCTTTCCCATAAGGTTGGTAAGTTAAGTTGCCCTCAACATCGTGCATTTTTCGTCCATACATAGGAATAGCAATGGCTTTGATTTCATCAGCAAAACCAGCCAATTCCAATGCTTTGAATCCGCGATTTGAAAGCGCTAAATTAATGGAACGTCCGCCAATTGCTTTTGCCTTTCTAAGGTCTGGTCGACGTTCAAAAACATCAACATTCATCCCTTTTTTTGCCAGTAAAACAGCCAGTAAACTTCCTACTAAACCTGCTCCAACAACTGCTACTTTTTTTTCTTCCATCTTATCGTGTCTAACAATTTAACCCTAACTAAATGCCTAAACCCTTTGGGTTGCTATTTCTTCCAGTTTCTAGAGAATGTATTTTCAAAATAAGTACTTGGTTTTCGTTTAGCCTTTTTCTTTTTGTGAAAAACAACCATCATTCTCCACAACACCAAACCAAGAATCAAAACAGCAAACACCTGGACAATGAGTTCCATATATTCGGCTTCATTATTGAGTTGACCTGAAAACCTACGCTGTATAAAATCTTGAACATTCATCCTTCAAAAATACAAATTATTGAAGAATTTTTGATGTTTTATCCAATTGCTTGAATTTGATTTGTTAATTTCCATTAATGAGTATCACTTAAAAAACTGTACTTTTATATTTTCAGTGAAGAAACTATGAAGAAACACATCGATAAATCGTTGGCCTTTAGAGAAAAGGAATTTAAATTAAGGCCTTGGCAACTGAAAGTTCAGGAGATAATTTATGGTACCTACACCAAAGCGGGTAAAAGGTTTGACATTTTACTCTTAATCCTCATTCTTCTATCCATTGTTGTAGTAATGTTGGAAAGTGTTTCATACTTAAACCTTAAGTACCGACTTACTTTTATCGGAATTGAATGGGTTATTACTGTACTTTTTACCATAGAATATATCCTGCGAATCATCAGTCTCAGGAAACCCCTCTCTTATGTTTTCTCATTTATGGGGATTGTGGATTTGTTGTCAATCCTACCCTCTTATTTGAGTTTGTTTGTCGACGGAACCGAATCATTAATGCTTTTACGTTCCATCCGATTCCTCAGAATATTTAGGATTTTAAGATTAAGTCGCTACATGTTAGGAGCAGACATTTTAGGCGACGCACTTAAGAACAGTCGTCATAAGATCATTGTTTTTTTAATCTCCATGTTGACAATAGTGATTATTCTAGGAGGAATGATGTATGTAATTGAACCTGCAGAAGCTGGATTTACTAGTATCCCGAGAAGTGTGTATTGGGCCATTATTACCATCACTACAGTTGGATATGGTGACATAACCCCAGTTACGCCACTTGGACAAGCATTAGCCTCATTCATCATGCTTTTTGGTTATGCAATTATTGCAGTTCCTACAGGAATAGTTTCTTCGGAGTTTACTGCTCTTCGATATGAAGGAATAAAATCTTTCGAATGTGAAAACTGTGGTGCTACCGACCATGAAAAGTCTTCCAATTTCTGTAAAAACTGTGGCTACGAATTTAAGGATTAAGTAAAATTCGCTAACTCCACTTAATAAAAGAACTTAACAATATTCAAGAGGATTAAAGCGTAAAATAATGAGTAAGGCAACCATTTATGCTTTACATTCAAATAGGCATAAGGCAATATGAATGGAAGTATCGCAGCACCAATTGTAAAATAAAAGTAGGACTTCGTAAAAATCAGAATCAAGATACTGAGACTCGCCGAAAACACCAATGCAAATAGGGTCACTGAAATTATTCTTTTATAACGGATTGAACTCTTTAGTCGCCGTTCCAAAATCTTTTTATTGGCCAATAATGCCAAGATGATAATTACTATATGCGGAATGACAATAAATAAGCCTCCAAACCTTGAGAAATTCAAAGTTGAATCAAAAAGGAAGAAATGATAATAGAATTCCTGATCCACTAAAAACACCCATAAAAAAGGAAAAGCCAGGGCGACCAAAGGGAGGAGGTATTCTCTAAAAACAAAAGGCCGCATAATAAATATACCTAGCCAAATTAGCAATATAAATGTGACATAAATAGGCAAAAACGTTGCTGCTGCTCCTAAAAATAACCCGCTTAAAAAAGTATTGTTTCTCGCGTCATCATTTTGACGGATACTGAGGAGTTGATAAAAAGACAGAATAAAAAAGAAGTGTGCTATAAGGTCTTCTCCAAAACGCAAGCTGATAGGGAACAGAAACACCATCAATACGTACATAATGCTAGGCAGATATACAAATCGATCATAGAATTCAAGTGTATTGAACACAAAGTTCAGCAAAATTGCATTCACACAAATAAAAACGAAAGCCAATGACTTCGAAAGAAAGGGGTTAATTTGTTTAAAATCTAAATTCCACAAGTTTTCTTGTCCAACCGCCAACATGTTAAATTCAGGAAAGTAAAAGTCCATCAGCATATGCAACAACACAAACACGGGTATGAGCACAAGTATAATAGACTGATTATTGGCGAAGTACTTAATCATGCATGAAAATGATTTTATTTGTTATACAAATGTAGGATTTCAATGAGATAAATATAGAGTTTTTAGCTATTCAATTGGAAAAATATTATATTTGTGCACTAATAATTATTGTTATGACTTATACAGAATTAGTTGAAGCGACAGGTGATGGTCTATTATGGACTACAGAAATATTGTTTGAAAACGTTGGAAATATTTTCAACTACGCAGTTATCGTTCTAGGATTCGTAGGATTATTTATTTGGATGCGTTTACAAGCAAAATACAATCAAGAAGCTGCTAACGATCCGAACCAGATCAAGTAATAAAAGCTTTTTTTATATTCTTATTTATCACCCTTCTTTCATTAGAGGGGTTTTCTATTTTATCCACTTTATCACCTCATCAACAGTAATGTTGTAAATATCTTCGAGTTGAGGATTTACCGTATTGTTCATTGTTAAAGCACGACTATTCTCTCCTAAAGGAGCCCATCTTCCTGGATGCATTGGTC
This sequence comes from Brumimicrobium ulvae, assembly GCF_947504225.1. GTDB lineage: Bacteria > Bacteroidota > Bacteroidia > Flavobacteriales_D > Crocinitomicaceae > Brumimicrobium > Brumimicrobium ulvae. The sequence continues at coordinate 421,559 of NZ_CANNGT010000002.1, read as the reverse complement.
GTAAATCTGTATATAAACCAATCGCTTTTATACCTAAAACTGCTGCAATATGTAAAGGTCCTGTACTGCATGCTACTAAAGCATCACATTTAGAAATAAAAGTAATGAGTTCCCCCAAACTGCTTTTACCAGAAATATCGATAATGTTTGAATCTGATGGGAGCGCACCTCGAAACTGTTGTCCTTCTTTTTCTGTACCTGAAAAATACACTGTATAATCCATTTTTACCAAAAGATTCGCTAATTCAACATAGTTTTCTATAGGCCATTCTACAGCAGAACCTTGAGATTTTGTATGCAATATCACTTTCTTTCGTTTGCTGCTTAAAACATCCTTTAAGTAAGGACTCAGTTCAGACTGCGGTTGAAAACCTTTCAGTAAAGCAATCAAATCCTTCAATTCAGGTAAGGTTTTAAGATTGAAGCTTCTCAACAATTCAAAATTTAACTGTGCCTCATGCAAATCAGATTTCTTGCGTGTAAAGTTTGGCCGAATATTACAGGTGAGTAAATGAAATAAACGATGTGATGTTCCAACACGGAAAGGAATCTTAGCTGCTTTGGCCAATTTTGCTAAATGTTTATTCGGAAAAACATGAATGAATGCAAATACCTCTAACTTTTCGAGTAATGATTTCTGTTCTTCAAAACTATGGTCTTTCCAAGTATCGATGCATACAACCTCATCAATAAAAGGATAGCAACGTAAAATTTCAAGGGTGTAAGATTGACTAAAAAATACGATACGAACAGCAGGAAACTCTTTTTTCAACCATGCACACATGGGCAAGGTTAAGATCACATCGCCAATACTGTCTGTTCTGCTAATTACAACAGTCTTATTCGACAAATCAATTGTTTTCATTCTGCAGTCTAATTAATTCTTTGTACTTATAAATATTGGAAAGTGCTGATATCCTCGCGATATGGAATCCTGCTGAACCATCTAGAAAACCTGCTTTGATCAAATACATGGCAACAAATCTACCCAAAGCACTAATGTATGGCTTTAAAGGACCTACTCTTTTACCCTTTTTATACATTTTTACAGCAGTAAGTTCAGAATACTTATCTGCACGTGCTCTATGTTCTTTTTGTGAATAGTAGGAATAATGCAAAAGATGTCCTTTCAATTGTTTGGGCGTCGGGTTGTTCTTAATGACCAACTCTTCGTGTACATATTCACCTTCCCAAAGGCTCTCTGATTTTGGAAAAATACGTGTTTTAACATCTGGATACCAGCCTGAGTGTTTGATCCATTTCCCGCAATAATTGGTCAACCTATTTACTGCGTACACTCCTTTAAAGCCTACTTGTTTTTGAAGCATGATTTCCTTTTGTAAAACTGCATCAGGAGCTTCATCTGCATCTACCGAGAAAATATACTCATGCGTTGCGAGTTGATTCAAGTAGTTTTTTGCATTGGAATAGCCTTTCCACTCCCTCTGTTCTATCCGAACTCCTTTGGCTTTACAAATTTCAACTGTTTTATCTGTTGAGAATGAATCCAGAACGATGATTTCATCAGATATCGGCAACAATGCATCTATACAACGCGCTATATTTCGCTCCTCATTGAAAGTAATAATTGTTGATGTTAAGGGATGCTTCATTTGTATTATTATAGCTTCAAAGATAATACTATTGAATAGATATTCGCCTGATAAAAAGAAAAGCCGCACCTTTAAAGATGCGGCTTAAATTTTTTCTCAAATTGCAAGCTGAGAGGTTTGTTTATTGGTTATTAATTAATTTCTTTTATAAATATACGAGAAAAATCTAATTGTTCAACCTCATTGGTCACAAATTTTCTCACTTTCAGGTTAACCATTGTCACAAAGTCATCTGTAACCAACGGCATAACCGCTGCATCATTTATGATTATCTGATCACATTGAGCAAATAAATCCATTCGTTTTTCATCATCTGTTTCCGCCAAAGCTTTTTCAAACATGGCATCAAACTCTGGATTTTTATATTTGAATGGGTTAATTGTTGAACTATTTTCCCCAATGTTTCCACTGTAAAATAGGTTTAAGAAGTTTTCTGGATCTGGGTAATCTGCAACCCAACCTGCACGCCAGAAAATAGCAGTACCGTCTAGTATTAATTTTTCTCTATCCTCATAAGTAACCAATTCAATTTTAACATTTACTCCAAGATTTTCTTTAAGTGAACTTGCAACCGCTTTGGCTAATTTGTGTCCACCAGACTCTTCTAGAGCATTCACATATAAACTTAAAGTTGGAAAGCCTTTTCCATTTGGGTAGCCTGCTGAAGCCATTAGTGCTTGCGCTTTTTCAACATCATAAGTATGACCCTTAACGTCTAACGATGGGTACCCTTTCATGCGTGGCACAAAACCATTGGTTGCTGGCCAACCTTCACCTTCTAACCAATTATCAATAATTGATTTACGATCAACAGCCATATTAAAAGCTTGACGAACTTCCTTCTTAGAAAACTCTTCACTTCCATGAGCAAAACCATAATAAGTAATACTCATGCTGGATTTAGAATCCACAATATGTTTAACGTTTTCTCCAGCTTGAGCCTCGTGAAGTGTTCCTAATACATTCTCCACTTCCTCAACAGGAATATCCAATACTAAATCGATTTTTTCAGCTCTAAAGGACAACAACTCATCTGCTTTGTCCTTGCTGTAGGTCATTATCACTTTATCAAGGAAAGGCAATGGGTTTCCAAAGTCATCTTTGTCCCAGAAAGTGTTATTTCTTTTCAATACAATTTTTTCTTCTTCGAAAGCCTCTAATACAAAAGCTCCTGTTCCTACTGGATGAGTCCTTATGTCTTTACCGTATTTTTCAAAAGCCTCTTTTGGAAAAACACTAAGTCCAACATGGGTCAAGACTTTCTTAAATCCTGAGAATGGCGATTTTAATTCAATCTCTAAAGTATGTTCATCTACAACCCTAATTCCTTCTACATGGTCAACCTCACCTTTGTAGTAAAGGTCTGCACCTTTTACTTTGTCTTTCAATAAATAAGAGATTTGATTTAACTCATGACTAGAACAAGCAAATTCTAATACATATTTAAAATCTAAGGCCGTTACTTTCCTTCCCTTTCCATCCTCAAAACATGCATCATCCTGAAAGTAAACATCATCTCTTAACTTAAAAGTAAAAAGAGTTGAATTTTCATTCACTTTGGTTTCTGTGGCAATTGATGGAACCAAGTCTGTGCTTCCCGGATCAATTTTCAATAAACCTTGAAAGATTTGGGAAACCACTCGATTGGAGTAGATATCATTTACTTCTAAAGGGAAGAGACTTTTTACTTTTTCACTTGACATAAAGCGAAATTCTCCTCCATATCTCACCCCTCCTTTGGCGCTAATTACGCCCTCAGCATCGGTTGCCGGATTGGTTTCACAGCTAAATAAAAACGGGATTAGTAGTAGGAGTATGATGAATTTATTAAACATTGTGTTTCGTTTTTAAAGTAATAGTTGCCCAAATATAAAAAATAAGGTAGACAATCACTTTGAAATTGAATAATATTTTAGTCACAAATTGACTTTATATATATGCGGTCGAAAAACATTATAGAGTCCATGAATAACGATTCGTAACGAATCCGTTTTGGTTTCAACTAAAACTTGGCCTTACCTCGGGTGCTAGATTGCTCATACCGAAGGAATAGGCAGAAAGCCTTAACAATGAAAAATCATTTTCTTGCTTGTGCTTATAAAAAATTCAAGCTCAAAATACACTAGGAACTGAAATCAATTCCTTCGCAATTCTGAGCTTGACTCATTTAAACATTTCTTTGGAGATTTGATTAATAACCCAACTCCCTCCTCACACGATACAATGTTTTGTGCGCAATTTTTCTCGCTTTTTCAGCTCCTTCACTAAGAATTGTGTCTATCTCATCTTTATTGTTGATGAAGTAATTGAATTTTTCACGTTCTGTTTTGAACTTCTCTAGGATTAATTCATATAATGCCTGTTTGGCGTGACCATACCCAAAGTTTCCAGCGCGGTATTTTTCTGCCAACGCTTGAATTTCAGCATCTGTCCCTAATAACTTATACAATGTGAAGACATTACACGTTTCAGGATCTTTTGGGTCTTCCATTGGCGTGCTGTCTGTCTCGATTTTCATCACTTGTTTTCTTAATGCCTTATCCGAGAGAAAAATATTGATATAGTTATTTCTAGACTTACTCATTTTCCCTCCATCAGTTCCAGGAATAAGGGTGGTATCTTCCTGAATTATAGCTTCAGGAATGACCAACAACTCTTTACCCGTACTGGTATTGAGTTTTTGTGCAACATCGCGAGTCATCTCGATATGTTGTAACTGATCCTTTCCTACAGGAACTTCATTGGCATCATACAATAAAATATCTGCAGCCATCAACATTGGGTAATTGAACAAACCCGCATTGATATCACTTGTTCTTCCTGCTTTATCTTTAAAAGAATGGGCAAGCGTTAATCTTTGATATTGAAAATGACACATCAAATACCAAGTTAGTTCTGTTGTTTCAGGAACATCACTTTGACGATAAAACACAGTTTTAGAGGGGTCTAGACCACAAGCGAGCCAAGCAGCAGCAACACCATAAGTATTATTACTTAAGGTTTCACCATCTTTAATTGAAGTGAGTGAATGCAAATCTGCAATGAAAAGAAAAGATTCATTTTCTCCATTGTTGGCCATATTAATTGCTGGTATAATTGCACCTAACAAGTTTCCTAAATGTGGCACTCCTGTACTTTGTACTCCTGTTAAAACACGTGTCATAATTTAACTGTTCCTTAATTGATTGTAAATATTTCTTTACAAAAATAAACTTTTGTTGAAGAACAAAGCAAAATATCTATATTTGGTAGCACAATAAAAAAAATGAAGTACATTCTAGGATCATTATTTTATTTATGGAAGCTATATATAGGATTAGCCTTTGCTATTACTTTACTTATATTCTATCCTGTTCTTTTGTTTTTCATTTACAACGAATCGCTAAAACCCCATACTTTTAAAGTCAATATTTTATGGTCGAGGTGCATGCGTATTCTCTGTTTTTATGCGGTCGAAAAAAGTGGAGAAGAAAACATTGCTGAAGGACCTTTTGTGCTGGTTGCCAACCACTCATCTTATTTAGACATCTTTTTACTTTACAGTATTTTACCCCACCATAAATTCTTATTTATGGGGAAGAGTGAAATTTTAAAATACCCTTTGGTAAAGACTTTTTTTAAAAAGCTCAATATTCCAGTTGATCGGTCTAGCTCTATTAAATCTGCAAAAGCCTTTATTCAGGCAAGAAAAGAAATCCAAAAAGATTGGAGTATTGTTATTTTTCCAGAAGGTGGAATCCCTGATAGTGCCCCTGAATTAGCTCCTTTTAAAAATGGAGCTTTCCAATTGGCAAAATCAGCTAAGTGTCCTATTCTACCGATTACATTTATCAATAATTATTACTTATTTTCTGATCCCGATTTATTCTTTAACCCTGCTATGCCAGGCCTTGTCAAAGTTCATGTTCATCCAATAATAAAGCAAGAAGAGGTGATGAGTAATGACATTGAAGAGACGAAAGAAAAAACTTATCAGCTCATTGGTTCTTATTTACCGCAAAAGAATCACTAAATTTGCTGCAACAACGTTGAATAGCTATGGAAATAAAAGATGAATTAATAGACCACATTGCACATCTGGCAAGGCTTTCCTTTGAAGGAAATGAAAAACGTGCAATAAAAAAGGACCTCAATAACATTACTGACTTCATGGAAAAACTCAACGAAGTTAACACCGATGATGTTGAACCTCTAGTCTTTATGTCTGATGAAATAAATGTACTTAGAGAAGATGTTCCAGAACAAACGATATCACATGAGGAAGCGCTTAGAAATGCTCCGAAAAAAGATTCTGACTATTTCAGAATTCCAAAGGTGTTAGATAAAACCATCGACTAATGAAAATATTAAGCTTTATTTTAATTGCAGGAATATTAGTTGCTTGTAACAATAACAATCAACTGTGCGATTGTGTAGAAGCAGGTCAAGAAGTCAACCGTATTTCAGCTTCTTTTTTTGATCGTCCAGCTACGCAAGAAGGCAAAGACAGTTTAGACTTGGCGACACAAAAAAGAGATGAAATTTGCGCACCTTTTCAGAACATGATGCCTGGCGAACTTCATGAAAAAGCCGCAGAATGTGAAGCCCTGAAATTCTCTGCTGAAGATTAAACCATTCGCTTTCCAACATACTTTTAATTATGAGTGTTTTAAGAAAATCTGGACTTGCTTTTGTCCTATTGCTATTGTTTTGGATACTTGTTTTTGATTTTCAAAGGATTTTGTTTTCCATTCATAATTTAGAAAAGATAAGCGAACACTCCTTTTGGGAATGGATTCAGGTGTTTTTTCATTCCATTAGACTCGATTTAGCTACAGGAAGCATTTTAAGCGTAATTCCTATTTTATTTCTTACCTCCTTTATGGTTCTAAAAAAACGCTTTTTATTTGTCCTGTTTAAAGTCATTTTACTCATAGAAGTCTTATTGGTTTCTATGATTCATGCAGGGGAAATAAACGCCTACGGAGAATGGAATCATAAATTAACTTCACGTGTTTTTATGCATTTAAGTAATCCCGATGAAGTGTTTAGAACGGCCGATCACAGCATGACTTTTTGGTTTATCTTTTACCTCATTCTTGAAGTCACTTTCGGATGGAAGATTTCTAGGTGGTTGTTTAAAAAAGAAAGGTTTAAAGCAAATGAAGAAAAACTTGCCTGGAGGTTCGCTGTATTCATGCCTATTCTTCCATTGATGTTAGGGGTTTATTTTGTTTTTGCCCGTGGTGGATTTCAGCAAATTCCAATCAACATTGATGCGGCCTATTTTTCCAAAAACTATGTCATCAACGATGTATCCGTCAACTCACCTTACTTTTTTGGTAAGAGCTTCCTCTTATTCAACCGGTCAAATATAGGAGATTACCTGTCTAATTATGAGGAGAAAGAACTCTACTCAACACTCGATGATTTTTTTAATTACGAAAAAGAACACGACAATTATATTCTAGAAAACACTTCTCCCAACTTGGTTTTTGTTATTTTGGAAAGTTGGACATCAACCGTGAGTAGTCGATTGTCTGGACAACCTGGGGCAACACCAGAATTTGATGCATTGACAGAAGAAGGCGTTTTATTTACCAATTTATATGCTACAGGAAGTACCTCTGAAATAGGTAATGCGAGTATCTTTTCTGGATATCCAGCTTTACCCGAGATTTCTATTTCAATGCAGCCCTTTAAACACAGAAAGTTAAAATCTTTAAATCAAAGTTTAGCTCCAAGAGGCTACACCGCTGGATATTTGTTTAGTGGTGACCTCAAGTATGGAAACATCAACAGTTACTTTAATGACCACGGGTTTGAGCGTATTCAAGATGAATCTGATTTCCCTGCGGGACTTGGGCGCGGTAAATTGAACTATTATGACGAGGACTTATACAGCATGTTCTTGGATAAAATCAACCAACAGGATGAACCTTTTATAGAATGTGCCTTTACTGGAAGTACACATTCACCCTATGATTATCCAGGACATAACAAACCAAAATGGACAGGTGCTGAAAAGAATTTTATGAATTCCGTCATTTATGCTGACCAGTGTTTAAGTGACTTCATCGATTCTGCAAAGCAACAACCTTGGTATGAGAACACTTTGTTTGTAATTGTTGCCGATCATGGTCATGCTTCTCCTTATGTTACTGACCCAAGTGATGCCGAACTTTACCGTATTCCTTTGTTACTTTATGGACCAGCTTTAAAAGATTCGGCTAGAGGAATGGTCATAGATAAAGTGGGTTCACAAGCTGACATCGCTCAAACCTTATTGAAACAAATGCATGTAGATACCCAAGATGATTATCCTTGGAGTAAAGACTTACTCAGTCCACACGTACCTGAGTTTGCCTTGCTAGCAACAACGCGTGGATTTGGCTGGGTTACCCCCCAAGGTAAGTTTACATTTCATTTAGATTATCAAAGGTACATCGTAAACTCTTTCGAGGAAGAAGCATTGATCAGAGAGCGCAAGAGATGTGATGCCTTTATGCAATTGTTATACGAACATTATGAGGACCTCTAGATAAAAAACAATGTTTGTCAACTCCTTAGAGTAACTTATGTTTCTTCGGGTTGGTTTGAAAGAGCACATCGGTATCCACCAATCGGTCTTCACCTTTAAAGGATTTAATTGCATCTAAATCGGTAGGGAAAAAATTGTCTTTCCCAATTTCTTCAAACATATTTGTCTTTTCGAACTTGTCTCGCACTGGGCCTTTCAAACATGAAATAGCAAAGCGAATATTTCTACGTTTATACTCATCTGACAATTCGCTTAAGGTATCAATTGCTGTAGTGTCAATAGAATCAATAGCACTGGCATCAATAACAACAAACCTCAATCCTTTTTTATGTTGTTCGTAACTTCTCAAACGTTTCAAAAAATGTGGAACGTTGGCAAAAGTTAAAGGTGCATCAAAGCGATATATGAGTATATCATCGGCAATTTCAACATTATTGTGTCGGTCTGCGCTTCTAAAGGTATCTAAAGTTCCTTGAACCAATCCTATTTCAACAGCATGTGGATAAGAAATAGCATACACTAAAGCCATGATAGACAGGATTACTCCGGTAATAATTCCTTCTTGTACACCGACCAAAAAAGTAACTAAACCAGTTACTGCAAACATTAAAAAGTCACGTTTATCAATAGACCATAACCTTTTAAGATACTTGAAATCCATAAGGCCTATAATTGCTACAATGATTATGGCAGCTAAGGCAGCTTTAGGAAGATAATAAAAGTAAGGGGTTAAAAACAACAAAGTCAACACAACTAAAGTGATCGTAAAAACAGTAGACACATTTGTTTTTGTACCCGATTCTTTGTTGACAGCAGATCTAGAAAAGCTAGACGAAGTTGGATAAGCATGAAAGAAGGCCCCTATAAATTTGGATGCTCCAAGTGCGATTAGTTCTTGATTAGGCTTTAAAGAACCTGCGTCTTCTTTGTCTTCAAGGGAGACACCAATTGCATACACTTCAACAAAACTTATAAAGGCAATGGTGATACTCACGGGTAAGAGTGTTTTAACCAATTCCCAATCCAAATAAGGGACAAAAAAGGAAGGTAGTCCTTCGGGAATTACACCTAAAATCGCAACCTCTTTTTGCTCCATCCCAAATAAATAAACAACTCCAAGGGTCACAAACATTACGATCAACTGATTTGGAATTCTTTTGCTGAACCGTTTCATATAGAATAGATAAGCAATGGAAAACAAGGAGAATAAAAGGGTATATATGTTGAGTGTTGAAATGTTATTCCCTAATTCCAACAAGGTATTGAAAGATCCATTGGCCTCAAGCTGAATACCTGTTGCACTTTTCACTTGACTTAGGAAGATGGTTAAAGCGGCACCAAATATAAACCCTTTCAGTACAGGTTTAGAAATAAAGTTGACAATCTTTCCAAGTTGAAACACACCCATCAGGACTTGTATAAGTCCAGACAGAATGGAGATTACGAATACGGCGTTTAAAAACTCAGCTTCTTCAGTAATTCCAGCATGCGTTAAACCTGTAATTACCAGAAGTGAGGTTAGTGCTGCTGGTCCAATTGCAGCATATTTTGATGTTCCTAGCAGCATATACACCAACAAGGGTACAATTGAAGCATACAATCCATATACGGGTGGAATATCGGCAATATATGCGTAGGCCATACCTTGTGGTATCAACATTACACCTACGGTAAATCCCCCTACCAAATCTTGAGTAAAGATTTTTCTATTGTAATTCCTTAGTTGATGAATAAAGGGGAGTCTAAATTGCATAAATCTTTTCGATTTTTAATATAAAGATAATAATTTGCGAAGATACAAAGTATTCTAAAAAACAGAAGTAATAAAAGTTACACTAAGGAGCTACAAAGTTGAACAAAGAGACAACAATATTTCAGTCACAAAAAAGAGGCTTCTCTACTGAAAAGCCTCTTTTTTAAATTCTATTTAATTCAATTACAAAATGTGCGATTGAAATACCTTTATTATGAAATTAGATTATGCATTTAAAGCTTCTGCACCTCCAACGATTTCAAGAATTTCGTTTGTAATAGCTGCCTGACGTGCTTTATTGTATGCTAAGGTAAGTTCACGTTGTAATTCAGAAGCATTATCAGTTGCCTTATGCATTGCTGTCATACGTGCTCCATGCTCAGAAGCATTAGAATCCAGTACAGCTTTAAACAATTGTAACTTTAGAGATTTTGGAATGATTTCACTAATGATTTCTTCTTTAGAAGGTTCAAAAATGTAATCACCTATTTCACTTTCATCTTCTGAAACTGTAGGAACAATAGGTAATAATTGTTGTTCACGTACAATTTGGACAGCAGCATTTTTGAATTCATTGTAAACCACAACCACTTTGTCGTATTTCCCTTCAATAAAGCTGTCCATTGCGTATTGCGCATATTCTGCTGTGTGCTCGAAAGTCAAGTCATCAAAAAGCGATGTCGCTTCACCTAAGTGTTCTGGACGATTAACCAATCCTCCATTCTTAAATGCATCATTTACCTTCTTACCGATGGTCAACAATTCAACTTTTTTACCTTTCAAATCATTAGCCAAAAGCTCGTTAATTTTCTTTGTAATGTTATTGTTGAATCCACCACACAATCCCCTATTTGATGACACCCCAATAATCAATACACTTTCAACCTCACGTTGTTCTGCGTATCTATTTTCAGAAAGATCAAGCGTAGCACTTACATTCCCAAGGATTTCTTGGATTTTGTTAGCGTAAGGGCGCAATTGTGTAATTGCATCCAAAGCCCTCTTCAATTTTGCAGCAGAAACCAATTTCATGGCTTGTGTAATCTGCATCGTTGATGAGATAGAAGTAATACGGTTTTTAATTTCCTTTAAGTTCGCCATACCCTACAATTCAATTCACTTTCAAAAAGAAAGATTAATATTTAGAAGCAATTTCTTTTGCTACTTTAGTCAATGTATCAGTAATCTCTGCAGTTAATTTACCTGCTTTTAGATCGTTCATTAAATCTTTGTGCTTAGCATCAAGGAAGTCTAAGAACTCGATTTCAAACGCTTTTACTTTTTCTACAGGTACGTTTTGGATTAACCCTTTCGTTCCAACAAAGATGATTGCTACTTGTCTTTCAACAGTAAACGGATCTCCTTCATTTTGTTTCAAGATTTCAACGTTACGTATACCTTTATCTAAAACACTTTTTGTTGCTGCATCAAGATCAGAACCAAATTTAGCAAACGCCTCAAGTTCTCTATACTGTGCTTGGTCTAATTTTAATGTCCCAGAAACTTTTTTCATTGATTTAATCTGAGCAGAACCTCCAACACGTGATACAGAAATACCTACGTTAATTGCCGGACGAATTCCTGCGTTAAATAAATCTGATTCTAAGAAAATCTGTCCATCTGTAATCGAAATTACGTTTGTTGGAATATATGCAGAAACGTCACCAGCTTGGGTTTCAATAATAGGTAGTGCTGTTAAAGAACCTCCACCTTTTACTTTTCCTTTCAATGATTCTGGTAAATCATTCATTTGAGAAGCAATACTATCATCATTAATGACTTTAGCAGCACGTTCTAATAATCTTGAGTGAAGATAGAAAACATCACCAGGATACGCCTCACGTCCTGGAGGACGACGTAACAACAATGAAACCTCACGATAAGCAACTGCTTGTTTTGATAAGTCATCAAATACAATTAAACCTGGACGTCCAGTATCACGGAAGTACTCCCCAATAGCTGCACCTGTCATTGGTGCGAAATACTGCATTGGAGCAGGGTCAGATGCATTCGAAGCAACAACGGTTGTATAAGCCATTGCTCCTGCTTCTTCTAATTTCTTAACGATTCCAGCTACCGTTGATCCTTTTTGACCTACAGCTACATATATACAATATACAGGATTTCCTGCATCGTAAAATTCTTTTTGGTTGATGATAGCATCAATAGCCACAGTTGTTTTACCTGTTTGACGGTCACCAATAATCAACTCACGTTGTCCACGACCAATTGGAATCATAGAGTCAATAGACTTAATTCCAGTTTGCATTGGCTCGGTTACAGGCTCACGGTAAATTACACCCGGTGCTTTACGTTCAATTGGCATTTCGAACAATTCACCTTCAATTTTCCCTTTACCATCAATTGGCTCTCCTAATGTGTTAACAACACGTCCAACGATACCTTCACCCACATTAATAGAAGCAATTCTTCCTAAACGTTTTACAGTATCTCCTTCTTTTACTGCTGTAGACTTACCTAAAAGTACAGCACCTACGTTGTCTTCCTCTAAGTTAAGCGCAATTCCTTGAAGTCCACCGTCGAACTCAATAAGTTCACCGTATTGTACGCCACCTAGTCCGTAAATACGTGCAATACCGTCTCCTACTGTAAGAACGGTACCTACTTCTTGAAGTTCTGCTTCCGATTTAAATCCTGAAAGCTCTTCTCTTAAAATTGCAGAAACTTCTGCTGGTTTTATATTTGCCATTTTTTCAAACTTTATATTAACGACGGGCGTTAAAATTATCGTATTAAACGTTGTTTCATTTCATTCAGTTGGTGAGCGATACTTGCATCGATACGTGTATCTCCCATCCTTACTACGAAACCACCAATTAGTGCTTCGTCAACCTTTTCTGTTAATTGAATAGAGCCTTTAATGCCTTGATTCAATTTCTCAAGAATTGTAGTTTTTACACCTTCATCTAATTTCGTAGCTGAAGTTAAAGTCATCGGTACAATTCCGCGAACAGTATTCAATTTAGTAATGAATTCCTCTGCAATAACAGGAAGAATCATTTCTCTTTTGTTTTTTGTCAATAAATGAATGAACTTTTTAGTAACATCCTGAAAGTCACCAAACAGTTTTCCAAATATATCGTTTTTTTTATCCGATTTAATTAGAGGACTATTTAAAAACACATGGAAGTCCTTATTCTCGTTTGTCGTTGCTAATAACTGCTCCATATCGTTTAAGACTGCGTCAGTTACTTTCAACTCATCCGACAATTCAATAAGAGATTGCGCATAACGTCCTGCTACTTTAAGTCCTGCCATTATTCCTTAATTTAAATTGATGTCTTTTGCGAAGCTTTCTGCCAATTGCTTTTGCTTCTCGTCAGTAGATAACTCTTGACGTAGAATTTTTTCAGCAATTTCTAGAGCAACACCTGCAACTTCATTTTTCAATTGGGCTACTGCTGCATTTTTCTCTGCTTCGATTGCAACACGTGCGTTCTCAACAATTTTATCTGCCTCAACAACTGCTTTAGATTTAGCTGAATCAATCATTCTATCGCTAGTCAATTTTGCTTCCTTGATCATTTCATCACGTTCAACACGTGCTTCTTTTAACAAGTTTGCATTTTGAGTTTGCAGTTTCTCCATTTCTGCTTTGGTCTTTTTCGCCATGTCCAAAGCATCCTGAATATTTTCCTCACGCTTATTTACGGCTGCCATGATAGGCTTCCAAATAAACTTGGTTAAAATGAACATGAGGATGATGAAGGTCAAACCTGTCCAAAATATCAACCCTAAATCTGGTGTAATTAAATCCATTTTTTAATCTTTTTCTCTTGTGATAATCTTTTTAAAAATCTCCGCACAACCAACCGTTGCACGGAGACTTAACTTGTTTTTTACTATCCTTGAAGCAAAGCGACAACAATACCAAACAAAGCAGCACCCTCAATAAGTGCAGCTGAGATGATCATTCCCGTTTGAATCTTAGAAGCAGCTTCCGGTTGGCGAGCCATTGCGTCCATTGCTGAACCTCCGATTTTACCAATTCCTAACGCAGCACCTAGTACAGCGATTCCAGCTCCTATAGCAGCTAATCCAGTCATAACTATTTGTTTTTATAAAGATTACTAATTAATTAATGCTCTTCTGCAACTGCTCCTCCGATGAAAAGCGCAGATAACATTGTAAAAATGAAGGCTTGTAAAAAAGCGACTAACAATTTCAACACCAAGATAAACAATGACATTGGTATTGATAGTCCACTCCACGCCGCACTTCCGAACGTAAAGATAATTCCTGTTAATGATAATATAATAATGTGCCCTGCTGTGATGTTCGCAAACAAACGAATCATTAAGGCAAATGGTTTAGTAAAAATCCCGATAACTTCTACTGGAATCATAATCGGCAACAACCAAAACGGAACGCCTGGCGTTGCAAAAATATGTCTCCAATAGTGTTTGTTCCCTGAAAATACAGTCACCAGCATCGTTAGCACTGCCAAAGTCAATGTAAAACTAATGTCTCCTGTTAAGTTAGAACCTCCTGGAAAAACAGGAACCAAACCTAACATATTGTTGATCCATATAAAAAAGAAGGCCGTCAATAAGTAAGGCATAAACTTTCTATACTTTGCCTCTCCGATATTTTCTTTAGCGATATCATCACGCACAAAAAGAACGATAGGCTCAATAAATCTAGCCAATCCACGTGGCGGGTGAAGTCCATCACTCTTATATGTTCTTACAGCTGCTTTTAATAAAAGAAACAATAAAAGCCCTGAGAAAAACAATGTAAACACGTGCTTTGTAATAGAGAAATCATAAGGTTTTGGATTAATCACATGTCCCTCAGCGTCGAAATCTAACCGACCTTGCTCATTTAACTTATAAATGTTTTCGTGGAAAATACCGTAACCCAACTCTTCGTTTGCAAAGTAGTAATCCTCACCTCCATCTGGGGTTGTGATTTCAACAGGATCATTTTCGTGATATAGTCTTTTTGAAGAAAAAACCTTTACACCGTTATCAATTAAGATAACTGGTAAGTTTATGGAAACATGTTGTTTTTCACCATTCGCATCAGGGTAAGAAAGAATGTGCCACTCGTGCGCATCTTTAATGTGATGCATAATCATTCCTTTTACGTCTACAGGCTCCCCTTCTTGAGATGAACCAGAGAAAACTGGTGCCGATAGCAAGATTGCTACCATCCAAACTAATGCTTTAAGCGTCGTATTCAACATTGTTATCACTTTAAAAATGAATCGTTCTGTTCAAATTTGGGTGCAAAGGTATATATTCTTTTCCAAAGGTCAATGAAATTTATTTGGTTTTGGTTATTTTTTCGACAAACACCTGTGTTTACTGGCTATACAGGCAGAGATGGGAAATCGATATTGTTAATAACCTGTTGAGAACCTTCTTTACTTCACCATTTAAAGCAGGGCAAAAATCAATAATTCAATTCATAACTATTTAATACATTCCGTAGAGGCATAGAAATAATCTCCTCAATACATTTCAAAGAAAAACTGAACCACCATTGACTAAAAGCACCACAGGTTCACATGAGAATAAAATTCTATGGCCATTTTAAGAGTAGACCATTAGGTGTTAGCCATTAGACTTTTTGTCTAACACCTAATATCCGATAAGATTTTTAGAAGCTAAAGCGAGAGGCACTAATCCCGAGGCCTATCAGGAGCATAGTTTTAACTCAAACTAGGACCAATAAAACCTATTGAATCTTTAAGTTCTTTCCGAAGGAGGCCTTAATGTTCAATCTTCTTCCTATTTTTGCGCTTATAAATTTAATATTATGTATAGAACGCACACCTGTGGCGAGTTACGCCTGTCAAATGTTGGAAATGAAGTAAGCCTTAGTGGTTGGGTACAACGTACACGTGAAATGGGGGGAATGACCTTTGTTGATCTTCGCGATCGTTATGGAATTACACAATTGGCTTTTAGTACACATGATAATGATGAATTGAACCAAAAAGCACGAAAATTAGGACGTGAATTTGTGGTTCAAGTTAAAGGTGAAGTAATTGAGCGTTCTAGTAAAAATAAAAACATTCCAACTGGAGAAGTAGAAATTAAAGTAACTGAACTGAATATTCTAAATGCAGCAAAAACGCCTCCTTTTACTATTGAAGATGAAACGGATGGTGGTGATGAGCAGCGAATGAAATACCGTTATTTGGATATCCGCAGAAATACAATTCTCGACAAGTTACGCTTGCGAAACAAAGTGGCATTGGAAACAAGAAAATTCTTAGACTCTGTAGATTTTATGGATATTGAAACTCCATATTTAATTAAATCGACACCAGAAGGAGCCAGAGACTTTGTTGTTCCTAGCAGAATGAACCAAGGCGAATTCTATGCCTTGCCACAGTCTCCCCAAACGTTCAAGCAATTATTAATGGTGTCTGGAATTGATAGGTATTACCAAATTGTGCGTTGTTTTAGAGATGAAGATTTACGTGCTGATCGTCAGCCTGAGTTTACTCAAATTGACTGTGAAATGTCTTTTGTTGAACAAGAAGATATCTTAAACACGTTTGAAGGATTGGTAAAACACTTATTCAAAACATGTAGAGGTGTTGAATTTACAGAAGATTTTCCACGTATGACTTATGCTGAAGCAATGGAGCGTTATGGTTCCGACAAACCAGATATTCGTTTTGGAATGGAATTTAAAGACATGAATTCTGTTGCCCAAAATAAAGGGTTTAAAATTTTTGATGATGCGGAATTAGTTTTAGGGATTGTTGCACAAGAATGTGCAGTTTATACACGTAAACAATTGGATGCCTTAACTAAATGGGTGCAGCGTCCACAAGTAGGCGCAAAAGGATTAGTGTATTGTAAATATAACAATGACGGGACTTTCAAAAGTTCTGTAGACAAATTTTATAGTCAAGAAGATCTGCAAGCATGGGCAGATTTAACAGGTGCTAAACCTGGAGATTTGATGCTCGTTTTAAGCGGTGAAACTAATGCTACACGTAGTCAAATGAATGACTTGCGTTTACACATGGGAGATGAATTAGGGTTAAGAAATCCAAATGAATTTAAACCTTTATGGGTGATTGACTTCCCCCTATTGGAATGGGATGAAGATTCAAACCGTTACCATGCAATGCACCACCCTTTTACTTCTCCTAAAACAGAAGATATTGCTCTATTAGCAACTGATCCTGGAAAGGTTCGTGCCAATGCATATGATTTAGCAATGAATGGCGTTGAACTAGGTGGAGGCTCTATTCGTATCCATGACAAAACACTTCAAGCAAAAATGTTTGAACACCTTGGATTTACAGATGAAGAAGCAAAAAAACAATTTGGTTTCTTAATGGATGCATTTGAATTTGGTGCACCTCCACATGGTGGAATTGCCTTTGGATTAGATCGTTTGGTGGCAACGATGGGTGGTTCTGACTCTATTCGTGATTATATTGCATTCCCTAAAAACAATGCTGGACGTGATGTTATGATTGATGCGCCAGCAACTATTGATGATGCACAATTAGAAGAATTGGCTTTAAAGGTTGAAATTAAAGACTAGTTGAATAATGATTAATGTAAAATGATAGATGTGAACAACACATCCCTATCATTTTACATTTTTCAATCAATTAAGCTCCAATATAGAACTCCACCAAACCAGTTTGAACATCATACATCCCCCCGATAATTTTTATTTTCCCCTTACGCTCTAGCGCATACAAAATAGGGCTTCTTTCACGAATTTCTTTCATTGAATTTAAAACATTTTCCTTTCCAACTTCATTTACGGCTTCGGGGGTTGTAATATCTTTAAAATTCAACTTTGCTTTTTCTATTGCTGGATTAATTTTAGCCAGCAAGTTTGAAATATGACCAAGCTTTACACCATGACAAGCAGAAGTTACTGCACCACATTTCGTATGACCTAGTACCATAACAAGTTTAGACCCTGCAACTTTACAAGCATATTCTAAAGAACCCAAAACATCTTCATTAACTATGTTTCCAGCAACTCGTGCATTAAAAACATCTCCAATTCCTTGATCAAAAATTTGCTCTGTAGTTGCTCTTGAATCAATGCACCCCAATACAATAGTATGAGGATATTGCCCTACAGAGGTGACCTTTACTTGCTCTAATAAGTCACGCTCCATCATTTTTCCACTAGCAAACCTTTGGTTACCTTCAATAAGGAGTTGTTTGATTTCTTGCGGCGTTAACTTACTCTGATTTTCTTTTGTTTGCGTTTCCATCTTTTCATCTCTAAATTTTATCCAAATCAAAATTAAATCTTTAGCAATTAAGATAGTGTCACAAAAGGTACACGACTTTACTCGACTTTTTATAAAAGCCAATTCATTCAACCCGTTTTTTTAATTAGATGGAGGATTTTTGGAAATTTTCACAAACTGTGGCATTCCAATTGCTTAACTTGCGACAAATTCTTTGTTCTATAGTAGCTTGAAAAACTTACCTTATGAAGAATATTATTTACTTTTGTATAAAATTTTAAACAATGAAATTAATTATTGTATTCTTTTTAATGGTTATTACACCAGTTGCTTTTTCGCAAAATGAATGGTGGAAAAGTGGGTCTGACAAGAAAAAAGAACAAAACAAAAAAGAAGACACACAGGAGAGCAAAGATGTTCAACCAATAATGAAGGACAGTGTATTTTACCACTCAGAAAAACCAAAAGTCATTGAACCTGGGAAAATTCAGGTAGTGAAAAGTACTTCTGTGGATAAAATCATCAAATTTAAATCTGCAACCATTCCACCAAACATGGGTCCGATAATGAACGGATATCGCATTCAATTGTTTTTTGACCAATCAAGAAGTCAAGTCGACAATGCACGTTCTACCGCACTGCAAATGGACAGCGAAACATCTACATATATTGAATACAAAGCTCCAAACTACCTCCTGTTATTAGGCGATTTTAGAACGCAATTAGAAGCAGAAAAAATGCGTGCTAAATTAACTTCAGAGTTTCCAGAAGCAATTGTTGTTGAGGATAAAATCAATTTACCCAAGATTAAAGAGATTGAAAAGAATGAGGAGACTGATTAGCAGTTTGATTTTTCTATTCATACGATAATGTTTATAAACATGGAGAAAGGAAAACCTCAAGAACAGCCCAACAATCCTTTGCATGGTGTTAAGCTAGCAACCATATTAGATGTACTGACGACTGAATACAGCTGGGAAGAGTTGTATGAAATGGTAAACATCAATTGCTTTAAAAGTAACCCTTCGATTAAATCCAGCTTGAAGTTTTTAAGAAGAACCCCATGGGCAAGAGAAAGGGTTGAAGGAATTTACCTTAAATCTTTAAGAATTAAAAAGAAAGGTCCTTTACAAAAGAAAAAGCCTTTAAATTCTGAAAAGAAGCCACCTTTACAAAGCTATGGTTCTAAACCTTCTTATTTAGATTAACTTACCTCTTAGATAAAATCAAAGCCTGTTACGTATGTAGGTTGATTAAATTCAATTTTGGGTTGATTTTCTTGTGTTCTAATGACTAAATCCACTTCGTGAACACCATTGACTTTGTTTAAAAGTCCCCAGTTTATTTTGTTCTTTACATCAATATACAAAGGTTCTTTCTGATCCACCCACCAAATCATTGTGTTCTTCTTTTCATGGAATAGAATTCCTTCAAACAACTGCTCTAACCATTCGTGGTTATGGTCTTTACACCAAATCGAATCCACAACACTAAACACATGCGAATTAGGTCGAATAACCTTACGTAAACCAGGCACATAAGGAATGATGTTTTTTAGCAAAACTCCATTTTTACCCGGCAACCGAGATATTTTCCATTCCGCACTATGTGTTTTGGCCAAAGCAACTATCTCTCCTCCTACTTTCAGTGTATAAAATGGATCTTCATTAAAGGTGTGGTGTGTAAAGTAGAAAGGCGCTTTTCCATAAGTTTCTTTCACCTTCTCGCGAATAAAATCATTCACTTTTACTGCAGAGACTCCCTCTTGCTTTTTAGGTTTAACCCTACTGAATGTTTGTGTAGCAATTTTGGCTGCCGTATAGAAGTCAAAGTTTTGACTCATCCATAATGACCTTTCATTTCTTGGGTCGATATAAGCATAAAACGTAGAAGGTCGATCTTGTTCCAATTCAAAAGCGTGATCAAAGAACTCACCTATTCTTTTTTTCAATCCTGAATTTGAAGCTTTCGAACGAGGTTGCTGACTATTTGCTTGCATCCCTATATCAAACGCGAAATATCTTACATACCAATTGATAGGTCTTCGGCAGAAGGTAATATTTCCAAGAACTTTCTCATTTCTTTCCAAATTCAGAAACAAAGGTTTATAAACTTGCTGAATGCGTTGCTCAAGTCGTTGATGTTGATAACGGGCTCCATTTGAGCCTAAAGTAACAGACTTCAATAGATTTAAAACTTCGTCATTATAACTCTCTCGCAATACAAATGGCGCCCTTACCTTCATTTTATTTAAAATTAAAAACTCATTTCAACAATCTGCTCTGCTTCAGCTGGAGTAAGGTCTTTACGTTCTCCTAATCCTTCCCATCCACGCTCCTCAAAACGTTTTCTAATCGTTTGCGGAGTCGACTGATAATCGTCTGAATAGTCTGATAACTTGGTTTTTACTCCTAATGATTCGAAGAATATTTTGGTGCGGTTGATGGCCTCTTCACCACAAGATCCTTCTAGACCAAAAATACGCTGACCGTATTGAATGAGCTTTTCCTTTTTATTATCAAATTTAACCTTGTACAAGTTTGGAGCGATAATCGCCAATGTTCTGGCATGATCAATTCCGTGTAGGGCGGTCAGTTCGTGACCAATCATGTGTGTTGCCCAATCATAAGCTACACCAGCACGTAAAGTTCCATTTAAGGCCATCGTTGCACACCACATTAAGTTACTTGCGGCTTGATAATCAGATGCGTCTTCCAAAACTTTAGGGCCGATTTCAATTAAAGTTGCAAGAATCCCTTCTGCAATTCTTTCTTGCAGCAAGTTACCCGAAGGATAAGTCATGTATTGCTCTAAGGTATGCATATAAGCATCCACGATTCCGTTAGCAATTTGTTTTTTCGGCAGTGTTTTAACAACAGTTGGGTCTAAAAAGGAGAATTTCGGAAATCCTTGTGGTCCACCCATTGTTCTTTTTTCTTTTAGCCTACTGTTTGAAATCACCGCACCTGAGTTCATTTCTGAACCAGTCGCAGGCAAAGTCAACACCGTACCAAAAGGCAAAGCATCGGTAAATTTACATCCTTTTTTCTGGGATAAAACATCCCAAGGATCACCATCATATTTTGCAGCTGAAACAATAAATTTGGTTCCGTCAATCACTGAACCTCCTCCGATGGCCAAAACGAAGTCAACCGGATTTTCTTTGATTTGTTCAACGGCTTTCATTAAAGTATCATACTCTGGATTGGCTTCAATCCCTGAAAACTCAATCACATCGTAATCATTAAGTGCTGACATTACAGCATCATAAACTCCGTTTTTCTTAATGCTCCCTCCACCATAAGTAATCATTACTCTGTTACCAGATGTTGCATCTTTTATCCTTGCTGGAATTTGATCGTATGTATCTTTTCCAAAGATGACTTTTGTTGGATTATAGTATTCGAAATTATTCATGTTTAATATTTTAAATTGTTTGAAATAAATTTTCTAATGGTCGACGTACTTTTTTAAATTTTAATCTGTAGTCTTCCGCTGAGCGATGACCAAGAGCAAACATAACCACTGCATCTAAATGTTGTTCATTAAACCCTAATTCTTCATTGAGTCGTTTACGGTCAAAGCCTTCCATCGGACAAGCATCAATGCCTTCCACGGCGCACACGGTCATTAAGTTACCCAAAGCAATATACACCTGATTGTCCATCCATATTTTTTGTTGTTCTTCAGGTATTGCAAGACTAACACGTAAGGATTTGTCATAATCTTGCATTGACTTATGTGAAACTTCGAGCTCATTTACTGCAGCTGCTTCTTCTATAAAGGAGTCGATATCTTCAGATTTAACATCCGTTTTTCTGCACATAATTAACAAATGAGAAGCTTCTTCAATTTGCGGTTGATGGTAGGCAATGGGAGTAATTTTCTTTTTAATTTCTTTAGATTCTACCATCACAAACTTCATTAATTGTAACCCCATAGAAGTTGGCGTTAATTGCAAAGCTTTTTTTATTCTATCAATTTGTTCAACTGATAGTTTTTTTGTCGGGTCGAATTTTTTTACCGCATACCGCCAATTTAAGGCTTCTAATACATCCATTTCATTAAAATTAGTCAATTAATTACAAAAATACTTTTTCACAATCGATAAAAGCACTTGATTCAAAACGAAATTCGGTTATATTTGTTCATTATCATTTTAAAATCAAACTTATTCATAAAATGGCAAAAGAAAAAACAAGGTTCTCAGATGAAGAACTACAAGAATTCAAAGAAATAATTGAGAGCAAATTGGTTGAAGCTGATGAGGATTTACAAATCCTAAAAGACTCTCTTTCATATAAAGATGATCATGGTACCGACGATACAGGACGTTCTTTCAATATGATGGAAGACGGATCGGATACTTTATCTCGTGAAGAAATGGCACAATTGGCTTTGCGTCAAGAAAAATTCATTCAAGCATTGAAAAACGCTTTGATCAGAATTGAAAATAAAACTTACGGTGTTTGTCGTGTAACGGGTAAATTAATTCAAAAAGAAAGGTTAAAACTTGTTCCTCATGCTACACTAAGCATTGAAGCCAAAAATCAGCAAGACTCGTAAACAAATTAAGGTTTGAGAAAACGTTATTTAATTACATTCAGTGTAGTTCTTTTGATTTTAATTTTAGACCAAGTGGTCAAAATTTGGGTCAAAACAAACTTCACCCATGACGACCCTAGCGTTCCCTTAATCGGGGAATGGTTTCGTTTAAATTATGTCGAAAATCAAGGAATGGCTTTCGGGACACAACTTGGCGGAGGAATGTGGGGTAAATTGTTACTCTCCCTGTTTAGGGTTGGGGCAATAATTGCTATTGTAATTTATATACTCAGACAAATAAAACTCAAAGAAGTTAAATTAGAGTTTCTAATTGTTGCAGGACTAGTACTTGCTGGTGCTGCTGGAAACCTTTTTGACTCCATGTTTTACGACTTTATGTTTAAGGACTATTTTGACCCTTGTCTTTCATACAATCAGGTCGAGGGATCGGGTATTTGGGCAGAATGCTCTTACTATGGTTACACTGAAAATGTAGAAGTTCGTCATCGTGGATTCCTATTTGGAAACGTAGTTGATATGTTTCAATTCTATGCCGTTTGGCCTTCATGGGTTCCTTGGCTAGGAGGATCTCAAGTCTTTCCTGCGATATGGAACATTGCTGATGCCGCTATCTCTGTTGGAGTAATAATGGTGCTCTTCCGTCAAAAGGTATACTTCCCTAAAAAGTAAACCTAATCATCATCATTCTCTTGAATTTCTCATTGCAGAAAAGTCCAACCGCTCACCCACAATTATTACTGCTGGTCAAATATTGAATTATAATGTAGCTTTATTCTCTATTTTCACTTTCGTTATCGGAAATAATTGATCTTTTAAAGTATACATTATGAAAAAAGCACTATTCGTTGGCTTATTGCTTTCTACAGGAATAAGTTTCGCTCAAGAAGCTCCAACATTTCAACGTTGTTTCTCTCCTGAATATATAGATTATCAAGAAGGGAAAACACCAGGTTTTAAAGCCCACGTAGATGAACAGTTTACAATTGCAAAAAGTGGTGTTGTGTCAAAAACGAATGAAACTTATACCATTCCAGTTGTAGTACATATTGTGCACAATACTCCACAACAGAATATTCATGATAGTGTTGTCTACAATCAAATCATGACATTAAACGAAGACTTTCAGCGCAAGAATGCCGACACGGTCAACTTAAGAAGTGATTTTGACTTTGTTGTTGGTGGCTCAAATATAGAATTTAGACTCGCAACAATTGACCCTGATGGAAATCCAACAACGGGAATCACCAGAACATCAACCACAACAGAATCATTCATGGATCTGATGGGTTTTTTTCAAGGTGACATGAGTGCAATGGAGGCTGTGAAAAGCAATAACGAAGGAGGTATTGATCCATGGGATCAATCCCGCTACCTTAACATTTGGGTTTGTAATATGGCCGTTAACGGTTCTCCAGTGATATTAGGATATGCAACCCCACCTACAGGAATGTCAAACTGGCCTCCTGGCTCTACAGCCGGAATGAGTGACGGAGTGGTAGTCCAATATCAAGCATTTGGCTCAAATAATCCCAATGACCTTGGTTTAGGCTTTGAAGTATTGGGAAGAACAACAACCCATGAAGTTGGACACTACCTTGGATTGCGTCACATTTGGGCTGATGGAGACTGTACGAAGGAGGATGGTATTGATGATACGCCAAATGCAACGGATAAATCAACAGGTTGTCCAACAACTGCTAACACATGTGTCGACAATATTGGTGGAATAGATTTACCAGACATGGCAGAAAACTACATGGATTATTCAGATGAATCATGTCAAAACTCATTTACCAAAGGGCAAGTTGCTTTAATGCATGGTGTTTTAGAAAATCAACGTTACGATTTGGTATACAACAACCCAGCATCTGTCAATGAAGAGCGTTTTACTGCTGCTCTATACCCTAACCCAACTGATCATTTATTGAATATAGAAATCAATAATGGTCAAGTTGAAAACGTAGTCATCTTTAACACATTTGGACAAGAAATTCAGTCTGTAAAGTATTCTAAATCTTCTTTACAGTTAGATGTAAGTCACCTAGAAAAAGGCGTTTACTTAATGAAAATCACTGATCATTCAGGAGCAAATGTCGTAAAGCGTTTTGTAAAACAGTAACATAATAACCCCCTCATAAAATGGAAAAGTCATCATAAGGTGACTTTTCTTTTTTGGGATTAATTTGAAGAAATATAGCAATTGCTTTTAGCTTGAGAGTTTCTATTCATCTTTTTTGAGCTTTAAAAAGTGAATCACCAAACCCAATTCAAAAAACAATCCGCTATTCATATTGCGATTGACTTTTGACCAACCAGCATTCATACCAGCAACATGATTTATAGCGTATTTACCTACATTGTGACAATAGCCTATGCCTAACTGAATGGCTTCAACTCTTTTTTTATTCAAATAAAATCTTTGGTGAAAAGAATAAGTCAATCGATGGACTTCACTTGCCATATAGTATTCAGTAAAGCCTTCATGCTTATACCTAAGTTCTCCCTTAAAATTAAAACTATAGTTAAAAGAAAGCATTGATTCCATCAATCCAGATTCGCTTCTCAACAATCTGAATTTCAAACCACTTCCTATTATATAAGAATGATTTATTCCTGCGCCAATATTCAATTCGATGTTGTTCTGTAATACACTTGGTTGATAAGAGAAGAAAACGCCCCACAAGCCATAAGGAGCGCGATAGCCTATTGCAGTTCCAACATTCATCCTTTCATCAGACTTGTTTTCTTGAGCAATTGCAGGGCGTGATAGAAAATAAAATATAAAAATAACGCTGAGTGTTGTTTTTATATACACAATTGTTTTCCTCAAGGATTTGTTTCTCATTGAAAGGCTGAGGGCAGGTTTCATCAAGACATTATCCTAGCATAAACAGCAGTTCCAGGGAATTTTTCCATTATTTTCTTGATCAATGCAGTAATTGGAATAGACAAAATCAATCCTGGAATACCCCAAATAAAGCCCCAAAGCGTTAACATCACCAATACTGTGACGGTATTAATGGAGAAAGATTTCCCCATAAGAATAGGCTCCAAAATTCCCCCAAACAAGACTTGCACACCAGAGATTACGATAACAAAGAAAGCCATTGAACCACTAACGTTTAGTTCCACAAGTGCAAAGGCAGAAAGCACCACTACAGAAATCACAGACCCAATCATTTGAATAAAGTTAATCAGGAAGGCAAATACCCCCCAGAAGATAGGGAAACTAACATCAAAGGCATAACATGCCAGGCTGAATCCTAATCCTGTAAAGAAGCTCAGCAAAAACTTCACAATCATAAACTTGAAAATATCCTTCTCTATTTGTCTAAAAGTTTTTACAGAAGCGTATTTCTGCTTAAAAATAAGCAATTCCATCACCTTTTGGATATTCATTGAACCAGCCAGTAAAAGCACCATGAAGAAGAGCGTCATCAATGCCATGCTTACAAATTTTCGGGCAAAATTCAGTCCGCTTCCAACATTTCCAAACAAGTTTGCGCTCACTTTTTCGTCATTCATCAATGCTTGAAATTTCGTCTCTCCTTCAGCAGGTTCAATCCCCATCATATCAACGATTGGTGAAACTACATCGTTCATTCGATCATTGAATTTTTCGGTAAAATTATCATCGGCATTAGACAGTTCTTGACCGGTGAGTTGTACCATCTCAAAAGCACCTATAAAACCAAGGGTAACTATAATTAAAGCAACAATTACTCCGAAAATATTAGGGATTTTTTTTCTTCTAAACCAGCGCATAAGAGGTGAAAATACAAGGGCGGCAAATAGTCCAAAAACTAATGGAATAAAAATAATCGATAACACACTTAACAGATACATTATCAAGGGCACTACTATGATAAGTAGCAACTTACGGATGGCTAATAGTTCGCTTCGCATTTGTGTTGTTTATAAAGTCCAATATTAACAAATAAAAACAAAACATTCCTTATTAAGGAAGATTCAAATTCATAAAAGTTGATAAAAGAACCATTCAAAATAAAAATTAAAAAATGGATTCAAGATTATTAGCCAAAAAATTTATCTTTAGCTTATTCAATGAAAGCAAATAAATATAAAGTTTTATACCTCTCTTATGATGGGATGACCGATGCGCTAGGTCAATCACAAGTACTGCCCTATCTATTTGGTTTAGGCAAAAAAGACATCTGTATACATTTGGTGAGTTTTGAAAAAAAGAACTACGTTGATGATATTCCAAGGATCAAAGCCATGTGTGAAGAAAACGGCATCATTTGGCATCCTCAATTTTATACTAAAACCCCACCTTTATTATCTACTCTCAAAGATATTCTAAAAATGAAAAAAGTGGCCTTGAAACTACATGAGACCATTCATTTTGATATTGTTCATTGCCGCAGTTATATTCCTTCAATTATTGGTAGGTACTTTCAGCGGGAAAAAGGATTGAAATTTGTTTTTGATATGCGTGGGTTTTGGGCAGACGAACGTGTTGAAGGGGGAATTTGGAACCTTAAAAATCCTGTTTTCAAAAAGGCTTATCGCTATTTTAAGGGCAAAGAAATTGATTTTTTTAGCAATGCTGACGTCATTATTTCACTCACCCATAATGGCAAAGAAGAAATTCAGTCATGGAACAACCTACCTCATCCGTTAACAATAGAAGTTATTCCTTGTTGTGTTGACCTTGTTCATTTTAATCCTTCAAAGATTGAACCTGCTCAAAGAATTGCGGTTAAACAAAAACTAGGAATGCATGAAAATGATTTTGTTCTGGGTTATGTTGGGTCTATCGGAACTTGGTATATGTTAGATGAAATGCTCGATTTCTATTCACATCTTCGCAAGCACAAAAAGGACTCTAAATTTTTATTTTTATCAAGAGAACCTAAAGAAAATATCGTTTCCATTGCTAGAGAAAAAGAAATTCCTGAGGATGAAGTCATTGTTGTTGGCACAAAACATAATGAAGTACCGTTGTATGTTTCTGTTTTTGATTATTCCATCTTTTTTATTCGTCCAACTTTTTCTAAAAAGGCCTCCTCTCCTACTAAACAAGGTGAATTAATGGCTATGGGAATTCCCATTATTTGTAATGCAGGAGTGGGCGACACCGATAAAATCATCATGGATTCTAGCGCAGGAAAAGTGCTTCATCAACTGAATGAGGAGTCTTATGCGCAATGTCATTTACATACTGAAAAATACAACAAACAGAAAATCAGAGCTGGAGCAGAAAAATGGTATAGTTTAGAAAATGGAGTCAATAAATACTATGAAATATACCTGAGTTTATTGGGTTTGGAAAATGCAGATAAAAATTGAGGATAACTTCGGCTAAACATATTTCAACAAAGCTCAAAACACCACAGATATCACATGGTAAGAATTCGTGCGGAACGGAATTTTGACTTAATTTGTTCTAATTCTAAGCTCCACCATGAATTTGGATATTGAAAAGTTACTGATTTAGTTCGAAGTCTTTCTAAGAGAAGAAAAACCAATTCATCAAAAACATAATCTATTTTGATCTCGCCTGTATGCTCTTGCTCAAAACTCTTGCTGTTCTAATGTGCATCTAACCAGTTTTCGGCGAATTCCATTTCAACATCCAGTGGAACAACGAGTTCTACAGCACCTTCCATTTCTTCTTTTACAATTTTGGAAATTATGTCTTTTTCTGATTTTAGTACATCAAAAACCAATTCATCATGTACTTGGAGCAACATTCTAGAACTGAGTTTTTGCGTTTTCATTTTTCTATAAATATTGATCATTGCCACTTTGATAATGTCAGCAGCACTGCCTTGAATTGGTGCATTTATAGCATTTCGTTCTGCAAATCCACGAACAATTGCATTCGAAGAATGAATGTCTGGTAAATAACGACGACGTTTCATAATGGTTTCCACATAACCTTTCTCCTTGGCTTCTTCCTTCGCTTTTTCCATGTAGGTTTTAATCGTGGGGTATTGTTCAAAGTAACTGTCGATAATCGACTTTGCTTCTCTACGAGAAATACCAAGGTTTTGTGCTAAACCGAATGCAGATTGACCGTAAATAATTCCAAAGTTAACCGCTTTGGCGTTACTTCTTTGTTCTCTGGTCACTTCTTCCAACTCTACACCATATACTTTGGCAGCTGTTGCAGCGTGGATATCGAGTTTATTTTGGAATGCCTCAATCATTGTTTTATCTCCACTTAAAGCAGCGATAATACGCAATTCAATTTGAGAATAATCGGCAGCCATTAAATAGTAATCATCATTTTTTGCCACAAATGCTTTACGAATTTCCCTTCCTTTCGGTGTACGAATTGGAATGTTTTGAAGGTTGGGATTGGTTGAACTTAATCTTCCTGTTGCCGCTACCGTTTGCATATAATGCGTGTGCAATCTACCATCATTTTCGTCTACCAATGTTGGCAGTGGATCCACATAAGTGCTCTTCAATTTTCTTAAGGAGCGGTAATCTAAAATCAAAGGAATAATTTCGTGATCATTGATGTGTTTTTGCAAGGTATCCTCTGAAGTTGAATACTGACCTGTTTTGGTCTTCTTTGGCTTCTTCGCAATCTCTAGCGTTTCGAATAAAACTTCCCCTAATTGTTTTGGTGAATCCAAATTAAATTCAACCCCAGCCAATGCTAGAACCTTCTCCTCGATTTCTTTTAAAGTGACCTCTAATTCGTTTGAAAACGCTTTTAAACGCTCAATATCGAGTTGAATACCTTCTTGTTCCATCGCTTTTAGGACTTCAGAGAGTGGCATTTCAATTTCATAAAACAAATCTTTCAGATGATCCTTTTGAATTTCTGGTTCAAAAAGCTCTTTTAGTTGCCAAGTAATGTCGGCATCTTCACAAGCGTAATCCACAATTTCCTTTTGTGGAATATCACGCATTGTTTTTTGATTTTTTCCTTTCTTTCCAATCAAATCTTCAATTGGGAAAGTGGTGTATTGTAAATAATATTCGGCAAGTGCATCCATATTGTGTCTGCCATCTGGTGAAAGCAAATAATGAGCAATCATCGTGTCGAAACGTGGCCCGCGCAACTTTACTCCATAACGGTTAATGACCTGCTCATCGTACTTTATATTATGAGCAACTTTTTCCACCTTTTCAGATTCAAAATAAGGAGCAAATAGTTGAACGAGTGCTTTTGCTTCATCAAAGTCTTCTGGAAAAGGAACGTAAAAAGCTTCTTTGGCTTTAAAGGAGAATGCTATTCCTACCAAATCAGCATTTCTTGCTTCAAGGCTATTGGTTTCGGTGTCAAAACACACCGATTTTTGCTTGAGCAATAGTTCAACTAATTCTTGTTGTTCTTTCTCTGATTCTACAAAATGATAATCCGCTTTTTCCGTGGCTAAACTTTTTAATTCATTAGTTTCTACTGTTTCCTGTTGTTCAGGAGTCTGAGTTGCCCCAAATAAATCCAATTGTCCGTCCGTAGAGGGTACACTTGAATTCGTAATTACTATTTCTTCTCCCAGTACGCGCTTAGCAATATTCCTAAATTCTAATTCTGTAAAAATTTCACGGATTTTCTCTTCGTCTGGAGGACAAATCTTCAAATCTTCAGCATCAAAAGGAACATCTACATCGGTAATAATTGTCGCTAACTTTTTGGACATTAACCCTTGCTCCATGAAGTTAATTACGTTTTCTTTTTGCTTTCCTTTGAGTTCATCAACGTGTTCAAAAAGCCCCTCCATCGAACCATATTTCTTCACCAGTTTTTTAGCTGTTTTTTCACCAATTCCAGGAATTCCAGGAATATTATCTGAAGCGTCACCCCATAATCCTAAAATATCAATTACTTGCGAAGGATGTTCAACTTCAAACTGGGCTTGAATTTCTGTTACTCCTAGAACTTCAGCAGGTTTTTTACCACGTCCGGGTTTATACATGAAAGACTTTTCAGTAACCAACTGACCAAAATCTTTATCAGGAGTCATCATGTATGTTGTAAACCCTTCTTTTTCTGCCATTCTAGCCAAGGTCCCAATAACATCATCTGCTTCGTATCCTTCCTTCGTCAAAATCGGAATTTTAAAGGCTTCGATAATGCGTTTGATGGGTTCAATCATATTGCGAATATCTTCTGGCATTTCTTCACGTTGTGCCTTGTATTCAGAAAACTCCTCAATGCGATTTGTTGCTCCACCCGGAGGGTCAAAAACGACTGCAATATGTGTTGGCTCCTCCTTTTTTATTACATCCAGCAATGCATTAGTAAAGCCAAATGCTGCTGAAGTATTCTCACCTTTTGAATTCATCCTTGGATTCTTGAAAAAAGCAAAGTAAGATCTATAGATCAATGCAAATGCATCAAGAAGGAATAGTTTTTTATCAGTTTTTGGAGTCAACATAATGTGAAAATTTGAATTGAAATCAAAGATAGCTTTTTAAATGGAAAATTTTTTAATTACGAATGTAAGAATTGATGATTAAAACAGAGTGGGTAGTTTGTGGAATTGAACGCGGTTTTAAATAACTCGTAAGTAGGGTGTCTTTGCCCACAGATTAAGCACATTAAATCAATTAAAAAGTAGTATTCACCTAGATTTTCTGAAAATCTAACCCTGTACTAATGTACAAGACAATTGTATTAATAGTCAAAATAGTATCATTTATCGATAAATAACCCGTCTTTAACTTGGTGAACTCTATTAAGTTTGTTATTATTGTCATTGATTGAATAACTATAGTTTTATAGTATTTAAACACAGAAAGCATGAAAAACCTACTTTTACTAGTATTCCTTTTAGGAGTACAAATCAGCACGTTTTCACAAAACGAATATCTATTAAAACTTCATTCCTTTAACGGTGAGTCTCCGAAAACTGCCTTTAGCGAAATAACAAGGGAGCTAGAAGTATCTCATCGGTATATCAATGATAGTATCCTGACTTTTCAGTCACCTTTGTTGATTACAATAAATGAAATGGCTCAATTTGTTGAATTGCATGGATACGAAATTGAAGATTTTCAAATTCTTACA
This sequence comes from Brumimicrobium ulvae, assembly GCF_947504225.1. Taxonomy (GTDB): domain Bacteria; phylum Bacteroidota; class Bacteroidia; order Flavobacteriales_D; family Crocinitomicaceae; genus Brumimicrobium; species Brumimicrobium ulvae. The sequence continues at coordinate 389,900 of NZ_CANNGT010000002.1, read as the reverse complement.
GACAATACAGACAAACCAATAAATAATTCTGGAAACGTTCTAAAGAATGGTAACCAGGATTGTGAAAACGCAACAATGGTTTGTGATGCAGCAAGTTTTAGTGGGAATGCTAGTGGTAGTGGAACACAAGAGTTAAACAGCAGCAACAAAGGGTGCTTATCTGTTGAGCACCAATCTTCTTGGTATTATGTATATGTTGGAAGTACTGGAACTTTAGAGATGACAATTTCACCAACGGCCTCAGATGATTATGACTGGGCAATCTGGGGGCCATTTACAGAAGCGACAGCGAATGCCAATTGCCCGCCCGCTTCTGGGCCTGTTCGGTGTTCATGGGCTGAAGGATATGGTGATACAGGCATGGGTGATTATTGGGGGTGTACTAGTTGGCATTGGTTTTGGGGAACTTGTAATGGATATGGATGGATCACCGCAACTGATAATTCAGAAAATGCATTTGGAAACGGCTGGGTTGCACCATTAAACGTCCAAGAAGATGAGGTTTACATTCTGTTGATAGACAATTACTCAGCATCTAACAATCCATTTAATTTAACTTGGGGAGGTTCAGCGGATTTAGAATGTACTGAAGTTCCTTTGCCTGTCGATCTCACAGCTTTCAACGGACAAAACAAACAAGGTATGAACTTACTGACTTGGGAAACTGCCACAGAAACCAATAATGATTATTTTTCCATTGCGCATTCTTCAGACGGATTCTCATGGCAAGAAATTGACAAAGTATCAGGGGCAGGGAATTCAACAGAGGTGAAAAACTATAGTTTAGAGCACCGAAACTTTCCAAGTGCCATTAACTACTATCGATTAACCCAAGTGGATTTTGATGGAAAAAGAGAGGTTTTTCCTATCATCTCTATCGATAATCTTAAAAACAGAAAGCTAATCAAAAGAGTAAACACCTTAGGTCAAGAAGTCGATCAAAATTTCAAAGGTATTGTAATCGAATATTACGATGATAATTCTGTGGAGAAAAAGATATATTGATTAAGGTGAGGTAATTACGAATGGGATAAGTGTACCTTTTTCCCTTCGTGGTTTCTCGTCTGTTCTCGATACAAATTTCTCCACTTTGTTCCTAAATTCACTCGAACTGACGAGAGGATACCAATCTCTCCACTTTGTTCTGAGATTTACTCAAACTGATGCGAACGATACAAATTTTACTACTTTGTTTTAGGATAGTTTTTCTCTGACGAAAACGTTACTATTTTACTTTGTTCCTGTGTAAACTCTCTCGAAACTAGGGTGGTTGGCACGTTATTTTAGAATACTGTAGCATTTCGGAGGTGTATCTTACCGTCAGTTCGAGTGCCGAAGTGAAACGTAGGTGTATCGAGAACAGTACGGTGTTTGAAATGATTTACTCTTCGTGGTTTCTCGTCTGTTCTCGATACAAATTTCTCCACTTTGTTCCGAAATCCACTCGAACTGACGAGAACGATACAAATTTTACTACTTTGTTCTGAGATTCACTCAAACTGATGCGAACGATACAAATTTTACTACTTTGTTCTGAGATTCACTCGAACTGACGAGAATGATACAAATTTCTCCACTTTAAAACTCATTCGTAATTATTTATTTTTATCTGCAAATCTCGTGTACATAGATCCAAAATTGGATTCTAAAAATAATTCAAGTGGAATTTCTTCTTGCTTGATAAAACCTTTATTCTGCAGCTTACCTTCTGAAACCAGATCAACAACGGCTGAAATACTGCACGCGGTGGTCCAGCTTATTGCTCTCCAATCTTTACCGTCTAAAACAATATTTCGATAGGATTCACTGAACTCTTTTCTTCTTAACTGCCCATCAATTTTACCTTCAACAGCAGCATAAACAAGAATTATATCATCATCCACCAATGGCAATGCGTTGGTTAAAATCTCCTTGGCCAGTTGGCGGTCATTTTTTAATTGTAGATCATAAAGCAATAGCTTCATTCCATCGCGGTGCCCAGGATAACGCATCGTTTTATAATTCAAAGTGTCAACTTTTCCATCTAATGTTTCACACATGGTACCCAATCCACCAGAGGTAGAAAAAGCTTCATATTGGCGTCCGTTAATATTGATTGACTCTACATCATCAAGAGAACTAACCATTTTGCGTTCTCCATTGTGAATCACTTCAGCATCATTTAAGTATTCGTTGATTACACCATCAGCACTCCATGTAAAACTGTATCCTAATTGTCCCATTGGATGAAGAGGTAAAGCTCCAACACGTAGTTTTACAGAGCGAATTTCAGAAAATTGATTGTACAATCCAGCTCCTAGAATTCCTATAAATCCAGGTGCTAGTCCACATTGTGGCGCCATAACAGAAGAGCTTGTTTTGGCCATTTCACGAATCGCGTTAAGGGTAGGTACATCTTCCGTTAAGTCGAAATAGTGCACACCCATTTCAGCAGCAGTTTGAGCTATTTTAATATTGAGAAAATACGGCAAACAAGAAACAATTGCTTCCTTATCTTTCAAAAATTCTCGTATGGTCTCGTCCTTTGAAACATCGCCTATCTTCACTTCAAAAGAAAATTTTTCATCAGATTTTGTCTGGTCCATTCCTACAACTTCATACTTTGAGCTCAATAAAGTAGCGACTAAACTACCTACTTTACCCAAACCTAAAACTCCTATACTTTTTATCATAGTCTTTCTAATGATTAATTAGTCCTTGCAAGAAACATCTAATACTGCTTTATGCTCGCTTTTAATTTTAGTTATCCCGACGCATACAGTCTGGACACCTAGCAATTAAAGACTTCACAAGCCTTATCTTTAACGATCTCTTATCAAAGAGTGTAAAGACGGAGAGTTCTCTTTTAGACACAAATTATAAATTACTATGAAATGTAAGAGTAAAAAACGAGAATTCGTAATTTTCTAATTCGTAATTGCTTTCCCTTTCCTAACTAAAAGTTCAAATAAATCCAAAACGTTAGCTATCCGATAATTCGTAATTGAACCATTCGTAATTGAAAAAATTCAATTCCTACCGAATTGAATTTTTCAAGATCTCCCCAAATCGATACACATCTTCATAAGAATTATATAATGGAACTGGAGCAATACGAATCACATTCGGTTCACGCCAATCGGCAACAACACCTTCCTTGGTCATCGCATCAAACAAGTCTCGTCCCTGACCGTGTGCTAAAATACTCAGTTGAGATCCTCTTTCTTTTGAATGACTTGGTGTTATAATTTCGAAGTTTGCATTTTCTGATTCTTTTGATACTTCATGAATTATAAATTCTAAGTACGCTGTTAGGTCCTCACGTTTTTTGCTAATTGCAGCCATTCCTACCTCATCGAAAATATCTAATGATGCCATGTGTGCTGCCATCCCAAGAACAGGAGCATTACTTAACTGCCAAGATTCTGCACTTTGAATCGGTTGAAATTCGGGTTGCATTTTAAAACGTGTTTCTTTATCGTGTCCCCACCAACCTGCAAAACGTGGCAAATCATTGTTGGTAACGTGATTTTCATGAACAAATAGTCCTGCAACACCACCTGGACTAGAATTAAGGTATTTATACGAACACCATGCTGCGAAATCTACATTCCAGTCGTGTAAAGAAAGTTCTACGTTTCCAGCAGCATGAGCCAGATCAAATCCAACTTTAGCACCCACTTTGTGTCCTGCTTCTGTTATTGATTTCATGTCAAAAAGCTGACCCGTATAATAATTCATTCCACCAATCATGACCATTGCGAGTTCATCCCCTAACTCCTCAATTTTTGCGACTATATCTTCATGGCGTAACAAATGCTCTCCTTCTCTTGGAAAGATTTCAACGATAGCTTCGTCGATAGAATAACCATGGAATTTAACCTGAGACTGCAAAGCATATTGGTCTGATGGAAAAGCTTTTCCTTCGCATAAAATTTTGATGCGCTTTCCTGCTGGTTGGTAAAAGGAAACCATCAACAAATGCAAATTGGTTGTTAAAGAATGTGTTATGACAACCTCTTTACTTGTTGCACCCACAATTTTTGCAGCTTTTTCTGTCAGCAATTCATGGTAAGAAAACCAAGGGTTCTTTGCATCAAAATGACCTTCAACACCCCACTTTGCCCAATCATTCAATTCTTGTTGAATGTATTCTTGTGTTCGCTTAGGTTGCAAACCCAAAGAGTTTCCTGTAAAGTATACCACAGGCTTCTCATGGAAATTTGGAATAAAAAATTCATCACGCCATTTTTTCAATGGATCGTTTAGGTCTTTATCTTGAGCAAATGCGAGGGAGTTTTGATATTTTGACATTATTGAAGTGTTTTTATTCTAGATTCCGAAAATATAAAATTAAACAGTAGTCTTCTATAAAAAATGAAGAAAATGTAGATCGATTGGGGTGCTATTAAAAGTAAAATAGATAAAAACCTATAGCTGTATTTAGCCGTTTTTTTTGGGGTATAAATACAAATATCGAATCCCATGTGTGTACTTTGTCTAAATCCTAAGTAGATGTATACTATCCAACATTATTCACGAGGAAAACTCAGGAATCTGCCAATGATTCATTAAGTTTGCAATAAATCAAAATTGTTCTAAATGAAACGTTCAAATTCTGAAAAGTTATACGAAAAAGCACTAAATTACTTCCCTGGTGGAGTAAATTCTCCAGTGCGTGCTTTTAAGGCGGTAGAGGGTGCGCCTTTATTTATAAAAAAAGGAAAGGGTCCCTACATTTGGGATGAGGATGAAAATCAATTCATCGACTTCTGCTGTAGTTTTGGTCCGCATATTTTAGGACATAACTATCCAGATGTTCACCAAAACATTGTAGACAACCTAGAAAACGGAACCAGTTTTGGAGCGCCAACGAAATTAGAAAGCGATTTAGCAGAAATCATCATTTCTCGTAATCCATATATTGATAAAATACGATTTGTAAGTTCAGGTACAGAAGCGGTTATGTCAGGAATTCGTTTGGCACGTGGATATACAGGAAAAAACAAAATCATTAAGTTCGAAGGATGTTACCACGGACATGCAGATTCACTTTTAGTAAATGCAGGATCGGGATTAGCAACATTCGGTGAAAGTTCAAGCGCAGGTGTTCCAGAAAGTGTTGTAAAAGACACTATTGTTATTCCACTGAATGATGTTCATGCTTTAGAAACAGCATTTGAAAAGTATAAAGATGAAATCGCTTGTGTAATTATTGAACCCATTCCTGCAAACAACGGACTTTTGTTACAAGAAAAGTCTTTCTTGCTAAAACTGCGTGAAATCTGTACTGCGAACAATGTATTGTTGTTCTTTGATGAAGTAATTTCTGGCTTCCGTGTTGCTTTCTCAGGTGCTGCAGAATATTATGACATTGCTCCAGACATCGTTTCTTACGGTAAAATTATCGGAGGTGGATTACCTGTTGGAGCATACGGAGCAAAAAAACACATTATGCAAAGTGTTTCGCCTGATGGGCCAGTATACCAAGCGGGAACATTGAGTGGTAACCCAGTTGCAATGGCTGCAGGAATCGCACAATTGACTGTGTGTAGTCAACCTGGTTTTTACGAAGACCAAGAAGAAAGAACACAAACTTTTGTAAATAGTGTAAACGCACATGCCAAAGAAAAAGGATATGATTTTTCTTTGGTGACCATAGGATCAATTTTTTGGATTGCATTTTCTGATAAAACAACAATTAGAAGTGCCTCCCAAATTGATGCAGATATGACACCGTTTAAAAAACTACATAAAGCTTTATTAGAACGCAATGTATATGTTGGACCTAGCGGTTATGAAGTTGGTTTTGTATCTTATGTTCATACAAAAGAAGTCTTAGAAAATGCAGCGCAGCAATTTAAAAATGCCTTGGATGAGGTATTTGGGTAGTTTTTCTCGATGAATCGAGAAAAACAGGGAGAGGTTTCGGTGCGAGGGAGAGGTGGAATACTTTGCCCTCGCACTCTTTATACTCTAAACTTCACTCTCCTTACCGATTTATCGGAACCCTCTCGTTAATTTAAAAGAACTTTTACAAGTTCTTTTAAATTATCTACTCTTAAATCAGCTACTTTCAATTGTTCTGTAACTGTATGTGTTCCATCTGGAACAGCTACAACATTCATTTTAGCGGCTTTCCCTGCGATCACTCCATTTAAAGAATCTTCAATTACCAAGCAGTTTTGTGGTTCGCTTTTCAATAATTTGGCAGTTTCGATGTACACTTCAGGATGAGGTTTCCCATAAGTACAATTTTGGGCAGATAGCGTGACATCGAAATAATGTGCAATCCCAAGTTTTTCTAAACTGGTATCAATTAAAACTTGATATGAAGAACTTGCTAGGCCGATTTTCATTCCTTTAGATTTAAAAAATTCTAGGATTTCAATAACGCCTTTCATTGGCTCACCATTGGCTTGAATTCCATTAACCATTTCAAGCATGATTTCATCAACGACTTGTGCTTTCGTTTTGTTCTCCCATGGATATTTTTCATACCAGTAGTCAATCACTTCATCAATTCTTAATCCTACCGTTTTTTCACCTCCTACTTTAATGAAGTCGATTCCAATGGTTTCAAAAACTTTAATTTCAGCCGCTTTCCATAAGGGTTCAGAATCAATTAAAACGCCGTCCATATCAAAGATAACCGTGTCTATATTCTTAAAATCTATCATTTTCTCAATTTATAAAGGTAGTTGTTGGAGAATATTTGTGTTGCATTTTCATCAGTAATATAAATGTGGCGACGATCAACCGCAATACCTTCTTTTTGGGTCCATGAATCATGTAAATATTCTTTTTGTTGTATCCATTTTTCGCCATCCCAAGAGTACATGTAGACCTTTGCGTAAGTCAATAGATACAATTCATCTTTGTACAGGACAGCGTCGGTAATGCACTCCTCTCTCCAAGTCGTGGGCAATAAGTTTAAATCGTAAAGTAATTCTGCTTGATATTCTCCAGGCACAGTGGGCAAAGCATAAACCTTTGAAATACCATCAAAAGGAACGGTTCTATTTTTAGTAAAAATCAATAATTGATCCTCTTTCACAATCAATGCCTCCGCATCATAATATAACTCTGATTGATAAGGAGGAAAAAGGTATTGCTCTGGATAACTAAACAAAATGGTTTCCACGTTTACGGTATCTTTGACTAAAACATCCTCTAACTTGACTTTGTGAATGGCCAAGTCTTGTCTTTTGTTTTCATTATTTCCAATATCACCGATATAAAGATATTCTTGGCCATCATAAGCCAAGGCTTCCCAGTCAATGTTCGCTACGTTTTTGATAAAGCAGATATGAATAATTTCTCCTTTTTTATTGAACACATATAGTTCTGGTTCATTCCCTGAATCATTTAAGGTAATAAAGTTACATTTGTATTTCACCAAAGCTGAACTTTCGAGTAACTCTTTGGGCAGAGGAGCAACTCTTTTTTGAGTCAATCCAAGAATTGGGAATAAAATAACGAAAAGTATTATCCAGCGTTGTTTCATGGCGTATTAATCGAGGTCTATAACAAAGCTATCCAAAATATAGAACAAGAGTTGTACAAGACTTTTTATTTCATAAATATCGTAAATAAAGTAGAGTTTATTTATCTTTAAATTTAATTCAGCGTAAAAATAATTATGATACAACCGGGTTCAAAAAATTGGATAGACAAATACTTTTCTTTGGTAGATGAAGGAATAATTGATTTAGAGTCTCTGAATCAACCGCATTACTTGTCTCAATCTTCTTTTTTACACAATGTTTTCTTTAATTCAGGGATTGTATTTGGATTCCCAAGTGAATTCTTGTTTTTCAAAGATGAAAGCATTTCGGCCAAGTGGACTACAGATGAAAAAACCTCCTTCTTGCTGTTTGAATGCTTGTTGTTGATGTACAAATCTGAGAAAAAAGAATTTGTCAAAGCCGAATTCATCTCTTCTTTACTCAGTTTTTACGAACAATACAAAGATGGTCACTCCATCAATGTATTTAAAATGTTATTCAAAGAAAGTGATCAAGTAAAGGTAGAAAGTATTTTAAAAAGACGTGTTCACATCAAAAGAACCTTAAGTAATCAGTTGTGGGTGAGCTACCTAAACAATAGTTTAGTTTACTTGGATGTATTGGCCTTCCATTCCTTTCTGATCAACGAAAAACACCTAAAAGAAAGTTATAACACATTTGTTCTTGGAGCATTAAACACAGTCGGTGCAATGTCATTGGTCGACCATGTTATTGAAGATTCAGAAGAGCAAATTCTTTCTATTTATTTGGCCTCTTCCAACATGGATGATCATTCCAAGAAGGAGTTCAAGCAGAAACTAGCAGACGATAACATCAGCATAGATGATATCACATTGCCTACAGACGCTGATGAACTCTACAAGTTTTATCTTATCGACATGGCCGTCTTAACTGTTCATTCTGACCTTTCAGCAATGAACGACGAAATCACTACACTGTATAAGCTGTGTAAACATTTGGGCGTAAGTCATGAGCAACTAAAACGCTCCATAATTCTCATCGAACGCTTTGTAATGGAGAACAACCATAAGATTACTTTTCTTCAGGAAAGATCATCTTATGAGCAACTATATGGGAACTTTTCAAAGCGATGGATCAAAATTCTTGGTCGAAACAAAGATAAATTCGTTGAAGAATTAAGAGAAAGCAAAGAGTTAATTAGCCTGGTGAATAAATCTTTACAGCAAGAGTTAACTCAAGAAGAAAAGGAGAAGGTCAAATCTCAATTTAAGGACTTGGCCAAAAGCCTTCCAGCATTAGCCATTTTTATGTTACCAGGAGGAATGATTCTATTGCCTTTGATTTTAAAAATCGTACCAGATTTAATTCCGTCGGCGTTCAAAAACAACGAAACCAACTAGTTTAAGAAGCTTCAGTAATTGGTTTTACGCTTTTCACAGATTTCGCCATGTAGTCTGTAATTGGTTTTGGGTGTCCATCTTTGTTTGTTTTAAACAAATAATTCACTCCTTCAATAGTGTGTTGCGCAACGACATGATAGGTAGTATGCTCTACTCCAACATTTTCGTTATCTCCTTTACCTTTTACATTTAATTTTGCTTTATAGTAAGCAAAGTTATCTTCTTTCTCTAGAAATTCAATCGTATATACTTTTTGATCTTCAAGCTGCATTAAATAGTCCTTGAATGCATCATCGGTACCCCAATCTTCAATAGTGAGATGAAAGTTTTGACCAACACGCAAGTCCCATTGATAACCATTTAATTCGTGAATCATTTCAGGAGCGGTAGAAGCTCCAATGTTGGCAGTAGCATCTGGAATATAAATTAAAGCTTCAATATTATAAGGCTTTAAACTAAACGCTTCGAACTCATCGAGATCATCCAACTCTTCTGGATACTCCACTCTAATACCGTTTACTTCTTCAACCTCCTCTTCACACGATGAAAACATCATTCCTAAAGAAAGTAATCCAAACGTTAAGTATATTTTTTTCATTTCTGAGTCTTTTAAGTATAGTGCAGGCTCGAAAATAGTAAAATATAATTAATTATGCGCCTAAATTAAAAAGTTTATTGTTGTCCCAATTGGCTTTTAAAGACTTGATTTCTCAAATTTTTGACTTAACTTAAGGAGCTAAAAAAATCTATTAAAAACCAAATTTCTTGTTGATTTAAGCTATCAACAATAAGGTTTGGAAAGTCTTTTTAATAGCTTTGGATAACTTCTCATTTTTTATTCAAAATATGTTTATATTGTAGAATAAAGTCCATGAAATCCGTTTCTCTCTTTAAAATAATTTTATTGTGTGTAGCGATATTATTGATTGATGCATTCACCTTTTACTGGTTGCAATCCATCACTCAGTTATTGGATTTTGAGATTTTAAAAACAATCATTTTTATTCTTTTTTGGTTGTTTACCATTGGTTTAGTGACCTCTATTTTAGTTTTGAAGCTCACTTTAGATAAGATTAACCCCATTAGAAAACAAATTTTGATTTCAAGATTCTACGGACTAGGAATCTTATCATTTGCCCCAAAGTTGATTTTCGTAATTGTATTTTCTGTTCTGTATTTCACTCATTTTCTATTCTCCGAAAATCAATCTTTATTGGTCATTTCAATTGCTGGGTTGTTGTCTGGTTTACTTCCTTTTATGGTTATCTTGTATGGAATTTTTAAAGCCGTTTATAAATTCAAAGTTTATAGTACCACCATTCAACATCCTTTACTTCCCTCTTCATTTAATGGGTTAAGAATAGTTCAAATCTCAGATCTACACCTTGGTAGTTTCAATTACACTTACCATAAACTAAATCCTGCAATTCAAATTATTAATGATTTGAAGCCCGATTATATTTTCATCACAGGAGATTTAGTCAATAATTATGCTGTAGAATTACGTGGATGGGATAAGGTTTTCAAACCCTTGAAGGCAAAAAGAGGAAAGTTCGCCATTTTAGGGAATCATGATTACGGTGATTATAGCAAATGGAAGAGTCCTAAAGCGAAAAAACAAAACCATGATTTGATTCATCACTTTTACAAAACGATTGGATTTAAACTTTTGTTGAATGAGGCGTACATTGATACAATAGAGAAGCAAAATATTGCAATTCTAGGGGTTGAGAATTGGGGGAAGCCTCCTTTTAAACAATATGGAGATTTAAATAAAACTCTTGAAAAAGCCAAAACAATTCCGTTTAAGATCCTTCTTTCTCACGACCCAACACATTGGACAGAAGAGGTGCTTCATAAAACTAATATTGCCTTAACTTTATCTGGTCACACCCATGGAATGCAAGCAGGTTTTCAATATAAAAACCTAAAGTGGAGTCCCATTAAATATAAGTTCAAACATTGGGCAGGTTTATATGAAGAAAATGGACAATACTTGTACGTCAATAGGGGGTTGGGTTGGTTAGGATTTCCTGCAAGAATAGGCATGCGACCTGAGCTTACCTTAATTGAATTAAAAAATTAAAAAAGTTCAATACTTTTTGGATTAACCCTTGCTTTTCTCCCTTAATTTTAGGCCGCTTTTAATGTGTTTTTGCCTTTGCTTTACAGGGTTAAATTGTTAGATTTGTTAGCTGTAACAGGTTGAGTATAAAAAACCAGAAGGTAAGCTAAAGATGAAGAGAGCAACCAATAAAGCAGTATATATTGCAACTACCGAACCCAATAGTGGTAAATCGATAATTTCATTAGGATTAATGCAATTATTGCTAGGGAAAGTATCAAAAGTAGGCTATTTCAGGCCTATTATAGACGATTTTGAAGAAGGAGGAGTCGACAACCACATCAACACAGTACTCAATTACTTTAATTTAGACTTAAAGTTTGAAGATGCTTATGCTTTTACAAGAAGTGAGGTCATTCAAAAAAAACATGACAATAAAGACGATGAAATAATCAGTAAGATCATTGAAAAATTCAAAGCAGTTGAGGATCGTTTTGACTTTGTTTTGGTTGAAGGGACAAGTTTTTCAGGCAAAGGGTCTATCGGTGAATTTGACATCAACGTTTTAATTGCTAAAAACCTTGGAGTTCCAGCCATTATTCTTGAAAGTGGCATAGGAAAAACTTTGAATGAGCTTGTTGACAGTCTACATTTGGCTTATGACTCTTTTGAAGATAAAGGAGTTCAAGTTTTGTCGGTTATTGGAAACAAGGTAGAACAGCAAAATATTCAACTGGTCGTTTCTGAATTAGAAAAATACTTTCCTTCAGAAGTCATTGTAAATGCCATCCCGTTAAATCCCATCTTAGCGAATCCATCCATAAAAGAAATTGTAGAAGTGCTCAATGCAAAAATTCTTTTTGGTGAAGCTTATATCAATAATCAAGCAGGATACTTTAGCGTAGGAGCAATGCAATTACCCAATTATTTGAATCATTTATTAAAAGAAGACAGTTTGGTGATCACACCGGGAGACAGAGCTGACTTGATTTTGGGAGCTTTACAGGCCAATGTTTCCGAAAACTACCCTTCGATTTCAGGTATTGTTTTGACAGGTGGATTAATTCCCGAGGAGTCGATCAATAAATTGATAGAAGGGCTTTCAGATGTAGTACCTATTATTGCTGTTGATGGCGGAACATTTGCAGTGGTTAATGCAATTGGAGCAATTAAATCGCAAATTTATGCAGAGAATAAACAGAAGATTTCTACCTCTATCAAAGACTTTGAAAAGTATGTAAAAGTTGATGACTTGATCGAACGCTTAATTACTTTTGAAACGGAAGGAATTACACCGCGTATGTTTCAATACAACTTATTGAAAAAAGCAAAATCAGAACGTAAGCATATTGTTTTGCCTGAAGGTTTAGACGAGCGTATTTTAAGGGCAACAAAGCAATTAATCGATGTTGATGCAGCAGAAATAACTTTGTTGGGTGAGAGAAAAGAAATTGAAGAAAAGATAATCGCCCTAGATCTGGTTTTAGACCTGGACAAAATCAATATCATAAACCCAATAGAATCAATTCACTTTGATGATTATGCAGAAACGCTTTTCGAACTTAGAAAGCATAAAAATGTAAATCTAGTAATGGCCAAAGACCTCATGGAAGATGTTTCCTATTTTGGAACAATGATGGTATATAAAGGTCATGCTGACGGAATGGTTTCTGGAGCTATTCACACCACACAACATACCATTTTACCAGCCCTTCAGTTTATTAAGACAAAACCTGAGGCATCTATTGTATCATCTGTGTTTTTTATGTGTTTAGAAGATCGGGTTTCAGTATATGGAGACTGTGCCATTAACCCTAATCCAACAGCAGAACAATTAGCAGAAATTGCAATTTCTTCTGCTGCGACAAGTGTTGCTTTTGATATTGATCCAAAAATTGCAATGCTGTCTTACTCATCTGGTACCTCTGGAGTTGGAGAAGATGTGGTGAGGGTCCGAGAAGCTACAGAAATCATCAAAAGAAAAAGACCAGATTTGAAAGTAGAAGGCCCCATTCAATATGATGCAGCTGTAGACATTAAGGTAGGTAAACTAAAACTCCCCGATTCTGAAGTAGCTGGACAAGCCAATGTGTTTATTTTTCCAGATTTGAATACAGGAAACAATACTTACAAAGCAGTTCAAAGAGAAACTAAGGCCTTGGCTATTGGACCAATAATTCAAGGGTTAAATAAACCAGTGAACGATTTAAGCAGAGGTTGTACAATTGATGATATTTTTAATACCGTTGTAGTAACAGCAATTCAAGCACAAGAAAGTTAATCAACAATAATGAATATTTTAATACTTAATTCAGGAAGCTCTTCAATAAAATTTCAATTGATAGAAATGCCGTCTGAAAAACTGGTTTGTAGTGGTTTACTCGAACGAATAGGCCATCAAGATGCCGTAATTAACTATAAAACAGAAAAGGTTAACCTAAAAAAAGTACAGCCTATTGAATCGTTCAAACTAGGACTTCAAAAAATGGTCGACCTTTTATTGGATCCTGAACAAGGAGTGATAAAAAACACCGCTGAAATTGAAGTTATTGGACATCGTGTGGTGCATGGTGGAAATTCATTTTCAAATACTATTTTAATTACTTCAAAAGTGAAAGCAGAAATTAAGAAAAGCTTTCCACTGGCGCCTCTGCACAACCCCGCCAACTTGGAAGGGATTATTGTTGCAGAAAAACTCTTCCCTTCGGCAAAACAAGTTGCAGTTTTCGACACTGCATTTCATCAAACAATTCCTGATAAAGCAAAAAGATACGCTATATCAAACACTTTTTTCGAATCAGGCATACAAGTGTATGGATTTCATGGGATAAGTCATAAGTATGTTTCTCAAAAAGCGATTGAATATTTGGACCTGAATAAATCAAAAATCATTACCGTTCATTTAGGAAATGGTTGTAGCATGACAGCGGTAAAAGATGGACAAAGCATTGATCACAGCCTTGGATTTACACCTTCAAACGGTTTAATTATGGGTACACGAAGTGGAGACATAGATCATGGTGCTATTTTCTATATGGTGAATACCCTAGGCTACACGGTTGAAGAAGTGAACAATCTACTCACGAAAAAAAGCGGCATGTTAGGCTTAACTGGTTACAGTGATTTGAGAGATATTATTGCTGAAGCAGAAAATGGGAATAAGGATTGTCAACTTGCCTTGGCCATGAACACCTACCGCATCAAGAAATACATTGGGTCCTATACAGCAGCAATGAATGGCCTTGATGCTATAATTTTTACAGCAGGAATTGGTGAAAATGCAAACTTGATTCGGAAGATGGTGTGTGAGGATATGGAATATCTAGGAGTTGGGTTTGACGAAGTTAAGAACAAGGTGAAATCAAATGAATTGCGAGAAATCAGCACAGATGATTCGAAAGTGAAAGTGTTGGTCATTCCTACAAATGAAGAGATTGAAATTGCAAAGCAATCCTATGGTTTATTAAAAAAGACCTAGAAAACCTTGATTTTAACCACTTTTATGCATGAAACTTTAATAAAATATCTTTTTTAAATCAATGCAAAAGCCGTTGAAACGGCTAGTGGTTTAGAGGCTTAAATCATTGAATGCGGGATGAATCCCGCATCAATAGATTTTAATCCAATAGCATAGAGTGAAAAATAGAGAAGAGTGCAGAAGAAATTAGAAACTTATATTGATGTTTGATGAATGAGCTAAGTAAAATTCAGAAAACTATTTTGGCTGTTGAAATAATTTCCAAACTGACTTTATAGTGTGAGAGTGAGAGAAGAGTGCAGAAGAAAAAAACCAGAGGATAACGTTTGCTTTCGCTCTCATTTTCACACTGGTTTTTAGTAGCGGGGACAGGCTGTGTCCGTCTTTTGACGGAACTCGAACCTATGTCCGTCAGTTGACGGATATTGAGCCTGACGAGCGAGATTAATAAGTAGACAGTATTTCATTATGGATAAATGATCTTCCTCTGCTTGATTTTAGTTGTTTTTCCCGTTTTATCGCATTCGATTTTGAATCGCAAAACTCAACATAAACAACCTTCCAAGGTCTGTACTTTATTGTCCATCCTTTTTTAGCTAATTTATTATGAGATTTAAATCGATTTATTAATTGAGAGGTTTCACCGATATAAATTTTCGAGTGCCTTTTAGAATATAAAACGTAACAGACATGTTCCATAAGTTTTGATTTAGAGTGATGTGGTCAAATTAAAGATATAAAAAAAGAATGAAGTATAAAGTCAAAATTAGATTTCCGTAAATGGAATGACTTTATAGTGTGAGTGTGAGAGAAGAGTGCAGAAGAAAAAAACCAGAGGATAATGTTCGCTTTCGCTTTCATTTTCACTCTGGTTTTTAGTAGCGGGTGATATTGAAATATCGAACTACTTCCTAAGCGATTTTGTAAAGGTTTTAGAAGTTATTGAAGAAGTTGAAATGCAATTAACTTTTACGACCGAATTTTAAAATAAAGAATTTGATAAACCCCAATAATAATAGTGGTTATCAACAAGTTTTGTTCAAAACTATTCTATGAATGATTACTTAATAACTATAAAGATGATTAAATATTCGTTAAATTTGGATAATGAAAAAAGGCTGATGGATACCAGCCTTGTTATTTTGAATCTAACGAATCCTTTTTAAGTAGGATTTCAAAGGTAATAGTTAATTCGAAAAAACCAAATGGTGTATTCGAATTATTAACATAATTACTAGTACTATGGTAAGATATCAAAATAGGGGTAGAAATTCAAACGTCTACGCATATGAGATTGATAACGACCGAATTACAGTTAGTTTCAATGGAGGAGGCCTATATACTTACACTTATTCAAGTGCGGGTATGACTAAAGTTGAATCCATGAAGCATCTAGCTAGACAAGGTCAAGGTCTTAACAGCTTTATTAATAGACATGCTAAATTTGAGTATGCTATGAAGCACTAATTAGAATGAGGCGGGATTTCCGCCTCATTTTATCTAAAATCATAACTTATACAATCTTCCATTAACAAAAACAGAGGTCACGTTCATTTCCTTGCATATTTTTATCACCTCCTCGTTTGATAGTTTCTCTGGGTTAACTACCATAAAACGATGAACAGTTTTTTCAAACTGATGTGTTATTTTTATTTCTGTTTTCTTCATTAGTAATAATTTTTAAGAAAATTGTTTACATTTAGTAAAATTATAAACTTATGGAACCAAATTTAATTGTAAATATTTTAGCAATTGTAGTTGCTCTTATTGTAGGAGTTTTTCAAATTTTTATAAGTCTTAAGCAAGGTAAAATCGAGAAGCGTATTACTAAAATAGAGGGTTCAGTTATTCAAATTAAAAACGATAACTCAAACCGTGGAATCATTGGTAATTCGAATGATGGTAATATTAGTGGTAATGTAATTAGCTAGCCTTCATTTTATTACATTTTTAACCTTCTGCACTGTTGCAGTTGACTTACCAGTGATTTTGGCAATTTCACGTAGTGTTAATCCCTTCTCTAATTTCTTCACAACATCAGCATGTCTTTGTAACATCTTTTCAGTTGTTTGGGTACTACCAAGTTTTCTACCTTGGTATTTACCGTTTGCTTTAGCTATAGTAATTCCTTCTTTAGTTCTTTCTTTAATACGATTTCTTTCCATTTCGGCAATGGACCCCATCACACTTATTACGAGTTTAGCCGTTGGGTTCTCCTTTCCGTTGTCTAATAAAGTGGTGAAGCCCTCTTTGATAGATTTTAAAGAGATTCCATTTACCGTAAATAACTCAATGGTCTTTAACACATCTAGCAGATTTCTACCCAAGCGGTCAATGCTATCTACAACCACCACCACCTTTTCATTTACTGAAGTCACCGTGTCAAATAATTTTGAAGCTTCTGGTCGTTGCATAAAAGGAGTATTTCCTTGTATCTTGTCAATATAAACACGTGTTGGATTGAATCCATCGTGAGATTTGAAATTTTCGATTTGACGGTTTGCCTTTTGGGTAGTAGTTGAAATTCTTGAATAAAAGTAATATGAGTCCATTTTTTGTTTCATTTTTAGGGTTCTAATTAATTTAAAACATTTAAGCCTATTTATTGGGTTTTACAGTTGATGAGGTTGTTGTGATTTAATGGTATACTCTAAATCTAAATCGTGGAGGGTTTATCTCCCTTCCACGAAATCTAGAATTTGAACTAGTTGGTCACAGTAACACTCTTCGACTGCTTTTACGATTTCTCGCTTCTTGTTCACGAAGTATACTCTATAGGTATCCAAATGCGTAAGCTCGATTTTACACCAACCAGTGTGATTCAATCCACGAACCTTGAATTCAAGTCCACCAGCTCTATCCTCGTTTGTACTTAAAGCAGCATAGTTGTGAGCTCCAACTGCCATTAGGAACCAACGGTCCAAATATTTTATCTGGTCCAGAATTGTTTTTGCGATAGTCATTGTTTCATTTTGTGCTTTCATAATCAAGTATTGCTTTATTATTTCTATACAAAGTAAAGTATAATTTCACTTCTAAGCAAATGATATTTGATTTTTATTTGCATAAAATGAAGTATTACTTTATTTTTGTTGCAAATAATTAGATTATGGCAGTACTAAGACTTAAAGAAATAATGAAGGAAAAAGGCATTTCAAGAGAAGAGCTTGCCCAGAAGGTAGATGTATCCATGACTACCATCTCTAACATTAGTACTGAGAAGAATTATCCTACAATACCACTATTACTATCTATAGCAGAGACTTTAGATGTTGATGTAAGGGAAATGTTTGTCCCAACCAAGGGAGGGACTCTTGCAAATAATGAAATCAAAGAAATCAAAGGGCTCTTAATAAAAGGGTTGACCATATTAGGCGAATAATGTCCCTTTATCCAACCTTGGACTTTGTTGCTCTATATAATGCTGCTAATTTGTGAGTATACTTTCCCCAAGTATTTTCCCATTCTTTGGGGTTACTCTTTCTGGCCAATTGTGAAGGATGAATAAATGTTTGAAAACCTTTGTATTCGGGGTAATATCGTTCAAACAGAGCCTTACTTTTTGATTTGCCGAGGACAACAATTTCTTCTGCTTTTGATAAAATTTGCTTATTGTAGTGACTGTATTCGATTAACTCAGATTCAGTTGTTTCATCCAGAAGTTTATGAGAGATATTCACAAATGCAATTCCTCCATCAAGTAATTCATAAAATACATCGGATGGATTACGATAATGCTTGAGACTTCCGATTCCATAATTCAATGAGTTTAGAACATCCTTGCCGCAGCAATATTCATCAATCAATTCATTAATCGTTTCTTTGGAAAAAGGAATACCTGTATGCCCATTTCTATAGACATCTTGGCCGACTATACAGATATATATTTTATCAAGTTTCTTTACTCTTTTTAAGTAAGCTTCACGTTCCTTTTCAATAGATTTATCTCTCTCACTGTCCCATAAATCAATGGCCACTCCTTTTGACTCATTGTATTTGTCTTGATACTTCTTAAGGTCTTCTCTACTCGGGACCAAAAGTGATGGATAACGTAACCTTTTTACTGTCCAAGGTCCATCCTTCCCATCAATTCTCCAACCCATATACTGTTCCATCTGTAAAACTTCAAGGTCATAATATATACGCAGATAAATGTCTTCGGAAAACTTTATGAGCCTTACTTTCTCATCGTTTACAGTCCATTCAAAAGAATTCACTGTAATCCAATCTTTAAAGTCGTGATAGTTAGTGATTAATCTGTCCCATTTCTCGGGGTCCTTGAGGTAATGCTCATATTTAAACACGACATACTTCTTCAACAGCTTAACATCATCGAGGTGAAACTGAGAATTGAATTTCTCAATTATTGTTTTAACGAATGATTCGATAGTCGTTTCTTTCATTATTTATTTAATCGTTTATAAACCTTCTTCAACAAATAATCCATCACCAATCCATTGAATTCACTATCATCCATCATACGGGTGAAGATGTCTTGATTTTGGTCCATTCTATTGATGAACTTGTCCAATGCAGCTTCCTTGAAACCGAACTTGAAGTTGTCAATGCTGTTGGACTTGGCTTGTGCTGCAAGTTGTTCATCCGCAACCATATCTTCTTCAATTTGGTCGAATAAGAGTTTGTCAGCTGCTGTGAATTCTGTTCCGAATCGCTTATTGATGACGGTAATGATTTCGGACAATGCTGCTTTTTCCTCTTTGGACATTCGGATACCAGCCTCAGTTGAGGTTTCCAATCCGTATTCACCTTGAGACTCCATTGCAATATTCTGTTCAGCTACTTTTTGTAATCTGTAGTATTCCAATGATACCTCATCACCCAATTGGAACCTATCACTTTGCTTTTTCCTTGGTAGCTTCTTCAATAGAAATCTTCCGTATGTGAATAGCTTCTCTAGCTCAACATCCGTAAATGGCATAATTTGAGTCAAGAAAGAATACATTCTGGTGAATGTCTGGAGTGAATGCTTGAAATTCTCTTGGGAGTTTTCATGGACTATATCCCCTTCTTGTGTCTCTTCTGGAAGCTGTTTGAATCGCTCCACCGCTGGGTCAATGAATGCATTCAGCTTCGCTTGGTCTTTTACCGATAAAACTTGAGATGACTTGAAGTAAATGTTACAGAAATTATCTACTTCTGATGACCAAATTACTTGAGCTTTCTCAATCTCTCCTTTCAAATCGTATAAGTGATTTGGGTCGGTGCTGCTTTCAACAGTTGTAAGTTCGTAATATGGTTGAAATGACTCGAGTATATCTTCTGTCTCATTGACAAAATCTAATACGAATGTATCTTCTTTTCCAGCCGTGGTTCTATTCAGCCTTGATAGCGTTTGAACACACTTAACTCCCGACAATTTCTTATCGACATACATAGTATGCAAGAGTGGTTGGTCAAAGCCAGTTTGGTATTTGTCCGCAACCAACAGCAACTGGTATTCATCTGTAGAGAATTTTTTTGGAAGCTCTTTTTCCTTGAATCCATTCAATTCGGACTCGCTAACACCATCTGGATAAGCATCATAAATGACTTTACCAGAAAAAGCCACCAATGTCTTGATATCTGTGTACCCTTTTTCTTTGATGTACTTATCGAATTCTTCCTTGTATCTCACAGCATGTAGTCTCGATGAGGTGACTACCATCGCTTTAGCTTGTCCGCCAATTTTTTTAGATACCACTTGTCTAAAATGCTCCACCATCACCTCAGTCTTTTGAGCTAAATTGTGTGGATGGAGCGACATAAAACGACCAATAGCCCTTGAAGCTTGCTTCTTATTCACATTCGGGTCATCTTCAATTTCTTTAGATAGCTTGAAGTAGGTTTTATAGGTTGTGTAATTCTTCAATACATCCAAGATAAATCCTTCTTCAATTGCTTGCTTCATTGAATACAGATGGAATGGCTTTGGTTTTCCACTTTTATCTGGAGTACCGAAAACTTCAACTGTTTTTGGTTTTGGAGTTGCCGTAAATGCAAAAAAGCTAAGGTTGTCTTGTTTTCCTCGTGCTTCCATTGATTTACGAATCTCATCTTCTGCATCTTCATCCAACCCAGAACTAACTTCAATTTCTTCCGCCTCTTCTAAAGATTTTGCGGACAAGACTTCCTTCATTTTCTTGGTCGCTTCTCCACCTTGAGATGAGTGTGCTTCATCAATAATAACAGCATATTTTCTCGCTGGTAACTCTACAATTTTATCCAATACAAATGGAAACTTCTGGAGTGTGGTTATAATGATATTGGAACCAGCTCCCAAAGCATCAGCTAATTGTTGTGAATCCTTATCAATTTTCTGGACAACACCATCTTTATGTTCGAACTGGTATATTGTGTTTTGAAGTTGACTATCTAGAACTCTTCTATCGGTGATAACAATCACTGAATCAAAAACTCTTTCGTCTTGGTTATCGTGTAGGCTCGAAAGTCTGTAAGATAACCATGCAATTGAATTCGATTTCCCAGAACCAGCTGAATGTTGGATGAGGTAATTCTTTCCAGCTCCATTGGATTTTGCATCTATGGTAAGTTTCCTCACGACATCCATTTGATGGAATCGTGGGAAAATCATAGTTTCTTTTTTCTTGCGAACTCCATTAATTTCAAATTCTTCCACGTTGAGGTGAAGGAACTTGGCAATGATGTCCATAAAACTATCTTTTGCCCAAACGTACTCCCATAAGTATGCTGTTCTGTAACCATCTTTGTTTGGAGGGTTACCAGCACCGTTTTGATAGCCCATATTGAATGGAAGGTATCTGGTTTTTTTACCAGCCAATTTGGTGGTCATATAACATTCATCCGTATCCACTGCAAAATGAACGAGTGCTCTTTTCTTGAACTGGAAAATTGGTTCTGTAGGTTCTCGGTCAAATACATATTGCTTTTTTGCATTATTGACATTCTGCCCAGAGAACTGATTTTTCAATTCAATAGTGGCAATTGGTAACCCATTTAATGAAAGTACTAAATCTAGTGAGTTCTTACCGTTTCGCTCGTAGTATAGCTGTCTAGTTACGCTTAAGTGATTCGTTTGATACAAGACCTCAGCATCTGGGTTTAGTGAACTCTCTGGTCTAAAAAAGGCCATTTTGAATTTGACTCCATAGTCCGTGAATCCATTTCGAATAACATCCAAAGCTCCACGTAAATCAATTTCACGGATTAAGCGTTGAACTATTTTGGTCTCTACTTCATCACTATGAATCTTTGAAATCTTTTCCCACGCAGTTGGTTGCGAATCTTTCAAGAAGTTGGTGATGTAACTTGAGAACAAACCAAGGTCTGCATCATATTCAGTGGAGCTACCTTTTTGATAGCCACCGTTTTCCAATAAAGCAGCTTCTATTGCTTCTTCAAATGTTTGTTCGGTATGTATTCCTTGTGCCATATTAATCTTTTGGGTTCAATATTTTGATAGTATTTTCAAGAAAGTCTATGGAGTCTGATAATTCTGCTTCTTTCTCAAAATGATAAGAAACCATTCTAACACTATTCCCTTCAATTCGATTATAGAAATAAAATGCGTTTTGCTCAGTTTTTGGACTTTCTCTTAGCTGAATTAGAGGTAATAACTCAATAGCTCGATATTGTCCTTCATGAACAATGTATAACTGCTTTGCAGATAACGGTTCTCTTGTGTAAACAGACTCTTTATTAAACTTTGAACGAGTCCCTTTTAGAAATCGGCATGTCGATTCAAAAATACCCTCTTCTTTGTCCCAGTTCAATGAATTTGGAACAACATGGATTAATTTGACATCCGAAAAACCATCTACTAAAATGTCTTTTATTTCATACAATGCACTCTCAAGATTTTGTAAGAGCGAATTGTATAATTCGTCTGAACTTACTCCACCGTGTCCTTTAAAGGAGTTCCTCAGTGAATTTACATTTTTGAATACAGGAATTAGTTTCTTGTTTGTAACTGCTTCAATAAATGAATCGCTTGGGCCACCAAAAGCATTGTAAATCATCTCTTTTTGGTCTTTGTCATTAAACAGCTTTCTTACATTTTTAGCTAATTTCTCAAACATATATTGCCATCCACCAAATGAAGCCTTTTCATACCAATGCTTCATATCTTCATTTCGAATCCAATTTTTTCCTTCGTTCTCATAAAAGCTTCTATCAGAAGAAATAGAGCTTAATAACAAAACGTCTATAAATTGACACAGTCCTTCAAAAAACAAAAACAAATATTCTACTTTTTTAAGTGCTGTAGATTCAGAATGATATCCCCATAATATTGATGCAATTGGAAATGGAAGCTCTTCCATCCAATCTATACTATTCTTGTCTTTAACTAGATTCTTTATTTGCTTTTTGATTGCGGTATGTTTTGATGGTGCTTTCCACAAAGATTTATCTAGTTGTTTAAAAAATGAAGTATAATTATCTATCTCACGTGACAATTGAATGATGTGATTTTGGTCAACTACACTAGGTAGTGGAATGGTTAGTGACTTGAGCTGCTGCGATGTTAGTGACGGCATTATTGCTCCAACATGAACATTTGCTCTTAAGCTCTGTCCTAAAGGACTATTTAAAAATTTCACTAGGTAATCGACACGTGCTACATCTGGGTTAACTTCAAGCACATGATAGTTTATGCCAATACGCCTTTGGTTACTTGATAATTCATTATGGATTTTTTCCATTTTTTCACTTCCACTATGGAATGTTTCAACTTCCACCTTATAGAACCTGTGAATGAGAATCCAATTTTCGTTTGGTTCATCTCTAAACAAGTTTTTGATATTACCTACATCTTCAATTTTTATTAATGGAAGCCCTGTTCTTCTCAGTGAAATATTTATTTCCTTGTCGTTTTCAATTTGTTCGGAGGTTTTTATTTCAGCAAATGAAATCAAACGACCCTCAAAGACTGTTTTCCCATTTTTAGAATTAACATAGTTTTTGATAAGCTTCTCATTATGAACCTTATTGCCTTCATCAATTTTACCAACAAACACATCCCCTTGTGGTGTCTTAGACAAAACCAATAGTTGCATTGGAATTGAAGCATGGGGGTTTATTGATTTAACTGGTGTGCTAATTAATGCATCAACAGAAATATTATTTTCTTTAAAAAACTCTCTGAGTTTTTTACCGTTCCCAGATTCAGATGTAAATTTCTCTGTAACATTAAATATACCAACTCCTCCATCTTTTAAAGACAGACATGATTGAGCGATAATTTGAAAACCAAGTTCACTTTTGGTAATGCCAAATCTAGACTCATCAGTCCGTAAACCTATCGGTAAATTGGATACTATTAAGTCCACGTTTACATTTTTTTCCAGAAAAGAAAAACTGTCATCTAATTCGACATCAAAATTGTGAGTGTGCTCGTTCCATTTGAGTAGGTCACGATTTATTAAAGCTCCTTTAAGTTTTGTATTTGGAGAGTTTTCTTGAACGAGTTTTAGTGATTCTCCTAGATTTGCCCATGGGTCAATTGCCTTATCGGGTTTTGAAATTGCCACAATTGCACCCAAAAAGTCATATATTGATTTAGAATAATATGGAAGTTCTTTGAGGTGACCATTGTCGAATAAGCCAATGTTCTCAACCATTTCCTTAAACGCATCTTTGCTTTCAATAGAATCGGAGATAATCCTCAATATACCCTTCATTGAATCGAAAGGCATTTTCCCCCTATATTCATTTAGTATTTCCCAAAGTTCATCTTCTTCCATTGCCTTAAACATTACTCGTACAAACTATTATAAATCTCATCTTTATTCATTTCTTCAATTAGAAAGTCCACCCAATCCTCAGTATATCCATAGTTGTTGTTGAGGTCATCATAAACACAATATGTTGGGTCTGTTAATTCTGGGTTCGCATCACCATTGTTTGGCCGCACTCCAAATTTTTTCCAGCATCTTGTATGAGTATCACTATTGAATTTATCCTTTTCCCTACCGTTTCTAGTTACTTTGGGGTCACCCAAACCAGCTTGAACCTTTTTCACTACATCACTCGGCTTAAGTTTATCCTTGTTCGCCACTGGAACTTGAACAAATTTGTTCTTCACCAAAGTTGCAACTCTGTTTACTCCACTTTTTTGAACCTCATTTAGTTTGTCATACTGTACAAATTGAATAGGGACAGTATTTTTTGATTCGTGATTTGCTACTTGTATAAGAAATGCCTTAAAGGAGTACTCACCTGTCTCTAATATATCTGTAGTGATGGAACTCCTGTAGGATTTAATGAAATCAACAATAGATTTCGCATTGGGGTTCTCCACCACTGCACTGTTCAAACTTTTTGATGAAGGATAGAGTTGGAGAGCAAAAGACAATGATTCTCGAATGCAATACTTTTCACCGAATTCTTTGAGTAGAACCTTGTCGTAATTGAGCAGCATAGCTTGACATTCAGCAAAAATATCTGAGTCAATCTCTGGAACTGATTTGTGTTCAACCATATTTCTAAGTGGGATGAAGAATTCTAGATTCTTTCTTATGGGATTACTGGATTCATCACCAAAATACTCCTTCAAACAAGTTCCAAGCTCCCAATAGTAATAGTCACCATCTCGTTTAATGAATCGATTGTTCTTTTTGTAGTACGGTTTTTTCTTTTGTTTAAAGAATATTGCATGAAATAGTGATGTCCAAGATATAGTCATCAGTACAATGAATCCACCCGACTTAAAGTTTACTGCTGGCTTGTTGTATGTTTCAACTGCCAGCAATGCAGAATCTCTCGACTTCTCCAGACACTTTTTAACTGCTTTTGGTAAACCTCTTGGCATTAATTCTCAGTTTTATAATTTCTCACATCAACCTTACCAGTAACCACTTCACTAATAAGTGCCGTTTTGTATTCTTTCAATAATTCAATTTCATTCATCAACTTATTTTTTAAATTGATGAACTTTGATTCCTTGTCTTTTAGGTATTCAACTATTTCTAGTTGCTCATCAAATGATGGCGCACCCAATCTCACATTTCTTAATATTTGTTGGCTAATATTTGGTTGACCACCTCCCACAGATAGATTAATAATATGTTCCTTTTTAGCTGTAAACCAATACTGTAAAAATTTTATATCAATAATATCGCTGTCAGTAAAAACACAACAAGCTTGATTGGTTGTTGTCTCAAAATTCACAATTGCTGTTTTACCGATTGTTGCACCATACATAGCTATCACTAGAGAGCCCGCTGGGTAAACTTTTAATGAAGAATAATCTTCTAAAGCGTCCACCGTGATTTTCTTGGAACAACTTTCTAAAACACCATTATTTAAGTCTCCAGTATTTAGCCAATTGATAGTTCCATCTGAGTGATATTTTGGATTTCCAGACTCTGGTGTAGTTCCGCTACCTAATTTTTTGAATGCATGGCTAATTTTCCAAACCTCCCAATGCTCTGGTATATCACCCAACCACTCAATTCCAGAATCCTTCATGGGTGCTTCTGGATTTAGCCCCTTTGTTACAGCTTGATTGATGATGGCAATTCGTTCTTCCTCCAAGAGCTCTATTAATTGCTCTTTTTTGTTGATGAGGTTGTCTATTTGGGTGGTTTTGTTGTCAAGATAGTTGGCGATTTGGTTTTGTTCTTTAAAAGTTGGTGTATATAACCGTATTCCTTTCAGTATATCTTGGCTTATATTAGGTTGACCACCGCCTACTGCAAGATTAATAATATGTTCTTTATGACCTTTAAACCAGTAAAATAGGAAGTTAATGTCAATGATTTCAGATTCTGAAAAAACACAACAGGCTTGGTTTGTAGTAGTTTCAAATTGCACAATGCTAGTCTTGCCAATGGTCGCTCCATACATAGCAATTACCAAGGAGCCAGAGGGATACCTTTTTAATGAAGAATAGTCTTCTACAGCCTTCTCAGTTATTTTTTTTGAACAGGTGTAAAGTTTGCTATCATTTAGGTCTCCTGTATTCAACCAATTAATTGTGCCATTATGATGATATAAGGGATTGCCAGACTCTGGAGTCGTTCCGCTTCCTATTTTACTGAAAGCATGGCTAATTTTCCACTTCTCCCAATTGGAGGGTACTTTACCTATCCAATCAATTCCAGATTCTTTGTATGAATCGTACTTTCTCATAAGTGCTTTCCAAATTCTTTTGCCATTTGTTCGGCCGTTTTCATTAACCATGAGAAGTACTCTGGCCATTTTTCTTCGTCACCAATATCCGCTGCACGTTCTGCCTTGATGCGAGATGCAAGCTTACCATCCAAGGCCATCCACTCGAGGTCAATATCAATATTGGATTGAATCAATTCTCTGCTGGATTCAAACTTTTGATAGAGTTCTTGCGACTTAGGAATGTAGATGCTACAGGCCATAAGATTTTCTCGTGTAGAAACCGTGAGTGAAATGTGAGCATCAGAAGTCCCAAAGCTGATATTGTACCAGTGTTGAGCTCTAGCTTTACGTCCAATTCTTAATGAAGTGTTGTGTTCCTTGGTGTAGTCAATGAACTGTTGCCAAAATTCAAGCTGTGTTAATTTCGTCTCTGTCAATTCCTTAGATTCTCCATGACTTTGCTGAATCTCTTTCGCCCAATCATTTGGTTCAACCACGATATGAAATTTGGGTGCATAAGGTGAGTCACCAATTTGCCACAACTCCATCCGTATCAAAAAGAAACTAAGGTTGGATGAGGTATTGTTGTTCAGCCATTCAATTGCCTTTTGGTGCTCTTCACGCACATCCTTTACAATCCATATAATGATGCTTGCATTATAGCCAGAAGCATAAGTAATGATTTGCCCCAGATGCTTATGGTCCGTATATTCAAGTTGGTTCTCAATGATGATTTTCTTACCAGAATCTTCATCAATGGCAACAAGGTCAACATTGTATCTTCCAATCGCCTCTTCTGGTCTTACATCAATCAATGAAATACCAATTTCATCACTCAATAACTGAATGTTTTCCTCTTTGGATAGCCACTGCGTGAAGTCGAGAGCCTCATGAGACCAAAAGGACCTTAAATCAATTTTCTTTAGTGTTGCTAATGTCTGTGTCATGATATAACTTCTTTAATTAGACCATCTGTTTCTTCTTCCAATTGGAGGATGTCCGCACGAATCTCATCCAATGACCTCAACGGTTTATATTCGTAGAAATACTTCGTGAAGTTGATTTCATATCCTATCAAAGTCTTCTTTTCATCCACCCACGCATCTGGAACATGTGGTAGGACCTCTCTCTCCATGTACTCATTGATATCTTCCTTGAGTGGTATGTTTTCAGTATCTCTCAGTGAACTATCTGGCTTGGGATTTCCTTTTTTATCCGTGACTACTTCTCCATTTTCTTTCAATGGTCGTTCTACCGTTACTTTGTGATATCCAAAGTCCTCATTATCGAAAATCTTACTGTATTGACCTTCTTCAAATGAACCATAGATTTTGGTGATGTCCTCAATATGCTGGTCGCTCAGTTCATTTCGCTTATCACCCAATGATTTACTCATTTTCTGGAAGAAATCCACAGCATTGATGAGTTGGACCTTGCCTTTTCTCTCCACGGGTTTATGATTGCTTATCACCCAAACATAGGTGCTAATACCTGTATTGTAGAACAATTGATTTGGAAGCGCTACAATGGCTTCTAAGAGGTCATTTTCAATAATCCACTGTCTTATACTGCTCTCGTTCTTTTTTGAACTAGGAGAGCCAGAGAACAATGGAGAACCGTTAAATACAATTGCCAAACGAGAACCACCTTGCTCTTTGGTTTTCATTTTACTCATAAGATTCATGAGAAACAAGAAAGAACCATCACTCACGGATGGAAGACCAGCACCATAACGACCACCGAATCCAAGTTCCTCATGTTCTTCAACCACTTCCTTTTGCACCTTTTTCCATTTCACTCCAAATGGTGGGTTGGTGATGAGGTAATCAAACTTCTGACCAATGAACTGGTCGGGCTTTTGCTTTTCACTCTCTTTTCGCTTTAGACTGTTTGCTCTTTTGATGTTGGAAGGATTCTGTCCTTTAATCAACATATCCGATTTACAAATAGCATAAGACTCTGGGTTCAACTCCTGTCCAAACAACTCCAGTCGAGCATCTGGGTTGAGCTCTTGGAGATATTCCTCAGCTACAGACAACATTCCACCCGTACCAGCACAACAATCAAAGATGGTCTTCACAACACCTTTTTTGGTGAGCGCATCACGGTCATCCATGAAGAGCAAGTTCACCATCAGTTTAATTACTTCACGTGGTGTAAAGTGCTCCCCAGCTGTTTCATTGGATAGTTCTGCGAATTTTCTGATTATCTCTTCGAACATGTACCCCATATCCATACTTGAAATCTTAGAGGGGTGTAGGTCCACTTCTTGGAAGCGTTTGAGCACCATGAACAACAAGTTATTGTCATCCAGCTTGGTGATTTGATTGTCGAACTCAAACTGTTCAATAATCTCACGTGCATCCTCAGAAAAACCATTGATATAGTTTCTCAAGTTTGCAGCAATGTTGTTTGGGTCAGCCACCAACTTATCGAAGGTGAACTTACTTCTATTGTGGAAATTGTATCCAGAAACCTTATTGAGAATAGGGTCCAAGTTTTGGATATTCATGGACTTCACTTGTTCAGCTTTCTTGAGTACCTCATCTTTGGTGCTCTCCAACACACAATCCAATCTCCTCAAAACCGTGAATGGAAGTACTACCTTCCCATAATCACTTTGTTTGTAATCACCACGAAGTAGGTCAGCTATTGACCAGATAAAATTCGCTGATTCTTTAACACTTGTCATATTTATTTTTCTAATTCTTTGTTGTCAATCAATAAATCCTTCACACTTACCTGTAGCAATTCTGCTATTTGGTATAACACTTCAATACTTGGCTGTCTCGAATTGGAAGTATATGCAATCATAGTTGGATAACTTTTGCCCATTTTTTCAGCAAGCCAATTGGCTTTTACTCCCTTTTCCTTCAAGACTTCTTTAATCCGATTAAAGTGCTTGTCGTTTTGATTTTTCATAATCGCTGAATTTAACAAAAAGCTATCATTTTACGATAGTTTTTGATATTAAAATTTAAGCACTAATAAAAATAATTTGAAAAAAAATGAAAAAAGCCTTGCATTCAGAAACGTTCTTCGGTTATTTTGGGGGTAAGTTGTTTCACCAAGCAACATGAATGCTGTTAACTAAAGCATTCGTACAGCACCAATAAACATCAGTAACCATTCATGGGAGTCATTGGATTGGCTCAAAGGTCCCTTTGTGGCCTAAATCGAGAAAAATTCTCGTGCAACTTAACACGCTTTAATGTGTTGGGATGTGATTTTAAAATTTCTAAACAAGAATGATGGATGACAAAAAGAAAACGACTGAGCGATTCTTTAAGGTGCCCAATGAACTAATGGCAACAAAACTTATCGACCCGTATGCATTGAAAATCTATGCTGTTATCAACAGTTTCACACAAAACTCTCCAGACAAGTGCTTCAAAGGCTCAAACAAGTATTTGAGTATAGTTGCTGGAATAAATGAAAAAACGGTCAAAAAGAAAATCAAACTTCTTCTGGATAAACCTTGGATATTAACCAATGGCTACCAAAATGAGTTGAGACGATTACAGGCTATACCAGTTGAGTTGATTGACGAACTGCAAAAAGAGTATAAATCTACACTCAAGACCTTGGAAGAACTAACTAAAAGCTTTGAAGAAGGAAAGACACCTTTGGAGGAATGGTTGGAGAAGAAGTTGGAACAGGAGTCCAAAGAAAAGAACAGGAGTCCAAAAGAAGATGCTGAGGTTCTAATTGAAGAGAACGGTAAGGAAAATGAGGATAGAGATGTTCCATTGGATGGTGATGATGTTCCAGAAGAAACACCTGAAATACCCCACAGTGAAACTAGTGATAAGACAAGTTCTGAGACAAGTGGAGAAACAGTTGATGATACAAGTGCTGAAACTAGTGTAGATAAAAGTGAAAAAACACTAGATGATGCTATTAATGATTTATTTGAAATTGATGATGATACTCCTTCGAATATTACACCTCCAACTAAAGACAATGCGGAGCATATTCCAACTGTCGATGAGCTTGAGTATGCAGATGATACTTCCAATGAAATGAAGGAGCTACAGAGAATTCAAAATGAAATAGGGATGTCCAACCCTTACGAAGTTGCGAAGCAGTTCCAAAAGGCTACTGGAAGAAAACTGGTAAGCATGGGGTTCCAAGGAATTGAAGAAAAACTTAAGATTTCAATTTACGGTGAAACAACCACAACAACTGAGCAACGCCAATTTGATAGAAGCAAATTCATGGTCATTGATTCCAACTGGAAGAATGAAATAATATCACAGTATGAATAGCTATAAACTCCCAAATGTCCGCTGTCACCCCCCTTAATGCTGGGAAGGTGGTGTTCCAAAATCATGGATTCTGGCTCATATAGCGGATTCCAATTGGACCCCTCCCTTCATTGATAATGGATTTTGACAGAAATTCTAAACTATTACCCAGATGGGTGAATAATTGATTGAATAATAACAACACGAAGATGTCCGAAAAAAATTTTGGGAAAATTTTCACTAAAAAATAAAAGCCATGTTTAATAATGAGCACTTAAGAGAAATAATGACGATTTATCTATCAACCACGTATGAAGAAGCTGCACGGTATGACGAGGATACAATGATGCAAGAGTATATCAATTTGAGAGATAATTGTCAACTACATCGAATTTTTGAAGCAGTTGAACAGTACAACAACGTACGGGAAGAAGCTTAACGAGACTCCAATTGGTCAATACGCTGTTTGATTGTTTCAACTTCTCTTTTGAGCTTTAACACTTTGATTTTCTTTTGAATACTAGCTACCTCATCGCTGTTATCGCTCACTGAAAGCTTCGTTTGAAGCACTTTTAATTTATCGTCTATGTCTTGGATGTTCATAATAATAAATATCATCTAAACATAGATTTGTCCTGGTTTTCAGTTCTTTATAGATTTGAACCAGAAGTCCAGAGTGACTCTAAAAGAATAATCCTCACCACTCGAAAAATAACACGAGGAAATGAGTGGTGACCAACCATGTTTGGAAAAGATGACGAGAGAAAACTTATTTCAATCGAAAAAATTAAAAATGCCCTTTCATCAAAAGGTTTGACAGATGAGGAGGCAATGGAGATTCAAGCTTCGCTTGATATACTATGTGAAATATTATACGAACAATTAAAACAAGACTAAAATGGATATCAATTATTTTAATCAATTCAGTAGCTACAAGGAGTATGAACAAAACAACAAAGATGTATGGGTTTATACTCGCGTTAGTAGTAAAGAACAATTTGAGAGTAACAAGAGTATAGAGAACCAAACGTCAGCAGCTCAATCTTATGCTTTATCCAACGACTATCACATTACTGAGACCTTTGGTGGTACGTACGAGAGTGCAAAAGGAGATTTCACCAGAAAAGAGTTTCAGCGGTTGATAGATGCCGTAAAAAAAAGTCGTAACAAACCATATGCAATTCTTATCTATAAAATGAGCCGATTTAGTAGGTCTGGTGGTTTTGCTATTGGCTTAGTTACACATTTAACAGATGTACTTGGCATACATCTTATAGAGGTGTCAACAGGGAAAACTACAGTGACAGAAAGAGGTAAGCACGAAGTTCTCGAGTCATTGCTGTATGCAAAAAAGGAAAACTTAGAAAGACTAGAAATTACAATGCCAGGAATGAAACGATTCGTGGAAAAAGGTAACTGGTTAGGAACAGCTGCAAGGGGTTATGACCATTACGGACCAAGAGTGAAAGACCCAAGATTCCATGCTCCCGAGCAGCGTATTGTAATTAACGAGGAAGGGAAGATTCTCAAGAAAGCTTGGCAATGGAAACTCAAAGGCGAGCCCGATTACCTCATAATAAATAAAATGAAAAAGTTAGGTGTTGTGATGAGTAAACAAGCGGTGAGTGAAATGTGGAGACGACCTTTTTATTGTGGAGTCAGTACTCATTCATTTTTAGGTGGTAAATCGACTCGTGGTAACTGGGAGCCAATTGTGTCTGTTAAAGACTTTATTACGATAAATGAACGTCTTAAAAGCAATTCGAACAATGGATATCAACAATCCAAAAAGCATGATGGTCGTCCACTACAAGCTATCTTGACTTGTGACTCTTGTGGAAGTAAAATTACTGGATACAAAGCCAAAAAGAAATATGACTACTACAAGTGTCAAAACAGGGAATGTAAATCCAAAGACATGAATGCAAATGACTCTGTTAAGCGAAAAGGTTTAAATACTTTGTTTAGAGAAGTACTTGATGGATTTAAGTTGGAAGAAGAGGTTATCTCATTAGTCGAAGAACAAATGAAATTAACAGTGAAACGCATTGATGGTGACATCTCTTCGAATCGCCAAAGACTTTTAAACTTGAAAAATGAAGTCAATGAAAAGCTAAAAAAATTAGAGCGTAATAGTGCTTTTGGTGACGTTCCAAAAGATGTTTACACGGAGTTAAAGAACGAATTAATCCAAGAATTAAGCTCATATGACGAGCAATTGGAAAAATCCAATTTAGAAATATCGAACTTAGATAGAAGGATAAAAGATTGTGTGTCTTTAACTCAAAATCTCAGTGAAATATGGGTTTCTAGCGATTATGAGAATAAGGTAAAACTTCAAAAATTGATTTTTCCAGCTGGTTTGTCAGTTGATTCGGAAAATCGGCTATATCGAACTAAAAAAATAAATTCGATTTTTTCGTACATCTTAGATACTACGGGTGATTCAGAAGGGCAAAAAAAAGACCCACTAAGAAAAAATCTTAATGGGTCCTTGGTAGTAGCGGGGACAGGACTCGAACCTATGACCTTCGGGTTATGAGCCCGACGAGCTACCAACTGCTCCACCCCGCAATATATCTTTATGTAATTTTATCTAATTTTGGCGCTATTGCGTTGCGCTTTCCGTATCCAAATGGGTTGCAAATATACGGACTATTTATCGAATTCAAAACTTTTAAAAAGAATAATTTGCAAATAATCCTTAAAAATCAACAATTCAAAGGTTTAACTCTAGGTAAATCTTTCTGATTCTATTGGATCTTCCATGTTGCACCATCTTTTTCGTCTTTTACAACAATATTGGCCTCATTTAATTTATCACGAATTGCATCGGCTGTTGTCCAATCTTTATTTTCTCTGGCTTGTTGACGCATTTGAAGTACCAACTCCATGACTGTATCTAAACTACCATTGTCTGAATTGTCTTCTGAAATCTCGGTTAATCCAAGTATATCAAATACAAAAGCATTTAATGCCTCCGAAAGTTTTTCTCGGTCTGCAGCTGAAATCGTTTCTTTACCTGATTGTACAGCTTGAATAAATTTTGCGGCATCAAATAAATGAGCAACTAAAATTGGTGTGTTAAAGTCATCATTCATTGCATCGTAAAACTTCTGAATCAATCCGTCTACATCAAAAGATGTTGATTCGTTGGTTTTTACTTCTTTGATCATTTTTACCGCTTCCATTAAACGGGTAAATCCTTTTTCAGATGCGTTCAGTGCTTCTGCGCTAAAGTCTAATACACTTGCATAGTGTGCTTGCATCATAAAGAACCTTACAACGATGGGATGGTAGGCACGACCCAACACTTCGTTTTCTCCAGAAAACAACTCTTCTGGTAACAAGGTGTTTCCTGTCGATTTACTCATTTTCTTCCCGTTCAAGGTCAGCATGTTGGCGTGCATCCAATAATTCACCGGTTTTTGCCCGTTGGCTGCAGTACCTTGTGCGATCTCACATTCGTGGTGAGGAAACTTTAGATCCATTCCCCCACCATGTATATCAAATTGTTCTCCCAAGTATTTTGTACTCATGGCAGAACACTCCAAGTGCCATCCTGGGAAACCAAGCCCCCAAGGAGAAGGCCATTTCATAATATGTTCAGGTTTTGCATCTTTCCACAAAGCAAAATCAAGAGGAGATTTTTTTTCTTCCTGCCCTTCTAAAGAACGTGTTCCAGAAACAAGATCTTCAATTTTTCGTTTCGAAAGTTCCCCATAGTTATTGCTTTCGTTGTATTTCTCAACATCAAAATAGACAGAGCCATTAGATTCATATGCAAATCCATTATCTATGATCTCTAAAATCATTTCAATCTGCTCAATGATGTGTCCTGTTGCAGTAGGTTCAATATTTGGTGGAAGATTATTAAATTGATTCAAAACTTTATGAAAATCTAAAGTGTAAAGCTGAACAATTTCCATTGGTTCAAGCTGTTCTAATCTTGCTTTTTTTGCAATTTTATCTTCACCTTCTTCTGCATCATTTTCGAGGTGACCAGCATCGGTGATATTTCTCACATACCTCACTTTATAACCTAAGTGCAATAAATAACGGTAAATTACATCAAAAGAAATAAAAGTACGGCAGTTTCCTAGATGAACATGACTATATACAGTCGGTCCACAAACATAAAGACCAACAAATCCATCTAAGATGGATTCAAACACTTCTTTTTCGCCTGTTAGGCTGTTGCTTATTTTAAGTTTGTTCTCTTTATATTTCATGGATATTTGGTTTGAAAAATACACTTGCGAAATTACAAAAATTAATGCAAAAAAAAGGGAACCCGTAGATTCCCTTAAATAATATCTTTTCTATTGCTTTTTATAGTTGTCCGTCAGAGTGGTACTTTCCGTCTTTGTATACTTCGACTTTGAATAACAAACCGTCTTCGTCATATACATACAAGCGTCCATCTTTCAATAGTCCGTCGTGGAACTCTCCTTCCATCCACAATTCTTTGTCGTCGTTATAGACTTTATTGTAACCGTTTGGTTTGAACTTTCTATCTGTTTTTGGTTTGGGTGGAAGTTTTACGTTTTCGCTTCCTGGTTTTTTTACAGTTACCTCTGCGTTTACACGTGCGATTTCTCCAGTGGTTTCCTCGACCATTCCGTTTGCTCCATAAATGATTTCCTCCTTGATGTCACCATTCGGCCAATATCTTGTTGCTTTTCCAGTTGGAACACCATTCACGGCTTCATAAACAAATTCGGGGTTACCATTGTCATGGAAATGTTTTACTGTTCCAGACTCTTTTCCTGTCTCATCATGATTACTTACATAAATTAAAACACCTTCTTCATTATATCTTTTTAAGGAATCAGCATAAACGCGTTTATTAAAAGTTCCTTCTTCTTTGATTTTTCCGTTAGGATGATATTTAATAAAGGCGCCATTGGGTCTATTGTTAACGTATTCTCCTTCTGTCTTCGGCGTTTCTCCATCGTTGTAGTACATGATCCAACGACCATGTTTACGATCATTTTCAAATGGACCTTCAGCAATTTTTCCTTCCATTGGATATCCTTTTTCTGGTTGATCTTTACCTAAAAATATCCAAAGTCCTTGCTTTCTTCCTTGCTCGTCTTTCTGATTGATTTTTGGTTCTTCTTGCTCTGCATCAAGCTTAACATCTGGCGTTGAACTAGCATAGCTATTCAAAGCGCAAAAGCAAAATAGTGTCCAAAATAAAGTCTTCATGTTTATCGCAAATTAGTTTTTATAAGTATAGCGCAGTAGCAATGTAAGTAAAGTTTTCAAAAAACGAAAAAATTGAAACAACTTTTTAGACCAAGACACTATTTTTTTAGACGAATAGGATGTTTGTACTGCTAACCTTTAAAATACGCTTTTGGGTCTACCTTGTCTAACATTAAAGCCACCATCTTCTTCAAGTCATACTCTTGTTTCCATCCCCAGTCTTTAACCGCATTATCGTCGTTTATTGACTGCGGCCAAGAGCTTGCAATTTCTTGTCTAAAGTCAGGTGCATAATTGATTTCAAAACTCGGTAAATGTTTCCTAATTTCGTTGGACAATTCTTCGGGGGTAAAGCTAATCCCTCCTAAATTATAAGAATTTCTCACTTTAATCTTTTCTGCGGGCGCTTCCATTAATTCGACAGTTGCTCTTACCGCATCATCCATATACATCATAGGAAGTGCGGTGTCTGCATTTAAAAATGAAGTGTACTCTCCATTTTGCTTTGCATGATAAAAAATATCTACTGCGTAATCTGTTGTTCCACCTCCAGGTAAACTGGTGTATGAAATTAATCCTGGGTAGCGTATACTGCGAACATCAACTCCATATTTTTCATGGTAGTAGGCACACCACTGTTCACCTGCTTGTTTAGAAATTCCATAAACAGTGCTGGGCTCCATTATCGTATGTTGTGGTGTGTTTATTTTTGGAGTTGTCGGTCCAAAAACAGCAATAGAACTAGGCCAAAATATTTTCTTTAAATGTCCATCTTTGGCTAAGTCTAAAACATTAAAAAGTCCTTCCATGTTCAATTCCCAAGCAAACTTAGGGTTCTTTTCTGCTGTTGCGGAAAGTAAAGCAGCCAAAAGGTATACATCAGTAATCCCTTCTTCTTTTACAATAGCGCTTAATTTCTCTTTGTCTAAAACGTTTAAAGAAATATAATTAGAATGGGCTAGTGCTTGAGGACACTCCTCTTTGATGTCAGAGGCC
This sequence comes from Brumimicrobium ulvae, assembly GCF_947504225.1. Lineage (GTDB taxonomy): Bacteria > Bacteroidota > Bacteroidia > Flavobacteriales_D > Crocinitomicaceae > Brumimicrobium > Brumimicrobium ulvae. Next base: position 352,941 of record NZ_CANNGT010000002.1, on the reverse strand, counting down.
AAAACAGCTTCTTTACCAAATTTGTCCTCCAATAAAAGAACAAGCTCTGTCCCTATTTGTCCACCGGCACCAATTACTAAAACTTTTTTCATTACACTACATTATTTGATGTTGCGAATATAAGGACTTGAGAGGATTTATAAATTATAATAGAGGAAATTTGTTGATGAAAAAAATTGTTTTACTTCTCTGTTGACATTAATTTTTTTAGCCATTTGATTTTTATATATTTGTGGGAACTAAGCATTTTTTTATGAATGAATTTGGATCTATAAATTTCAAAAAGAAATCGTTACTTAAGCGCGATCCTGAATGATTTTACGCTTGTTTTTTCAACTTCCTACTTTCTAATTAACTATTTACTTTAAAATTCGATTTTATGCCGTTTTATACAAAACTTGGTAAAATTCCTCATAAAAGACATACCACATTTAAAAAAGAAGAAGGTGGTTACTATTATGAACAACTTTTCGGAACTGAAGGTTTCAGTGGCACTGCCTCTTTAATTTATCATGTTCATCGCCCAACAATGGTTAAAGATTTTGGGAAGACTATCGATTTAACACCCGTTGCAGCGCTTGATAAAAGTGTTCGTGCTCAAATGTTAAATGGATTTCAAGTTAAACCTGAAGAAGATTTTCTTGCCAGTAGAAAAATTGTGATGTTTAACAATGATTTAAACATTGCGCTTGCTTCACCCCAAAATTCAATGACAGATTACTTCTACAAAAACGCAGATTCAGATGAAATGCTTTTTGTTCATGAAGGCACAGGAACGCTTAAAACCATGCTTGGAAATATTCCATTTGGTCCTGGCGATTACCTTATTGTTCCTAGGGGGATTATTTATCAAATTCATTTTGATGGTCCTGACAATAGATTGTTTATTGTTGAATCATTTTCGCCTATATACACTCCGAAAAGATATAGAAATGGCTTTGGACAGCTAATGGAACATTCTCCTTTTTGTGAGCGTGACTTCCGTGCTCCGAGTGAACTAGAAACACATGATGAAAAAGGAGATTTCCTAATTAAAATTAAAAAGGAAAACGCACTGCATCATTTAACGTATGCTTCGCATCCTTTTGATGTGATTGGTTGGGATGGATACAACTACCCTTATGCTTTTAACATTAAGGATTTTGAACCAATCACTGGTCGTGTACATTTACCTCCTCCAATTCACCAAAATTTCGAAGCGCATAACTTTGTGATTTGTTCTTTCGTACCTCGACTCTATGACTATCATCCGGAAGCAGTTCCTGCTCCATACAACCATAGTAACATTGACTCTGATGAGTTATTATACTATGTAGACGGAGATTTTATGTCGAGAAACCATGTGGAAAAAGGTTTTATTTCCTTACACCCAATGGGCGTTCCTCATGGACCACACCCAGGGGCTATGGAAAGGAGTATCGGAAAGAAAGAAACAGGTGAAACGGCAGTAATGGTGGATACCTTTAAACCGCTTAAACTAACTCAAACAGCTTTAGACATTAGTGACAAAGACTATGCTTATAGCTGGCTAGAAGATTAAAAAAGATTTATAATTATAAACAATAGTGCAATGGCAAAAGAGATTAAAAATGTAGAATACGGATTAGAGAAAATATTTGAAGGAGCGCAAGACTTCCTTCCTTTATTAGGAACTGATTACGTTGAATTTTATGTAGGTAACGCAAAACAAGCAGCTCACTTTTACAAAACTGCTTTCGGTTTTCAATCTCACGCATATGCGGGATTAGAAACTGGAGTTAAGGACAGGGCTTCTTATGTTTTAAAACAAGATAAAATACGTATTGTATTAACCACAGCTTTAAAAAGTGACTCACCCATTGGAGAGCATGTAAAAAAACATGGTGATGGGGTGAAAATCGTTGCTTTATGGGTTGATGACGCACGTAAATCTTATGAAGAAACCATCAAAAGAGGTGCAAAATCGTACATGGAACCTACCGTTGAAAAAGATGAGCACGGTGAAGTTGTTCGTGCAGGAATCTATACTTACGGTGAAACTGTTCATATGTTTGTTGAACGTAAAATCTATAAAGGAGAGTTCCTACCGGGTTATGTTAAATGGGAGTCTGATTATAACCCTGAGCCAGTAGGATTGAAATTCATTGACCACATGGTAGGGAACGTTGGTTGGAACGAAATGAACACATGGGTGAAGTGGTACGAAGATGTAATGGGCTTTGTGAACTTCCTTTCATTCGATGACAAACAAATTACCACGGAATATTCTGCTTTGATGTCTAAAGTAATGTCTAACGGAAATGGACGTATTAAATTCCCGATTAACGAGCCTGCAGAAGGAAAGAAAAAATCACAAATTGAAGAATACCTTGATTTTTACGAAGGGCCTGGAGTTCAACACATCGCTGTAGCAACAGATGATATTCTAAAAACAGTAGCTGAAATGCGCTCACGTGGAGTTGAATTCTTAAGTACACCTCCTAAAACTTATTATGAAGATGTACCTGTTCGTTTAGACAAGCACAATCATAAACTACAAGAAGACATCAATAAATTGATGGAATTAGGAATTATGATTGACGCTGATGAAGAAGGATATTTATTGCAAATATTTACCAAACCAGTAGAAGACCGTCCAACTTTATTCTTCGAAGTAATTCAAAGAATGGGTGCTAAAGGATTTGGTGCTGGAAACTTTAAAGCCTTATTCGAATCTATCGAACGTGAGCAAGAATTAAGAGGTACTTTATAATCCTTATTGCTTTTTAAGTTTGTTAACACCTTCTTCCGTATTTTGGAGGAAGGTGTTATCATTTCTGATTCATTTTGACTAATTTTGATACTCTAAATATTTTTTGATTTTATGACTTCATTTGACACACTTCAGTCCATTAGCTCTCGTTTAAAGGAATTGAGCAATCAACTTTCAACTTCTAAGTTATCGAAAGATGAATTGGAAGAGTTTGAAACACTTTCAAGAAAACTGTATGAAAGAGCGATTATATTAAACTACAAAGCTAAAGAAGCCCGTGTTTATGGTGAGGAAAATCAGAAAGACCCACATTCTTCAGCATCTGTTCCAACACCCACTCCCGATGTTAAACCAGAAGTTGTTGAAGATGCTAAATCGCAAGTGGAACAACTCACACCAACTACAAACAAAGAGGCTTCTCCTGGAGAAATTCAATTTGATTTCTCTGGAGAATTTGATGATTCAAAAGTAAGCCCTCTTGCTGATGCGAAAGAGGAACAAAAGCCTCTGGTTGAAGAAAAACCCGCGCCTGTGGATAAGGAAGAAACAGTGGTTGAAAAACACGAAGATGATACTCCACCAATTCAACCTGAAACAAGTTCAAACAGCAATGGTCAGCAATCAACTATTTTTTATGAACGATTCTCGAAAGCATACAAGCAAGCGGCTGGAGATAAACTAGGAACTTCAAAAATTGATTCACTTAAAGGTGCAATTGGCTTAAATGACCGCTTATTGTTCATAGGTGAACTTTTCGGTGGAGATTCTAATGTATACAACGCAGTCCTTGATGAATTGGACCAATTCGATAATAATGAAGTTGCGCTAAAAAAATTAAGTGAAATTGCAGCACAAGAAAACTGGGACAAAGACCAACCGGCAGTGGATGAATTTGCCCATCTAATTATTAGACGATATGTTCTTTAAATCAACCTTAACTTTCCTCATACTACTTCTTTCTTTTCTGTCTTTTGGGCAGGTAGAGAAAGCACGACGTGTTACTGAAGTTTTATGCAGTGACTCACTTTATGGTCGTGGTTATGTTAACAATGGCGTCAATAAAGCTGCTGATTTCCTTAGAGATGAATTTGAGAAAGCAGGACTAAAACCATATTTCGGAGATAGTTCTTATTTTCAACCTTTTTCATTTAATGTTAATACATTCCCAGGAATTATTGAAGTCAATATTGATGGGAAACCCCTTGTTCCTGGAATAGACTTTTTGGTGGGTGAATCTTCAGGTTCCTTTAATGGTGAATTAAACTTAATTGAAGTGGATACGAGTGTTTTATCCAATCATCGTTTGCTGGATCCTATGGTGGAAAAAGTACGCGTTGGAGAATACAACGGTTTTTACATTAACCTTTCTGACATGAGTGCCCAAGAGGCTTATAGTGCTGTTTACCAATTCAATGCCCTGGCAATAATCGGTGCTGTGGTCTATGAAACAGACCAAAAATTTACATGGTCGGTGGGTAGAAAGCAGTTGCAATTTCCGATTTTACATATCAAAGAAGGGAAGATTAACCCAAAATCAAAGATTAAGGTTGAAATTGAAGCAGAATTTATTAAAAACTTCGAAAGCAAAAATGTTGTAGGTGTTATTCCTGCGAAAAAGAAAAAAGCAAAAACAATTGTGTTTACAGCTCATTATGATCATTTGGGTGGAATGGGAACCTCTCCACAAACTTATTTTCCAGGAGCAAATGATAATGCAAGTGGAACAGCAATGTTGATATCGATGGCTGATCATTTTATCAACAATCCAAGTGAATATAATATGGTGTTCATCGCTTTTGCAGGAGAAGAAGCTGGTCTTCTTGGCTCAGAGTATTTTGTAAAAAGTAAATCTTTAGATTTCTCAAAGATCAAGTTCCTGCTCAATTTAGACATTATGGGAAGCGGTGAAGAAGGAATCACTGCTGTGAATGGCCGTCTTTTAGAAAAAGAATTCGAACTCTTGAAGTGCATCAATGATAAACAAGAGTATTTAAGCACTGTGAAGTCAAGAGGGGAAACAGCCAACAGCGACCATTACCATTTTCATGTCAAAGGGGTTCCTTCATTTTTTATCTATTCGATGGGCCCAAACAAAAACTATCATGATGTTTATGATACCTACGAAGAACTATCCTTCGCTGCATACGACAACATTGTTAAGTTGCTTGTTGAGTTTATTGAAAAGCTATAAATTCTCTATTTTCAAATTGGGTTGCTACAATGAACCGCTTACAGTTTGAAAATAAGTTCCATTCCCTAAGGGATTAAAAAACTCATCAAATCAGGCTTCTACAGATAGGTTAGCACCACAGCATTTGAAACAATTGATGGCGTGGAACCAAAAACGACCTCGTTCATCATTATTCCTACAAACCCTCGTTTATCTCAGGCAGCTTGCATGGTAAATTCTTAGCTCATCCCATGTGATGCTATCTCCTACACGTTCTTTTGCTTCTGTTAAAGTTCCTTCGACTTCTTTACCCAGTTTATCGCGTAAAATTTCAATTTTCTCTTGATCCAAAACCTCCTCAATCTCTAGCTTCTCATCCTTAACTAATCGGCCTAGGTGATTATAGACCGTACGCTCCGTCAACACCCTTTCGTCGGCAATCTCTTTCACTGTTCTGCCTTTTTCGAAGAGGGCTAAAGTTTTATCAAAAGTAGATGTTTTCGGTTTTTTATCCTTGTCTTTCTTCTCTGATCTCGTTTTAATAATGGTCATTTCATCGAGTCCTTCCAAGGTTGGATTTTCGCGACGGATCTCTTCTTTTACAACTTGAATTTTCGCAATCTTGAAGTTCCTGATTTGATCATCCCAAATATTTTCTTTCGATAATTCTTTTCCGTTGTAAAGGTTTTGAACCAGTTTTCTAGATTTTTTTAAATCTATTATAACTTCAGTCAGCAATTCATCTAGTTCTGCTAAATCTTCAGAATATTGCTTAACACTTGTCTTTTTCCCTAGCAAAAGAAGCTTTTTAATGGTGCCTCGAAAGACAGGCTCAAGTGTTTTCATGAAGTAATTATAAGCCGCTTCATATCGTTCGTAGAGCACATCGATATCCATTTGATCGGGTTGACATATTCTAATCAGTTGTGATCTGAATTTTCGCGAAGGCTCTAAGGTGCTCATCAAAGCATTCACTTGATCTTCAAACCAAGGTTTGTTTTTGGCCATTTCACTTCTTGGTCCAGCTGCTTTATGTGCTGCTTCTAGCGACAACCAACGACTCACCATGGCGTCCCAATTAAAGGTTTTCTGCAAACGCTTTTGCAAATAAACAACTGTCCCAATTTCTAAACTGCGTTTCAACAACTTTTGATCAGCTTTGTTTTTCGCATAATTGACCACATGTTGATCATTTCTTAATCCATTCAAACGAATTGGACTAGTCAACACCAAGCCTTTCAAAGAAACCAAACGCGACAAACCAACATAAGCTTGTCCCGGAGCAAAAACATTTGATAAATCCAACACCGCCTTTTCAAAAGTCAAACCTTGACTCTTATGGACTGTAATGGCCCAAGCAAGTTTTAAAGGGAAATGAACAAAGGTTCCAATGACTTCTTCTTTAATCTCACCTGATTGTTCATCTAAGCTGAATTTCACATTTTCCCATTCATAAGGTTCTACAGAAATGGTGAGTTTTTCTTCCGGAAAAGTTACTCGTATTTCATCAGAAGACAGTTCTGTTACACGCCCAATTTTCCCATTGTAATAGCGTTTTTCATGTGCTAAATCATTCTTTATAAACATGACCTGAGCACCTACTTTTAATTCCATAGTTTTAGGAATTGGGAACATGTGCTCAGGAAACTTTTTGGTGATTTGGGCATCATAATTTCGTGATCTTCCGCTCAAAGCTGCTAAAGCTTTATCATTGATTTCATCTGCTTTTGCATTGTGTGTGGTTAAAGTAATAAAACTTTCGTGCTCGGTGGCATCAAAATTTGGCTTCACATAGTTGTTCAATAATTCAACATTCTCATCTGAGATGTGATTATTTCTCAAATTATTCAACAATTCGATGAATTCCGGGTCGTTTTGGCGATAAATCTTCTCTAATTCGATATACAAAGGCGGTTGCTCTTGAATTACTTTTGCGTGGAAAAAGAAACTCCCCCCATAATATTGATCCAATACACCTTTCTCCTCTCTCTTTACAATTGGTGGAAGCTGCATTAAATCACCGATAAACAAAACCTGTACACCACCAAAAGGAGTGTCGTTCCTACGCACTTTTCGCAACATGAAATCCATGGCGTCTAACAAATCCGAACGAAGCATACTTACTTCATCCACAATAAGTAATTCCAACTTCAAGAAAATCGTTTTTCTTTTTTTATTGAGGTTAAAATGCTGTTGTAAGGTGTTTTTTGTATTGAACTGTGTACGCTGACCCACGAAAGGAGGTTGTCCAAAATCAGGAATAAACGCAGCAAAAGGCAATTGAAAAAAAGAATGAATGGTTACACCTCCAGCATTTAAGGCTGCAATTCCTGTAGGTGCAACAACTACCGTGTTCTTGTGTGTAGAATCAATGATTTTTTTGAGTAAGGTCGTTTTCCCTGTCCCAGCTTTTCCGGTAAGAAAAACGGAATGATTCGTCTGATTGATGAACTTCTCTGTGAAATCTGCTGGCGATTGAATGTCGGCTGTAATCTGCTTCATTATCGTTTGTTTTATCCAAAATTTGGTGGTTGCTAAAGTAATGCTTGGAAGGAGATACAGCAAGATTAAACCTGCCTATTTCCATCCATCGCTAAATTAAGATAGTGAAAAAGTTAATTAGAAAGCAAATGTTTTTGAAAATAAAAGACTTCTTGGGGCGAGTAGGGGAATTAAGTTTCGCAAAGAAAAAAGGGATTTGTAGGGGCGGTTTACAAACTTTCCTAATCCATACATTTTGTTTGATAAATTCGTTTTGATTGAATAGAATGTTCATTCCTTCCTTATAAAACGAGGTCAAACAATTCGTAATTAAACAATATGTAATTAGTAATTGATTATTACATTTGTCCCATGACCAAAATTCTTGTCATACGGTTCAGTTCTATAGGAGACATTGTACTTACAAGTCCTGTTCTGCGTTGTATCAAAGAGCAATTGCCCAACGTGGAACTTCATGTTTTGACAAAAATTCAATATTCAGAGTTGTATTCAACCAATCCGCATGTCGATTTTGTACATGAATGGGGCGAGGAAAACCATTTGGTGTTGGCTGACTTAAAAACAGCTGATTTTGATTTTGTCATTGATTTACACAAGAATTTAAGGACTTCAAAAATAAAAAGTCATCTCCGTAAAGACAGTTTTTCATTCCCGAAATTGAATGTACAAAAATGGCTTTATGTTAATTTCAAATGGAATTTAATGCCAGACATTCATATTGTAGACCGGTATTTTGAAGCAGTAAAACCTTTGGGAGTAAAAAACGATCACAAAGGAATAGATTTTCGAATTAAAATTGATTTCATATCGTTTTCTAAACGTTTTCCAACTACAGATAAATATCTTGCAGTGGCCATAGGCGCTCAGTTTGCAACCAAAAGAATGCCTGCCGAACAAATGAGTGAAATACTCAAAGGTCTTCCGTATCCAATTGTTATTGTTGGTGGACCTGGTGACCGAGAAGAAGGGGAAAAACTAAGGCAATCATTGCCCGGTCAAAACATTAACAATACTTGCGGTGGACTCACTATTCACGAATCAGCTCAAGTGGTAAAAGACGCGCAATTATTAATCACCAATGACACCGGAATGATGCACATCGCCGCAGCATTCGAATTGCCTATTGTAAGTATATGGGGAAACACAGTGCCTGAATTGGGTATGTATCCTTACCGACCTCAAGCTCCTCAGTCCTACTCTATTCATCAAGTAGACGGGTTGTCGTGCCGACCTTGTTCAAAAATCGGTTTTGCTCAATGTCCGAAAAAGCATTTTAAGTGTATGGTCGATCAAAACATCCTTGGAATTAGAAAGCAGATTGATGCATTTTTAGTCAAAAAATAATTCTATTTCGGCTATTCCTTTTGAGTTTTTGAAAAACACTATGGTTAAAGTTACCCTTACAGACAACCAATTTTAAAACGCGCCACACAAAAGCCATTGCCATCATATTTTTCTGACGTAATAAACGAACACTTCTTTCTCAAGGCTTAAAAAATCACCCGATTCTCCTTCAAAATCACCAAAAGAAACTTATATTTAGTGCTCAAAAGAAGAAATAGAATTATGCAAAAAATAAAAAGCTATATCTGTGGTGAGTGGAAGAATGGTGAAGGAGTAGAAACCGAAGTATTCAATGCCATTACAGGAGAACAAATTGGAGGAGTATCGAGTAAAGGATTTGATTTTGCTGAAATATTAAATTACGGACGCACAGTAGGTGGTAAGAAATTGAGAAAAATGACCTTCCATGAACGCGGAAATATGCTCAAAGCATTAGCACTTTATCTTTTACAAAACAAAAAAAGATATTACGAAGTAAGTGCCTGGACAGGTGCAACAAAAGGCGATTCGTGGGTAGATATTGAAGGAGGAATTGGTAACTTATTTGCTAACGCTTCTTTAAGAAGACAATTTCCAAATCTTCCTTACTACATCGATGGTGAACCAGCAATGTTGTCTAAAAACGGAACTTTTATTGGTCACCACATCATGGTGCCTAAAGAAGGGGTCGCTGTACACATCAATGCTTTTAACTTCCCTGTTTGGGGAATGTTGGAAAAGATTGCAGTTAACCTAATGGCTGGTGTCCCTGCAGTAGTAAAACCATCTAGTGTAACCAGTTACTTGACACAAGTTGTTGTAGAAGATATTATTGCTTCGAAACTTTTACCTGAAGGTGCGTTACAACTGGTTTTGGGATCGGCAAGAGATTTAATTAATCATGTAACTCCTTCTGATGTTGTTTCATTCACAGGAAGTGCTAGCACAGGATTGAAACTTAAATCTAACCCTGTTATTACCAACAACAATGTTCCTTTTAACCTTGAAGCAGATTCGTTAAATGCAATCATTCTAGGAAAAAAAGCAACGCCAGACACACCGGAATTTGCAATTTTCGTAAAAGAAGTTGTTCGTGAAATGACCACCAAGGCAGGTCAGAAGTGTACGGCTATTCGTCGTATTTTCGTTCCTCAAGAATTGATGGATGACGCCCAGAAAGCAATATCTGCTCGTTTGTCAAAAACAGTGATTGGAGACCCTTCTGTTGAAGGCGTTCGCATGGGTTCTTTAGCTTCATTAGACCAACAGAAAGAAGTCCGTGAAAAAGTTGAATTGCTTTCGAAATCACAAAACATTGTGTTTGGTGACATGGAGAATTTCGAAGTACTGGGTGCCGACAAAGAAAAAGGTGCTTTCTTCCCGCCGATTCTATTTAGAAATGACAAACCATTTGATAACGTTGATGTTCACTCCGTGGAAGCGTTTGGTCCTGTTTCAACACTGATGCCTTACAACAGCATTGATGAAGCAATTGAATTGGCCAAAATGGGGAAAGGTTCATTGGTTTCGACCATTGTTACACCAGACAACAAAGAAGCAAGAGAATACGTGATTGGTGCAGCTAGTATGCACGGACGTATCCTAGTATTGAACGAAGAATGTGCTAAAGAAAGTACAGGACATGGTTCACCATTGCCGTTGTTAACTCATGGTGGTCCAGGTCGTGCTGGAGGTGGTGAAGAAATGGGTGGAATGCGTGGAGTATTACATTACTTACAACGTACCGCTATCCAAGGTCACCCTTCTGCAATAACTGAAATTACGCAAGTTTACCAACAAGGAGCAAAAGGAAATATTATTGATGAACATCCTTTTACAAAGTATTTTGAAGAATTGAATGTGGGTGATCAACTCATTACAGAAAGTCGTGAAATCACTGCAGATGACATCGATCAATTTGCAGCACTTTCTGGAGATAATTTCTATGCTCACAAAAGAGAAACTGACTTTAACGGAACAATGTTCGACGAACAAGTAGCTCACGGATATTTCCTTATGAGTGCAGCTGCAGGTTTATTCGTACATAACTATGAAATGAACCCTGTTTTGTTGAACTATGGTATTGATAACATGCGTTTTACGAAGCCTGTATATGCTGGTTCGAAAATGCACATCCGATTTACGTGTAAAGAGTTAGTTCCAACTGACGTTACGCCAAAAGAGGATGATCCGAAAACAAAAATCAAACGTGGTATCGTAAAATGGTTAGTTGAAATGCTAGACCAAGATACCGAAGAACCATTGGTAGGTTTCGCAACGATTTTGACCATGGTGAAATTGAAAGATCAGAGTTAAAAGCTTTAGGCGGTAGACTTTTAGCTATAAGCATCAGCTCCGCCAATTAAGCTTTCATTTACGTTTATAAGTATTCATTTGATAAGCGACTTTCGAAAGAGGGTCGCTTTTTTGATGGGATGTTTTCAGACAAGGTTAAGTTAAACTACTGCAAAAACCCGACACGTGTAATTGGCACGCCGATAACGCTGATTTCTAAACGCTGATTAAAGCTGATTCTTTAATCCGTACAAATCCCCTACTCTTCCAACCACCCAAAAAATCCGCTACCATCCGCGCTACCTTGGTATCAGTGTCATCTGCGTGCCATTCTGAACAACACCAAAAAAATAACTCTATAAATCTCTATTGGTGTAATTGGCACGCCGATAACGCCGATTTTCAAACGCTGATTAAAGCTGATTCTTTAATCCGTACAAATCCGCTCCCTCTCCTAACCAACAAAAAAATCCGCTACCATCCGCGCTACCTTGGTATCTGCGTCATCTGCGTGCCATTCTGAACAACACCACCCTAACCCCTTGGCAAGCTACTCTTCCTATCATTTGAAAAAACCCTTCTTTTAAACTCAGGCTTTGATCCAAAATTCAGCAAAAAACCGACTTCAATATCAGTTGCTTTAAGATAATTAATCAACTGAAATTCAAACTCCTTTACAATTACTTCAGTAGCTTTTAATTCTAATATAACAGCCTCATTAACTATCAAATCGGCATAGTACTCCCCAACCTGGGTCTCTTTATAATATACTTTAATTTGCTTCTGTGCTTCCACAAAGAAACCTCGATTCTTTAATTCAAGAAATAGTGCGTTTTGATATACTTTTTCAAGAAAACCAAAGCCTAATTCATTATAAACATCAAAATAAGTCTTTAATATTTGATCGGTTAGATCCTTGTGTAACAATTCCATAATTACGTTTTTGATTTAGGTGAACTATTCTAAGATACAAAAAATAATTGGTATTGGTATCTAGAAAATGAGCACCCCGATAACGTTGATTAAAACTGATTTTTTAATCTCTAAACGATATGAATAACTTCATAACTCTCTATTGGTGTAATTGGCACGCCGATAACGCTGATTTCCAAACGCTGATTAAAGCTGATTCTTTAATCCGTACAAATCCGCTACTCTTCCAACCACCCAAAAAATCCGCTACCATCCGCGCTACCTTGGTATCTGCGTCATCTGCGTGCCATTCTGAACAACACCAAAAAATAACTCTATAAATCTCTATTGGTGTAATTAGCACGCCGATAACGCTGATTTTCAAACGCTGATTAAAGCTGATTCTTTAATCCGTACAAACCCCTTACTCTTCCAGCAACACCAAAAAAAATCCGCCACCATCCGCGCTACCTTGGTATCTGCGTCATCTGCGTGCCATTCTGAACAACACCAAAAAAATAACTCTATAAATCTCCATTGGTGTTATTGGCACGCCGATAACGCTGATTTCCAAACGCTGATTAAAGCTGATTCTTTAATCCGTACAAACCCCTTACTCTTCCAGCAACACCAAAAAAAATCCGCCACCATTCGCGCTACCTTGGTATCTGCGTCATCTGCGTGCCATTCTGAACAACACCAAAAAAATAACTCTATAAATCTCCATTGGTGTTATTGGCACGCCGATAACGCCGATTTTCAAACGCTGATTAAAACTGATTCTTTAATCCGTACAAATCCCCTACTCTTCCAACCACCCAAAAAATCCGCTACCATCCGCGCTACCTTGGTATCAGTGTCATCTGCGTGCCATACTGAAGATCACCAAAAAAATCCACCACCATCCACGTGCCATCTTCTAATCCACCCACCAACATTTTTACCCAAAAAACATAATTACCACTTAAATTACTTAATTTTGCATCTCCTATTCGATTAATGCAAAGCTAAAACTTACCATAAATGATAAACATTCTAGTAACAGGAGGTGCCGGATTTATTCCCAGTTGTTTGACAGATGAACTAATCAAGACCCCTGATTATAACATCGTAGCAGTAGACAATTTTCTTACTGGTAAAAAACAAAAAATATCTAAAAGCGAATTCAACAACTTTAAATTCATTGAAGCCGATTGTAACAACTTCGACCAAATGAAATCCCTTTTTGATGCCCACCAATTCGATTATGTTTTTCATTATGCTGCCGTAGTCGGTGTGAAAAGAACAACCGCCAATCCATTATTGGTACTAGAAGATATCGAAGGATTAAAAAACATTTTTAAACTCAGTGCTGAGGCCAAAGTAAAACGCATCTTTTTCTCTTCCTCATCTGAAGTTTATGGAGAACCTGTTGAATTACCACAAAACGAAAAAACAACGCCATTAAATTCAAAATTACCCTATGCAATTGTGAAAAATATGGGAGAAGCATTCTGCCGTTCTTATTCACAAGCCTATGATTTAGACTATACGATTTTCAGGTTTTTCAACACCTTCGGACCTAAACAAAGTCCCGATTTTGTGATGAGCAAGTTCATCAAACAAGCACTCAACAACGAAGATATTACCATTTATGGCGATGGTTCTCAAACCAGAACTTTCTGTTATGTTGACGACAATATCGCGGCTACCGTAAAAGCATTCAAAGAAGACCGCTTCATCAACGACGTCATCAATATTGGAAACGATAAAGAAACCAGCATCCTCGATTTGGCCAAAACCATCATTGACATCACCGGTTCTCAATCAAAAATTGTATTCCTTCCACCACTCAAAGAAGGAGACATGACAAGAAGACAACCCAACGCAGAAAATATCCGTGGACTTCTAAATAGAGAGTTTTTACCCTTGAAAGATGGAATTGAAAAAGTGATTAATTCGGAGGTTTATAAGGAGTTGAATGGATTATAGTTGGTGTTACTGGTGTGCACTTATGTTGGCTCGCCGATAACGCCGATTTCCAAAAGCTGATTAAAGCTGATTTTAAATGAATAAAGTTGCTTCCTACTCTTTAACCAACTTCACTATATCACCATTCTCAAAGCGAAGAATATAAACGCCAGCATTCAGATTACTTACATCAAAGCTAACTGGAGATAAATCAACAACTTCTACTTCTTTGCCTGTGAGATCAAAAATCTTAAAATCAGTTTTCTGATTTATACTTAAAATGTTTTTAACAGGATTTGACATAACAAAAACATCCATGCCGCTTGAATGCCTGACACTTACTGGTCCAAACTCTTCAAATTGACCATTGTAATCTGTCTGACGTAACTTATAGTAACTTATTTCAGCATCTATTATATTTCTATCAATATATTGATAATCGATTCGTTCATTGCTATTTCCTGCACCATCTACTTGACTGATTTCTTCCCAGTGTTTCCCATTTTCCGACCTTAAAACAGTAAAGTAATCATTGTTTAATTCACTTTTAGTTGTCCAAGCCATTTTAATAATGTTATTATCTGGAACAGCCGTTAATGAAGTAAGCTCTACAGGTAAATTCCACAAATCACAATCATCAGAAGGACCACAGTTGAGAACTTTTAGTGAACTACAGTTTTCAGTCCATGATGGATAAATACAGTTTCCATTATTGTCTAGCTTATAAATATGTATCACATACTTTCCATTAAATGGTGCAACCCAACTCAACGGTAGTGGGCCGAAAGCAACTACGCTTCCATCACCATTAGGAGAGGATTGACTCGACGCATATCTGATCACAAAATGATAGTCTTCCATGTTAAGACAATAGTTTGCATTGGTATTGTGAAGTTTATAGGTAGAACCTGCTTGAACACCGCTTAGAACTGCAAATTCATTCTCGTGAAGCCCTACTGTATAGGTGGTATTGTTACCCGGTGTCGGATGTGCTGTCCATCCCCCTCCGTGATTTGTATTTGGATCACACTCTTGTCCAATTAATCCTGAAGAAAACAGACCAAATATTAGGTAGATAAAAATTGAAGAAGTCTTCATAGTAGTTTTGGTTAAAACCACGAAAGTAATAAATTATATCAAAAAATTCAAATTGACTTCGGGTCATTTAAACCTCATTTATCACCCCAAAAAAACCGCTACAATCCGCGATGCTTGCAGTTCTGCTGCGTAAGCCCAAAGCATCCGCGTTATCCGCGTGCCATCCACCAACCGCTAAACATAATCCGCCATGTCTCCCTCCACTTTTCTAAAGTAAAACAAGCCAGAAATAAAAATTACCAAAATCATTAAAATAGACACAAACATCAACGGTCCTGGAGCTTCTCCGCCAAACATCGACCAACGGAATCCTTGCACGACTCCCGCCATCGGATTTAAATAGTATAAAGTACTGGCCCATTCAGGCAATTGTTTCACCGCAAACTCTGCAGGATAAGCCACAGGAGTAATGTACAAACCAATCTGCACCATAAAAGGAACAACGTGTTGAAAATCTCGGTAACGCACCGTTAAAGCACTCAACCAAATTCCGACTGCCAACGCTGCTATAACACCAATTAAAATAAAAACAGGCGCCAACCAAACATTTGCCGATGGAGGAACCTGAAAATAAATCATCAATACCATCATGATCAACAAAGCCACACCGAAATCAATAAATCCAACAACTGCTTTTGACAAAGGAATGATTAACCGTGGAAAATAGATTTTCTTCACCATGTTCTGACTCGCAATAATGGAACTCCCAGAGTTGGTCATCACATAAGAAAAATAACTCCACACACTCATCCCAGCAACGGTAAATAAAATATGCGGCACTTCAGTTTCCACACCCACAAAACGTCCAAAAACCAAGGAAAGAATAAGCAATGTCACGACAGGTTGTAAAATCGCCCACAACAAACCAATGGTGGTCTGCGCATAACGCACCCGAAAATCTCTCCAAGCCAACGTGAAAAACAAATCTTTGTATTGATACAATTCCCTAAAATCTGGAATGATCGACTTTTTACTGGCGTCTATTATGGTTTTGTGTGTTTTGGTCATTGCAAATGCTTGTGGAGGTAAAAGTAAGGAATTTTTGGGGGTTAATTGGCACGCCGATAACGCTGATTTCCAAACGCTGATTAAAACAATTTTTTCAAATCCGCTACCATCCTAACCTACCAACAAAAGAATCCGTACCCATCCGCGATGTTATTATGGAGACTGAGCTGAGGAGTCTGAGAAAAGCTGAAGTCCCGTTTATCGTTCTATTCCACCTCTCGAAAAACACGTGCTATTTTCTACCACAAACAGAATCTATTCTTAAATCTCTTTTATAATTTTGACAGATTAAATACCATGCACTCAACAGCTAAAACTTAAGCTTTAAATAACGTTTAAATTCTGAATTAAATATATTCCACAGTATCAAGCCAAATAAAATCCAGCTACAGTAAGTCCTAACATAAAACCCGCCTTTTTTTATAGATTGAATTGAAATATCTATCTTTTGCATAGCTACAATACTCCGTATTGATTTGGTTTCTTTTTTACTTAATACATTTTTAGTTGTAAACTCTTCATAAAGCCCATTAATAAGTGAGAAACCTGCCCTTACTCTTTTAATACTAGGTTCTTTAATTCTATTTACAGCAACAGCAACAGTTTTTAAATCTAAATTTTGATTTAAAAAAAATTCCAGATGAATTTGAGCTGTTTTTATAAAGTTCTCAATTTGTATGGACTCAAATTTTCTTGAAACACTGTCTGAATTGATTCGATAAAAATACAATGCCTCCTTATGATTATGAAGCTTCACTCCATTTCGAATCATACGGGTCCATAACTCATAATCTTCCGTATGAAGCGTGTTTTTACTATGGGAATATGGAAACTTAATAAACACTTCCTTTTTACCAAGTAAGGAAGCATGCCCAATTGGGGTAAACAAATATGAAGCAAAGTTTATTTCTAATGGAGAAATAGCTTTTATAAAACCAGTAGAAATCCTATTACCTTGTTCATTAATGGTTATACTATTACACGAAACGACATCTACCGCCTGTTCTATTAATACATCAATCAATTTCTCTATTCTTTCCAAATGAGAAACATCATCCGCATCCATTCTAGCAATATAATTCCCTTTTGCTAAAGCTATTGCTTTGTTTAACGTTCCAATCAGCTTGAGGTTGGTTTCATTATGAATGACACGAATTCGCGTGTCTTTTTGTCCATATTCTTCTAGAACGTCTGGAGTTTCATCCGTAGAACCATCATTAATACAAATAATCTCTAGGTTTTTATACGTTTGATTAATTATAGAATCTAATGCCATAGGAAGAAACTGCTCGGCATTGTAGCAGGGGAGAATTACGGATATTAAGGGTTGAGATATTTCCACTATTAACTCATTTTTTTTACTCAAAATTAGCGATACAACTCTTCTAGTTTTTCAATCATTTTATCAATACTAAAATCTTTTTTTACAGTGTCTAATCCAGTTTTAATCAACTTTTTCTTCAACTTTTCTTCATGCATAATGCGCATCATTGCTTCATATATTTCATCTGAGTTTTTATAATCAACTATTAGTGCATTTTCCTCATTTTTAAGAATTTCATTTCCTATTCCTGATTTTGTTGCAATCAACGGAACTCCAGCCGCCATTGTTTCAATATAAGTTTGACCAAAAGCTTCTACACTATTGCTAATTGGTACATGAACAAAAAAATCGAAAATCGAATAAAGATTAGTAATATCTTGCTCAAACTCTATTTTTCTGTAATTCTTGAATGGTATTTGCTCTTTTAATTGTTGGTTTAAGGTCTCCACAAAGTCGCCTTTGGCATTAAAAAACAACATTAATGAGTTTGGGTGTTTTTTTATAAATTCATTGTATGCAGGTATAATATATTGCACACCTTTCCAATGTGTAAATCTAGAAATAACACCAATAACAGGTGTACATTGTTCTGGATTATATTTTTGTTTTAATGCTCTACTTTTTTGTTTATCATAATGAATAAAACTAGAAATATTAAAGCCGTGCCATATTTTTATAACTTTATTTTTAGATACATTCTCTCTTTCAATTAATATTTGTGACACATTATCAGTTATTGCTACAATTTTAGTTGACAAAGAATTACAATACTTATCCCACTTTACTGCTTTAGGAAAATAAACAAAATGATAATCAGAGTGATGTCGAGTGTAAATTCTTCGTTTAACACCTGCTAATTTTGCTGCAGTTAAACCTATTAAATTTGCTTTGATTAAATGACAATGAACCACATCAGGCTGTAGACCTTTTAATAATTTACGACATTGAAAAACAGCACGAAACATCTCTTTCTTGGTTTGCGCTTCAAGGTGATAAACTGAAATTCCGTTATCATTTAGGAATTTTCCTAAATGTGAATTTCTTGAATTAATTAAAATAAAAGACAACTCAAATTGATAAGAATTAATTCTCTCGATTATCCATTCAAAAGAAATAACTTTATCCACTTCAGAAATGATATTTGTTACTTTAGTTTTCAATATTACGATTAGCTATTAATTAATTTTTGAGATAACACTTCATAAGAAACATTTTGATGATATAAATCTATGAACCGCTCATCTATTTCTAAATCTCCACCAAAAAACTTTTGAATATAATTGATGAAATCTTCATGATTAGAGGCAGTAAATAAAATCTTATTTTCTAATATTTCTAAATCTTGTAAATTTACAGTATTAATTACAGGTCGCTTATGAGCAATGTAATTAGCGATTTTAATAGGGTTACGACCAAACCCTTCTCTTGAAGTATCGTAAGGCACTATACATAAGCTAGAGGCTGCAATATAGGTGTT
This sequence comes from Brumimicrobium ulvae, assembly GCF_947504225.1. Taxonomy (GTDB): domain Bacteria; phylum Bacteroidota; class Bacteroidia; order Flavobacteriales_D; family Crocinitomicaceae; genus Brumimicrobium; species Brumimicrobium ulvae. The sequence continues at coordinate 334,151 of NZ_CANNGT010000002.1, read as the reverse complement.
TAAAAGCCTATAATCTTTAAAACCTATATATTTCACATTTTCAAATTGAAGTAATTTATTAAAATTTTCTTCGCTTTTTGCTGAGCTTAGTACTTTCCGACCTATAATGACCAGATTTTGTGAAAAACTATCCGCAATTTTTATTAATAGCTCAAAATCTACATCATTATTCAAACTTCCAATTAACAAAATAAACTGCCCATATTTTTTTCGATAAGAATTCACTTTATCTGTATCTATTAAAAGCTCTTCTGAAGAAATCCCGTGAGGTACGACCTCAAAATTCTTGTTGAGTTTAGTATAATATGATGTAAAAGAGGAATTGACTGAAAAAACTTTATCTACGCGCTTAGCTAGAATGGAATTGAATGGCATCTTGAAATAAGGATCTAGAATAAAGAAAATTGATTTTTTATACCTGATAAATTTGTCAATATAAATTCCGCGAAAAGGATCAAAATAGAGTAATATAGGTTGTTCTACTTGGTTATTTAGATATTTTCGTATACCAATCGCATTATACCAGTCATTAAACCACATAGCAAATTGAAGATACCATTTGTTCTTAATTCCTAAAGGCAAAATATTAAAATATTGTGTAAAGGCTAAGTTTTTTCCATGTCCTATCTCTCTCTTTTTGAAAACTTTAAAAGGATTCCAACCGGAGGGAGGGTTAACAAACAAAACCAGATTGTTTTTTGATAATTCATCAGTGTAGTGCTGATGTGTATTACCATTGTTTCCGTATGGTTCATCACTAAATATAATGATTTGTTCTTGCTTCATTTTAACCTTTTAGCATTATGGTTAATTCTATAGATTGACTTCTCTGGCTTAAATAATAATCCATTAAATCCTTTTCATTCATCAACAAGAAATAATGGAAAATATCTCTAAAGTCATAGATAGTACTTCTATCTCCAAAATGATAAAGATCTGATTCCAACACCATAGGAAATTTAATCCTCTTGCTCCATTTATTAAACCAACTAATCAGTTTAAAGACATTTGTTTTTTTTAGTTCCTCTATAGAGGTATTGTTATAACTAAAACGAATAACTTGATTAGGTTCGTGCTCATTTAACTTGTTTTTAATAAAATAAGTGGCGTAAATTGGATTATATTCAGTTAATTCATACTCAAAGTCAGGAGCTATCACTTGGCTAGCTATGGTGCGCTTTGAAAAAGACTCACCCCAATTTTGACTTCTAATAATAAGTTTGTTTTTTTCTTTAAAATAAACGCTCTGTTGGCTTTGCCACCCTTTAGCAATATTCTCCCTCGTTCTTATTCCCGAAGTTGGATGCCATTGATGAAACACATAGCTGTCGGGTCTCAACCATGTTGTTTCTTTTCCTATCAACTTAAACCGATGAATTATATCATTGTCTTCCATTCCCCAAACACGATAATATTCATCATAACCATTCACCTCTTCAAACAGGCTTTTTTTAACGGCCATCAAACCAAGTCCCTCATTTGTTGATTTTTTAAAGCATTTAGCATACTTTGAAGGTTTGTTTAAAAGCTGGTCATATTTCTTAAACTTTTGTGGTAAGTAATGACACTGATAATTAACTAAATCGGTTGTTTGAAATTGAGACTTTAATTTATTTAAAAATGATTGTGAAAAAATCAAATCGATGTCTGCCATCATTACATATTCAGAAGTAGAATTTTTCACTCCTATATTGAGCGCATGAGAACGGTTCCACAATCTACCTTGAGCCTCAACATAAATATATTCTATTTGAAGAAAATCTTTTAGGTAGTTTTCTACTTCACCTTTAATATTTGTGTTACTTCCATAATCAACAAAAACAATTTCATCATTATTTCCTAGTTGGGGATATAAAGATTCAACAGACCTTTTGATCCTTGAGAGCTCTCTATCCTTAAAACAGTATATTATAGATAGTTTCATTTATGCTAAATTAGTCTTTTATCTAATCTTTTTGAAAAATTGAAATACGACTTATTACTTACTTTTTTAAAAAAGTTTGTTTTTGCTAAATATTTATTTGAGCTAATTAAAGTGACTATTGCATAAATACTGATTTGAGAAAGTGGAGTAAATCTAAGATAAATAAACAGAAAGTGCATGGCATTTCTTAAACCTACGACATCTCTTGTTGAATAACTAATAAAAAGAATCATCCCTTGGGATGAGCATATTAATGACTCTCTTTTAAGTGTAGCCAATAGAACTAATCCACTGTTTAAAATCACCTTTTTCTTATCTTTTGTAATGTTTTTATGAAATGAAGATGACCGATAAAAAGAGTCTATTTTATCATGCGGGTAAAACAACACATCAGGTCGTGTATTTAATGCCCGTATATGAATGTCAACATCCTGAAATCGGTCTAACTCTTCATCAAATTTTATGATATAAAAAAACTCACGCTTCCATAAAGTTGATGTTACTGGCCATGGAATTCTGTAATTTATAAACCTATTCAAGGTTTTATCAATATCCTTCGAGTTTCTAAACCTGTTTACTATATCACAGTTTTCAGATAGTTCATCTCTGAGGTGAGCCATTTTAAAAACAGCAATATCAAAGCCATTGTTGTTTTCAATTTGTTCAATTCTATCCCTAACACATGTAGCGGATAGTAAATCATCAGCATCAAGAAAAGTTATAAATTCGCCTTTAGCTTCAGTTGCTCCTATATTTCTGCATACATTTGCTCCTTTGGGTGCTCTGTTTCTTTTATAAATCCTAAACCTTTTGTCTTTATTGGAATAGTATTCTAAAGTATCCCATGTACCATCTGTTGAACCATCATCTACAATAACACACTCCCATTTTTGATCTGTTTGTTTCATTACAGAATCTAAAGTTTCTTTAATAAAAGCCTCATTGTTATAAGTGGGAATAATTATTGATATTATTGGGAACTCTGGAATCATATTGAATGTAAAAACCTATAATGGTTTGAGCTTATTAGCATTTGTTTTTTATTGCCTGAAAAGACAGTGTGTTGAGCATCAATGTTTTTTTCTTTAAGTACTGTTAGAAGTTTCCTACAAGTATCTTTTTCCCCAACCCTTTGATAATCATCAATGATTATAATAAATTTCTTATCTTTAATAAAGAGCTTTACTAAAGCAATAATGTCAAAACGAGAAAAGCGAGGTGAGCCAAACGGTCCATCAACAATAAAGAGTTCGACATCTTCATCATAAACTTTTTCAACATTTTCATAGGAGATTACCTTATGGTTTTCTATAAGCGCTTCTGTAAGATTTAATTTAATAATTTCGGATGAATCTGGTAGTTGACATCGAGAAAGAAAATGTGATTGCCACTCATCGTCATGCTCAATTATTTTATGTCTCGAATTAATATATCCAGCTGAAATATGTGCACCAATAAACTTACTGGACTCTCCTAAACCAAATTCTAAAATCTTTTTAGGTTCAAAGTCATCAAGAATTCTACTTAATAAATAAAAAAAAGAATAATTACCGGCCCACCTTCCTACATTTAAAGATAAACTCTTTATTTCGGGTTTGTTATTAATACTGTCGTGATAGATATTCGCCCATTCTATTTCTGCGAGCTGATTTTGTGTTTTATCGTGCTTATCTCTAAACTCATTTATTAAGCTTTTTATTTTTTTTATCATTTATTGTACATTAAAAATAAATATCAAATCTCCTTGCCCTTTAGGCACTATCCTTCCAGAGTTGTAGTAGTCAAACTCTAAAACCTCAAAGGGCAACACGTTTTCAATCCAATCTTCAATTTCTTTGTTGACTTCACAAAAAACATTTAAGTCATATTGTCCAGGACTTAAATTAAAGTTTTCTATTGTAAATATAATTTTGTCAGATTTTAAAGTCATTTCAGGAAGTAGACTCGAACTGATCCAAGCTACTCTTGTACCAGAGGAATTGTTTATTCCTATGTCAATTCGCCCATGTTTCAAATCAATCTCTTTCGATAAATCTAATTCTATTTTAATCGGTTGATTTGAAAGAACAATTCCTTTTCTTTCATTTTGAGAAACTAAACCATTCGTAAATTGAATATTTCCTAGACCTTTTCGGTTTTTAATAGTTGATAAATCATTTGATTTTATGGAATTACTTTGCAAATACTTTTCTATACATTCTGAGGTAGTTCCAATCATTGAAATACTTCCATTATTTAATAAAACACATCTTGTACAAAGATTTTTAACAGCTGCCAAATCATGACTCACAAAAATAACCGTCCGTCCTTCTCCAGCCACATCTTTCATTTTCCCCAAACATTTCTTTTGAAACTCTGCATCTCCAACAGCTAGCACCTCATCGATGATTAGTATTTCAGGTTCCAAATGGGCGGCAACAGAAAACGCCAATCGCACATACATTCCAGAAGAATAGTGCTTTACAGGTGTATCAATGAACTTCCTCACTCCTGAAAACTCAACAATTTCTTCTAACTTTTCTGCGACCTCTTTCCGAGTCATCCCAAGCAGCGTTCCGTTCAGATAAATGTTTTCTCGGCCTGTCAACTCTGGGTGAAACCCTGTTCCTACCTCCAACAAAGAAGCAACACGTCCATTGATTTCAATGCGGCCCTCTGTGGGTTGGGTGATTTTAGAAAGCACTTTTAACAAGGTGGATTTTCCTGCGCCATTTTTACCGATAATTCCAATGACCTCTCCTTGTTCGACATCAAAAGACACATCTTTTAATGCCCAAAAATCATTATTAGGATTCTTTTTTTTCTTAAAAACACCCGCCAAAGAAGCTCTAAAGGAAGTGTCTTTAACCACCCCAATACTGTATCTTTTTGATAAACCTTTAATCGATATGGCCTTTTCCTTATTTGTCAACGTATCTATCTCGTTTTAATACTGCTAAAATACTAATTTTAGCCCAACCAAGTTGAGTGCTTTCTTGAAAAGCTTATAATATTAAAAAAGACTACATTCATTTTGTTCATTTAGTATAGATATCACTAACTTTACTTTGTACTTATTCATTTGCTGACATTTAAGATTTGATATGCACAAGAAATTTTATTTAACTGTTTTTACATTCTTACTGCTTAGTTTTTCACTAAACAGTCAGCTGAGCTTGGTCTTTCCGAAAAACAATTATGTTTTTGACCACACCTCAATTGAATTTTCGTGGAACAATTATCCACAGGCAAGCTCTTATCACATACAAATAGCCACTAATACTACTTTCACTAACATAATAATTGATGAAAGCAATTTGTTTACACCAGATTACACAGCTTTTAATTTAACACCGAATACAATATATTATTGGCGTGTCAAAGCAGACAATTCAAACTGGTCGACCGTTTTTTATTTTTCAATTGTCGACTTTAAGAGTTGGCCAGAACTGGAATTTATGCTAGACCCCGATAGTGTCATTTTGGATGTGAATGGAAAGGTAGTACAGTGGACTGATTTATCTATAAATGGATTGGACTTTAATCAGTCTACCCAAAGTAAAAGACCTATTAAAACATACGAAAATAGTATTTCCAATAACCTAATCTCCTTTGATTATTCGAACTTAAACGAATTAGGCCCAGTTGATTTAGCTCACTTGAGTCAAGGTGAAATATACGCTTTAGCAAAAAGTAACAACTACCCTGTTTTGTCGCAAGCAAGTAGCGGTATTTGGCGCTTTGGAGCAACACCAAGTGGAAGCGTTGATCATTATCCTTATACTAACAATACTATCTACTCTGGGTTTGGAAGATCGAATAGATTTACTATGAGTCAATTCCCTAGTTTTATTGATAATAAACGTCCACATATCATTAACATTAGTTCTGGAGTTGAATTTAATTTTAAACTAAATAAAAACTTATTGTTCACTTCGAACTTGCACAACGTAGCGTTTTCTGATAACTCTACTATTGGTAGCTCATGGACTAGTGTCTTTTTTGATGGTTCATTCGGACAAATCCTCCTTTTTAATACTGTCCTATCTGATTCGCTTAGAGACATAGTTCATTCTCAGATACGCCACAAATACGCCCCACCCGTCAACCTCGGCTCCAATATCACCCAATACGGCTTTTGCGACACTACCCTTTACGCAGGAAAACGCTTCGATTCTTACCTTTGGTCCGATGGCTCAACAGCGGATAGCTTGATTGTTTCGGAACCTGGGACCTATTGGGTTGAAACAGTAGATATTTTCGGTTTTACTTCTTCAGATACAATAGAAGTTATTTTTCCAGAATTTCAACACCCCACCTCCCTACTCTACTGCCCTAGTGAATTTATCGATTGGCAAACAGGGCTTGGGGAGCACTACAATTACCTATGGTCGGATGGCTCGACTGCGGATAGTTTAGTCATCAATTCTCCAGGAAGTTACCATGTTACGGTGACGGACACGAACGGTTGTGTTTTTCAATCGGATACCTTGGTTTTTGATGAGGATCCATTTACTGCAACGGCAAGTTTGGGACCTGATGTTAATTTGTGTACTGGAAACAGCCTCGGATTGAGTGTTGGAGCAAATGAAGCGGTGAGTTTTTTGTGGAATACCGGAGCAACAACACCAGAGATTGGCATTTCAAGCTCGGGGACCTACAGTGTTCAAGTGCAAAACGCGAATGGATGTGTTGCTATGGATACCATTGATGTGACGATCATTGGTGATGCACCGAATATTGCGTTTGATGTTCCTGCACAATCTTGTGTTGCTGCTCCCTTCGATTTTGAAGACCTTTCCACTACAACCGATGGATCGAGCATTATTGCTTGGGATTGGAACTTTGGAGAAGGGTCGACAGCCAATGTTGAACAAGGAACTTTTGCTTATTCTGCGGATGGAAATTACGACATTACTTTGACCATAGAAACTTCTTCCGGATGTTTTAATACGCTAAGCGCTCCGATTGAAATCAAAACCAACCCGATTTTGACTTTCTCAACGAATTATATTTGTCAAAACCAAGCCATTGAATTTAACGGAGGTCAATTGAGTCCGCAAACCATCACCGATTGGAATTGGAATTTTAATGATCCTGCAAGTGGAACAGATAATGTCGCTGTTGGACAAAACACACAACATATTTTCACGAGCCCAGGGAATTATGACGTAATGCTCATCGGAACAGATATTTTTGGTTGTATCGACACATTGGTGCAAACCAAAACCATTGCGCCAACTCCAACAGCGGATTTTAATTTTAACGAAGTGTGTGAAGGAAGTGTGGTGAATTATCAAAACGCTTCAACAGTAGCTAGTCCAGCGACAATCACAACTTACCAATGGACTTTTGGAGACGGCACCAATTCCGGTCAAACAAATCCGCAAAAGCCTTATGCTTCGCAAGGTGTTTATACCGTAGGATTAACAGCAACAGCGAATAATGGTTGTAGCGATGACACAACACAAACGATAAAAATTCACGCCATTCCACAAGTGAATTATACTTTAGAACAGGCATGTGCTGGAATTGATGCGCAATTCATTGACAATTCTTTTATTCCCAATGGCAGCGTTGCTCAAGTAGATTGGTCTATTGACGGTCAAACGCCAATCACTGGATTTACAGTAGGTCACCAGTTTCCAAATGCAGGAACATATTCATTAGAACAAACCGTAAGGTCGGCCTTTGGATGTGAAAATTCAGCTATTTCCACCGTGAACATAAAAGACTATATCGATGCAGACTTTGACTTCTCTCCTAATGCTTTTGTAAGCGATTACCCTATTGTTTTCCAAAGCACAAGTACTGGTGCAAGTCAACACGAATGGACCTTTGGAGATTTTGCAAATGCACAACAAGCAGACACAAGCATTACTTTCGATGAATCGCAAATAGGGAATACCTACACGGTTGAACTTTTAGTGCGCAACATTCATGGATGTTCAGACAGTATGACCATTCAAAGAACGGTATTGGAACGCCAAACAGATTTATTGATTTCACAATTGTTTAGTCAAGAAGTGAACGGTTACCTCACCATAGGTGTTCAGTTGAAAAACATTGGAACAACGCCCATTGATATGGTAGATTTGTACCTGCGTAAACCCTCATTAAGCGGAGGAATTAAAGAAACATGGTCTGGAAACTTACAAGCTGGACAGTCAGAAATTTATGTTTTTTCTGCCGCACCCAGCGCAACGGTAATGGACAAAGATGCCGACCAAAACTACCTGTGTATTGAAGGGCGAATTGTATCTCCAGCACAATTTACCGAGCTTGATTTAGAAAACAATGAGGTTTGTCGTGTTATTGCGCCTTCAGAAGTGGTACTTATTCACCCTTATCCGAATCCAGTTAGCGATCAATTGACCATCAAAGTAGTGATGCCAGTCAAAGAAGTAATTGCCCTTCACGTCTACAATGACCAAGGACGATTGGTTCATACAATTACAGAGGAGGAAGAATTGCAAAAAGGCCTCAACACTTTTTATGTCAATACCTCAGGTTGGGCTGCAGGGAACTATAAAATTCGAACCATCACAAGGACAAAGCAAGTTCCAACCGTTGGATTTGTGAAGTTGTAAAATTCTCCCCAGCTGGCGGAGAAGACATAGAAACTCACTTTTTGTGTAGGACAAAAGAGATTCCTCAGTCATCCCGAGTTCTCGGGATTCCTTCGGAATGACAAGTTTATTGGGTGTGAGTGTGGGTAAAAACAAGCCGAAGCAGAGCTTCGGCTTGTTTTTACCCAAAATTCCTTCATCTGTTTGTCATTCCGAACAGCAGCCAAAACCTTTGATTTTTGCTGATGGAGGAATCTCTTTTTTGTGCTCAAATTGCTACTGGTTTTTTCTGACTCTATTTTTTTGTGTAGGGAAATAGATTTTTGAATCGAAATTGTTTTCATTAAAAAGAGCAACTTGATTCGAAGCAATTCCCTCTTTAATTGCCAACAATCATGCATTCACCAATAAATTTACAAAATCTACTTTTTCTAAAGCACCGAAATACTGGGTAACGTCAACATTTTCCAATGCTTTTTCGATGGAGGTTTTATCGTAAGGAACATCCACCAAAACTTCTTCTATTTGTGCAACAGGATCTTTTCCAAAGAAGTCTCCGGAGATTTTAATTTCTTGTATTCGGCCTTTTTCAACAAATATTCTAACATCAATTTCTCCTACAGGAAATCGTTTATTGTACTGCATATTGAATTTAGGTGCGCGTCCGTAATTCCAATCCCAAGTGTCATATTTCTCTTCTTTCAATTGGTGGACTGCGGCCCATTCTTCTTCCGTTAAACGATAAGTTTCAAAAGCTTCGTTTTCTGCGTAAAGACCTTTCAGCAACAAGCTTTTAAACGCTTCGATTGTCAACTTGTCTTCGAGAAATTCACTAATGTTAGCCACTCGGCTTCGCACAGACTTATGTCCTTTAGATTCAATCTTACTCGGTTTAACGTTGAGTGCATTCACCACTTCATTAAGGTCGGTATTGTACAACAAAGTTCCATGGCTAATCATTCGTTTTCCTGTAGAAAACTGTGCAGTACCCGAGATTTTTTTCTCTCCTACTAAAATATCATTTCGACCTTTTAATTCTGCAGAAGCACCTAAATCGTTCAATACTTTGATCACCGGCTCGGTAAACTTTTTGAAATTATGCAGTTTATTGATGTCGTGATTCGTAATAAAGCTGAAATTTAGGTTTCCAAAGTCATGATATACTGCTCCACCACCGCTAACACGCCTTACCACATGAATATCGTTTCGATCAATGTAATCTTGATTTACCTCTTCTATGGTGATTTGGTTTTTCCCAATAATAATTGAAGGTTCATTGATATAAAACAGCAGATAATCATTTTCTGCACTAAAATGACGCACGATATATTCTTCTAAGGCTAAATTTAACCTTGGATTGGTAACATTTTCATTTTCTACGAAGATCATATTTACAATTTTGAGTAATGATAAAGGTAAGAATTTTAGAGAGCTTACGCACAGAATTTTGTGTATTTAGAAGGTGAGTTAGAATGGGAATCGTTTTTATTAAATACAACTGTTGGTCATGAAGACAAAAGAGATTCCTCGATCATCCCGAGTTCTTGGGATTCCTTAGGAATGACAAGTTTATTGAATGTTAGTGTGGGTAAAAACAAGCCGAACAGCAGTCAAAACCTTTGATTTTGCTGATGGAGGAATCTTGAAGTCTTACACACTCAAAACTCTTGCTCAATACTGACTTGCTCTTGCTCAATACTGAAGCTTTGCTTATTTTAGTTCATCTAAAATAAGCAAAGCTTCTGGTACGTGTTGTTCAAACTTCATTTGTGAGTTAAAAACCCCACGAACGATTCCATTTTTATCGATAACATAAGTCACTCGTCCTGGAATTAATCCCAACAAATTAGTTGGAACACCGAATGCTTTGCGCACTTTTTTATCGGTATCTGCCAAGAGAATAAAAGGCAAGTTATGGTTTTCTGCAAAAGCCTTATGACTTTCTTCATCATCGCTAGAAATTCCAACCACCAAAGCGCCTGCCGCTGTGAAGTCCGTATATGCATCCCTAAAAGAACAAGCTTGTTTGGTACAACCAGCTGTTTCATCTTTCGGGTAAAAGTAAACCACCATGTTTTTATCTCCGATAATTTCGTCGCTATTAAACACCTCTCCATGTTGGTCTTTTAAAGAAAAACTTGGACACTTGTCACCTATTTGAATTGATTTACTCATCTGTTTTTGATTTTAGAATTAACAAAAACAAAAGGGAATTGTTTTCATGGAATCAACAGTTTTTGAAATGGTAAGTTGAGAGAGAGGTGAATCCCTTCTACCATGTGTCTGCGTGGTAAGCCCCCCATGCTACTGCACGAAAGGTAACTGAGACCCTCGATGTTCCTTACGAGTGGCACGTGGTTAGTTTAAAAAGCTAAAAACTTAAATTATAACCTAAATCAATAGGTCAAAAAATTATAAGTTTCACAAACCTGATGCACCCTATTTTGTCACTTTTGCAGCTGTCGAATGACTCGATGTCTTTACGAGAAATGAATACAAGAACATCCTTATTGAAAATCTCAAATACTGTCAAGAACACAAAGAAATGGAAATCTATTCTTGGTGTATCATGACAAATTATGTTCATCTTGTATTCCGCAGTATTGGCGAAGAAAGACCAGAGATATTATTAGGTAAATTTAAAAGGTTTACCAGCAATGCTATTGTCAAAGCCATTAAAGAAAATGAACGATAAAGCAGAAAAAACCTACAGAGTGTTTTTAGAAAAATTGGCCCTAAGACATCCAACGTCACGCATAATCAATTTCGGAGACGCGTGGTTAGCATTTTAAAAAACCATTATCTTCTTCTGTTGTTATCACTTCTTTTTTTCTGCGACTTTCCTTGCGGTTTTCTTCCTCCACCTCCACGGCCTCTTTGTTGCGGTTTTTTCTTCGCAGCCACAGGGTCATAAGCTTCTTCCTCTACTTCAGGATGAGGAGGCATAACGGGTACTTTTTGTTGGATCAATTTCTCGATGTCTTTCAAATAAGCACGTTCTTCGTTATTACAGAATGACAAAGCAATTCCACTTGCTTTTGCCCGACCAGTTCTTCCAATACGGTGAACATAGGTTTCAGCAACATTAGGTAAGTCATAATTAATCACCAAAGCTAAATCATCGACATCAATTCCACGCGCTGCTATATCAGTAGCGATCAACACCTGTATGTTACCCTCTTTAAATCCTCCCAGTGCCGCTTCACGTTGTGGTTGAGATTTATTTCCATGAATAGCAGCCGCTTTAATATCTGCCTGTGCTAATTTCTTAACGATCTTATTGGCTCCGTGCTTTGTTCTTGAAAAAACCAATATAGATTCTCCTGGGCGTTCTTTGATGAGCTCTCTCAATAAATGCACTTTGTTCCCTTTACTTACGAAGTAAATTCCTTGCTCCACTTTTTCTGCAGTCGCTTGTTGAGGTTTTATGCTCACTTGTTCAAATTCACCCAATATTTTTTTAGACAATTCTACAATTGTTTTCGGCATGGTTGCAGAAAAGAAGAGTGATTGCCTTTTTGGTGGAAGCTTTGCAATAATTTTCTTGATGTCATGAATAAAGCCCATGTCCAACATTTGATCTGCTTCATCTAAAACTACAAAATTTAAATCGCGAAAAGTTAGCACGCCTTGACTCTCTAAATCAAGTAATCTACCGGGTGTAGCCACCAAAATATCAACGCCTTGTTTTAATCGGGCAACTTGTTTGGTTTGCTTTACTCCACCATAAATCACAGTAGTTCTTAACCCTGTGTGCCTTCCATAGTTTTTTAAGCTTTCGTCAATTTGTATGGCTAACTCTCTTGTTGGTGTAACAATCAGGGCGCGAATTTTACGCTTCCCTTTTTGGTCTTTATTCGAATGGTATAAATGATGCAGAATTGGAATTCCAAATGCTGCTGTTTTTCCTGTTCCAGTTTGAGCAACTCCTAATAGGTCTTTTCCTTTTAAAAGAATAGGTATCGATTGTTCTTGAATTGGGGTTGGGTTTTCGTAGCCTTCTTCTTCGAGGGCTTTTAATATTGGTTCGGCTAAACCGAGTTGTTTAAATGTCATATAATGTATATCAGCTACAAAGATACAATTTTTTTAATGGGAATTGTTGTTGCTCTAAAATTCAAAGCACTTTAAAAACGCCGTGCAATTTCCGTTAGTCGAAAAACTACCCTTTAAAAAACCGCTTGTTAGCTACGCCAAAAATCTTTCGTATTAAACCATGAAGAACAGCAACAGGCAAAGCCAGTATTCCAAAAATCATCATTCCCAACTCATAGAATAGTGAGCTGTCTTTGTATTTTTTACCCTTCAAACGCGACTGAAAAGCACTGAAAGGAATTCCATACATATTTCCTGCAAGCATTACCTGACAAGCTGCTAAGACGACCTCCGCTTTTTCTTCACCATATTCATCAACAACAGAGTCATAGGCCTTTTTATTAGGACGTCCAGTTTCATCTGCGAAATGTTGCGCAAACACGATTGCTTTTGCTTCCTTTGGATCAATAAAATCTTCGCCACCACTTAAAAAACTATTGATTTCTTCACTACTCATTCCCATATTCAAAGCCATTTTCGTGTGTTGATAAGAACATGCAGCGCAACCATTAACCTCTGTCACTGCCAATTGTAAACGTTCTACAAAGTCAGGATGAATCAATTCACTCTTCTTGTTTTTACCCAAAATTGAAAAGGCCCCAATTGCGTATACGAAAGAAAGGTACATTTGCCCGAACGTAAACTTACGTTTAAATTCAGTTCTTGCACTTATGGTTTCAGGTAGTGTAATTTCTTTTTTCATCTTATTTTCCTTGAGCTGTTTTATTAAAACAAATTGAATCCAAAGAGCAAAATACGGCGTAAGCATATCTTATCACGTAACAAAGGTTACGTATAACTTGAAAAGTTTTATTCTACGCAAATGAAATTAAAATTAACTTTAAAATTGTTTAACTTATCTTTGTAAAGCTTGAACTAAAACACCAATCAACTGTTGAATAGGCATGGCGGAGTACAAAATAAAAGATTTAGAGACCTTAACAGGGATTAAAGCGCATACCATTCGTGTGTGGGAAAAGCGTTATGCTCTTTTATCTCCAGATCGTACCAAAACCAAAATCAGGACCTATTCAGATGCTGATCTTGTAAAGCTTTTAAACATCTCAATTCTTTATGATAATGGATGGAAAATTTCCAAAATTGCAGAATGCTCTGAACGTGAAATCAAGAAAAAAGTTGAAGGTTTATTCCAAGGAGAACAATCCTTCAGTGCTGTTGTAAGTCTATTGATTCAGTCCATGGTTGAATTGGATTGTGATACATTCGAAAGGGTATTAACCAACGCCATTCAAAAGGAAGGATTAGAAACTGTTTACAGAAATTATTTGGTGACATTTCTTGATCGAATTGGTGTGCTATGGATGGTCGGAACAATCACTCCTGTTCAAGAACATTTTGTATCTAACGTAATTCGTCAAAAATTAATTGTTGAAACAGATAAGTTACCTATTGTGGCTAAACGACGTGTAGATGCCGTTTTGTTTACACCTGAAGACGAATTTCACGAAATCAGTTTGTTGTTTTATAATTATATCCTCAAGAAAAGAAATTACCGAACTTTATACCTCGGAACAAACCTACCCATTTCAGATTTAAAGAAAACTTTGCCCACGATTAACCCAAAGAGCATAATTCTTTCTATGATTGCAAATACGCCTGAAGAAGATTACAATAATTATATCATGCATCTCCTGGAGGAAGTCCAACTGCCTATTTTCATCGGAGGAGCTATGGCTGATACTTACGGACTACCAAAAACTGACATGGTCTTCCCTGTTCAAGACTGGATTGAGGTATAAGATACACAAAAAAGAGTATAAAAGTACACACTTAGCGGGGTTGGTTTAAAACACGGAGTGTCAACTTAAAAAAAATACTACACCTTAACCCTTGACCACCTTGAGGTTAGGATCTTTTTTGGCAGATTCATTAAAAACGCGTAGCTTTGGCACAGTTCTGTTTAACATTATAAGCACAACTCTAAACAAAACAAGAAAATGTCAACAGTAGAATTTAATAATACGCTTACTTCGATGGAGTCATATTTATTGGCTTTTGCGATGAACTATACTAAAAACCTTGAGGATGCCAAGGATTTAACACAAGATACGATGCTTAAAGCGATTCGTTACAAGGATTATTACAAACCTAAAACGAATTTCAAAGCGTGGATTTTTACCATCATGAAGAACACTTTTATCAATAATTACAGAAGAAAAGTAAGGTCAAATACAATTTTTGATAACTCAACGGACATGTTCTTATTGAACAATTCAACAGAAAACAGAGATTCTCCATACAACTACATTGCAGATGAGGAAATAAATGCACAATTAGAGACTTTGACTCCAGAGTACAAGGAGCCATTCGAAATGCATTACCTGGGATACAAGTACAAAGAAATCGCTGAAAAGCTAGACATTCCGCTAGGTACCGTTAAAAGTAGAATCTTTATCGCACGAAAAAAACTAATGGATCAACTTCCTGAATATGCAAACTATAATAATTAGTAGCTTTGAACAAAAGTTAATGTGCAATGCATTAGTTTAACTGAAGCTAAAAGTTGTTTCTTTGTCTCTGTCATTTTTAAACTTAAAGTGAAATGGAAGTAACCGGTACAAGTGATGTAGTTCTCGTCGATGAAAACGATCAGGTTTTGGGTACAATGGAGAAGTTAAAAGCCCACCAAGAAGGCCGACTTCACAGGGCGTTTTCTGTTCTTATTTTTAATGATAACGACGAAATGCTAATTCACAAAAGGGCCAGTGATAAATACCATTGTGGCGGAATGTGGACCAATGCATGTTGCTCACATCCTCGTTTAGGTGAGTCTCCGAAAAATGCAGCCATAAGAAGAATGCAAGAAGAAATGGGCTTCACTACGGCTATTGATTTTGTCGGAAAGTTCATTTACAAAACATCATTTGAAAATGGATTGATCGAAAATGAATTAGACCATGTTTTTGTGGGGAGATTTAATGGCGAACCTGTTCCAAATCCTGAAGAAGTCGAAGATTATCGATATATTCGAATCGAAGATCTTAAGGAGGAAATCAAAAAAGAACCACAAAACTATACGGTTTGGTTCAAAAAGATCGTAGAAGAATATTTAAACGAAATGATTTAGAAATGATTAAAATAGGACGTAGAACAACCTTTAATGCAGCCCATCGTTTACATAATCCCAACTGGACAGATAAAAAAAACAAAGCTGTCTTTGGAAAATGTAACTCTGTGAATTATCACGGACACAACTATGTTTTAGAAACATGGGTAAAAGGAAATATCGATCCTGAAACAGGATTTGTGATTAACTTGTCAGACCTAAAAACAATCATTAAGGAGGAAATTGAAGAAGAGTTTGACCATAGAAATCTAAATTTAGATGTACCAGCGTTCAAAAACTTAAATCCTACTGCAGAAAATATCGCCAAAGTGATTTATGAAAAACTAAAACCAAGATTGGCACATTACGAGTTAACCATCAAACTGTATGAAACGCAGAACAACATGGTAGTATACTCCGGAAAATAAATCAACAGGAAGTAAGATTAGAGCGCATATAGGTTCTTCTCGCTTAAAAGAAATACATGAAGACCATTACTTTAGAACAAATAGAACAACTGGAAAAACGCTACCGAACCAATTTGATTAATTGTTTAAGCGGGGTTAAAGGGTTAAACCTCATCGGAACAAAAAATGCTGAAGGCCAAACCAACCTGGCTCTATTTAATTCGGTAGTTCACCTTGGTGCAAACCCTCCACTCATGGGGTTTATTCAACGTCCTGCTTCTGTAGAAAGACATACTTTCGAAAACATTCAAAACACCTCCTTCTTCACCATCAATTCAGTAAGCGAAGACATTCATAAACAAGCACATCAAACTGCTGCTCGCTACGACCGTTCTGAAAGTGAATTTGAAGAGGTTTCATTAAAAAGCATTTATATCGATGAATTCTACGCGCCTTTTGTGCAGGAATCTCCATTAAAAATAGGTTTGGAATGTGTTGACATTATTCCTATTCCATACAATAATACCCATTTGATTGTTGGGAAAATTCAACTTATTCAATTGGACGACAACTTTCTGCAACCAGATGGGTTTTTATCTCTTCACGACCAAAAAATTGTTGGTGGTACAGGTTTAGATAGCTACCTATCAACTCAAGAAATCGGTAGATACAGTTATGCAAAGCCGGATCTTCCGTTAACAGATATTCAACCTTAACCCCTCCTTGATATATGGTATTATTTTGGCACAGAAGAGACTTACGAACTCAGGATAACGCGGGGCTGTTCGCTGCTTTACGGAAGCACAAAAATGTTCAACCTATATTTATTTTTGACCAAAACATACTCGAAGATTTAAAACCAAACGATCAGCGTGTATTGTTTATTCACCAACACATTCAAAAACTAAAACAAACCTACATTCAACATGGCAGTGACCTTTTAGTGTTTTACGGTCGACCAGAGGAGGTGTTTAAAACCCTAATCGACGAACATACAATTGAGGCGGTATACACCAATAGAGATTATGAACCATATGCCAAATCAAGAGATCAGGCTGTTGAAACATATCTAGAGAAGAAAGGTATTTCTTTTCGCAGCTTAAAAGACCATGTCATTTTTGAAAGAAATGAAGTAGTTAAAGGCGATGGTACACCTTATCGTGTCTATACTCCATACATGCGCCAATGGAAAAATGAACTTACCCCATTTCATTTAAAAGCTTATCCCGTTGAAAAATACTTAGGTCATTTAAAGCCTTCCAATAAAAGTTCTTCCTTGCTGAGTTTAAAAGAAATGGGTTTCGAGGACAAACAAATTCAGGCTTTTCCAAGTACAGAGGTCGACCAAAAAATCATCGAAAATTATCACCACACCAGAGATATTCCGTCGGTAAATGGTACTACTCGCATGAGTGTTCACTTACGGTTTGGAACAATCTCTATTCGTGCTTTATTTCAACAAGCTAAAAGCAATGAAAAGTACTACAACGAATTAATCTGGAGGGATTTTTACCAAATGATTTTAGATCACTTTCCTGCTACAGCAGACCGTTCTTTCAAACCGCAATACGACAATATTCCATGGGAAAACAATGAAAAACACTTTAAAGCTTGGTGCGAAGGGAAAACTGGTTATCCTATTGTAGATGCAGGAATGAGAGAACTTAATGCAACTGGATTCATGCACAATCGTGTGCGAATGATTGTCGCAAGTTTTTTAACCAAACACCTAATGACCGATTGGAGATTTGGCGAAGCATATTTTGCTGAAAAACTACTCGACTATGAAATGGCCAGTAATGTTGGAGGTTGGCAATGGGCGGCTTCCTCTGGAGTAGATGCACAACCTTACTTTAGGGTATTTAACCCAACAAGTCAACAAGAAAAGTTTGATCCAGATTTCAAATACATCAAAAAATGGGTTCCTGAATACGGTACAAAGGCATATCCAAATCCAATCGTAGAACACAAGTCTGCCCGAAAACATGCAATTGAAACCTACAAATCAGCCTTGAGTTGATGGCATAAACTCTTATAACAACGGGGACATTAAACGTGCTGCTTTTTCCATTAATTGTATGCCCATGTTTCTGTCTAACCATTCCTTCGGCTCAATATAATCTGCAAACTGAATGTCTTCATAAAAAGCATCGCCCAAAGCTGAAGCAATTCCCTTATCATACACAATTGCATTGACTTCAAAATTCAAATCAAAACTACGGTAATCCATATTTGCAGTTCCAACAACCGCAATTTTTCTATCCACCACTAAAGTTTTAGCATGAACAAATCCTTTTTGATAAACATAAATCTCAACCCCCACTTCAAGTAAATCGTTGTAATAAGAACGGGCTGCTGCATTCACCAATTTCGAATCTGAGATTCCAGGCACTAACAATTTCACCTTTACACCTCCAAGTGCAGCAACACTGATGGCATCCATCATGCTTTCCCCTGGAATAAAATAAGGAGTAGTAATCAACACTTCCTCTTTGGCTTGATTGATCACCTGAATCAAAGAGTAAAGCACCGTTGGTACTCTTGAGTCTGGTCCGCTCGCTGCGATTTGCACTACCTTATTGTTATTGCTATTCATTTCAGGAAGTGGAGGGAAGTAATCCACCGTGGGGCCCATTCGATCATTCGCACAAAAGTTCCAGTCACACATAAAAGTATGTTGTAAAATATATGCTGACTGCCCTTTCAAATACAAATGGGTGTCTCTCCAATACATCTGTTCTCGGTCGGGATAGTTAATGTACTTATCACTTACATTAATTCCACCAACAAAAGCTTCGCTTCCATCTACAATAATAATTTTTCTATGGTTTCTATAATTCAAACGATTGGCTAAATAAATAAAGATTACCCGATGAAAAGGAAAGGCTTGAATTCCTGCTTTTCGCATTCTTTTTACCATTTTCCCCCTTACCGATCGACTCCCAAAATCATCGTATATAAAACGCACTTCGACACCTTCTTTTGCTTTTTCGATTAGCACATCAACAATCTGGTTTCCAATAGTATCATTTTCAAAAATATAATACTCAATATGAATATGGTGCTTCGCTTTTTTTAAAGTTTCTATCACTTTTGGGAATTTGTTTTCTCCGTTCAATAGCAATTCAACCTCATTGATGTCAGAAATACTATTGATGGTTTCCGTTGTCATCATATTGATGATTTTATTGTACTCTTTTAACGTAGTTCTCGCATTGTTGAGTGCCGTTTCAGATTGCCCAAGAATGTCTTTTTTTAATCTTTTTGATAATTCATCATCAATGATTAATTTTTTGCTGTACAATTTTCTTTTACGGTAGTTAATTCCAAAAGACAAATAAAATACCATTCCGAATATTGGTAATAACACCACCAACAATAGATAAGCTAAAGACTTTGAGAAACTATCGGTATCGTAAATAATACGCAAACAAACCACAATTACAACAAGAATGTAAATGATTTGAAGCAAAGCCCACAATGTGATCATAAAAAATGCGTTTATAGTTTAGAACAAGTTGTCGTTCTTCTCGATGAAGATAATAAAAAAGAAATATTTATTCGGAATAATTCTAACGACACAGCCCAATAGCGCTTTTTATACAATTGAAAATCTACACTTTAGAAATTCAATTGGTGTTATGGCAAGTTTTTTGTAACTTTTATCAACGAACATAATAATAAGACTATGAAAACAATCATTTCAATATTAACAATAGGTGCTTTGCTGGTTGGAATGACTAGCTCAACAACAATATTTTATCCGCAAATAAAAAGTAAAAGTTTCACCAGTGGAGAAACTTTACGTTACCGTATTAGCTATGGATTAATGGACGCAGGAGAAGCTGTTTTAACCGTAAAAGAAACTTCAAAAAAAGGAGCCAATGGTAGACCGCTTTACCATGTAAAAGGGGAAGGAAAAACCTTAGGTGCTTTTAACTGGTTTTATAAAGTTGAAGACGTTTATGAATCATACATTGATAAGCAAGGAGCTTTTCCTTGGCACTTTGTAAGAGACGTAAATGAAGGTGGATACACCATAAATCAAGAATATACTTTTAAACAAGACAAGCAAAAAGTTGTAGCGGAAGGGAAAGAATATAAAGTTCCTTTAGCGGTTCAAGATATGATTTCATCTTTCTATTACGCACGAACATTGGATTTCAAAAGCATGAAAGTCGGTGATGTTACTGAATTCAAATGTTTTATGGATGAAGAAGTTTGGCCATTAAAAATTCGTTATGTTGGAAAAGAAACCATCAAAATCCGAAAAGGAACCTTTGAATGTTTAAAATTCCAACCTGTCGTTCAGGAAGGGCGTTATTTTGAAAAAGAAGATGATGTTGAATTCTGGGTAACCAATGATGCCAATAGAATTCCTGTTTTAGTTAAAGCTAAAATTCCAGTAGGTAGCATTAAAATGCACCTTGTAGAATGGGATGGTTTGGTGGGTGACTTAGCCAAAAAATAAATCCAAAAAGTAATATTAGTTCAATCGAGGCGGTCCGAAAGGATGGCCTCTTTTTATTTTATCTTTCTAATACGCTGAACTATTGAATACACTTTCGTAAATTTGCACCATGGTAGTTTATAATGTAACAATTAGTATTGATGAGGCTGTAGCCAACAGTTGGTTGGAGTGGATGAAAGAAACCCATATTCCTGAAATTATGGCCACAGGTCATTTTAGAGACAGTAAAATTTGTCGTGTTCACGGAGAAGAAGAAGGTGGTATTACTTTCGCTGTTATGTATACTGCTTTGTCTGAAAAAGACTTAGATATATATCAAGAAAAACACGCACCAAAATTACAATCGGAACATACTGAAAAGTTCAAAGGGAAATTTGCTTCTTTTAGAACCTTGCTCTCTGTTGTTCAAGAGTTTAAATAAATGAGTGTACAACCTAAAAAGCACCTCGGTCAACACTTTTTGACAGATCAAAATACCTGCAGGAAGATCGTTGAACAATACACCAACTTTGGCGGTACAAACAATGTATTGGAGATTGGTCCTGGAATGGGTGCCATCACACAGTATTTTTTGGATATCGAAAACATTGACCTACAGGTCATGGAAATCGATAGAGATTCTGTTGCCTATCTTCAAGACGCTTACCCTGTTCTCAACGGAAAGATTCATTCTGAAGACTTTTTAAAGACAGATTTAACTCAGTTCTTCAAGGGTGAACCTTTCGCTGTTGTGGGAAACTTCCCTTACAACATTTCTTCTCAAATTTTATTTCATTGTATAGAATACAGAAATCAAATCCCTGAAATCATGGGGATGTTTCAAAAGGAAGTTGCTGAACGTGTTGCCGAAGCACCAGGATCAAAAAAATACGGTATTCTAAGTGTATTAATGCAAACGTATTACGATATTGAATACTGCTTTACTGTTAGCGAAAATGTTTTCAACCCTCCGCCGAAAGTAAAATCTGGTGTAATTCGTTGTTTAAGGAACGAAAGAAAACAACTTCCATGTAACGAAGAATTATTCAAGCGAATTGTAAAGTCTACATTTAATCAACGCAGGAAAACAATCAGAAATGGATTAAAGGTTATTCTTGATGTTCAGTTATTACCAGAACACCCGTTTTTAAAGCAAAGGGCAGAAACGTTAAGTGTAGATGATTTTATTGAATTGACTCAGCTCGTTGAAAAAGCCGACCCTAGTATTGTATAATTCACACCTGTTTTTTTTGAATTTGAGAAATCATAGACACATTATGTGGGTAAGTCAAAGTCCACCCCAACAGAATGTCATTCTTCAAGAATTTTCTTCATCAAACTAAAGCCATTTTATGAGGGATACGACTTTTCCCTATTTCTTTTGTAAATTTGCACAAATTCATTGACCATGCAATACGAATTAACCAGGGAGTATTTAGACGAAATCAGAGACTTAATTGCAGAAAACAACACTGCTTTTATTGAGGACGTCATACAATTACACCCTGCCGATATTGCAGAAATTCTTGATGAATTAGACAACGATGAAGCTAAATTTATCTACGCCCATTTAAACCACGACCTTCAGGGTGATGTTTTAATGGAGCTAGAAGACGATGTCCGTCAACGTTTTGTTGAATCCTTCAATCTTGATCAACTGGCCTCTCAACTGGAAAATTTAGATTCCGATGACGCCGTAGATATCCTTGGGGAAATGCCCATTGATAAGCAATTGGAGGTAATATCTAAAATGGACAGCAGCAATGCTTCAGAGCTAGTTGATCTGTTGAACTACGATGAAGACACCGCCGGGGGATTGATGCAAACGGAGTTTATCCGCGCAAAACTTGAATGGCCCATTAACCGTTGTGTGATTGAATTGCGTAGACAAGCTGAAGAGGTTGATAAAGTACATACGATTTACGTTGTAGACAATGATGACAACCTTGTAGGAACACTCTCGCTAAGAGCATTGCTTGTGGCCAGTCCAAAAAGTTTGGTAAAAGACGTTTACAAGGATAAAAACATGGTTTATGTCTACACCAACGAAGAAGCTGAGGAGGTCGCTAGAATCATGGATAAATATGACTTAGTTTCAATTCCTGTCTTGAATCTTCAAAAAAAATTGGTGGGTCGCATTACCATTGATGACATTGTTGATGTAATTCGAGAAGAAGCAGACAAAGACTTCCAAATGGCATCGGGTATTTCTGAAAATGTAGAATACAACGCCAGTATTTGGCGAATGTCTCGTGCACGTTTACCTTGGTTAATGATTGGACTTATGGGAGGAGTGCTCGGCTCTCAAGTAATCGGAAACTTTGAAACACAAATCGGAAAAATTCCATCTTTGGCTTTCTTTATTCCTTTGGTTGCCGCCATGGGGGGAAATGTTGGAGTACAGTCGAGTGCTATTGTTGTACAGTCCATTGCAAATGGAACCAATCAATTCAGCAGTATTTTCGCAAGAGTAAAAAGAGAAGCAGGTTTGGGATTATTGAACGGATTAATCTGCGGAACTTTTATCTTTTTGATTACATGGCTGCTTCAAGACATTAAGCTAGGCATTTCTGTGAGTATTGCCTTATTTATTGTAATTGTATTTGCGGCAATCTTTGGCACTTTAATTCCACTTGCATTGCACAGGTATAAAGTTGATCCAGCCGTAGCAACCGGGCCTTTTATCACTACTCTAAACGATGTTGTTGGCCTGTTTATCTACTTTGCTGTAGGAATGTTGGTTTTTGGACTTTAACTTCCATATCTTTGGTTTGGAATTTGCTGTTAAGGCAAAAAACAACATTTACTATGAAACTAAAATTTACTTACCTATTTTTAGGGTTAATCACCGTTTCTTGCGGAACCAACAAAATTCAACTAGAAAACATTCAAAACATTGCAGTTGAGTACGACAAAACCAAAGCCATAAACTATGGAGATTCTGTGCGTGTAGATTTTTATGCTGAACAACTATCTGGTGAACGTACCAACATTTCAAACAGTTTCCAACTTGAAATTATAGGGGATGGACTTCGTTATGAACGGAAAAACAACTATCTCTATATCGAAAAAAAACCCTTTAAAAAAGATATCGATCGGTTACCTTTTAGTACAACTTTAAGCAAAAAAGATGATGTGGTTACCTTTCAACATGAGTTAAATCTTAATTTCTCAGGGCCGTTACACATCAATATTTCAGGTGAAGATGGTGACAAAGGACGAGACCGTATGTCTCGACTTAGGCCTGCACTGTTAAGTGATGGAAAGGATGGTAGAGATGGGGACAATGGTTTACATGGGAAAGACGGACCTTCGTTAAAAGTTCACATTTGGAAAAATGAGGACATGTATTATGTGCGATTAAAGCAAACTACCTCAGATACTGTTTATTATTACCAAACAACCAACAAAGACAATATGGTTATTCAGGCAACTGGTGGAAATGGAGGTCGTGGTGGCGACGGAGGAAACGGAAGTCGTGGAAAAAAAGGAAAGGAAACTGAAGATAGTTCACTTCAGCCAGGAGTTGGTGGAGATGGAGGAGATGGAGGAAACGGTGGAAATGGAGGAAAAGGCGGAAGTCTAGAGGTCATTGTTCACCCTAGTGCTGTTGATGTCCTACCGACTTTAAAGGTTTTAAATCATGGTGGTGCTGCAGGAATAGCTGGGAAAGCTGGAGAACCTGGGAAAGCTGGTAAACCAGCATCTGGCCAAAAAGCCGCAGCCGATGGAAAGAAAGGTAAGGATGGGAAAGCCGGTCTTTTTGGTGAAAATGGACCTCAGCCTGTTATAAAAACAGAAGATTTTAACTTTAACAATTTCTAAATTGATCGAGCACTCATTATCTCAATTTATGGCGATAATGGGTGCTTTTATCCTTTATATGGTTATTTTCCTGGCGTAAATGAAGATCCAGATTTGGTTCCTTCAATGATTTGAATTCCATCTTTGTAATTCATCTCTTTGACAACTTTTCCAGTCTTATCAAACACTTTAGCTTTTCCATGTTTTAACCCATTCTTGTAGCTTACTTCAGAAATAATCTGATTCCCTCTGAACTCAAAGGTTTGCATTTTCCCATGTAATTCACCGTTCTTATAATTGGCAATAACCGCAGGTAAAAGTCCGCCTTTATGATAAGTCGTCCATGTTCCATGCTTCTTCCCATTCTTGTATTTTCCTTCTTGGGTTTTAGAAAAATCTTTCTGCGAATAAGTCACCGATTTCCCGTGCTTTACTGATGTGCGATTTATACGGCCTTTCATAGGGCCATATTTTGTTTTAGACTTTTGTTCTACCACTTTATAACTGGTTAAATCGCTAGGACGACCATTTTTAAAGTACTCTGTCCACTCTCCAGACTTTTGTCCCATATCATAACTTCCCTTAGATAGAGGAACACCTGAAGAGTAAAAAGAAAGCCATTCTCCGTTCAGTTTTCCTTTATTGAAATCCGATTGATTTTTCAGCTGACCATTTTCCCAATAGTTTTTCCATGTTCCTTCTTCAAGGTCATTTTTATAATCGCCCTCCATCAGTACGTTCCCGTTTTCATACCAAGTGGTCCAGTTTCCGTTTTTTAAATCATTTTCAAAGTGGCCTACTTTAAATTTTTTCCCGTTTTTATAGTAATAAGTCCATTTTCCATCCTTCTTTCCCTCTTTGTATTTTGCTCGATAAGAAAGTTTTCCTGATGGATAATTATAAATCCAAGCACCATGTTGCATGTCGTTTTTGAAATTTCCTTTCATGTCAACAACTCCTGAATTGGTAAACCATGTCCATTCTCCAGATTTTTGACCAGCTTCAAACCGACCTTTTACATTTACTTCTCCGTTATCGAAATAGTAAATGTATTCACCATCAAGTTTGCCGTCTTTATAATGCGTAATTTTTTCTAGGTCTCCCGTGTAATAGTAATATTCCCATTTTCCATCTGGTTGATCCATAACAAAAGATCCCTTCATTAAATAATAACCATGAACAGAAGCTTCTTCGAAGTTACCATGACGCAATCCTTCCTTGTAATTGTACCAAGATTTTAAACGTCCGTTGGTATAATAATCTGCCATCTCACCATTTCCATCTTTCACCGTTTGTGTGTGCAATGTATCTGCGGCATAGAATTCCCAAATATAAGACACACTATCAATTACTTCCTCCACCATTTTTAGCGCCCCATCACGGTAAAAATAACGCCATTTTCCGGTTGGGTCACCTAAATGATAATACCCCACTTCGCTGGTATCGCCAGTCACAAAAAACTCGACATACAAACTGTCTTGTAGGCCATCGCTAAAGTATCCTATGGTTTTTAAACGGTCTTTTCCATAATAGGCTTTGACCTCTCCATCCAATTTATTTCTATTGTAATGCCTTTCTTCTACTATTTCTCCTCTTTCGTTAAAAAAAGTCCATTTTCCATGACGCTCGGTCGTTTCTCCAAGTTCATCAACATAGTAATATCCCTGGCTTTCAATTTTGGTTTTATTGATGGGATCGTAATAGAAGATTTGTCTCTTCGATAAATTTTTGTCTTTTTTGCCTTGCCCAAAACCATAAAAGGTGAGCGTCAAAAAGAAAAAGAAAAGAATGTATTTATACATATTGCAGAACATATTCATATTATTATAACATCAAATCGTGATTGGTTACATTTTATCTTAACCACATTACGATACTATTGATTACTAAAAACACACCAAAGCCCATAAGAATAGAGCCTGTAATTCTGTTGAGAGAACGCAATAGTTTAGCAGTAATGAAAGGACGGAGTTGTTTTGCTCCAACAATTTTCAAAACGTCAATGGTGAAAAAAGTAAATAAAATAACCAAAAGATACACAAACATTTCAAATCCAGACAAAGGATTGGCCGTTCCAGAATGCCCTAATGCCATAACAGAAAACCAATAAAAAATCACTAATGGGTTCGCTAAATTCAAAAGTAAACCTTTAATGAAAAGTATCCAATAATCTTTTGAGCCAGAACTGAATTTCCTGGTTCTCTTGATTTCTATTGTGCCTACTTTTTTAAAGAAGGTGACATAACCATAGACCAAGAATAGCGCTCCTCCTATTGCACGGATTAATGCATTGTCTCCTCCTCTAGAAAGTTCCTCAACCTGTTGAATGAAAACATAAGCAATAACGATATAAATAATGTCACTGATTAAAACTCCAGCATCAAAAGCCAAAGCAGCACGAATTCCTTTTTTGATGCTTGTTTCTAAAAGCACAAAAAATGCTGGACCAAGCATTACGCTTAGTATAAGACCCGTTACAATTGCTTTAAGAAGTAGTTCAGACACGTATATTCTTATTCCCTATTAATTAATCATTGAGTTTTAAAACAGCTAAAAATGCTTCTTGTGGTACTTCTACCCTACCTACTTGACGCATACGTTTCTTTCCTTCCTTTTGTTTTTCTAAAAGTTTTCTTTTTCTAGAAATATCTCCTCCATAACATTTGGCGGTAACATCTTTACGCAAAGCTTTAATGGTTTCACGTGCAATAACTTTAGCCCCAATACTTGCTTGAACTGGAATCTCAAATTGTTGACGCGGAATCAATTCTTTTAATTTAATACAAATCTTTTTCCCTAAACTAAAAGCGTTGCTTCTGTGAACTAATGCAGATAATGCATCAACCTGTTCGTGGTTCAACAACACATCTAACTTAACCAAGTCTGATTTTTGATAACCAATGGGATGATAATCAAAAGATGCGTATCCTTTTGAGACTGACTTTAAACGGTCGTAGAAATCAAATACGATCTCTGCCATTGGCATATTGAATGTAATTTCTACCCTGTCTTGTGTTAAGTAAACTTGGTTTTGTAATTCTCCACGTTTTTCAACACAAAGGTTCATGATTTGCCCAACATAATCTGATTTTGTAATTACCTGTGCTTTAATAAACGGTTCTTCTATCGTTTCAATGATTGAAGGATCTGGTAATTCAGATGGGTTGTTTACAGTCAACCTAACTTCTGGTTCTTTTTTCGTATAACAATAGTACGACACGTTAGGAACTGTGGTAATCACAGTCATGTTGAACTCACGCTCTAAACGTTCTTGAATGATCTCCATGTGCAACATTCCTAAGAATCCACAACGGAAACCAAAACCTAATGCTGCTGAAGATTCAGGTTCAAAAACCAAAGAGCTGTCATTCAACTGAAGTTTCTCCATTGAGTGACGCAATTCTTCGTAGTCATCAGTATCCACAGGATAGATTCCAGCAAATACCATTGGTTTAACATCTTCGAAACCTTTTACTGCTTCAGAACATGGATTTTCAAAGGAGGTAATGGTTTCCCCTACTTTTACTTCTTTAGCCGCCTTAATTCCTGAAATAATATATCCAACATCTCCTGTTTTTACTTCATTTCTAGGTTGTGGAGTCATTTTTAAAATCCCAATCTCATCGGCATGATAGGTTGCACCCGTATTTACAAATTGAATTTTTTCTCCTTTTTTAATCGACCCATTCATAACTCGAAAGTAGGCAATAATTCCTCTAAATGAGTTAAACACCGAATCGAAAACCATTGCTTGTAAAGGTCCGTCTGGATCTCCTTTTGGCGCTGGTACACGTGTTAAAATCGCTTCTAATATTTTGTCAATTCCCATTCC
Organism: Brumimicrobium ulvae; assembly: GCF_947504225.1. Lineage (GTDB taxonomy): Bacteria > Bacteroidota > Bacteroidia > Flavobacteriales_D > Crocinitomicaceae > Brumimicrobium > Brumimicrobium ulvae. The sequence goes on along the minus strand of NZ_CANNGT010000002.1, from coordinate 306,024 downwards.
TGTTTTCCCAGAGGCTGGAATCACATCAGCAGGATCACAACCAATCAAATCAACGATTTGGTCAGTTACTTCTTCGGGTTCTGCTCCTGGCAAATCCATTTTATTTAGAATTGGAATGATCTCTAAATCATGCTCTAATGCTAAATATAAATTTGAAATGGTCTGGGCTTCTATTCCTTGTGCTGCGTCTACAATCAGTAAAGCTCCTTCACAAGCGGCAATAGAACGAGAAACTTCATATGAAAAGTCAACGTGACCCGGTGTATCGATTAAGTTCAAGATGTATTTTTCACCATCTATTTCATAATCCATTTGAACCGCGTGGCTCTTAATGGTTATTCCACGTTCTCGCTCTAGATCCATATCATCTAAGGCCTGGTTTTGCATATCTCTGTCTGAGATTGTTCCAGTTGCTTGTAATAATCGATCTGCCAAGGTACTTTTACCGTGGTCAATGTGTGCGATGATGCAGAAATTACGAATATTCTTCATTGATGTCTTTTTGTGACTCTTGTTTAATCTTATTGAGTAATGTGCGAATTTAATGGATTTTCGTCAGCTTTCAATTTATTTCATTGTAAGAATGACAAATGAATAGCGATAAAAATCAAATTACACGGAAAATATACAAATTTGAAAAGGATTGAAAGGTACAAATGAGGCTAAAAAATAATTGGAGATAAAAGCGGGCGCCTCTATCTCCAATCAAACACTACTACTTATGAAACCTAACACTGCAAAGATAAGTAATTTTTATGTTTCACAAAGCTTACCTAGGTATTTATTATCAAAAAAATGTTAATTTTTTTAATCTCACACAAAAATATGGCCTTTTAAAAGAATAATCGACCGTTAATCCATTCTGGGTCAAGGGTTGCTCCTATTGACTCATAGAACTTTATGGCGGGTTCATTCCAATCCAAAACCTGCCAATCCATTCTTTTAACTTTTAATGTTTTTGCTTCATCAATCAATTTTTGAAATAAAATTCGACCAATTCCACCTCTTCTATACGCTGGTTGAATGTATAAATCTTCTAAATAAAGACATCTTCCCCTCCATGTTGAATAAGAAATATAGTATAAGGCAATTCCTCGAATGGCACCGTCCAATTCATAAACAAAACAATCGCATATTTTATCATCAAATAAATCGATGGCCAATTGTTCGGGAGTATTAATAACTTCTTCTGGTGCTTTTTCATAAAGTGCAAGTTCATGCACCAACCCCATAATTTGAGTTTCATCCCCTCGTTTTGCTCTACGGATGTTCTTTGCTAATTCCATTCTAGCTTTTTATAATCCTCCTAGGTTAAATCTCAACCTGATTCCTGAAGAAATATTTCCAGTGACATACGAAGTAGCAACTACAGGAGTATTCAATTGCTGATCGTAGTAAAGTGAGATGGTCAAGTTTTTACCAATGAGGTAATCTGCACTTGAACGAATAGAGAATACACGTTGACCTGCCGTAGCTTGTGTGGTGTTCTCGATAACCTTACGAATCACCGTCATGTTATCACGTATAGAAAAATCAATTCTAATGTTTAAATCTGATGGTTTCAATTTGGTACCTTGGAATGAAAGTGGTAGTCTAAACTTCGTGAACTTATATCCTGTTCCAATAACGATTTCTGTTCCTGTCATCTCTGTCAATTGGTTGTTGGCCAATGAAAGTGATGCTGAACGTTCTTTGCTAAATTCAAACTTCGTCAACAATCCATTACCTCCTACTTTCCAGGTTGCATCAAATCCAATCAATGGAGAAAAACGTTCTGAAATGGTAATGTTTTGTACTTGTTGATTCGCAATGAAATTGTTGTTGATGTCTCGTGCAGTCAAATTACCGTCTGCATCTTGTTGTGAATTCAAGTTCGTTTGCATTCCGCCTACAGTAACAGATGAGGTATAACCATGACGCAAAGTAAAGTTCTGTACGAATTTCTTAAAGAAATCAAACTTGGTTAATCCATTATAAGAAATCTGCCAGTTGGGTAAAGGAATACTGCGTATTGGAGAAATCGATTTATTATTGACGCTTTTTCCTGAATAGGTGGTTAAAAACGCACCAATAATTACATCTTGATGACTTGGACCATATCCATCGTAATACCCTGCACTGTCAGAAGTACTGTAAGGATTTCCTTGACCTAAGAAGGTAGAAATCTCACTTCGTTTATCCCTCAGTGTGTTGAAGGATGGTGATCGATAATCTTTATCCATGCTTTCAAATGCTGAACGAATAGATATCGTGGAATACGTCACTGTTGTACTTTTAAACCTGCTTTGACTTTCGAAGGCCTGTAAACTGTCTGAAAAACGATAGAACTCAGATGAACTTTCTGTAAAGTTTCTATTCATTGTTAAGTCAATTTTCAAATCTTTGATGGGTTCTAAACTCGCCCTCAGGTTATAGTTTTGGGCATGCATGATTGTGTGCTGAGTATTTAACCCACTCGTATCTACTACAAAACCTCTATCCCCTAAATATGGTGCGTATTCAAATCCATTCTCGCGTCCAAACACATCTCTTTGTTGCTGACCCATTGCAAAACCACGGACTTTGCTGTTTCCAAATGAAGTTCCGTTCATTCCAAACAAGTGCGCTTCTTCTGTGAATCCTGGCAATAACATTCCATCGTTTTGACTGTATGTACCCGAAACGGTTCTCACACTCATTAAAGCCCTCGCAAAGAATCCGGTAACAGGATGGAAGGGTTTACCAAATTTTTCTTGGTTCTTTTCCTCGCGTTCCTCTTGATTCGCAATTCTTTCGTTTTGATTTTCTAATCGTGGCTCCTTCTTCTCTAGCTTACGCTCCACCTTATTCAATTCTTTTTGGTGTTCTGCGAGTTCTTCTGGGCTTAAGTTATTGATGTTTACCTTATCGAGTTGTTGTTTCTTTTGTTCTAACTCTTTGACTTTCTGTGCGAGTTTACTGTTGTTCTTGGAATTGGATCCACCTCGACTTCCTCCACCTCTATTTCCACCAATTGAACGGCGCATCGTTGCTCTTCCACCTCTTCCGTCTTCTATCACTTTCTTTAGGAAATCTGATTTCTTGTATAAGGTAGCCATATTCAATTGTCCAGTAGCGTTAATTGTTCTACTGTTTTGAATCGTGTTTCCAAATGCTTCTTGGCCCAGATTCGGACGTGTCCATTCATAAGAACCTGAATAACGAATATTCGAGTTAATAAAGTCCAAAGCAGGAATTTTATTGAATGGAAGATTATAAGAAATGTTGTACGTATGGTCATAACGCATTGTTTTACCTAAAGTACGCAATTGAGACCTTACAGAGTCTTGGAATTCTCGGTATAAATCTGGACTTTCATTTCTGTCTACCTGCCCTTCTGGTTCATCAATAATTGAACTGTTATTGGCACCGAAATCAAATTTTAGATTACGTGTTAAATCGTATTTAAAGTTGAATGTTCTGTTCCAAACAAAATTCTTCAAATAAATCGGTTGGAACTCAAAACTCGTATTCGGAATGTTGTTTTTGATTTGGCGTTCATTGTAATTTCTAATCACATTATTTCTTACACTAATGTTTTTAGGTCCTAAATAAAGGTTAGATGAACGCACCAAATCCCACCATTTAGATTTACGCATAAAGGCGACATTCTTAAAGGGTTCCCACAAGGTCGGCGAACCATTGTAAACATAATTCACACCACCTTTCCATATTTTTGTACGGTCATAATTGGTTCTAAAATCACGGTAGAGGTCTTCACTGTAAGCAAAGTTCAATGAAAAGTTACTGATGTCCCATATTTTAGCATCTGACCCTGGTTTTCTTTGGCGTCGAACGTTGGTAAAGTTAAACGATTTACGTTCGTTGAATTCCTGCCCTTCTTTCATCCTCTTTCTTCGCTCATCGGCATCGTAAGATGACAACTCAACGTCAGGATTATAAGGGTCAAATCGTGGATTAATGGTTCCTACAGAATAAGTATATAGGAATGGAATATCAATTTTTGCTTTTTCTCCAAGCAATTGTCCTGCTTGAACATTTGCAGAAACATCTAAGTTCAATCGGGTATCGCGTTGACGATCAGAAACTCGGCTATCAACACTTCCCCAGTTCAATCCACTGTATGCACCTGCCACCTGAATATTCGCAAAGTCAGCAATTTTCAATTGAGCCTGTGCCAATGCAGCTGAACCTCCTTCATTTTGGAATTCTGTCAGCCTCAACTCGTTCACCCATACTTGTACACATTTCGATAATCCATCATCTGGCTTCCATGGATTGTCTGCATTTTGAGCAGGATTTCTCACCCCAATCATAATGGTTTTAACATCCGTCAAGTTAGGATTCCCTTTCACCTTCATCATCCTCTTCGGGTGACTCACATTACTGACGTCTGAGCTTCCTGGTTGATGATTCGTTGGTCGGGCATATTCAACGTTATACGCCGCGCCAGAACCGGGTTGTTCAAGGGCATTATTCCTTTCTTTTTTCAGGGCAATTAACTCATCAAAAACAATTCTCAGGTTGTTTTCTTCCGGCCATATTTCAGTATCTGAAGAGGCTCCCCACGAGGTAACTTTCATAGGAACTTCATATTCATAATAGTTTTCCCTAAAGTCTGTTCCTAATCGAACAAAGACGGTGACATCATTATCTGCGAGGGGCTTTGTGGGCTCCATTTCCTCTGCGTGCAGGAAGAGTTCCAGATTCTTATACATGATCATGTCCATACCCACGTTTTTGGTCGCGGCCCTGGCATCACCATCTTTCAAATCACAAACCTCAATGGTCATTGATTGCTCATTCAATTGACGTTGGAATTGCTGAGAAGGGTCAACTTCACGCAAAATTCCCGGTGGAATAACATAAGGAATTGGATCTCTTTGATCGTGTTCTTCAACGTTTACAGCACCAATATCAAAGCTCGTTAAATCAGGGTCTGTTTGCACTCCATCGGAAGCTTGAACCAAACTTTCTCTGAACTTTCTCCATTCACTTCGTACAAGCTCTAACTTAGCAAAACGCAAAGTGGTTGTTTCTTCAAAAGAACGCAAGAACATTCTCATGAATCGAATAGAACGGAAGTCTGAAATTCCATTTACTGCTTTTTCAGGACTCCTGATCGGCACTCGGAATTGGTACCATTTGTAATTTTTACTCCCTACAGAATATTCTCTGGTGTTGATGATATAGTTCTTACCTACTACTAAATCACTTTGACGAAGCGAAACTTTATATTGATAGTAACTCTCTGTTTCACTCAAGTTATTGTCACGGTTCACGTCTTCCATATCAGGAGAATTCGTTGCTTGCGTATTGTAACCTGCAGCATTAATACTTGCAGACATTTCAGGTGTTGGAGAGTTTCCTTCGTGTCCGTTCCAATATTTGTAACGACGTGCAATTCCTAACTGTTGCTGGTCATAACGGTCGTCACGGTAATAAGTATAATTATCTCTTGAAACATCTGAAAGCAAATCATCCTTTGCTGCTTGCGATAAAGTCGGGTGGTTTTGTACCCAGCTCACATAATTAGCATAGGCTTCACGTTCTTTATCATCGTTGTATCCATCTAAACCAACATCTTGTGCTGCGCGGGTTTCAGGATCATTGTCAAATGCATTCACAACAACTTGCTCGGTTGAAACTCTAGCCCAGTTTGTAACATCTGTGTTTTGCGTATTTGAAAACTCTCTAGGCAGTCCATTTTCAAAACTTTTTCTTGAATCAGGAAGAATATCCTCTGATAAATTCCCTAAGTTGAAATAAAGATCACCTCCTGTATGATTTGTATTTGGATCTTGTGCTTCTTGGTCCGCATTGAACGGGTCCATCATCCAGAATTGAATGTACTCAACATTGGTTTCTTCAAAATTCGTTGTTGTCAAAGAGCGCATCACACCAGCCCATCGGTCTTGTGGATTTATGAATTCTCCTTCTGCGTTCACCGTATTGGTTGTATCATAATTATACATCCCACGCTCCTTCGGATAATAAGTCATATCAAAGGTAGGAAGGTTTGTTATCTCCCCTAAAGCAGGGTCATTGTTGGGGAATAATTGTGTTTTATTGACATACGCAACGTTCATGTTCTCCTGAATTGATGGATCTTCAGCAATATGTTGAGGCGTTGTTCCAGAATTGGTGTGGAATGTTGAATAATCAATCACATACCAAGAAAGATGTGAACGATTGAAGCCCGCTGCCAAGTTGTTTTTTAATGAAGCTTCGGGGAAAAGATCTGTTTGCCCTTGTGGAATTGAGGCCAGCTTCCATGAAGTAAAGTTCTTTAAGTCTATGGTTGATTGACTTCCTTCAAAGTCATCCACATAAGAAATTCCTTCTTTTGAAATTGCACGTGGACTACCAGGAATCAAATGCGCTGCTTCTGCGTTTAAGGTAAGCGTTGACATCTGTTTGGTTGAGATGGTTGGAATGAAGTTGATCAACTTAGTTAAGAAAGGAATATCCGTTCGATAAGAAAGGTTCACTCCCACAATATTGTTTTTGAATGGCTCATCACCAATATCTACCTTTTGGGTAATTGGTTTTTCTGTCATTCTCATCCATGTTGCACCAACATTAAAGTCTGGGTTAATCATGTAGTTCAAATGCGTACCGATCAAAGATTTGTTTTGGAAACCAAATACGGAGTTACTTTCAATAGCAATTTTAATGTCTGCGTTAGATTCTAAAACAGCACTGTTTAAGATTTTAACACGTCCTAAGTTATAATCCACCGTAAAATCTGAACCTTCTTGTAATCTAATTCCTCCTGCGGTAACCACAACAGATCCTTCAGGAACGTTGAGTGCGTTCAATGGAATTTCATCACTTACTGAAGACTCATATTTACCCACAAAATAGAACCTGTTTTTCTGTGGGAGTTGCTGAGCAGCAATTTTTGTAGAATCATAAAGCTCTTTAAAAGCTACGTTACCTGCAATTTGATACAAACCTGCATCATTCATTTCATTTTCTACCGTTGCACCAAAAGGCTCAATGGTACTGAAATAAATTCGTCCATTTCGGGTGTTTATTGTTCCTCCGTTTGTGGCTCTGTTTCCTTCGAAGGTAATGGGCATAAAGTCAAACACTCCGTCTTTTTGGGCACGGTTATTTTGGTTCATTCTGTCCATTCCAATAACATCAATTACTTGACGATCGTCTAATCCTGGATAAGGAAGGAAATTTACCAGCAAACTGTTATCTGGGTTATTGTAAAGGATGTCTAACCTAAATCCTTCTTGACTCACTTGGTATGCACCAATCGAATAAACGTTTTTCATCATCAAATCCCACAATTTATTCTTAGGATTCGTGATGGTAGGTTTCAATAACTTTAGGAATAAGGCATCTGTTCCAACGATTCCATCTGTAGAAAACTCTCCAACTTGATAGGTTCTACCAGCGTATGTATATTCATAAGCCACAGCAAGAACCTCATCATTATTTAATGGTAAATTAACTGAGATAAATCCGAGTTGCGCGTTGTATGAAAATTCTTGTTCGGTTAGTTTTCTTGCATTTTCAACCTTTTCGTAATCTGTTGCTTGTTGGAACGGACCAGGAGAAGTCAATTCAGATTCTAAAGCGACGACTGCATTATTAAATCCACGAATTGTCGGATTATTTTTAATGTAGTTGTATAGCCCGTTTGAGGTATTGTTTGGCAATTCGTTACTCGAAGCACTTCCAGGGTCTCCCGACCAGTTGCTTGGTTTTGCTTCTCCTAAATCTGTAAAAGCTAAAATATTTCTTGTGTCTTCAACTTTGTTGGTTTGATTGGTCACCCAAACTTCTATTCGTGTAATGTTCACCAATGAACTAACCACGGGTACAGTTTTCATTGCTTCATCGTAATGCTCACGGTGGTAGTAGTTCAAGAAATAGTGACGGTTGGCTTCGTATTCGTCGGCTTTTAGTTTAAAATCCTTCACTTGAGCACCGCCTTTAATATTGATCTCTTGTTTTTGTCCTTGTGAAGTAGAAGCAATAGCGTCGATGGTTAATCGTCCAAACTTCATTTTAGTTTTTACCCCAAATAAGGTTTGCGAACCTTCGATTAATGAAGTTTCCAATGGCATGGAAACGTTACCCGCTTCAATCTTCTGTAAAATTTGATCTTCGTTTCCTGTCCATTCTAGCTTTGTAACGTTGTCAAAACTAAAGGCCGCTTCGGTGTTGTATGAAGCTCCTAACTTTAGTTTGTCTCCAATCTGACCCACAAGATTCAATTGAATTTGTTGTTGAAAGTCAAATCGAGTAATGCGTCGGTCTTTCTCAGGAATACTTGGGTTGTCGTATCTTGCTGAATTAACACCCAAAGACAATTCTACACTACCTTCAGGACGAATCTGGATTTCATCTGACCCGAAAATATTTGCAAACAATGGACTGTCAATTTTAAGTGGTGGAATTAGGCCTTGCTCTTCTGCTGTTTGGGCATCTATTTTCTCTTTCCAATAGTTTTGCATGTTTTGTTGGCGCTCATATTCAATGTATTCATCCAAGGTCATCATCGAACCTCTTCTGTAATCCATATCGCCGATTACCTCTTTAAAAACATACTTTCCAGTTTTCGGATCATAAACAATCGTTTTTTGAACACTGGAAGGATCTCCAAGGTCAAAACTTTGTTTGTTGTTCCCTGTCGGATCATAGGGGTTGTTAATTGGATAGTGCAGTTTCGTTGTATCCGTATTCTTCTGAGCGAAAGCAGGAAGCGCCATAGCCCAAAAAACAGAGGCTAAAAAAGCCCACTTCCATATTGTATTTAGTGTTAATGTATTCACTGTTGATTTTTCCAGTTATAAAACCTTTAATGCATCTTTGATTAAAAGTTCAACGGTACCTTGTTCTTTATGTACTTTATTTATGGCCTTTTCAGCTGATTTTTTATCAAAACCAAGTGAGACCAATGCAGTTAACGCATCAAATCGAAGAGTATTGTTTGGAGAGGTAATATTCTCTCCTGAAACTTCGAATTTTAACATTTTGTCCTTCAAATCGACGATCACTCGCTGTGCTGTTTTCACCCCTATTCCCTTGACGCTCTTTATGGTATCAACGTCTTCCGAGGTAATTGCTTGTGCAATTTCAGCAGGACTTAATCCAGAAAGCATCAAAATTCCTGTATTTGGACCAATTCCGGAAACAGAGACCAATAAATTAAACATTTCTCGTTCCTCCGTATCTTTAAATCCATATAGAATTTGAGCGTCTTCGCGTACTACAAATTGCGTAAAAATCTTAATTGACTCCTCATTCCCAATAGCGGAATAGGTATTCAAAGAAATACGCACATCATATCCAATCCCACCACACTCAACGATGAGAGAAGTGGGCGTTTTTTCAACAAGTCGACCATTGAGGTAAGTAATCATAATTATTTATTTTGAGCATCCACTACAGCAACCTTCACCATATTTACCACTTCTCTTACGGAAGCACCGAGTTGCAATACATGAATAGACTTATTTAATCCAACCAGCACAGGTCCAATTGCTTCAGCGTCTGTCATTTCCTGCAATAGCTTATAAGCAATATTTCCAGCAGACAAATTAGGGAAAATAAATGTGTTCACCTTTTTGTTGGCCAATTCAGAGAATGAAAATTTATCCATCATCAGGTCATTGTTAAGCGCAAAATTGGCTTGAACCTCACCATCTACCGTCAATGTCGGGTACTTATCGTGAATAATTTCTACAGCTTTGGCCATTTTTTTAGCATCTTTACCTTCGGCAGAACCAAAGTTAGAATAAGAAAGCAAAGCAATTTTTGGATTCACTTTGAACTTACGAATCGTTTTGGCAACATGATGTGTAAGGTCGGCAATTTCTTCAGCAGTTGGATCAAAATTAACCGTTGTATCGGCTAAGAAAATCGGACCGCGTTTTGTTACCAAAATATACATTCCCGCAACCCTGTCAACATCTTTTTGTGTTCCTACAACCTGAAGAGCAGGTCGCAACACGTCACTATATTTTCTAGTTGCTCCAGAAATCATTGCATCCGCATCGCCAGACTGAACCATCATTGCTCCAAAGTAATTTCGTTCCCTCATTATTTTTGATGCTTCATACTCTGTAAACCCTTTACGTTTTCTCAACTCAAAAAACTCTTTTGCATAACGCGCTAATCGTTCTTTTTCTCCTTCGTCTTTTGGATCTACGATTTCAACATCTGGAAAATCCATATTGTACTCTTCGATCATGTTGAGTACTTTGTCTTTTCTTCCCAACAAGATTGGAATAGCAACACCTTCTTCAAATGCTGTTTGTGCCGCTTTAAGAATTTTATAATTATCTGCTTCAGCAAAAACTACACGTTTAGGATTACGTTCTGCTTTTTCAGTAATGGTTCTCACCAATTTATTGTCAATCCCTAAACGATTTTTCAAATTGGCTTCATAAGCATCCCAATCTTCAATTGGGTTTCTCGCCACACCCGAATCCATCGCTGCTTTAGCTACTGCTGGGGCAACATGATATATCAATCTTGAATCAAGTGGTTTAGGAATAAATTGATCACGTCCGAAAGTAATCCCTCTTTCTCCATAAGCTTCGCTTACTTCTTCGGGCACAGTTTCTTTCGCTAAATTAGCAATGGCATAAACCGCTGCCAACTTCATTTCTTCGTTGATGCATTTTGCACGAACATCAAGGGCACCTCTAAAAATAAATGGGAACCCCAAAACGTTATTCACTTGGTTAGGATGATCAGATCGTCCTGTTGCCATGATCAAATCTTTACGAACAGACATTGCATCTTTGTAGGCAATCTCTGGGTCTGGATTGGCCAAAGCAAATACAATAGGGTTGTCTGCCATAGATTTCACCATTGCTTTAGAAACGACACCACCTCTTGATAAACCAACAAGTACATCTGCCCCTTTGAGCTCTGTCGCTAGATCAGCCGTTTTCTCATGGTGTTCTGCAAAAAACGCTTTATTTCCTTCTAGGTTCTCTCTGTCTTTACTCAGCAATCCTTTACTGTCGAACATGAAAATATTTTCCATTTTCGCACCTAGAGAATTATAAAGTTTAGCGCAGCTCATGGCAGAAGCACCTGCACCAGAGATCACAATCTTTACCTCTTCAATTTTCTTATCTGCTAATTCCAAAGCATTCAACAAACCAGCAGCAGAAATAATTGCTGTTCCATGCTGATCGTCGTGCATTACTGGAATGTCTAATTCTGCTTTTAACCGCTCTTCTATTTCAAAAGCTTCTGGAGCTTTTATGTCTTCTAAGTTAATTCCTCCAAAAGTTGGAGCTATTGCTTTTACCGTTTGGATAAATAATTCTGGATCATTGGCATCAACTTCAATATCAAAAACATCGATATCGGCGAATATTTTAAACAACAATCCTTTTCCTTCCATTACTGGTTTAGAAGCAGCAGGACCAATATCGCCCAGCCCTAAAACCGCTGTACCATTTGATATTACAGCAACTAAATTTGATTTTGCGGTATATTTATAGACATCGTCTGGATTTTTTGAAATTTTCAAACAAGGTTCTGCGACCCCTGGAGAATATGCCAATGATAAATCACGTTGCGAACTGTAAGGTTTTGTAGGAACAACTTCTATTTTCCCTGGTTTACCTTGTGAGTGATAGTCAAGTGCATCTTGTTTTCTTATCTTAGCCATATGAATATGTTTTTGTAAATCTTTGCAAGGCTGTAAATTTAACAAAAACCAACACATCAAAAGAATTAAAGAGTTCAAAGTATGGCAAAACAGAAAATAATTGTTTTTTCAGGTGCTGGAATAAGCGCTGAATCAGGGCTAGGTACCTTTCGCGATAGTGGAGGCTTATGGGAAAAATACAACATAGAAGAAGTCGCCACCCCCGAAGCATGGGAAAGAGACCCAGCAATGGTGACGGAATTTTACAATATGCGACGCAAACAGTGTTATGAAACAAGTCCTAATGCTGCGCATTATGCAATTGCCGAATTAGAGAAGCAATATCGGGTTGAAGTGATTACCCAAAACATTGATGATTTACACGAAAGAGCAGGAAGCTCCAATGTGATCCATCTTCATGGTGAAATCAGTAAGGTCAAAAGTTCTGGTCCAAATGCGGAAAAACAATATTTCCCACAAGAAAATTGGGAAGTAAAAATGGGCGATGTATGTCCGGAAGGATATCAACTGCGCCCACATGTGGTTTGGTTTGGTGAGGCTGTGCCTATGTTGGACAGAGCCATTGCTCAAATCGAGGAAGCAGATATTGTAATTGTTGTGGGTACTTCGTTAAATGTATACCCAGCTGCGGGAATTATTTCATACGCTCCAAGTCAAGCACAGTACTACCTTATCGACCCAAGCGAAGTGAATGTTCCTCTATATTTTAATGTGATTCAAGAAAATGCCTCTATAGGTGTACCTTATTTAGTTGAAAAATTACTCAGCAAAAAACCCTGATCTTTTTTAGACCAGGGTTTTCAATATTACTATGCGCAAATAACGCAGCAAATTCCTTATTGTTTAATTAATCTTTGAACGGTACTTTTTGAACCACTTTGATCGATGATATTTACAAAGTAAACACCTCTTTTTAGAGCGCTTACATTGACTTGATGGTTTGAGCTAGAAATAGAAGCACGTTTAACCTCCTTTCCTAAAGCATCCATAAAGACTACAGTACCACCATTCTTAAGCGCTTCTCCTTCAAAAGAAACAAGATCTTGTGTTGGATTAGGATAAACACTAAATGATAAACTCTTTTCTTTTTCTGTGGAAGCCGTTGAAGAGAACATTACTGTTAGTGAGTCAATTTTATCTTGATTTGCATCCAAAACAAAATACCTCACTGTAGCTGTTCCTGCTCCTCCACCAGTAGTGATTTGAGGCTTAAACAAAACAGAATCTCCATTTTCAATTGTTTTTTCAGGACCAATCCAAGAATCATTAGGAATTGGATAACAAATAAAATCATCACACAACTGAAAAGTAAACCCCTGATTTGTAGAGTTCACCACTTTTCTACTCCAGAAAAAAGTATTGGTTGTACCAACATTTTTAAAATATAATGTTTTCGTCATAATATTATCGTACCCTGAAACGTAAACAGTGTCGCCTGCATAATCGATATTGTCTTCTTGTGCTACAATTTCTATAGCCTGACCAAAACTCAAACTCGCACAGGTGAATAAAGCAATAATTGTGTATAGTATTTTCATTTGTTTTATTTTATTTCTACCAAATATAGGCAAAAGCTGTGAAAACATCAAAAATAATTGAACAAGGAATATAAGGTGAACATATTAGCATTCCAATAGTGATGTTAAATAAATTTAAGAAAATTTAAGAGAATTGTTTATTTTTACCCAAATCAAATTTTAAATTAAAACTATACAATTATGAACAAAATTTTACTCGGAGCTGCTTTATTGTTCGCATCTGGAGTAAGTGCACAAACTTACTTTAATGATGACTTTTCAACAGCTATTACAGACAACTGGACACTTGTTGATAGCGACGGTGACGGTAACAACTGGGGGCTTTTTGACAGTCAAGGACCACAAGGTCAAGTGGCTACCTCTGCTTCTTGGAATCAATCAGCACTTACTCCAGACAACTGGATGATTTCTAATGCTATTGATTTGACATCTGCAACAGGAACTATTTTATTTACTTGGAAAGCATTTGGACAAGATCAAGATTGGGCTGATGAAAACTACTCTGTGTATGTTGGAACAAGCAACACTGTAGCGGACTTCACTACCAATGGAGCAGATTTCACCGAAGTGATCGGAAATACAAATGATGAATATGTGTCAAGAACTATTGACATTTCTACATCTGCAGGTCAAACAATTTATGTTGCGTTTCGTCACCATAATGTTACAGATCAATTCAGGTTGAATATTGATGATGTAAAGGTTGCTACTCCAGTTGCAAACGACATGGCGGTTACTGGTGTAACTGTAGACCGAAGCATTACAGGAGATAGAACATTTACAGTCTCTTTTAATAACAATGGAACAGATGCTGTTACTGCATTTGACTATGAATGGTCATTCGACGGAAGTACTGCAACAACTGTAAACGTTACAGGATTAAACCTTCAATATGGCGATTCTCATACTGAAACATTCCAAGTAGCGGGTGTAACTGCTGGAACAAAAGCAATTAGTGTTTCGATTACTTCAGCTGATGATGATTCGTCAAATGATGCTATCTCAGGTACAATTGAATTCTTACCTCCGGTACCACAGTATGTAGCAAATGATTCTTACGGAAACTCATTTGATTTACACTCACGTTTATCTAATGGTCAAGCAATTATCTTAGACTTTATGGCATCATGGTGTGGACCATGTGAGTCTTCAACACCAGCGTTGTCTGAATTAGTTGAGAACAATGGTTCTGGAACTGGAAACGTAGAAGCACTTGCAATAACAGTTGAACAAACTGATAATGCTTCAGTTCTTAACAACTTAAACTGGAATGGTGGATTTTACAACTACCCTAAATTCCCTTATGTTACTGCAAATAACACACAATATGTTCACTATGCATCTAACCACGGATTTAACTCAGGTGGTGGTATTCCATTCTTCGTAATGATTTGCCCTAATGTAACTGACCCGGCGAACAGTGATATCGTAAAATACGATGTTGGATATGGTGCTGGAATGTTTAGCGCATACCAAACCGCTTTGGATCAATGTCCAACGGCTACTATGGATGTAATTGAACTTTCTAACGAAGAAATTAACTTCAACGCATATCCAAACCCAGCGAGCACAGTTGTAAATGTTGAGTTTGAGTTGAACACTCAAAATGAAGTTACTGTTTCTATCATCAACACTGTTGGTCAAACTGTAGCAGTAAATAATTTAGGAACTGTTTCTGGATTGCAAACTACACAAATGGATGTTTCTGCACTTGATGCTGGAATGTACATTGTAAAAGTTAAAACTGCAAACGGAGAGCAAACAAAACGTATCTCTGTTGTTAAATAACTCAGATAATTAATGCACAGTAAAGAGAGGCGATTATTCGTCTCTCTTTCTTTTTGGAATCCAATAGTAAGTGCGCGATTTCCAAAGGCTTTTTGACATTTATCTATATATTTGACGTCAACACATTATATGGTATGAATTGTGCTTTAATAATGGTGAATTATAAAACTATAAAATCATGAAAAAATTATCACTTCTTTTAGCTTCGGCTTTTGTCTTTTTAACCTTAACAACTACCGCTCAAGAAAATGACAAAGGGATTTTAGACAAAGTAATCCCCGACATGCAATTAAAAGATATTGAAGGAAAAACCATTCAAACAGGACAGTTAGAAAATGATGGCAAACCAATGATTATTTCTTTTTGGGCTACATGGTGTACACCCTGCAAAAAAGAATTAAATGCAATCCACGATTTATATATTGATTGGCAAGATGAAACTGGCGTTCGTTTAATCGCAGTTTCTGTAGATGACCAGCGTACCGCAAGTCGCGTTGTTCCTTATGTAGATTCTAGATCATGGGAATATCAAATTTTACTTGACCCGAATGGAGATTTAAAAAGAGCAATGGGCGTTAACAATGTACCGCATACTTTCTTAGTGGATGGAAACGGTAACATCGTATATTCGCACAACAACTATGCTCCTGGAGATGAATACGAACTGTATGATGAGATTTTAAAATTAACTGAAGAATAAAGTTAATCTGAATATTTAGTCTGTTAAAATAGCTTATGAAAACTTCAAAAATACTCACTGGTGCACTTCTGTTATTTGCAGGAGTGAATGCGTTGGCGCAAGGGTCCATTTCAGGGAACATGGAGACAAACTTCCAATACCTTTTGTCTGATGATAAAATCAATGCCATTCAACCAGATGAGAAGGCTTTGCTGAATTCTTATATCAATGTTAACTACCGACTCGCTGGATTTAAAGCAGGAGTAAGATTAGAAGGTTATCTTCCTAGAACATTAGGTTACCCGGACCGATTTGATGGGGCTGGATTAGGGTACCGATATGTTGGATACGAAAATGATTTAGTAGATATTACCGTAGGTAACTTCTATGAGCAATTCGGTTCAGGACTTATTTTTCGTTCATACGAAGATCGTGCTTTAGGTTTAGATAACATGATGAATGGAATCAGCTTAAACTTACGCCCTTACAAAGGAGTAACCCTTAAAACGGTATATGGACGCCAACGTTTTGCTTTTGTAGAGGGTAAAAATCAATATGGCGCAGGAATCGTTAGGGGAGCAGATTTAGAAGTTAACTTTAATGAGTGGTTTCCAAAACTCTCTGACCATAATGTTAGAATTACAGGAGGAGGTTCATTGGTTTCTAGGTTCCAAGAAGACAACAACTCTGAATTTGTTTTACCAGAAAACACTGGAGCATATGGAGGACGATTGGCTTTAGCGTACAAAAAGTTCTTCATTAATGGTGAATACATTATTAAAGAACAAGATCCTTCACAAGACAACGGATACATTTATAATTACGGTAAAGGAATGATTGTGAATGCCGGGTACTCTCAAAAAGGTTTGGGAATTGTTCTTTCGGCAAAATCAATTGACAATATGAGTTTTAGAAGTGATAGAGATGCTGTTCTTCAAGACCTCACCATGGGATTCATTCCTCCATTGACCAAAACACATACGTATAATTTAGTCGCAACGCTTTATCCATACGCTTCTCAGCCCAATGGAGAAGTAGCTTTCCAAGCAGACATTATTTACAACATCAAAAGAGGAACTAAATTAGGAGGAAAGTACGGAACAGATATTTCTTTGAACTTCTCTACCGCTTATGAACCCTTAAAAAAGACTTCAGGAATCAACCCTTTGGACTCTTCTCGCGTTACTTATGAATCAAGCCTATTCGACAAAAGTGATTTGTTGTACTGGAGAGACATTAATGTGAGTGTGAAAAGAAAAGTACATAAACAATGGACCATTGAAGCGAGTTACTACAATATTTCGATGAACAACGACGTATTGAAACTCACCGACGAAAAAGGAATTATTGAATCTCATATTGGAGTGTTAGATGTTGAATATAAAATCAACAGAAAGCACACTGTTAGAGCAGAAGTTCAAGGATTATGGACTGTGGACAACAAAGATAGAGGAGCTTGGGCAACAGGATTGATCGAGTACACCATTTCACCCGACTGGTTCTTTAGTGCAATATTCCAATCCAATTATGGAAACCCAGTGAAAGAAGACCGCATTAATTACCCGATGTTGTTTGTAGGGAAAATTTGGGGTGCTACACGTGTTCAAGTAGGATATGGAAGACAAAAAGAAGGATTGTTTTGTGTTGGAGGAATATGTAGATTCGTTCCTGCATCAAATGGTTTATCTTTAACATTTACGCATAGTTTCTAATACATAAAGCGATGAAAAATTTATATCAAATTTTATTCTTTTTAAGCGGAACCGTTTTACTTTTCACCAGTTGTGATAAAGTAGAGCATCCATATCAAAATGTAGCAAGTATAGATCTTGATACAAGCTTATATCCAGATGGAACATGGGAGGATTATTTAGCCAATGAATATCCAGTTTTTACACAAAACACCAATACTGATGTTAACGTTTTAATTGAAGATTATACAGGACATACTTGCATTAACTGTCCAACTGCGGCTGATGTTGCACATGGTATTCATGAAAACAATCCCTCACGAATTTTTGTCGCTTCAATTCATATTGATCCAGGAGCACAAATGGTATTTCAAGAATCGTATCCAGATGACAATAAATACTCTACAGACCATACCAATCCAGATGCCGTTGCCTATGGATTAGAGTTTGCCAATGGGTTTAACTTTTTTGGAAACCCACAAGGAACGATTAATAGAAAAACAGTGAACGGAAATATGTTCGCCTTTACAGGAACTTGGCAAAGTAGAGCAACTGATATTCTCAACGAGAACAATCTAAAAGTGAACATACAGTCTGTATTCAATTATTATCCAAGTACAAACGGAGGTTATCTTCATGTTGAGTTAGAAAAGAAAACCAGCGAAGCAATTAATATGAATTCAGTGGTTTATGTGATTCAAGATTCATTGGTGGATTGGCAAAAAATGCCAGACAATAGCGACAATGAATTTTATGTACACAGAGATAAACACCTTGGGAGCATTGACAACAACCCTTTTGGTGTGAATGCATTTACTCCTGATGCTGCATCGGGTGATAAAGTAATCTTAGATTATTCGTATAAAATTCCTAATGGGTTAGATGTATCCAATATGCATTTATTGATTTATGTTTACGATACAGATACCTACGAAATCTTACAGGTTATAAAGCAGAAAATTCAAGATTAGTAGAAGTGATGGTAGGCCATTAAAATTGAGGCAGAGTGTCACGTAAGTGCAGAGGTACGCAAAAAAGGAAAAAGAAGCCTATTGAAAGTTACACAGACTTTAGTCGGGAGATTTAAAATTTAACAGTGCATAGCTGCATACAAAACTCTTTCTTTTTCTTTTGTCCTTACTTTCTTCTTTGCGAACCTTTGTGATAACTCAGTGCATCTCTGCTTATTTTTTTCTATTTTTGACCCAATTAACTCAAAAACATCATCCATGGGCAAGATTTTAGTCATTGACGACGAAAAAAGCATTCGCAGAGCACTTAAAGAAATTTTTGAATTCGAAAACTACGAAGTTGACGAAGCAGAAGACGGAAAGGAAGGGCTTGAAAAAGCAACGTCACAATATTACGACGTTATTTTTTGTGATATAAAAATGCCCAAGATGGATGGTATGGAGGTATTGGCCGCCCTTCAAAAAGAAAAAGTAGACAGTCCGGTGATCATGATTTCTGGACATGGAAACATTGAAACAGCTGTTGAGGCAATCAAACTTGGAGCTTTCGATTTTATTGAAAAACCACTGGATTTGAACCGTATATTGGTGACCATTCGTAATGCGAGTGAGAAAAACAACTTGGTAGAAGAAAAGAAAGCGTTGAGAAAAACGGTTCAACGTTTTAAAGGCTCTTCAATCATCGGAGAAACGGATGCAATTATTCAAATCAAAGAAATGATTGAAAAAGTGGGTCCTAGTGAAGCACGTGTACTTGTTACTGGAGAAAATGGAACAGGAAAAGAACTTGTTGCTCGATCTCTGCACGACAATAGTCCACGAAAGGACGAAGCTTTTATTGAAGTAAACTGTGCTGCTATTCCAGCAGAATTAATCGAAAGTGAGTTGTTTGGACATGAAAAAGGTGCTTTTACTTCTGCCGTTAAGCAAAAGAAAGGAAAGTTCGAATTGGCCAAAAACGGAACCTTATTCTTGGACGAAATTGGTGACATGAGCGCATCCGCACAAGCCAAGGTATTGCGTGCACTGCAAGAAAATGTAATTCAAAGGGTGGGTGGAGAGAAAAACATAAAAGTTAATCCTCGCATTATCGCAGCAACCAATAAAAATCTCCGTAAGGAAATCGAAGAAGGTAACTTCAGAGAAGATTTATATCACCGTTTAAGTGTTATTTTAATCCATGTTCCAACGCTAAATGATAGACAAGATGATATTCCATTGTTGGCTGAACATTTTTTAACCATGACTTGTGCTGAACACGGAATTCCAAGAAAAAAGTTTACAGATGACGCGTTGGAAGCCCTTAAAAACACCAATTGGACAGGTAATATTCGTGAATTAAGAAACATTATCGAAAGAATGGTGATTTTATGTGACCATGAAATTACAGGATTTGATGTGAATACCTTTTCGAATCCACGAGGGTAAGCGAGCCGTTTTACAATTGTTTTTCTACCGCTTCCTCCCTTGCAGATTGAAAAGTTAATTTGCTTTATTTCTATTTTCACTTTAAAGCGAATATGTTAAAGGTATTTCGTATTCTTAAAGAAGGATTGTTATTTTTGAGTAAACACTAAGGCTTTATGAATACTATTTTAGGTGCTCAAAAAAAAGACTGGATCTATATTATTTTAGCTCCTGTTTTCGGGTTCGTCATATTGGGCCTCTATTTATTTCTTCTTCATTTTTTGGAAATTCCCAACTCTTCAACAACTTTAGCGTACATCATTTTTTTTATTGCTTATTCTGTCCTCTTTGACATCAACCATTACTTCTCGACTTATTACCGGGTGTTTTTAGACAAAAGCTATTACCAAGAGAATAAGAACTGGATGATTCCAGCATTGTTATTTATCACAATCATTCCTTTAATGGGTTTTTGGTGGATCAGTCATGAGGCCTTTTCATCCAAAGGGTATTATTTCTTTGTCTTTTTTAGAAAGTTTGTTTTAATTCTTGGTTTCTACCACTTGGTTCAGCAAAACTGGGGCTTTATGGCGCTATACAAAAAACAGGCGAATGAACGTAAAACGAAAATTAATTGGGATAAACTATCGGTGTTAAGCGGAAGCTTTATTCCATTAATTCTCCTCAATAGTATTGATCCGATATGGTTTACAGGATCTGAAGTCTATATTTTTGACCCCATTCCAGAAAGAAAAGCAGCAGTTATAGAATGGTGGCATCAAATTGCTTATTTGAACTTTGTTTTTGCCTTTATTTTAGGAAGTATAGCGCTTCTTTTCAAACGTTTTCAGTACCAAATTCCCGCTAGAAACATGGCTTTATTTTGCTTGTTTACCGGTCTTTTAATCTTTTCTATATTAAAGTGGAATGCCGAACTCGTATTAACGACACTTTTGGTCATCGTAAGTTTGATTTTTGTGGTATCCATCATTCAAGCCATTCGATTTCAAATCAGTGAAAAATCCATGAACTGGAAAAAATGGGGTGTATTAATTACGACCTTAATCCTTTATTTCGGTGTTATTCTTTTCCCCATTGAAGGCGATAAATTCATCATTGTTGCGGCCATCACACTTCCCCACAACATACAGTATTTGGCTTTTGTGCCCAGTTTTAGCAAGAAGCAATTTAGCCAAGGAAAAAAAGACCATGGCTTGGCTAAAAAATTAAGTCAAAAGATTGTTCTTCTTTTCCTTCTTGGTGTTGGTTTTTCTTTGGTCTTCGAATTTGGAAGAACTGGAGTGAATCACATCTTACCCGAATCAATGAATGCTACGAAAGTTTTTGTTTCAGTGTTTTTTATCGTTTTGATTTTACATCATTATTATCTGGATGCTGTAATATGGAAATTCAGTAAAGACAAAGACTTAGAAAACACCCGAAAAGGCTAAGCAGGTTTCCTTAAGGAATTTAGAAATAAATACTTATGTTTGTTTACACATACTACAAAGGCGTTCGCTTGCGAATTGCTTTAAAGAACCGAATTTTATATTGATGAATTTTACAAGGCATTCGAATAACTATGCGTTCCTTAAAATGCATTTATTTCCATTAATAGCTGGAGTAAGCTATGCAGTTTCTTGGCATTTTGATGTCTTGTCATTTTTACAATTGGTTTGCTTAGTTCCTCTTTTTATTGCTTTTGAATCTATCCGTAATGCTCCACTTAACTGGAAAAAGAAAGGGCTTAAATTAATGCTACTTGCAGTCTTATTTAGAGCTCCAATTGTCGCCATTGATTTGGTGTGGTTATTTGATATTTCAATGGTTGCCTTACTCGTTTTAATCTTCACCGAAATTGTATTATTTACCGCTGTTTTTAGTTTAGTTCTGAATAAAAACATCTCCAATTACGCAATAATATGCCTTTTTATCTTCTATGAGCTCATCATGCAAAACGTAACGCTATTGGTACCATTTTATCAAATGGGTTATGCCTGGGGAAATCACATAGCCTTCATACAATATTATTCTTTCCTAGGAGTAGAAGGAGGTTCAGCACTATTGATTTTGGTTAACTTTGCTCTATTTAAATGGTATACAAACAAAAAACTAAAGGTTTTCTCCGCTGTTTCCATTGTTTTGTTTCTTGGATTAAATTTATATAGTGTTATTCAATTCTACCAATCTAAAAACCCAGAACCCGATAAAAATGCAAAAGTTTCTATTGTTCATAGTCAAATTGAATCAAAAAATGAAGTCTACCGAGACCAACCCATAGCGTTGATAGACAGCGTTGCTGAAGTTGCTGCACCAAATTCGCTGGTTTTATTGCCTGAAGTTTTTTTTAACGCCTTCGGTTGGGTAGAAGGACTCAATGACAATAAAATCATTCAACATATTCAAGAATTAAACAAGTCAAAACAACAAAGCTATTTAGCTGGTGCATATATTTTTAGTGTCAACAAAACTCCTTCTGTTCAATCGCGTTTTATCGAAGAGTACAACATCCATTATGACAACAATAATATTTCCATCCTCATGGGAGAACGCACAAAAGTGAAATCAAAAAAGCGCTTTATTCCCTTTTTTGAATACATTCCAGACAATGCGATAGCACAATGGATCAACAACCACATCACCAGCATTGGAGATGACAGAAAAGTTTCTGTTTTGAATCGGGAAGACCAATTCGTTTATCGTGGTAAACAATTGAATACATTGTTGTGTTACGAGAGTGTTTTCCCAATGCTTGTTGCTGCTGCAGCAAAGGACAAAGAGTTTTTGGTCATTCATACAAATGAAGACTGGAACAAAAGTCAGATGTTGTCTGATCAATATTTAAAATTAAATAAAGCCAACGCCATTCAAGTTGGCATTCCAGTTTACCGTGTTTCTAACTATGGCTACTCCGCCATAATCAATCCCAACGGAAGTTCAAAAACCGTTTCCAATACCGGTCGATCTTTTACGCTTTTAGAAGGTTTTTTACCCCTCAAGAGTAAAACTTCATTCTACAGCAAGATCATGGGCTATAGTTATTGGTTGAGTGGTTTGTTTTTTATCTATTTTATGTTTTCAGGACTTCTACTTAACAAAGGAAAAACGGCATCACAGAAGAACAAAAAATAGGATTGAAGCTAAGAATTGCGGTACATTTCTAAGAAAAATAGTACTTTGCAAAAAAAGTAGGAAATAGATGTTTTTTAAATCATTATTCGGTAAAAAGCACAAGCCTGAACAAAATATTCCAACAGAAATGAAGTATTTGATTGTAGGATTGGGAAATCCTGGTGCAAAATATGAAAACACACGCCACAACATTGGGTTTAAAGTGGTGGAAGCATTCGCTGAAGAAAGCAACGCAGCTTTTGAGACCATTAAATTGGGCGATGTTGCCAAAGCAAAATGGAAAGGACGTCAAGTTATTCTTTTGAAGCCCTCTACATTTATGAATTTAAGCGGAAAAGCAGTAAATTATTACCTTCAAAAAGAAAAAATAAACCCCGAAAACCTTTTGGTCATAACAGATGATTTAGCGCTTCCCTTCGGGAAATTACGAATGAAAGGCAAAGGAAGTGATGGCGGTCACAACGGATTAAAAGACATTCAAGCGGTTTTAAACACCACCAACTATGCACGATTGAGGTTTGGCGTTGGTGCTGAGTTCAGCAAAGGGAAGCAAGTTGATTATGTGCTAGGTGAATGGAATGATGAAGAAAGAAAAACTTTAGAAGAACGCATCAAAACAGCCACTGAATTCATCAAAGGATTTACGACCATTGGGTTGAATCAAACCATGTCGAACTGGAACAATAAATAAACTTATGGAGGATGCACTTATTCACCTAAAAGAAGAGTGTAATTTCAAAAATCGCCCTCGTTTTATTCGGCATCTCCACGGTGGGGACATCAATACCGTTTATCTCATTGAGGCAGAAGAACAGCAATGGGTCGTCAAGCAAAATAATGCTATTCAATTTCCATTGATGCTTGAAAAAGAGTATCGTGCAATGCAGTTTTTGCATCAAAATAGTCCCTTGTATTATCCAAAAATGTTGTGTCATTTCACAAAAAACGAGCAACAGTTTTTGGTCATGGAATATATTGAAGAAGGTCTGAGCAACAATGAAGCACAACAACATTTAGGGAAAGGGTTAGCGCAACAACACCGTTTGAGCAATTCATCCTTTGGTTGGAAAGAAGACAATTATATTGGGAGCTTAAAACAAGTCAATACATTCAAAGAGAGTTGGAATGACTTTTTTGCTGAAAATCGTTTGCTGTTCCAAGCAGAACAAGCTTTTAATAAAAGATTGTTGGTAGCACAAGTCCTCAAACAACTGGAAAGACTGTGTTTGCGCTTAAATGAAATGATACCAACAGAACCCGCTGCTTTACTTCATGGAGATCTTTGGGCAGGAAACTATTTTATTGGACAGAAAAATCAACCTGTTTTATACGACCCAGCAATTTATTTTGGTCACCGTGAAATGGACCTTGCAATGACCCTATTGTTTGGTGGATTTAGCACAGATTTCTACATGACTTATCAGGAAGTATATCCATTGGTTAAAGACTGGGAAGAAAGAGTCAAACTTTTTCAATTGTACCCCAATTTGGTCCACCTTAATTTATTTGGAGCAAGTTATCTAGATGTGGTGAGAAAGACGCTTAAAAAGCATTAAAAACTCCTTAAAACTCCTTAAAGGTAATCTTGATAGAAGTATTCCATTCCTGATCTTCAACCAACTTCATTTCTCCTTCGTAGTTTTCAAAAATGGTTTCTATTAAATCCATACCAAAATTAGAAGTGTAAGTTTCTTTACTGATTCCTATTCCATTGTCTTTATAGTTGATTTCATACTCTTTTTCCCCAATAGCATGAAACGAAATAAAGATTTTAGGTTGAATATTATCTTGATTAAAGGCGTGCTTAAAGGAATTGGTAATCATTTCATTGAGTGCAATCCCAAGATTTATCAAGGTTTCAATTTTAAATGGAATTTCTTCTGAATCCACTTCAAACAACACCCGATGATCTCCAGTATTCTTTAGTTGTTCAATAAGTTTTTCAAGATAAGTTTTAGAATCGATGTCTTTAAATTTTTCTTGTCGGTAAATAGCATCATGTACAATGGCCATGGCATTAATTCTATTCACAGCTTCATCAAAGTTCAACCTCAGTTCTTCATTGTCAAAATTATAAGACTGAAGTCTAAGCATACTGGAAACAATTTGGAAATTGTTCTTCACCCTGTGGTGAACTTCTTTGAGCAATAGTTTTCGTTCTTCACTTTGTCTGGTGATGTATTTATTTCTTTCTCTAGAAGAACGCAAGCGCAAATAAATAATAAAAAGCGCCACCAGCAATAGCACGAATAACACTCCAAGAAGAATGTAGAGTATAGATTGTCTTTGGTTCTTTTTTTCAATAGCTATAGTTTGTTTAGCCAGTTCTGTTTCTGCCAAAAAACGATCATTTTCGAGTTTTAATCGAATTAATTCTTGTTGCGCTACTTGATCAATCGCATTCTTTTCAATTGCTTGATTTTGCTTCATCAAAAGTTCTTGATAAATAAACGCTTCTTTCCAATTTTCTTGACTTTGGTAAATTTCAAAAATCAACGCTGTAGATTTTCGTATGATCTCATCATTTTTTATCGTCTTTCCAATTTTTAAAGCCTCCTTTGCATAGTCTAATGCCTTTTCAGTATTGTTGTTTTTAGTGTAGTATTTCGCCAGGTTGTTTAAGGTATGGCCTTTTCCAGGTTCAGAGTTGATTGAATTGGCTATTTCATAAGACTCCTCAAAATACTTTAATGCTTCTTTGTAATCTTCTTTTTCAAGGTATACTACACCAATATTATTGAGTATCTGCGCAGTCAATACTTGGTTCCCAGCAGACTTTGTTAATGCAAGGGCTTCACGGTATAAAGACAATGCTAGTTCCAGCTCCCCCATTTCTCTCTTTATTCCACCTAATCCATTAATGATACGACTCAACAATAAAGGAGCATCTAGATTTCGTGCTAAACTCCCCGCTTTTTTTAGATAGTTTTGCGCACTTTGAAAGTCTTTTTGCTGCCTATAAATTTTCGCAATATTGCTATAACCTGTAACTATTCCTGTTGAATCGCCCAAGTCTAAAAAAATTTTTATGGTCTTGTGAAAGTTCTTTAAAGACTCAATTTTGTTTCCTAAAGTAGAATAAATTACCGCTTTGTTATTTAATGCTGTTGCTTCGCTTCTTTTGTTTCCTGTATGAAGATAAATCTCATGCGCATGCGTAAAATCGACCAAAGCATCTGTTAATTGATTGTTTTTATAATGCCAATAGGCAATGTAATCATATACATCTCCAACCGCATTTAATAGTTCAAAGTCTTTAGTTTTAAACTTATTAATTCTTCCACAAAGGGCTTTTGCTTTAGGGATATATTGAATTAAACTATCTGTTTCTTGAATAGAATCAAGATAAACTAAACGGGTTAAAGCTTGTTCAAAATGATCTATATTAAGTACTTCTTCTTCCGAATTATTAAAACTAAATAGGTGAACTTTAGCAATGGCTAAATGAGAGCATTGAAAAAATACGAAAAGAAGCAACAACCTGCACTTGTAATGTTTCATATATTTAGTTTCATGTAGTCAAGTAGTGAAGAACAAACTTATGTTCTTCGTTAATTAATCATCAATTTCAGGCGCTTCTTCGGGCTTTACCTTCTTAATGCTCAATTTAGTTTTCACATCCCAATTCGCTCTAATTGTAGAAACATCAGTAAACCAAATTATTTCCTCTGGTGTTTCATCTTTAAAAATTGAACCGGTTGACCATTTTCCGTTCCTGTCTTGATCATAAAGATAATAGAAATTATATTTTCCTGCTTGTAAAAAATCAATGCGGTGACTGTTCTTTTCTACGCCATCAAACACAACTTCAATTTTCTTTTTAGTGTTTTGATTTTCAATATACAAAATTCCGTATTCAGGAATGGTATCAAATTCAACAATCATGTTTCCTGTTTCTTTTACACCTTGAAGTGTAAAGTCAAGTTTTAAACTATCCACCAAACTAAAATTCTGTCCAGCGATACCATCGGGAGGAATACTTAAGAACAATTTTTCCTGATTTGTCCTTTCAAAAACAAAAGCAATTTCAATTGGGGAAATAGTATCCAATTGGAAAATCAAGGGTTTTCTCAAAGAATCTCCTTCTGCAATTGCTTCCATTTGAATTTTATCGTAGTCAACTTTTTGGATTGGCTCATTGAAGCTTAGTTTCAAAGTGTCGTTAGGAGCCAATTGTTTATTCACAAGATTGGTTTCCACATTCAACTTTAATTCTTCCTTAAAAAAGTACTTTTTTGAAATGGTGTCTTTCAATTCACTTGAATGAACTACGGCTTTAAATGCTCCTGATTTTTTTGTCGTTTCATAGAAAGCGGTTAAAGAATCACCTCTTTTATTCCATACCACGTGATTTGGAAAAGGAGACAAAAACTCAAATCGTTCTTCAGATTGCAAAGCACGATTGAAACCTATACACCAACTTGCTGTGGGCAAAACATCATTATTTACAATCACAAGCGCATTGCTTTTCGGTGGCATTAGGCGAATAATTGGACCAACCGTAATTGCCGTATCTAGAGTTGCAGGACCTTTTAAAGCGGCTCTTTTTTCAGTAGCGTCTAAACGGTTGTTTCTGTTTTCATCATCAAAGGCATAAATGTAGAAATCCGCATCTTTTATGTTATGAAAAGTTGCAATTCCTTCAGTGTTTGTTGCTGCATAATACCTTGGTTCGGATTTACTCGTATCGTCCATCAAAGGTGAATTGTATAAGCCTACAGTTATTCCCTCAAGTGGCTTTCCAGTATAAGCGTCATTGACCTGAACAGCAGTTTGCAAAGAATCCAAAAAGTTTCCTGTAGAAAATACATAAGCAATAATAGAATCATTGGATTCTGTAATGTCTTTTACCGCATGATTTAAATAAACAGTATAAGTGGTGTTCTCTGCCCACGTTCCTTCTTTTACAGTTAAAACGAGTGTTTTCTTTTTAATGACGTAGTCTAGTTTAACATCCGAAGGTGTTACTTTGATATTTTCTGCGGGTTTATTTAATTCTATAAACTCATCAAAAGGAATACTGATTTCTTGTGGAAAAGTGTTTGTACTTCCCATCGGTGGCTGAACCTTATCTATAATTATTCTTGGGGCAGTGATGTCTTTTTCGCCACCTGTAATAGATCCTACCTGACCACATGAAGTCAATAATAGGGCGACTATTGATATAATTATAAAATAGATACGAGCCATGAACAAATCTTATTTAAGTATTTGGAATCGATCTCATCGAAGGTATTGAGTTCATCATGATCTACATCTAGAACACCAATCACCTCGTTGTTTTGGATTAAAGGAACGACAATTTCAGATTTTGACAAGCTACTGCAGGCGATATGACCTAGAAATTCATCAACATTATCTACTAAAATAGTTTCTGCTTTTTCCCAAGCACTTCCGCAAACGCCTTTACCTTTTTTAATTCGGGTACAAGCAATTGGACCTTGAAAGGGACCAAGCACCAATTCGTCATTAATTACCCAATAAAAACCTACCCAGTAGTAATCAAAGCTTTGTTTTATAGCTGCAGCAACATTGGCAAGGTTCGCAATTGAATTAGGCTCTCCTTCACATAGCGCTTTAAGTTGAGGAAGGAGTGTTTTGTACTTTTCCTCTTTTGTTCCTTTATGAATGTTGAGATCCTCTGCCATTTTTTACCTTTTTCTAGGCATTTTTTTTCTGCCTTTGTGCATTTGTGCCATACGCATTTGGTTACGTGAAGCCACCATTCCCATTTGTTTATTCATGGTGCTGATTTGCTCTTTTAGCATATTGTTGGCGTCTAGTTTCTTTGCTTCAGCCAGTAACATTTTCGCTTCATTCTTACGTCCTGTTTGCATGCAAATACCAGCCAACTGCATATTTGCAACCGCTTGGTCTTGTTTAGTTCTCAACCCCATACTCAATCCTTTACGGATCAACTGCTCACATTGTGCAAATCCAAGGTCTTGTTGTAAACCCAACATTCCTTTCAAATAAAGTACGTAGGCATGCTGCTTTTTGGGTAAGAATTGTGGTGATTTAATTCGGTTTAAAGCTTTCCATGCTTTTTCTTGGTTACCCAAACGCATTTGGTACAAAGCAATGATAACATTCTCATTACGCCAAAAGCTCAACCAGATAATTGCTAAAGGAAATATCATGGTGATTCCCCATCCCCAAGATCCGGTGTAAAATAAATAAACATTAAATGCTAATGCCGCTAGGGCAACGATAACTCTGATAATAAATCCAATCATAATTTTAATTAATCAATTGTTGCAATACATTTTAATTCGATGGCGATAGGTGTCGGCAATGACGAAACCTCCACTGTTGTTCTACACGGTTGATTGTCTTTGAAATACTCCGCATAAATCTTGTTATAGGTATGAAAGTCTCTTTTCATGTTGACCAAGAAAACCTGAACATCAATCAGTTGGTCCCAGCTAGAACCAGAAGCATCTAAAATGGCGCGTACGTTTTCAAAAACCTGACGACATTGTGCTTCGAAGTCGAGCTGAATGAAATTTCCGTTTTTATCTAACTCCAATCCTGGAACTTGCGAGTCTGAAGCATCTGATCCAGCTGTTCGTGGTCCTACACCTGATAAAAAAAGTAAATTTCCTGCCCTTCTCGCGTGTGGGTATAATCCAACAGGTTTAGGCGCTTTATTCGTACTAAATTTCTCTTGATTTGACATATCCATTTTCTTTAATTGCACAAATATACGGAATTGTAGTGGCTTGAGGGAAATTTATTGAAATGATAAATCATTAAAGCTTTATGTCACTACGCCATTTCCTTATATTAATGGTTTTGAATATAATTCTCCACCACCTCTGAAAAATATTGATGTTCTAAAGCCAGCACCTTTTTTTGAATGGTTTCTGCATTGTCTTCTGGAGCTATTTCCACTTTATATTGGGCCAAAATTTTACCATCATCGTAAACTTCATTCACCAAATGAACCGTCATTCCTGATTCTTTTTCCTTATTGGCAAACACCGCATGATGAACATTCATTCCATACATTCCTTTACCGCCATATTTTGGCAATAAAGCGGGGTGAATATTGATGATGCGTTCAGGATATGCTTGAATCAATTCATTGGGGATTTTCCTTAGGTAACCAGCCAAAACAATGAAATCAACACCCAATTCTTTCATTGATTCAACCAAGAATTCACCATCGTTTGCTCCTTCGTTGTTGATGATCATTTGATCTACGCGATCTACTGTTTTATCCAAGACTCCAGCCCTTTCATTGTTGGTCAATAAAACCACTACTTCTGCATTTTTTGAGTCCTCAAAATAATCAAGTAGTTTAATGGCATTACTTCCTCCACCAGAAGCAAAAATTGCGATGCGTTTTGTGTTCATGTTGTAAAATTAAGCTTATTTCATGATTCAGAAAGTCCTAAAGAATCAATTTATAAATACATCCAATGGAATACTACACTACTTCAACAGGTTCTTTGTTGTCATCTACAGCAACCATGGTAAAGGTACCATGCACAGCTTTTTCTCTTTTTTGAGAATACATTTCCTCAACAAAAATATCTACTCCAACAACGATACTTGTTCTTCCTACTTTAGCCACATTCGCAACCAATTCAACTAAAGTTCCACTGGGAATAGGCTTTTTAAAATCCACGCGATCAGAACTAACAGTCACCACTTTCTGACGACTAAAGCGCGTTGCGCAAATGAAGGCTACCTCATCCATTAATTGAAGGGCTGTTCCTCCAAAAAGTGTATCGTAGTGGTTGGTCGTGTTGGGAAAAACAGCTTTAAAAATTCTTGTTTCTGCTGCCGATTTACGTTCTTCTAGTGTTTTACTCATTTCCTAATATTTCCGAAGCAGCGACTTGCGGTGCTTCAATTTTACTTTTCTTCGGATACTTGGGGTGACTCAATTTATAATAAATAAAACTCACCAAAGCAGCCCCTAAGTCAGCAATGGGGAAAGCCATCCAAATCCCATGGATTCCAAAATACAAAGGCAATACAAGTACCAATGGAATTAAGAATATACCTTGCTTTGTTAATGCTAAAAAAAGTGCTGGCCCGGCTTTTCCAATGGCTTGAAAATAGGCACTAATAATTAAACTCACGGCCAATAAAGGTGTAGCTAAAAATACGGTTCTTATTACTGGAATTGTTTCATTGATCAACCCTTGGTCGGAGGTGAAAAGCCAAGCTATGGTAGGGGCAAATGTCATTAACAGAATGAACAATAGCATAGAGATTACAGAAGCCCAAGCGATAGAAATCTTGAGTATTTTTTGTACTCTGTCTTTTAGTCTTGCACCAAAATTATACCCCACAATAGGCACAAATCCTTGGGTAATTCCAAGCACAGGGAAATTAGCGAACATCAAAACACGATTGATTATACCGTAAATAGATAATCCTTGTTCTCCGCCATAGAAATAAAGTGAATTGTTTAAAACAACAGCCAAAACACTAATAACTCCTTGCCTCGCCAAAGTCACAGAACCTAAAGCGCTAATTTCTTTAATAATAGGTAAAGAAGGTTTGCAATATTCTACTGAAATTCTTAAGACTGATTTACCATAAATAAAGTGGCGTAAAGTAAATGCAGCACTTCCCATGTAAGAAATTGTTGTGGCCCATGCCGCTCCTTCTATTCCCATGTCTAATGCTACAATAAATATGGGGTCTAAAATGATGTTTAAAAGCGCTGGAATAATCATGGCAAACATGGCTACACGTGGGTAACCTTCTGCACGAATTACATTGTTACTCATCATTGACCAAGCCAAGAAAGGAACGCCTATAAGTAAGATTTTAAAATAATCTCTTGCAGGTGCTTCAATGGCTCCTTTTCCTCCAAAAGCATGGATAATGTCGTCGGTAAAGAATGAACCAATCATGACAAAGAAAATGGCTAAACTAATGGTCATCATAACCTGGTTTCCAAAAGTTTTGAATGCTTTGGGATGGTTTTTATCACCTAATGCTCGCGATAAAACGGAGGAACCCCCAACACCGATAGCCATTCCAATGCTAGAGATTAGAAAAGTAATGGGCAAAACAACCGTAATGGCTCCAATCCCTTCAGGACCAACGAAATGACCAACATAGATAGTGTCTACAATTGCATATATGGACATCGTTAGGATCCCAACAGCAGCAGGAATCGCTTGTTCAGCCAATAATTTGCTCAAAGGTGCAGTACCAAATTTTTCAGTAGACTTCATTCTCGTATGCTAACACATGTAAGTGAAAAATGTTGACGAATATAATCGATTTTTTGGTGAATTGCGTTTAAAGTACTGCTTGACCCGCAATTAATAGGTTTAATTATTGGTGGGAAAATAAGCCTCATACAATTGATCTATAAAACCAAAAGCAAATTTATATAGGTTTCCTTCTGTGGCTAAAATCATCACGACATCATTTTTCTCGACTTCTTCAATGATGTTGATGTCTTCCACATTTTTGGGAGCCTCAAAACTATCTGGATAAATTTGTTGGCTATAATACCAGAACTGCCCATCATCGAATGCATCTCTGGAGACGCCAATATTAAACAATCCCCAATAAAAACTATCAGCAATGGTCAACACACGAGGGGATGTTGCAGCGCTTTTTTCTGAAAATTGATATGCTGGATAAGCCATCTCATGGTTTCTGATCCTAAAAAGTAAATTCATTGCTTTTTCAATATCCCCATCAGTATCCCACATTTTTGTTGAGGTTTTTACTTCTCCAATCAATAGTTTTGGGGCCAGAAATTCAACATTGAGGGTGTTTACATAATTGATTATAGAATCTGCAACAAGTAATTCTGCATATTTACTCCAATGAATTCCTGTTTTGGCCATCAACGGATAGGCTGAGGTATTTTTATTTTCAATGAAGTATTGATTAAAATCGATGAAGTGCAAGTCTGTTTTTAAAATCTCACTCCTGTAAACTTCATAATTTGTGGTTGTTCTTTCAGTAAACTGGTAACTATCGGGAATAAATTCTGGGTAAAAACTTCCTTTTCCAGGAGCTAAAACAAGTAAAAGATTGATCTCTTTTTGCGCTAAAGTATCTTTGATTTTGTTGAGTTTTCTGATCTTTTCCTCAATTTGGTGTGTTCCAATAAAATCCTTTCCGAAGTAGGAATTAATATATTGTTCTTCAAACAAATAGTTTTCCTTTCCTATGATCACACCACTGGCCCTAGGATTATTGAATAAAGAAAAATGGAGTTGATTATATGTCCTTACAAATAGAGGTTGGAAGCCCATTTTTTGATTGACATAGGCTTGGTATTCCTCTTGGAATTTTCCATTCCACCAATCTGCTTTTGTGAATGAGGGTTTTTCTAATTGCTTAAAGTCACCTGATAAAGGTTTAACTTCAAAGAAACGGAAGTTTTGCTGCAGCATCGGAATAAACAGCAAAGTCACTATTCCGATAAAGAGGACTTTTTTCAGGACAATATGTTGTTTCTTTTCCCTCATTCCTAAAATCTAAAATAAATAAATGGATTGAATCCTGAGGCGGTAATTGAGCTCAAGGAAAGGGCAAACAAAAAGATGGCTAAAAAAGTAAAAGCAATATTGTATTTAACAGTGTAGGATTCTTTCGAAAAAACAAACAACTCTAGCTTTTTCCCCGCTTTGAATGCAGTAAGAAATGAAAAGACAAAGGCAGTTAAAACCCAGAAAACAAAAGAGGGGATTGTATCAATGGCAAAAGAAGAATTGAAGTCGAAGAGTTTAGATAAATAAACACCAACATCATGCATGTTTTCTAAACGGAAAATTACCCATCCAATCATAACCACTAAAAAAGTAAAAAGGACAGCAGGGACTTTACCTAATTTATTCAAAACGTTAATTAAAAACACACGGTCGAGAATTAAAAAGGCCCCATGATATGCTCCCCAGACGACAAAGTTCCATGATGCGCCATGCCATAATCCTGAAAGCAAAAAGACCATCCACAAATTAAAGTACAATCGCGATTTTGAATTTACTCTATTTCCACCAAGCGGAATATATAAATAATCTCGCATGAAAGTTCCTAAGGTAATGTGCCAACGCCTCCAAAATTCACTAATGTTTTTTGACACATAAGGAGAGTCAAAATTCTCTGGAAATCTAAAGCCTATCATCCTTCCCAAACCAATGGCCATATCCGAGTATCCTGAAAAGTCGAAGTAAATTTGGAAAGTATAGGCGATCATTCCTAGCCAAGCACTCCCCATATTTAGTCCTGATAAATCGCTATTGAAAATCAAATCTGCTTGTTCTCCCATCACATTGGCAATCAATATTTTTTTTGCCAGTCCTATGGTAAACCGATAAAAACCAATCAGTTTATCGTCTATTGTTTCTACGCGATGGGTAATCTGATCGGCGATTGCGCTAAATCGAACAATAGGACCAGCAATCATTTGCGGAAACGACATAATATAAAGCAAGTAATCGCTCACTTTTTCTAGTGGTGGGTGCACTCTTCTGTACACATCTATTGAATAGGTTAAAGTTTGGAAGGTATAAAATGAGATTCCAATAGGTAAGGCTACGGAAGTCCAAGCCAATTGCGTAGCGCCAAAAGATTCAAGCAGCGCATTAACATTTTCTACAAAGAAGTTAGCATACTTGAAATAGAGCAGTAATCCTAAATTAATAAAAATAGACAAGGATAAAAAAAGCTTACGTTGAGGAGGTTTTTTACTTAAATGAATTTTTTTTACCAGGTAAAAATCAATGATTGTAGAGCTGATGATTACGTACACGAAAAGTGGCGCGCCCCAACTGTAGAACGCAATACTCGCAATTAGAATAATATAGTTTTTATATCCTTTTGGGATAAAGTGATACACCACCAAGAACAAAGGCAGGAAGTAGACTAGAAATAAGCTACTGCTAAAAACCATGAGACAATTTTAACAAAAAAAATCAATAAAGTAGCTATTCTACTCTACGGGCTCTTTCTTGAGTGTGAAATAATAATACGTCCCTTCATCATTAGATTTCCGTTCATAAGAACCATCCAATTGTTCAGTGAATATCTCTATCAATTGGGTGCCAAAAGTACTCGAATCATTTTCAATCCAACGCCCATTGTCATAGTAGGTCATTTTGAATCCATCTTCTCCATCTGGAGTTAGGGTTAACTCTATTTTACCAGATGTTTTAAAAGCGTGTTTTAGTGAGTTACTCACCAATTCATTAATGATTAAACCCAAGGGGACAATCCCTTTAGTACCTACACTTTTCAAACTAGAAGTCACTACGTATTCAACATTTCCTTGAGTAGACCCGGTTTCAATAAGATTTTTAATTAATGTAGAGATGTAGTCTTTAATGTCAAGATTCATCAAGGAGTCTTTTTCATAAAGTTTTTGATGGATCAAAGACATGGTCAAAATACGAGTAATGGCATCTTGAAAACTGTTTTTTGCTTCTTCAGATTTTAAATCTCGAGACTGTATTCTTAGCAAACTCACAATCACCTGTAAGTTGTTTTTCACACGGTGATGTATTTCTTGAAGTAAAACTGTTTTCTCTTTGTTTTGATGTTCAACAAGTTGTTTCTCTCGAATTAAGTTTTCATAAGCTTCAGTAGTATAAGTTATAGCATAACGATTGATCAAGCTATATTGATACATAACAAAGCCGATAAGAAACATGGAAATAGTAAACTCAATTGACATAAAGAATAGAACATCTGGGGTGATTGTTAACCTCAGGTTTGCGGTTCCTGCAAACAAAAAGTTATAATAGATGGCGTACAAAAGTGTATTGACAACCAAGAAAAACGTTCCCCAAACATTCCCTAGCGTGAAAAATGCGGTTAAAATTAAAACGACCATCCATAATGCTTCTTGAATATGAAGTGCATCTGGAATGGTATAAATTGAAACGTTCAACACAGCACAGGTAGTCAACAAAAGACCTTGAACTACTGGTTTATACTTTTTGAAAAAATGTAATAAAAGCAAACCAACTCCTGTAATTATTCCTACCGTTAGGTAATATAGAAAAAACCTATCTTCCATCAGATAAGTGTACAACGCCATCAAGTAAACCGCCAGCGTAAAGACAGATGTTATACGCCATACAAAACTGAATTTCGCTTTTTCCTGGAAATCAGCCAGTACGTTTTTTGGCATTTCTGCGCTATAGGACTCCATAGCTAGTAGTTGTTAAATTGTAACATCTCCCAAAGATAAACTTTTCAGTAAAAAAAACCTTATAATTTATTCAATTTCAATGGTAAGAATTAAAATTAATAATTTGTGCTAGGTCAAAATAACAGGAGAAGACTAAAATAAATAATTTAACAATGAGGACATCTTAATGCCAAGAACTACACCTCTAGCTCATCACCATGACTTTCTCTTCTATTTTTCTTACATTTGTATGTGTTTCACAATTATCTAACATCATAGATGCAAGAAAGAAAGTACAAGTTCGGAACAAAGGCAATTCACGCCGGAGTGGAACCCGACCCTGCAACAGGAGCCATAATGACTCCAATTTATCAAACCAGTACATATGTCCAAGAAAAAGTAGGACAACATAAAGGATATGGGTACTCCCGAACTTTGAATCCAACCCGCCATGCCTTAGAAAAAGCCATTGCTGAATTGGAAAATGCCAAATATGGTGCTTGTTTCGGAAGTGGAGTTGCAGCCATTGATGCCTTATTAAAAATGCTTAATCCTGGTGATGAGGTAATCACTACAGACGATCTTTATGGCGGTTCCTACAGGATATTTACAGGTGTTTATGCCAAATATGGTATAAAATTCCACTTTGTGTCCATGAATGATTTGAAGAATTTGAGCCAGACGATCAATAAAAACACTAAACTGATTTGGATTGAAACACCGACCAACCCAATGATGAACATTATTGATATTGAAGCGGTAGCTAAAATTGCGAAAAAAGCGAATATCATGTTGGGGGTAGACAATACCTTTGCTACACCCTATCTTCAATCGCCTATGGATTTAGGTGCAGACCTTGTGATGCATTCAGCGACGAAATATTTGGGTGGCCACTCAGATGTAGTGATGGGTGCTTTGGTAATGAATGATCAATCCATAGCGGATGAAATCTATAGAATTCAAAACAGTTCTGGTGGAATAACTGGTCCTATGGATTCTTTTTTAGTTTTACGCGGATTAAAAACACTTCATTTGCGCATGCAAAGACATTGTGAAAACGGTGAGAAAATCGCTCGTTTTCTCAAAGGTCATCCAAAAGTAGACAAAGTCTATTGGCCAGGTTTTGAAGACCATCCGAGTCATGCCATAGCCAAACAGCAAATGCGTGGATTTGGAGGTATGATTTCTTTTTCAGTAAAAGGGAACGATTTAAAAGAAGCCCATTCCATAATGGAAAGGTTTAAAGTGTTCTCTTTAGCAGAATCATTGGGTGGAGTAGAATCTTTAACCTGTCATCCAGCGACCATGACACATGCTGCTATTCCAGCAAAAGAACGTCAAAAAGTTGGGATTGTGGATTCTTTAATTAGATTAAGTGTGGGTGTTGAAGACGCCGAAGACTTGATCAACGATTTAAAACAAGCCTTAGTTTGATACTTAACATTGATAATAAATATATAATATACAAAAATGGGGTTTAATAAATTTGCAGTAATTGGGGTTGGAAAGTACGGATCTAACATCGCTAGGCGACTTGCTGAAAAAGGAGCTCAAGTTTTCGCTTTCGATAACAACGAGGAGAAAATTGAGAGCATCAAAGATGATGTGGCTTTTGCTGTAACATTAAACAGTACAGACTTCAAGGTCCTTTCTTCTCAAAACTTAGAAGACATGGATGCAGCAGTTGTAGCCATTGGTGAAAATTTTGAAGCCACAGTCCTCACCGCCGTTCATTTAATGGACCTTGGTGTAAAAAGAATTATTGCACGTGCCAATGGAGCAGATCAACGACTGATTCTTGAAAAAATCGGAATCAAAGAAATTCTTACCCCAGAGGATGAGGTGGCTTTTGTAATTCGAGAAAAACTTTTGAACCCCTCCATTTTATCCTTTCTTCAACTCTCTGAAGAATATGAAATTGCTGAAATTAAGCCTCCGAAAGGAACGCTGAACAGAACCATAGAAGATATCGATTTTAGAAATAAATATCAATTGACATTAGTAACCATGAGGCGCGAATACGACATAAAAAAGAAAGGTCAATACGAAGTCGAGCAACATGTAATTGGGGTTCCAAAAGGAGATACCGTGATTGAATCACGTGATACACTAGTTGTTTTTGGAACAGCAAAACATGTACAGCGCTTTATTGATGTAAACGAATCATGATTTATATAATAACCGGAACCTCATCAGGGATAGGGAAAGCCCTGGCAAAATTTTATTTAAAGAATGGAGACCATGTGATCGGAATTTCTCGAAATAACTCCATTTCGCATGAGCATTTCACGCATGTTAAGTGCGATTTATCAGATAAAACGCAATTGCATGAGATCGCATTGCTGGAACATGTGGATAAAAGCAATTATCCTATTCGCTTAATTAATAATGCTGGAATTATTGGTGATATTCATCGTTCGCATGAATTAACCCTAACCCATTACGTTGATATGGCAATGGTGAATCTAGTAGCTCCACAATTCCTGTGTAGTTATGTTCTTCAAACCTTTGGTTTTGAAAATGTGGATACAATTATTAACATCACATCTGGCGCTGGTCAACGTCCTGTTCCTTCCTGGGGTGCATATTGTGCTTCCAAAGCCGGAATCGATCTGTTTGCAGAGACTTTACACGAAGAAATAAAAGAACTCGGTAAGTCGACGAAAATTTATAATGTTGCCCCTGGTGTTGTGGACACCAAAATGCAAACAAACATTCGTGGAAGTGAAGATGAAAACTTTTCTCGACGTCAAGATTTTGTTCAGTTAAAAGAAAACAACGAATTAAGAACACCTGAAGAGGTTGCCCTATTATTAGATGAATTTCTTAACACCGAACACCCAGAGGAAGAAGGGATTATTCACAGAATTTAATCCTTACTTTTCGTATTCATAATGAAATTGAATCCGTTTTATTGGGGTAGATTTTAAGGTATCTTCTTCGTTAAAGAAAAGCAAACTATTTGGAAGGTCATTGTGATAATTAACCTCGGATATTTCTAAATGCAAAAAGTCCTTGGCAGAAGTTTTTAAACTGTCTAAAAAACCTGTAAATCTTCCCGTGGAATCGTATGTATAATGACGCTCGGTAACAAAATCATTCATATAAAAAGATTGACTTTTTATAACTTTTGTAGGATAATAAGTCTTTTCTTCATTCATTGATTTTTCGACTAAGTTTACCAACGCAAAAGAGGAAATATAATCTTTTGGTGATCCATAATAAAATATGTTTTTACCTTTTGGAGTGTAGGATTGATCAATAAATGAAACATTCCAATATGAAGAGTCAAGGATGAAATAATGATGTACTTCTTCTTTACTGCTTTTGTCAAGATAATTTAGAAATGAACTGTCTGATTCCACCAAAACCAATCTTTGATACTGTTGGAGTTCTTGGAAAGTATTGAACAGTGAAAGCATGCTTCTTTTTCTGTACTTCACATTGCTCGAAACTGCAGGGGCTGAATACCCAAAAGAATCCATGTGTGCTTGATAACTAAAAATGAACTCTCCGATTTCTACGCCAGAACTCATTTCTTTCATGACAACCTTTTGAACCTCTCCTTTTGGTCTAAAATCGATAAGGATTTTTCGGTAAGGTAGGGTATCGCTCACTGTGAGAGAAGTATCAGTGAAGTTAAAATTCGTAAACTCTAAAACAACATGGTCAATTCCTAAAGAATCAATCAGTTTGGGAGAGAACCAAACCGGAAAACTCATGTTTTTCCAACCAGATCTATTCATTGCACTCCAATTCACAAGTTGTTCTTTCATCGGTGGAGTTTGAACCTCCGTTATTTGAGTCTTTTCTTCGTTTTGACAAGCTCCTGCAGTAAAAAGCAGAGCCATCAAATGGTATATAATATGTTTTTTCATGTACTAAACGTCCGGTTTTTATCGGGAATAACCACATTGTGGTATCCATTGTCTTTTAAATGTTCTTTGAATTTTTCACTTACTTTTTCTTCTCCATGAACTAAAAATAAACGCTTAACTTTCCCCGAATCATTTCCTGATAAATACTGAATCATTTCCTTGTAATCAGCATGTGCACTCAATGATTTAATGTATTGAATTTCTGCTTTTACTTTTCGTTCATCTCCATAAATGGTTACTTTTTTATCACCATTTTGTAGGCGCCCCGCCAATGAATTCGGCTCAGCATATCCCACAAATAAAATAGTGTTTTTTGCTTCCTCGATACTATGATAAATATGGTGCTTGACACGTCCTGCATCAGCCATTCCAGAGGCAGAAATAATAATACATGGTGTATCTAAAGTGTTGATGCGTTGAGAATGGTGTTTCTCTTTTACATAAATCAACTTTTTGAATCCAAACGGATCGCTTCGGGTTCCACTTTTAAAACGTTCTACCTCTCTATTCAACAAGTTAGAATACCTTCGCATGATATCGGTAGCATCAATGGCGAGGGGACTATCGACAAATATTCTAACCTCAGGAAGTAAACCATGCAAATCGAGTTTATTTAATGCGAAAACCAATTCTTGAGTTCGTCCTAGACTAAATGCAGGAATAATTAACTTTCCTCGTTTTTCTTTTAAAGTATGAAGTGCAGTGTTCAATAGCTCTTGCTCTGCATCAATAGTATGGTCATGCAAACGATCACCATAAGTTGATTCACAAATAATATAATCGGCTTGTGGTGGACGTTCAGGGTCTTTCATCAAGGTCGCATTATACCTTCCAATATCAGCGGTGTACAACAAGGTATGTTGTTCGCTAATTTCATCAATTTCTAAGAAAATTGCTGCGCTTCCAAGAATGTGTCCATTGGGAATGAAGCGGGCTTTAACTCCGTCAATAATAGGTACAACTTCATTTTCTTCAATGATAATGAATTGTTCTAATGCCTGTATAGCATCCTCGTGTGTATACAAAGGTTCATAAGCTTCTTTACCTTCTCGACTGTTTCTTTTGTTAGAATACCGAACATCTGCTTCTTGAATATAGGCACTATCACGCAGCATAATTTCACATAAAGCATGTGTTGCCTCAGTACAAAATATAGCTCCTTTAAACCCATCTTTTACAAATTTTGGAAGGAGTCCGGAGTGATCAATATGCGCATGCGATAATAAGATGGCGGAAATAGATTCAGGATCAGCAAAGTCTTCAGAATTCAAAGCGTGGGTTTCTTTTCCCATTCCTTGATACATTCCACAATCTAACATTACTTGTTTATTGTCCCACAACTGAATAATGTGTTTACTTCCTGTAACTGTTTTAGCTGCTCCTGCAAATTTGATCTTCATGTATAGTCCTTTTAGTTCTATATTCCTAAAAGTAAAACAATTGGTTGATTAAAAGAAGAAGAGGGAGACTTTATATTTTAGAACTTTGAGCAGTATTAAAAAGAAAGCAACTGTCTCAAAAAACGAGAGAAATGCAAAGCGTTGAGAATAAGAACAACAGGAGCACACCAAAGTATGTGACTTGGTTCTAAATTTGAAAACAACGCGGCAGTTACCCATTTTTTTGAGACACCTACTTCAAACGTTCAATAAAATTAAAACTGTTCGGAGCTCATCTTAATTTTCCATGCTCTCCATAAATCGTAATAACTTTTTGTTTCCATGATAATCACCCCCCCTGTGGTGTCTCCATAAGAAGCTGGAATAGCACTTGTATATACTGTAATTCCACCAATTGCGGAGCTAGGAATGGTTTGTACTTCCCCCGTTTTTACTCCATCAATGTAATGAATAAGGTCATTTCCTCGTGATCCTCTGATCATCATTTGACCATCAGCATCTACCTTTATGTCAGAGTTATGACTAGAAATCAATGTTTTTAAATCATTTTTCGCTGCACTTTTCATTATATCGAGAGCATCTATTCGAGTTTGTCCAACATCATGACTAATTAATGGACGTGTAAGTCCAATAATGTCCACCACTTCTGTTTCAGTCACGTCTTCATGGAGGTTCACCCTTCCTAAATGTGCTACTCCGTCTGTTAGTACGTTGGCATATACAGTATGTGAAATGGTATCACCAAGGTAATTGGCTTTGAGCACATATATTCCAGAAGGAACAGAATTGATGATAAAACGTCCTGATTCATCAGTATCGGCACCAAATTTAGATGCACCTCTTTCTACCCAAACTTTAGCAAAAATTGCAGGGGTGTTTTTTTCAGCTACTTCGAATAACTGTCCTTGGATATCTCCAAAAGACCCTTGTGCCATTCCTAAGTTGGCCATCAAAACTATTGCGATTAAATTTATTACTTTTTTCATATTTTCTATGTTTTGGT
Organism: Brumimicrobium ulvae; assembly: GCF_947504225.1. Taxonomy (GTDB): domain Bacteria; phylum Bacteroidota; class Bacteroidia; order Flavobacteriales_D; family Crocinitomicaceae; genus Brumimicrobium; species Brumimicrobium ulvae. The sequence goes on along the minus strand of NZ_CANNGT010000002.1, from coordinate 263,779 downwards.
TCGCTATTGTGATGCAGGGTGAGTTGATATTCCATAAACAATTTATAAAAATGTGATAAAAAGAAAAGAGACCCTCTTTTCAGACAGTCTCTTTCGCTAGTAAAATCGATAGGTTTCGATAATTATTTATCGTCTTTCTTTTTTTTGTTTTTGCTCTCCTCCTCTGCTCTTTTCATTGCTTCACCAATTTGATTTGATGCAGTAAATGAGGCCACCATATTGTTCAGCATATCACTTCCCGCTTGCGGAGAGTTGGGCAATAAAATAAGGTTAGTATTGGTTTCTTCACCTATAGACTGTAATGTGTCATAATGTTGAGTAACGACAATTAACGCGGATGCTTCTTGTGAATTGATTCCTACATTATTTAACACATCAACACTCTCCTCTAGTCCGCGCGCAATTTCTCTACGCTGATCGGCAATACCTTGACCTTGCAGTCGTTTGCTTTCTGCTTCTGCCCTCGCTTTAGCAACAATTTTAATGCGTTCTGCTTCAGCTTCAAATTCAGCCGCCACTTTTTCACGCTCTGAAGCATTAATTCTGTTCATTGCTTCTTTTACTTGCTCATCTGGATCAATGTCAGTAACTAAAGTTTTAATGATGTCATAACCATAATCTTGCATTGCTTCATTGAGCTCAGATTTTACGGCGTTTGCAACATCATCTTTGCGTTCAAATACGTTGTCCAAAATCATTTTAGGTACTTCCGCACGCACTACGTCAAAAACATAAGAGGTAATTTGAGACTGTGGATTTTCTAGTTTATAAAATGCATCATAAACCTTGTCGTTTACCACTTGAAATTGAACAGATACTTTTAGTCGAACAAAAACATCATCTTTTGTTTTCGTTTCAACAATCACATCTAATTGTTGGATTTTAAGGTTGATGCGCCCTGCTACTCTATCCACCAAAGGGATTTTGAGTTGTAGTCCAGAGGCTCTAACAGATTGGAACCTTCCAAATCGTTCAATAATAGCAGCTGTTTGTTGTTTAACAAGGAAGAAAATACCATACACTAAAAATACAGCAATGGCAATGAGTACAAAGTTGGAAATTGGGAATTCATTCATAGTTATAAGTTTTAACTCAAATTTACAATAAAAGAAGTCAAAACCCTATATGAAACATAAAATTGATTGATAAAAGGGACTCTAATCATTAGAATAGTGAAGATACATCCACAACAAAGCTAATCAGATGCTTGAAGTACTTATTGAACTATCTTATCCTTAAACTTTCCGTTGGAAACGATCACCTTATTTTCTTTTTTTATGATATGTTTTACTTCAAAATTGAAAACTCCCTCTATTTGGTTCTCTCTTAAGGAAGTGATTTTTAATTCTCCACTTCCTTGTTTTATACCATCATTATCTGCCATATAAAGTTCTGGATCCTTCCAAGAGCTATTGATAGATACTATTAATCCTTTTTCAGCAGGGTCGTCCGAAAAAGAATAAGTCTGACCTTCATCAAATCCATTTGGGTTTTTAAGGGTAATTTGTATTATTGGTCCATCTGGTTTTGTTCCATCTTTATTCACTGTTCTAAATCTTAAATACATAACATTTTCATTTTGAATGCTTATCTCTCCATATATTTCTTCTTTGTAACACTCAAAATCAACCCTCTTATTATTCTTCGTAAACTGCAAACTTGCACTAGCAACTAAAGGTTGAGAACGAGTTTCTTTTTTATTTACTTTAGTTTTTGTGGATTGCTTTGAATCAGTTTTGTCACTTTTACAGGAAACATTGAACAGCATTAACAATGAAACTATTGTTAAGCTCAAGAATTTAAAAAGGACTTTAAAATTGGCTTGCATAATCTTGTGTTTTAGGTTGAATAATTCCTTGAAATTAAAAAATTAAACATAGAAATCACTCGAATTCATCAATAGATTCTAGGAGGCAAGGAAACTCAATAATTACAATCCTTGCATTGTGCTCAATTTGTAATACAGGCCTCTCATTAGAAACAGTTCATCATGGGTTCCTTGTTCTTTGATTTCACCTTTACTTATCACCAAAATTAAATCGGCATTCATGATGGTACTTAACCTGTGTGCGATAACCAATGAAGTTCTGTTCTTCATGAGTTTGTCTAGGGCATCTTGCACCAATTTTTCGCTTTCGGTATCCAGTGCTGAAGTGGCTTCATCTAGAATCATAATTGGTGGATTCTTCAATACAGCTCTGGCAATACTCACACGTTGTTTTTGTCCTCCCGATAACTTATTTCCACGTTCACCAATATTGGAATAATAACCGTCTTCCATGGCTGAAATGAAATCGTGTGCATTGGCAATTTTTGCGGCTTGAATCACATCTTCCTCGGATACATTGTCCATTCCAAATGCGATGTTGTTGAAGATGGTATCGTTGAAGAGGATTGATTCTTGACTTACAATCCCTACTTGATCACGTAAATCGTGTAGTGAAAATTGATTGATGTTAATGCCATCGTAAGTAATCTCCCCTGTGTTAACATCGTAAAAACGTGGTAAAAGATCTGCAATTGTAGATTTCCCACTACCAGACTCTCCTACAAGAGCAACGGTCTTTCCTTTCAACAATTCAAAGTTCAGGTTTTTCAATACCATTTCAGATTGGTAAGCGAACGACACATTTTTAAATTCAATACCTTTTTTCAAAGGTTGGATTTTCACCGGATTTTCAGGGTCAAGTATTTTGTCGTCTGCAGATAAAATTTCTTCAATTCTTTCCTGACTTGCTTTAGCTTTACTTAAGTTGGCACTGTTTTTTGCAATACTCTGCACAGGAACTAAAAGTTGAGAAAAAACAATGATAAAGCCGATGAATTCTTTTCCTGTGAATCCGCTTCCTGCTTCTCCATCCAAAATCATAGAACCACCATACCACACAATGGCAATCATTACCACAGCACCTAAAAACTCATTCAGCGGAGAGGAAATATCTCGTTTTCTAAATGCACGAGTGGATAATCTTTGATGATGTAAATTAATGGCAGCAAATTTTCTTACCGACTCATCAGTAGCATTGAATGCCTTTACAATTCTAATTCCCCCTAAGTATTCATCTAAAAATGAAAACAATACGCCCAATTGTTTTTGACCTTTACTAGCTGTACGCTTTAAACTCTTTCCGATTTGAGAAATAATCAATGCAGAAAGCGGTAATAAAATAAAGGAAAACAATGTTAAGGCAGGACTCCAATACACCAGAACACTTACGGTGATAATTACGGATAACGGATCTCTAAACACCAACTCCAACACAGCTATAACCGCTACTTCAATTTCATTCACATCATTGTTCATGCGTGACATTAAGTCTCCTTTTTTCTCTTCCGTAAAGAAAGAAATTGGTAAACCCATTGATTTTTTAAACAACTTATCGCGGTAATCTCTCACCACTGCCATTCTCAATTGAGATTGGTGATAAATGGCCAAATAACGAAACAAACTTTTAAAGAAAAACGCAATCACTACAGTAACACATACAAATAGCAAAGCATATTTTGGATCCTCCTGGGCCATTGAAGTCATGAAGTAATTGTATGAATCGCTTAAAAACTCAATGTATGCATTTATTCCCTCTCCTTCTAAGGTAGGTTTGCTCACTATTTCAACTTCCTCCGAAGGAAAAATAACTTGTAAAAATGGAACAAAGAGCACAAGAGAAAGGAGGTTGAAAATTACATAAAGAAGGTTGAAAACAATGGTTGCAATTGCTCTCCCTTTGTATAAAAATGTGGCCTTAAATATTGTTGATAATTGTTTCATCCTTGGCAAATATAGGATTATTTCAAGTTTAAATGAGTGGTAGTTTAATAAATTGTGCAGCAGAAACCGGTCTTAAATATCAACCCGTGGTTTAATGTAAGTCAACAATAATAAATAAACACTGTTCAAGTGTTTACGATTATCATTACTTTTGTAGTATGGGATCAATAAGACAAAACAAAATTGAGAAGGTTATTCAGGAGGAAGTTTCCAAAGTATTCCAACAGAATGCCCGTGAACTGTGCTTAGGCGCAATGGTTACAGCTACTGTAGTGCGTGTCACACCTGACTTAAGCTTGGCACGTGTTTACTTAAGCATTTTTGCTGGTCCACCAAAAGAAGAAGTATTACACAACATTCAAGTCAACAAAGGGAAAATCCGTGGCGATGTTGGACGCAGATTAAAAAATATGCGCCACATTCCAGATTTGGCTTTTCACATTGATGATTCATTAGATTACGCTGAAAAAATCGATGAATTGTTAAAAAAGTAAGCCATGAATGTTGCTCGATTCATAGCGCGAAGGTATTTTAAAGCAAAGAAGTCTCGAAATGTAATTAATCTCATCACTAAAATTAGTGTTGTTGGAATTGCCATTTCGACTGCTGCTTTAGTGATTCTTCTTTCAGCGTTTAATGGGATTGAGCAAATGGTGGTAAAACTATACAGCGATTTTGACCCTTCGATTAGTGTGCGGTCTGCGAAAGCAAAAACCTTTAATCAAGGGTTTATAGATTTAGAGAAGATTCGTGCTGCTGAAGGTGTTCAAAACACCTCTCGTGCCATTGAAGAAGTCATTATTTTAAAACACGAAGACAAGTGGGTACATGCCCAAATGATAGGTGTTGACACAACATTTCTATCGATGTCTAAAATGAGCGAGCACTTGGTCGATGGAGTTCCGCAACTGTATAATGAAGAAGGTGTTCCTCAAGCAATTTTTGGGGCTTATTTATTGGATAAACTAGGTGGATACATTCCTGTTTCTAATAATTTCCAAGAACAGATTACTTTTAACGTTCCACTGCGAGAAGGTAAATTAAGACCTGGAAAAAACCCTTTGAACGTTCGTATTTTAAATGTTTCTGCACGCATGAACTTTAACCGTGAAGTGAATGCTGAAAAAGTGGTCATTCCTTATGATTTGGCCAATGAATTATTAGAATATGGTGAAGACATCACAGCTCTTTATATTGAGGTAAATGAAAAACACAAGCTCAACACAGTAAAGCGTGAAATCCAATCAATAGTGGGTGAAGATTTTGAGGTTAAAACCAACTTTGAAAAAAATGAATTGATTTTCAAAACCAGTCAATCAGAGCGTTTGATTGTTTATTTCATTTTGGTCTTTATTTTCATCTTGGCTTCCTTTAATCTAATTGCATCAATCACCATGTTGTTTGTAGAAAAGAAAGCAGACATCACGACTTTATATAGTTTAGGAGCCGATAAACGTACACTCTTTAACATTTTCTTCTTTGAAGGATTAATGATCGTAAGTCGTGGGGTAATTATCGGACTCATTATCGGATATACCGTTTCCTTTGCTCAAATTTATCTTGGTATAGTGGCCATGCCTAGTGCTCCAGGCGAAAGTTTTCCTATGCAAACCACATGGAGTGATGCATTTATGATCATCGCTTCAGTCTCTGTACTTGGGTTTTTCGTTTCCTATTTCCCAACCAAAATATTGGTCCATAGACACGAGAAGTTGAATCAATAAAAGAATTCTTAGGCAAGAACGAGTTATTCGAGCAATAACTCTTAAATTTGCACTTTCTAAATAGATACATTATGTTGGAAATTACAAGGATTAGAGCTGAAAAAGACATCCTTATCGAAGGATTGAAAAAACGTGGCGTGGATTTTAGTCCACAACTTAACGAGATTACTGCGCTTGATGAGTCATGGCGTGCAAAAAAATCTGAGATGGAATCCGTTCAATCCGAAAGTAATAAGATTTCAAAGGAAATCGGAAAACTAATGGGTGCTGGGAAAATAGAAGAAGCAAATGCAGCAAAAGAACAAACAGCACAGTTTAAGCTTAAAGAGCAAACGCTTAAAGACGAAGTTTCGAAGTTAGAAGAGCAAATTCAAGAGTTGCTTTACGATATTCCAAACGTTCCTCAAAACATCGTACCTGCAGGGAAATCTGAAGACGATAACGAAATTGTTGAAGAGGTCGGACAAAAAGTACAGTTTTCAGGGACACCTTTACCACACTGGGAGTTGGCCAAAAAATATGACATCATTGATTTTGAATTAGGAGTTAAAGTAACTGGTGCTGGATTTCCATTTTACAAAGGGAAAGGAGCAAAACTACAACGCGCATTGATCAACTTCTTCTTAATGGAAGCAGACAAAGCAGGTTATACTGAGTATATTCCGCCATTGATGGTGAATGAAGCAAGTGGGATTGGAACTGGACAATTGCCAGACAAAGAAGGTCAAATGTACCATGCTACAAAGGATAACTTATTTTTAATTCCAACTTCAGAAGTTCCATTAACCAACATCTACCGTGATGTTATTCTACCAGGCGAAGACTTTTCAATTAAAATGACAGGCTATACGCCTAACTTTAGAAGAGAAGCAGGTTCATATGGAAGTGACGTACGTGGATTAAACCGTTTACATCAATTTGATAAAGTGGAATTGGTTCGCATAGAACACCCTGACAATTCTGAAAAAGCTTTAGAAGAAATGGTAAACCATGTAAAAGGTTTACTTGAAAAACTAGGATTACAATACCGTATTTTACGTTTGTGTGGTGGAGATTTAGGATTTACTTCTGCAATTACCTATGATTTTGAAGTATTCTCTGCAGCGCAAGAAAAGTGGTTGGAAGTAAGCTCAGTTTCTCTTTTCGAAACCTTCCAAGCCAACCGTTTGAAATTGCGTTTCAGAAATGCAAACAAGAAAACCCAGCTTTGTCATACCTTAAATGGAAGTGCACTTGCATTGCCAAGAATTTTAGCTGCTTTACTTGAGAATTATCAAACTCCAGAAGGAATTGAAATTCCAGAGGTATTAGAAAAGTACCTTAACTTTAAGATCATTAACTAAGCAAAAAAATCTTTGCTTTCAAAATACTGTCCAGGCCACATCGGTCTGGACTTTTTTGTTTAATCTTCTGAGGCTAAATAGAAAAGACTGCAGTAATAAAATCCTTTATGTGACAAAAGTAACTGTAAAAGCATGTGCTAGTCCTTAACTTAGTAACAGAATTAAAATTAAAAACTAAAGATATGAGCAATAATAGAGTAATTATAGATGTACGGTCCGAAATGGAATTTATGGGAGGAAATGTAGCGGGAAGTATCAATATTCCATTACAAGAGGTTCCAAACCGATTAGAAGAATTTAAAGCTATGGAAAATCCTATTCTTTGCTGTGCATCAGGAAACAGAAGTGGTCAGGCAGTTCAATTTTTAAAGTCCCATGGCATCGAATGTGAAAACGGCGGTGGCTGGATGGAAGTAAATTACAAAATGGCGCAACAACAATAAATATGGGATTTTTCAGTAGATTATTTGGAGGAGGACCAAAAGTAGACTTCGCAGAATTAAAAAAGAACGGTGCCATCATCTTGGATGTTCGTTCGCCAGGGGAATTCAAAAGCGGACATATAAAAGGTGCTAAGAACATTCCATTACAAGAACTCAATAGAAAGTTAAGTGGTTTGAAAAAAGACAGAGTAATTATTACATGTTGTGCTTCTGGAAATCGAAGTGGAAGTGCAAAGAACATTCTTAAAAACGCTGGTTATGAAGTTCATAACGGTGGTGGATGGAGAAGTCTCAACAATAAGTTATAGTCGTGTTTATAATACAGAACTAAGCCAGGTCAATATAATCTGGCTTTTTTGTTTTCTTCCTTTAAGTGATTAAAATTTATTGTATTTTCGATCTTTTATAGCACCTCTTAATACAGTATTGTCTACACAAAAATGAAAAGTATAAAGGAATTACACGATGAATTCGAAAGCATTGACGGAGACCGCGTTAAATCAATGATTTCATTTTATGAAAACAATATATCTTCAATTGACGCCATAGACACGACAATTGAGGAAAATTACAGCCTTAAGTTAAGATGGCTTTCTGAATATGGATTAAGTTTGGGTGCTGATGGATATTATACAGAGGCAACAGTAGCTTTAAAAAATGCAATAGAGATGTTTAAAAAGCTACCTGGGATGGACCAGAAAAAGCTTTACGAAAATCATTATTACGAAACCTTACTCTTTCATTATGGCGCTGCCCTTTGGGAAATAAGAAAAGTCAAGAAGTCAATTGAGGTATTTAAAACCTTGGTCCTTCATTATCCAAAAAACGAAAAATACAATACTTGGTTAATTGGTTTGAAGGTCGAGACCCTTAGAAAAGTAACCAATCCCATTTGGATTACTGCAGGTATTTGGTTGATCGGTAATTACACTTTTTTCAATCAGTTAAACCCTGACTCGCAGTTAATTTTAAACTATTTTGGAGTTCTTTTGTTGTTGGTAGGAGGAGCATTAGAGTTATATGTTTATTTACTTAATCGAAAAAAAAAAGAGCAGCTTAAATTAACCTATATTAAAGCCACTCGATCGCCGAAACCAGTTATAAAGAATTACCTTTGTCTTTTGTAAATAAATTTCAACTATGGAAGAATACACCTTACATCTCATTGAATCACTAGTTGTTATTATTGCTTATTTTATATTAAAATACGTAACTAAAAAAGCAACGATTAGAGCCGCTAAAAAGTTTTCCAAATCGAAAACACGTGTAAAAATTGTAAATAAGATTATCCAACTGATTTTAATTACCATCAGTTTAACTTTACTTTTCTTTATTTGGGGAGTTGAGCAATCTGAGCTCTTGTTTTTCGTGTCTTCTTTACTTACGGTTTTAGGTATTGCATTTTTTGCACAATGGTCAATTATTTCAAACATTACAGCAACCCTCATCATCTTCTTTAATCACCCTGCAAAAATTGGAGATGAGATAGAAATATTTGATGTAGATCACCCTGTAAAAGGAAAAATAAGCGATGTCGGTATTTTTTTTGTCACTGTAAAAAGTAAAGAAGGAGGAATGATCACAATTCCAAGTAACTTATTCATTCAAAAAATGATTACGAAAAAGGGAAGTAAAAGACCTAGTAAGACTGATATTGATATTTAAACTAGACTTTTCGTGTTGTACTGAACCTTAACGTAAAAAAACCTCGTCAATTGACGAGGTTTTAAAACTATTAAATAGCGTAATTGCTTATTCTGACTTATCCTCTTTGGGTTTTAGATCATTCGACTCAGCACCACTTTGATCACTTTCGCCGTTTTCTTCATCTATTTCTTCACCTTTTAGGTAATTCGGCAATTGCATTCCTGCCATATTGAACATTTCTTGAAGCGGTGGAACAGACTTATACATTCCTGAAATGAAGTTAGAAGTAGAGGTTTGCCCCTCTTTTCCTCCTCCATTTTCCCATACTGTAATCTTATCAATCTTAATGTTTTTAATGGCTTCAGCTTGTGTTTTTACTAACTCTGGTAGTTTATCTGCAACTAAAAGTAAAACCGCATCCTTAGAATTATTACCCGCAGCTTTCACAATCTGATCTAAACCTTCTGCTTGTTTAGTAAGAATTTCATAAAGTCCTTTCGCTTCTGCCTCTTTCTTCATGAAAATAGCGTCTGCTTCCCCTTTTGCAATTCTTCTGATCTGTTCTGCTTGCGCCTCCGCATCAATCTCTATTTTTTGTTTATCAATTCTTGCCGGAACAATAATATCAGCTCCTTGCTCAGCTTCTTTACGTTTTGCTCTGGCTTCCTCTGCAATTTTCTCCGCTGCATAGGCCTCTTCTAATGCTTTCGCCGCTTGAACTTTCTCTGAAGCAATGGCAATTTTCTCTGCCTCTGCTTCTTTAGATCTTCTGGCTGCATCTGAATTTGCAATTTGAATTTTCGCTGTATTCTCTCCTTCCACGGCATGAGCATTGGCTGCCGCTACTTGAATACGTTGATCTTGTACGGCCTGTGCTTCCCCGATAGAACCATCCCTGTCTTTTTGAGATACAGAAATCTTCGCATCGTTGATTGCTTTGGCTGCGGCTTCTTTCCCAAGTGCTTCGATATATCCTGACTCATCGTGAATGTCAGTAATGTTCACGTTGATCAATTTCAAACCTACTTTTTTCAACTCGGCTTCAACACCATGCGTAATGTGAGATAAAAACACATCTCTGTCAGAATTAATTTCTTCAATATCCATCGAAGCTACAACCATACGCAGTTGACCAAAAATGATCTCTTGTGCTAAATCCTTAACCGATTCTAAAGTAAGTCCTAATAATCTTTCTGCTGCATTTTGCATTACACTTGGTTCTGTAGAAATACCAATTGTAAATCTTGAAGGAACGTTCACTCGAATGTTTTGCTTGGATAATGCATTGGTTAAATTCACCTCGATTGACATGGGTGTTAAATCCAAAAATTCATAATCTTGAATGATAGGCCAAATGAATGCCGCACCACCATGAATACATTTTGCAGATTGTCCGCCACCTGTTTTTCCGTAAACCACAAGAATCCTATCCGATGGACAACGCTTGTACCTTCTCATCATAGAGAAGAAGAAGACAAATAAAATCAATACTACCGCGGCAACTAAATAGATTCCGTTGAATAGCTCCACTTGAGCAATTAATAAGTTCATAGGTTATTTGGTTTTTGAAAGGGTTTCTACTAATAATAGTTCGGCACTTACTATATCGATTACTTTTACCACAGTACCGGTGGTCAACATTATATTTTCATCTGTAATAGCGTCTAATTCTCTAAAAGAACCTTGAACACTAATTTGTACTTTTCCTGTTTTAGAGCGATTCGGTCCAATGGGTAAATAAACTTCTCCTACTACACCAATGGCGTTTTTAATCTTTAAAGTTCCGCTTTCTGCAAGCTTATTCATAAAGTAAAATAGTGAAGAAGTAATCACCATCATGATTAATCCAGCAATGGAAGAAATCATTAAAACAATTCCATTGGATAAACCAGACCCAATCAATATCACACCTGTCCAGCCAAAAATAGTGAAAAAGGCAATTAAATTTTTAAACGTAAAAAACTGAAAACCAACTCCTCCATCGTCGGCTTCAAAGTCTGTAGCATCCGCTGCCATATCACTGTCCATGTCTCCACCAACAAAGGTCATGACCAGAATAATACCCAATATTAAGGAGCCAATTATGGCGATGATCCAATAGGTTTGTTCATAGAGGGTTAGTCCCTTAAAAAGCTCTTGCATAAGTAGTCATTTTCATTTTTAATGAATTTAAACAACCAAAATAGTCAATTTATTGAATATCTGTTGTGATTTATACGTGACATTTAATATAAAAAAATAGTCCTTACTGTTTCCTTCTGCAAATTGAAGTGTTGTAATTTGAATTACAAATATGGATAAACGATGAATCGTGTTTTATTAATTTTGCTTGAATTCACTTATTTAGAAAAAGATAAATTGTCTATCACAGGGTTTTCTAGCCAAATAAGTACCAAAATTTGTCAAATCCATCTATTTGTACTATTTTCTATGCTTAAAAATTTAAACAAAACAGATGTCGATAAAAGTTACAAGAAAGGACAATACTTCAAAATTCTTCGGGTTGGTTGTTAACAAAACAGTGTTTTTTACTGCCATTGCTGTTATTATTTTTAGTGTTGGTTTTACCCTTGTTTTTAAAGAACAAGCGGATCACTATTTTGGAATCGCACAAACCTACGTTTCAGAACATGGCGGATGGATTTACACTTTAGCGGTAAACTTATTTATCGTTTTTTGTCTTTATATGGCTTTTAGTAAATTTGGCTCCCTACGAATAGGAGGAAGAAAAGCCACACCAGAATTTAGCCGTTGGGCATGGTTCGCAATGCTCTTTAGTGCAGGAGTAGGAAATGGATTGGTGCTGTTTAGTATAGCCGATCCTGTTCGCGACTTTTTAAATCCACCCCGATTAGCCGGAGAAGATCCTGTAAACATTGCACAAGAAGCCATCAATTTTTCTTTCCTTCACCATGGAATTCATGGATGGGCTATTTATTCAGTAGTGGGGTTATCCTTAGCGTATTTTACATTCAATCGAAAGATGCCTTTGACCTTGCGTTCCGCTTTTTACCCTATTCTTGGGAATAAAATTTACGGATGGATGGGTGACCTAATCGACATTATGGCGGTAATCACCACTCTTTTTGGGTTGGCCACCACCATAGGGTTTGGTGTAGGTCAAATTAACCAAGGATTCACTCACGTCTTTGGTATTCCAAGTACATTATTCTATCAAATGCTGATTATTCTTGCCGTTACATTGGCCGCCACATTATCTGCATTTACAGGGTTGAATAAAGGAGTTCAATTTTTGAGTAAACTTAACATTCGCGTTGCCTCCGCTATCTTTTTATTGGTACTGATTTTAGGACCTACCACTTATATTTTAAGTGCATACATTCAGAACGTGGGAAGTTACTTGGTCAACTTTATTGATATGGCCACTTGGACAGAATCTTTACGTGGTACCGATTGGCAAAAAACCAGAACCATTATGTATTGGGGATGGTGGATTTCATGGTCTCCTTTTGTGGGAACATTTATCGCTAGAATTTCAAAAGGAAGAACGGTAAAAGAATTTATTCTGGGGGTGTTAATTCTACCTTCTGTAGTTACTTTCTTATGGTTTAGTGCATTTGGAGGAATTACAATGAGAGACATCATCAATGGAGATACTGCGATGATTGCAGCTGTTGGAGAAGATATTTCAACCGCTATTTACGTCTTCTTTGATAAGTTCCCACTGGCAATGGTGTTGAAAGTGCTCGGCCTAATCCTCATCAGTAGTTTTATTATTACTTCTGCCGATTCAGGAGCTTTAGTGATTGACAGTATTACTTCAGGTGGAAAAGAAAAAACACCAAAATATCAAAGGGTAATTTGGGCCGCAGCAACTGGAGTGGTTGCAGGAGTTCTAATGTATGGTGGAGGATTAAATGCCTTACAAACCGCAGTTACAATTTCAGGACTCCCTTTTGCAATAATGCTCGTGGTCATGTGTTTCTCCTTGTTTTCTGGAATGAAAGAAGACTATAGTAAAGCTGAACGGAAAGAAAAATTAATTGAACGAGAAGATTACAGAAAGAATATCCTTCAATTAATAAATAAGGACCGTGAAGAACGTAACCTAGACAAAATCAATCCTAGCGACAAAAAAGGTATACAGCAGATTGATGAACAAAAGTTAGACGATAAAACCGAAGAAAATGACTAGAAAGAAAAATTTAAAAACAGACTTAAGAATTATGGTGGCCATGGATTTATCGGAAATGGATGCCATTTTGCTCAATTACGTTAGTTTTCTGAGCAAGGTTTGGGGAATGGAACACATCTACTTCATTCACAACATCAAACACTATAAATTAGACAGTTTACAGGACAGCTTTTTGGAAGAAGAAATTTCAATTGAAAACATCATTGACAAGGAACTCACCCGATCGATAGAAAAACATTATTCTGGTGCAGTTCCACATACTGTTTTACTGACCACGGATGATTATACAGAAAGTATTCTCACGCATTTATCTAAAGAATATAAAATAGATATTCTACTCACTGGAAACAAAAACGAATTACAAGGAACTGGAGCATTGAACCAAAAACTTGTACGTATGATGGATGCGAATGTCCTCTTGGTGCCAGAAAAAACAAGACATCAACTAAAAAGAGTGCTCATTCCTACTGACTTCAGTTCTGAATCTGCTCAATCTTTCGCTGAAACACAAACCTTAATTGCTAGTTCTCAAGGAGAAATAGAAGCTTTGCATGTCTATAATATTCCTTCGTTTTTCTTTCCTTATATCAATACAGAAAAGGCTATTGATAAAACTAAAAAGAACCTCAAAGAAAAGGTAAAACAGTTCAAAAAAAGATATAAGATTGCAGAAGAAATTCCTTTTAAATCCATCGACAGAAAAGATTTGTCGGTCGTTGAAGCCATTGAATTGCATGCAGAAAAAGAAGACTTTGACATCATTGTCGTTTCAGCACGAGGAAGCAGTAAAATTGCTTCGTTGTTTATTGGAAGTGTGACCAATGATTTATTGATTCGAAATAGAAATATGCCGCTGTTGGTGATTAATTAAAACACCTTTGCTTCGAGAGCCTCAGCCAGCGGTGTTCCGTAATAAGTAAAAGCCTAAGTTAAAATTTACTGTTTGTTATCTCCAATTTTATTCAATGCAAGCAGCTACTGAGGTGACTGAAGCTCTCGAAGTCCCGAAGTCCCCTTTATAAAGCTCTCCTAGTTACGATTTACTGCTCACGATTTGCAAGCCAACAATGGAAATAACCAAAGTCATCAGAAAAAACATGCGCCAAAAAGTAATCGGCTCCTTAAATAAAATGATTCCTCCGATTACTGTTCCGATTGCTCCGATTGCTCCCCATACAGCATAGGCTGTTCCTACAGGAATGGCATGTTCGCCTCCCATGGCTTTAAACAATAAGTACATACTGATGCTCACACAGACGGCAAAGGCAATCAGCCACATCCATAATTCTTTTCCAGATGATTGCTGTGCTTTACCTAAGCTTATAGCAAATCCGGTTTCAAATAAACCTCCTATAATCAATATAATCCAATTGATGCTCATGTTGTATTTTCTGTCGTTGTTTAATGTGGAAAAGATAGTAAATTATAATAACACTTCGCTAACTAAACCACTATGAACCAAAAGTACCATAGGTTTACATGAGAAAAAATTCTATAGTTAACAAAATAGATTAGATGTTAGATGTTAAACATTTTTGTCTAACGTCTACTGTCTGATAAGTTTTTAGAAGCCAAAGCGAGATGCACTAATCCCGAGGCCTTTTGGGAGCATAGTTTTAACTCTTTCTGAGAGCGATAAAAAGTTATTTTCTTTTCAAACGGATAGTTTGTGGCGTTTTCTTTAATTTCTCAATTTACAAAAAGACTATTTTGGTAAAAATTCTAAAAAATTGACGTTTTCGGTCATATTTTCATCAAAAAATGCGATATTATAGGTATCAGTTTAAAACACTGACCAAAATCATAAAAATCCAATAGATGAAAATTAAAAAAGTACTTGTCGCCAATAGAGGTGAAATTGCAATTCGAATTTTTCGTTCATGCACAGAAATAGGTTTAAGAACGGTAGGAATTTACACTTTTGAAGACAGGTATTCTTTGCACCGATACAAAGCGGATGAAGCGTATCAAATTGGAGAAGATGATGACCCAATTAAACCTTATCTTGATATTGACAAGATTATCCAAGTGGCCAAAGAAAATAAGATCGATGCCATTCATCCAGGATATGGATTCTTATCTGAAAATGCAGATTTTGCTCAAGCCTGTGAAGACAATGGAATCATCTTTATTGGTCCTGATGTTTCTGTTTTGAGGTCATTGGGAGATAAAGTCATGGCGAAAAAAGTAGCCATTGATAACGGAATTCCAATTATTGAAAGCAATAAAAAAGACCTAACTTCGGTTGATATTGCAATTGAAGAAGCTGAAAAAATTGGATATCCTGTCATGTTAAAGGCAGCATCTGGTGGTGGTGGACGTGGAATGCGGGTAATTCACACCAAAGCAGACTTAAAGCAAGCTTATCCAGATTCGAAACGTGAAGCCAAAAGTGCATTTGGAGACGATACCGTATTTATTGAGAAATATGTGCAAAATCCAAAACACATCGAAATTCAAATTCTCGGGGATGAACACGGAAATTTAGTGCACATGTACGAACGCGATTGTTCGGTACAGCGCCGTTATCAAAAGGTAATTGAATTTGCACCATCCGTTCATTTGAGTGAAGAAGTAAAAGAAAATCTGTATAAATATGCCTTGGCCATCGGTAAAGCGGTAAATTATAGCAACGCCGGAACGGTAGAGTTTTTAGTAGACGAAGACCAAAGCATCTATTTTATTGAGGTCAACCCTCGAATTCAAGTAGAGCATACAGTAACTGAAGTGGTAACGGGAATTGACATTGTAAAATCACAAATATTCATTGCAGGAGGCTATAAATTATCGGATGAACAAATCAAAATTTACAGTCAGGATGCCATTAAAATCAACGGTTTCGCTGTTCAATGTAGAATTACAACAGAAGATCCTAAAAACAATTTTAAACCTGATTACGGAACCATTACAACCTACAGAAGTGGGAGTGGATTTGGAATTCGATTAGATGCCGGTAGTGTTTACCAAGGCGTAACGGTTTCTCCTTTCTTTGATTCTATGTTGACGAAAATTACTGCCAACAGTAGAACTTTGGACGGAGCGTGTCGTAAAATGAGACGTGCTTTGGCTGAATTTAGAGTACGTGGTGTAAAAACCAACATGGCGTTTTTAGACAATATTCTAAATGACCCCACATTCCGCGAAGGAAAAGTAACGGTAAATTACATTGCCAATACGCCTGCGCTTTTCAACATCAAAGAACCCCGAAACAGAGCAACAAAAATGCTTAATTTCTTAGGAGATGTCATTGTGAATGGAAATCCTGATGTTAAAATCATTAATCCCAACAAAAAACTCATCAAACCACAAGTTCCAAAATTTGATGGGCAAGCTGCTTATCCAAAAGGAACCAAGGACTTATTGACAGAATTAGGTCCAGAAGAGTTTTCAAAATGGTTGAGCAAGGAAAAGAAAATTCACTATACCGATACCACCATGCGTGATGCTCACCAAAGTTTGTTGGCCACGCGTATGCGAACTTACGATTTAGAAAAAGTAGCGAAAGGTTTTGCAATGAATCACCCAGAGGTCTTCAGTATGGAAGTTTGGGGTGGAGCAACTTTCGATGTGTGTATGCGCTTCTTGAAAGAAAATCCGTGGGAACGTTTACGTATTTTACGTGAAGCCATGCCCAATGTACTTTTACAAATGTTGTTGCGGGGTTCAAATGGTGTTGGCTATACGGCTTATCCTGATAATCTAATCGAGCGCTTCGTAAAAGAAGCTTGGGAAAACGGAGTAGATATTTTTAGAATTTTTGATTCTCAAAACTGGATGAAATCGATTGGACCAGCAATCGAACACGTACGAAAAAACACCCAAGGATTGGCAGAAGGTTCTATGTGTTATACTGGCGATATTTTGGATCCAAAAGCAGATAAATATACTTTGAAGTACTATTTAAATCTTGCCAAAGAGATTGAAAATGCTGGAGCGCATATTTTGGCCATAAAAGATATGGCAGGATTGTTAAAGCCTTATGCAGCAAAAGAATTAATTACTGCTTTGAAGTCAGAAATCAAGATCCCAATTCATTTACATACACATGACACCTCATCGGTGCAATCTGCAACTTATCTCAAAGCCATTGAAGCAGGTGTAGATGTTGTTGATGTCGCATTGGGTGGATTAAGCGGCTTGACTTCACAACCGAATTTCAACTCTATGGTTGAAGCCATGCGTTTTCAAGAACGTGAAAACAAAATGGACATTCAAAAACTAAATGAATATTCAACCTACTGGTCAGATGTACGTGATTACTATTATCCATTCGAATCTGGATTGAAATCTGGAACTGGAGAGGTTTACAAACACGAAATTCCTGGTGGACAGTATTCCAACTTGATTCCACAAGCGCAGTCTTTAGGATTAAGGGATCGATTCACAGAAATTACAGATATGTATGCAAAAGTGAATGCACTTTTTGGAAATGTAATTAAAGTAACCCCAAGTTCGAAAGTTGTTGGAGATATGGCGCAATACTTAGTGAGTAACAACATCACTATTGAAGAATTTATGGAAAAAGGAGAAACATTATCCTTCCCAGAATCAGTAAAAAGCTTTTTCAAAGGAGATTTAGGTCAACCCGTTAGTGGATTTCCAAAAGACATTCAGAAAATTATTTTGCGGGATGAACAACCGTATACTGATCGTCCGAATGCACACCTAGAACCCATCGATTTTGATAAAGAGTTTGCAGAATTTAAAAAAGAATTTGGTGATGGAATGGACAGAGCTCTTGAAATCACCGACTTCTTATCGTATAAATTGTATCCTAAAGTATTTACTGATTTGTATGATCATTACCTCAAATTTGGAAAAGTGATGCAAATTCCAACGAAAAACTTCTTCTATGGTATAAAACCAGGTGAAGAAATTATTGTGGAACTAGATAGAGGAAAAACACTCTTGATTCAATTAATTTCTATTACAGAAGCTGATGATGAAGGTGAAAAGAAGGTGTTTTTCAAAGTAAATGGACAAACGCGTAGTACGAACATTAAAGACAATTCTATTGCTGTTGAAAAAGTCGTGCATCAAAAAGTAGATAAAAGCAATCCGAATGAGGTTGGTGCGCCACTTCAAGGTTCTTTGTCTACAATTTTGGTAAAAGAAGGCGATACCGTTGAAAAAAATCAAGGTTTGTTTGTCATCGAAGCCATGAAAATGGGAACTACAATTTGCGCCAATACCGATGGGAAAGTCAAAAAGATATACCTTAAAGAAGGAACCATGGTACACAGTGATGATTTAGTTGTGGAAATGGAGTGAATCTAATATTTACGATTCATCGTAAATATTAGATAGGGAGAGGTTGGAGTATTAAGGTAGATCGTTAACCCTAAAAGCTAAATACCAACTGTACTATTTTCGGGTAATTGAACCGTTCGAAAGCACACGGAAAACATTTTGTTATCTTTGCACAAGGTCTGAAACATTTAATTAATGCAAAATATGTCTTTCACTTTGTTTACGTCAAAAGCTACCCTCCTTTTATTTATTGGTTTTTTAATATCGGGTGCTATCAACGCTCAAGAGCTCTATCAACCGCGTAGTGTTCAAAATGCTTATAAAAACGGTACACGAGCTTACGACGGAAATCCAGGAGAGAAATACTGGCAAAATCGTGGCATATATGAAATGCACATTCAAATTGATCCTCCCAATAGGAAAATAATAGGTGAACAAAAAATCACGTACACCAACAACAGTCCTGATACTTTAAAAAGGCTGAATTATAAATTAATTTTAAATCACCACAAACCTGCAGCGCCAAGGTTGAGGACAGTTACCAATGACTACTTAACATCAGGAATGCACATCAATTCATACACAGAAAACGGTGTTCAACGCAAGTGGGAAAATAATGAACGTGACGGGATCAATAAAGTCATTCAATTGGCAGAGCCACTTGCACCAAACTCAAGTATTGAACTTACGTTTGACTGGCATTTTGATGTTTCCAAGCAAAGTGGACGAGAAGGAGCAATTGATTCAACCACTTTCTTCTTGGCTTATTTTTATCCTCGCGTAGCCGTGTATGATGATTATGAAGGTTGGGATTTTATGCCTTATGCAGGATCTCAAGAGTTTTACAATAACTTTAACGACTATTCCTTTGAAGTGACTGTTCCCAAAAACTATATTGTTTGGGCAACGGGAGACCTCATGAACCCAAGAGAAGTACTTCAAAAGAAATACGCTGATTTATTAGAACAATCAATGACTTCAGATGAGGTGATTCGTATCATGACGCAAGAGGATGTAAAAAACAAAGCTGTAACCATGCAAAACGAAACCAATACGTGGAAGTGGAAGGCAGACAATATTACAGACATCACTATAGCTACAAGTAACCAATACAATTGGGATGCAGGAAGTGTGGTTGTCGATTCAGCAACTGGAAGGAGGGCTAGTTTCCAAGCGGCCTACGATGCACCTTCGAAGGACTTTAAAAACATGGTCAAATACGGAATGAATACCCTGTCTTGGTTTTCAAATCACATTCCTGGAGTTCCTTACCAATTTTCAAAGATGACTGTTGTTAGGGGTTTTGCCAATATGGAATATCCAATGATGGCCAATGACAGTTCAAATGATGATGAAAAATTTACCCGTTTTGTGATGCAACACGAAGTGGCTCATACCTATTTTCCTTTCTATATGGGAATCAATGAAACCCGTTTTGCCTTTATGGATGAAGGTTGGGCAACAGCATTTGAATATTTTATAGGCATCGAAGATTTAGGGTATGAACAGGCAACAGAAAACTTTAAACGTTTCCGAGTAGAAAGATGGAGCAATAATCCTTCGTTGGAATTAGACCTTCCCATCATTACCCCTTCAAATATAATGAGTGGACTAGGTGCAGGAACAAACAGCTATGGAAAAGCAGCCTTGGGTTACTTGGCCTTACGTGATTACTTAGGTGACGAAATGTTTTTGACGGCCCTTCATGGATTTATGGACCGATGGAACGGAAAACATCCTATTCCTTGGGATATGTTTTACTCTTTTAATGACATCACAGGAGAAAATCTGAACTGGTTCTGGAACAATTGGTTTTTCAGTAATAACTATATGGATATTGCGATTTGTAAGGTGAAAGTTGGTGGTAACTCTGCAAAAATCCAAATCAATAACATTGGAGGAATGGCTGTGCCATTTGATGTTGTTGTTGAATTGAAAAATGGTGATACGAAAACCTTCCACCAAACTCCAGAAGTATGGAAAGATGATTTAAGCGCTGCCACAATAAAGCTAAAAGACGTAAAAGACATTGTTCAAATTAAATTGGACGGAGGAATCTGGATGGATGCGGATCTAGAAAATAATGTTTGGGAAAAGAAAGACTAAGGTCTTTCTCAGTATTGAGTTTGAGATGCGAGTGTGAAATGTTACGAACTACCATTTGCATAAAAAACATACTCTTTTGTGTTGTTCTACCAATATTTGTAAGATTGAATTTTAAATCAAAATAAAGTTCTTTACAGTCCCATTAAAATTGTACTCGGAAAGTTTGCTTGCTCTTTGACAAGCACCATTTATATGACTTTGAACAATTTCATCTCTGAAAAACTGTTTGGTATTTTCTAGTATCTGTTCTCTTTGTTGATTATCCACTCTTTACTGTTGTTTCTACAAATCTATTAAAAATATTCGTTTTAATCTTAGTTTTTGAATGACTGCCAACGGTTCGGGGCTTTGCGATGGTGGGGTAATCGAAGCACAAATCTTCAATTTTGCACAAAAGTTAAATTGAAGTACAACTGTTGAACTTTGCAGTTTCGCCCCACTATTGCAAAACCCTTGTTAGCGGTTCGGGCTTGTTTTGTCATTGTTTTAGACATAGTCTTTTATATTCCATATTGTACATATCAAATCCTTCTGCCCAATAGTCTTTTTTAATTTCAAATAATTCAAAACCTTGTTTCTCATAAAATTTATATGCGACTTGTGAGGTTCTTACAGTAATTTTCTGTATTCCGTCAATAGAATTTAGTTTGTCTATTCGGTGCTTCAACAATTTTGTACCCAAAGATTTTCCCTGATAATCAGGGTGAAGGATGTCCCAACTAATTTTTCCTGTCGTATTGTTGTCTGCGAAGTTAATTCCACCACATCCAACAAGCTTTTGGTCATAGAGTAAAACATAATAAAGTTCCCTTTCTGTTTCCAAATATTTGTTTAAGTCTTCTTCTTCGTTAACAGCGAAATATTTAGGTGTATTTAACCTTATTAAGTTAATGACTTCATTTTTGTCCTTCGCATCGTATTCTCGTATTGTAATTGAGTTTGTCATTTTAATTTTCAATTGTTGGATAGTTTTCTTTCGGTGTCGTTTTAGCCTGACCACCAACAATCGGCTATCGACCATGGTCTATTTCCAACCTATACGTTTCATTCCAAATATAATAATTCCTGTCTACTTAATTCAAGGTAAACAAATCTAAACCTTAGATTTATAGGATATATATTTAAAAATACAGCGAACTTTAACCGTATAATTATACGAATAATCTATGCTTAAGTATTCTTCTATTGAATCACCGATTTAGTTTTATAAGCAAAGCCTATGGCTTATAGCTTATGGCCTATAGCTTTTAGCCCAAAATTAAAACCCTTATCTTTGCCCATTACCAAAGCGTCATATCTTTTATGAAAATCGATAAGTTTGTCATTGCCATCATCATCAGTATCGTCATCGCGTACTTTTTTCCGCAACTCGGTGCAACAGACAGTCCCGTTCCTTTGGACACGATTGCAGGTTGGGGAATTTCACTCATCTTCTTTTTCTACGGATTAAAACTCTCTACCGAAGCCATTAAAAGTGGGTTGAAAAATTGGAGACTACACATCGTTGTGCAAGCAAGTACATTTGTCTTATTTCCTTTGATCGTTGCAGTCTTTTATCCATTAGTTAAAGACACCAACCATGAAATCTTATGGCTTTCCTTACTTTTTATGGCGGCCTTACCTTCTACCGTTTCTTCGTCTGTGGTAATGGTTTCCTTGGCCAAAGGGAATATTCCATCGGCGATTTTTAATGCGAGTATTTCTGGAATTATTGGGATCATCATCACGCCCTTATGGATGACCTCTTTTATTCAACAAGCGGACATTGCTTACGATTTCTCAGCGATTTATATCCAACTTGGAACAGAAATTCTATTGCCGCTTATCTTAGGACTATTGCTTCGTAGATACCTTGGTGCATTCGCCCGTAAGCATGGCCGATCTTTGGGTCTTTTCGATAAAACCGTAATTCTGCTTATCATCTATAAAAGCTTTGTTCATTCTTTTGAAGAAAACGTTTTTACAAGTGTTAGTATCGTAGATTTACTCTTGATGACTGCACTCGTTATCGCATTGTTTTTCCTTGTTTACTTCATTACTGGCTGGATTGGAAAGCGTTTAAACTTTAACCGAGAAGACAGAATTACTGCACAGTTTTGTGGAACCAAAAAGTCACTTGTACATGGAACCGTTTTTTCTGAAGCTTTATTTGGTCATACCAGTATTATGGGATTGATGTTATTGCCTTTGATGCTATTTCATGCCATTCAAATTCTCATCATTAGTGTAATCGCCACAAAAATGGGTGTGGAAGAAACAAAAAGGCAGATTGAAAAAGGAAGAATTTTATAAAATTCTATACTAGAAACTTGTTTTGATTAAAAAAAAGAGCACTTTTACTAAATAAATCCCGTGAAAATGAAAAACCTAACTTTTACCCTCTCGTTTCTCTTCTTAACTACCTTTTCTTTTACACAAGAATGGAAGACCCTCGATGAAGAAAATTACCTTATTGAATATCCTGAAAATTGGGAAGTCAATACCTCAGGAGCAATGAATACACAAGTCATTTTATTTAGCCCTATCGTTTCTAAAGAAGACTTATTCCGTGAAAATGTAAATTACATTATACAAGATTTATCTGAGTATAAAGTGAATCTAGATCAATATGTTGAGGCTTCAGAAAAACAAGTCGAGACTTTAGTCGTAAATGGAAAAATTCTTGAAAGCGAAAGACTAGAAAATAAAAACGGAACTTATCATAAACTCATCTATACAGGGACTCAGGGATTGTTTGATTTACAGTTTATGCAGTATTTCTTTGTCAAAGACAACATCGCTTATGTACTGACATTCACATGTGAAATTGATCAAGTTGAGTCTTATCAAAAAACTGGAGAACGAATATTGAATAGTTTTTTGCTAAAATAATTTTAGATTGAAAAGATTATCATTAAATCATATTTTTACACTTATTTCTTAATTTTGCACACCAAATAACACTTCTTATGAAAATAAAAAATCTATTACTGATTGCATGTCTATGTTTTAACGTTTCATTTTTTGCTCAAACTCCGAGTGAAGATTTTGAGATTGCTTGGTCAAACCATAAAAAATATAAAAACACCTTAAAGCTTATTGGCGCTAAAAAAACAGATGAAGGGTACTTGGTATTCAATAAAGAAACCATAAAAGGTCCTGGAGGATGGAGGTATTTTATTGAGTCTTATGATAACAAGATGAATTTCATTCGAAAGTTTGATATTTCTGAGCAAGTAGATGAGAAGAATTATAGGATTCAAGACATAATCAACTATGGAGATGATTTTTTATTGATTTCTACACGTGTTTTTAAAAAGGAAAAGAGAAAAGAAACCTATATCCAAAAAATAGGTGAATCTCAAAGCAATATAATTGGAAAGAGGGTCAAAATAAATAATGAAGTTCTGTACAAAAAGAAGGGGCATTCTTCATATCATTTGACCACTTCTCCAAACGACAAATATCTTTTGTTTCAAATCATTCCTTATTACTCCAAAAAACATCCAGAAAACATGAGTTTAATTCTACTCGATGAAGATTTAAAAATCTATTGGGAAGAGGAGAAAGTGGAAGTTTTAGGAATATCTCCAGATGGAAAGCTAAGGTTTCAGATTAAGAACATTGTTTTAAATGATCTAGGTGAAGTTTTTATCATTGGTAAGGAAGGTGCAAAAACACCATATTCAAGACATCTGTATACGGGCAGTCGAATTGATCTGTATGAAGATAAAGACCAATTCTATAAAATATACAAATTGGTTGAAGGAAACTATACAGGTGAATCGATCACCTTAGACAAACAAGGATTAAAAAGAATGGACATTCAAGTATCTAAGAACAATACACTTCATTGTTTGGGGTATTTTACTGAAAACCCAAAGGAAGCAGAGATAGAAGGCGTGGCTTCTTACATTATTGATTCTGATTTATCTGAAATAATAACAGAGCAGTTTTATTTGTTTGATGAAGATTTTTACTCAATTGATGTTTCAGGGAAGTCTGATAGAAAAGCGGATAAAATGCTTAAGTCAGAAATCAATCGTTTTGATGATTTGGTCAATGAAGAAATCGTACAAAACGAAGATGGTTCAATGGCTTTAATCGGTGAAATACAATATTCGTATACTTACACCAGTGGGTCTGGAGACAATCAAACAACAAAAACTAAATATGTTTACGGATCAATTGTTGTTTCAAATATTGATGTGAATGGTGAAGTCACTTCTAATACACAAATTAAGAAATCAACTACGTTCTCTAGACCAAGTCCAAAACACAACCTCATGATTAGCTTAAATGAGGATTTTTACCGTATAACCTCATGTAGAAGATCAGATTTTGACGATGCTGACCCCAATAAAAACCAAAAAGACAAATTTTTAAAAGTCATTAAAATCGATGCCAATGGAGATCAAATCGAAGAAGCATTAGTTGAAATACAAAAGGCTCCTAATCATAATAAAACTGTAATTAAAGGTGTTGATACAGATGGAATAGTGTTACCTAACAACGACATATTACTCCTTGTAAATCACAGCAAAAAAGAATATAAAATACTTTTAATCAAACCATTGTAAGACCATTAGTCTAACATAAACATACTGTGAAATGCCCTAAATAAGTTTATTTTAGGGCATTTCTTGTAGGCTACATTTGATATAGAGAATGACAAACGATTAAAAATAAATATTAACTTTAATCACTTAATGAAGGAAACAGAGTTCATCAATCAGAATAAGAACAAGTGGAACAGATATGAAAAACACTTGACTTCCTCTTCGACTAATCCCGAAGAAATTCGTGAATTGTACACTGAACTCAATAATGACTTAAGTTATGCGCAAACTTTTTATGAAAAAAGAACAGTGCGTGCTTACCTCAATTATCTTGCGCAAAGCGTCCACCGACAATTGTACAAACAGAAAAAAGAGCCCTTTTCTGTTGTTTGGAAAGCATGGACTATAGATTTACCCCTTGAAATATATAGGGCCCGAAAAAATCTACTTTTCGCGCTCATTTTATTTCTTATTTATGCAGTGATTGGTGCTTTTTCAACACATCAAGACATTAATTTCGCAAAAACAATCTTAGGAAGTTATTACATTCAACTTACGGAAGAAAATATTGCTGCTGGAAATCCATTGGGCATTTATGGTGACACCTCTCAAGGAACTATGTTTGTTCAAATCACACTGAACAATATCCGGGTTGCACTGATGTGTTTTTTTGGCGGAATTTTATTCTCCTTAGGAACTCACGTTATCTTGTTTAATAATGCCATAATGGTGGGTGTATTTCAATACTTTTTTAAAATGAAAGGGTTATTGCTCACTTCTTTTTTAACCATTTGGATCCACGGAGCGTTTGAAATTTCTGCCATCGTAATTGCTTCTGGCGCTGGTTTTACACTTGGTCATGGAATTTTATTTCCAGGAAGTTACACGCGTCTACAAGCCCTTCAAATGAGCGGCATGAGAGGAATACGTATTATGTTGTCGCTAATTCCTATTTTTATCATCGCAGGATTCTTAGAAAGTTATGTAACAAGAAACTACCAAGTTCTGCCCGATTGGTCAAAATGGATGATTGTCCTTTTTTCTTTTGCAATGATCTTGTTTTATTATGTTATTTATCCCCTTCTAGTTGCACGTAAATACCCTGAAAAAGTACATGCTGCACCACAGGTTAATGCCTTCGAAAAAGTCGATTTTAAGCCTTATAAAATCAGAAAAAATATTCAAATTTTTCGTGAAAGTTTTCAATTGTTCTTTGTCAAGTTTAGCTTTTTCTGGAAAGGAATAATCCGCACAGCTTTTCCTCTAATTGCAATTATTCTTGTGTATCAGTTTTTTTCGCATTACTCAGACCTAACTGTTCTATACGCTTATGATTGGTCTGGTCAACTTTCAATACTGTTTGGAAATCCGTGGGGTGTTGCTTACAATGGTTTATCAGATACATTGGTTGCTGTTTTTTGGCTGTTTCCCATTACTTTTATTGCATTATCAGTGTTTTTTAGTCTTTATTCTACGGAAAATGAATTTTCAACTCCACTTTTCACTCATTATGTAAGACAACGGTTTTTTAAAATGTTTATCGCGCTGTTGCCCATTTACTTCTTATTGATAGTACTTCCGTATTTCATAATTATTCCATCAATTTTAATTTTCCCCTTTTTTATTCTTGCACCTGCAAGCGTTGGTTTAGAAGAAAAACCTGTTTTAAAAAATGGATATGTTGTCTCTTCTAAAAAATGGAACTCGAGCATAGTTATGTTAATTGTACTCTGTTTAACTACCTTCTTCTTTGCACAACCTTTTGCTTTTGTTGTTGGTGATATGGGAGATTTATTGGATTGGTTCATTGATTTTTTACTGCCTATTTTTGCTGAATTTACAGCAGACCCTATTGTTTGGACGAATGTCATCAGGCAATTGGTTTATGTTAGCTTTATCGTGGTAATTCTTCCCCTCTTTTTTATCGTTTTTGCCTTACTTTTTTATTCTGTCAAAGAAGAAAATGAAGCTATAGGATTAAAAGCAGCATTCCAACAATTTGGTCAACGCAGTAGAATTAAAGAAACAAACGCCGATTTTGAATAGCTTTTCAATAAAATATCGTTTCATCTGGGTGATTCTTGCACTGCTGCCTTTATTCGTTATGGGTCAAGACGAAACGTTTGATCAACGTTGGGAAGAATTGAATGAAGGAATTCAATACAAACCTTCGAAGCGTCCAAAAGGACCAGAAAAGGATTATATTTCTCCGCAACAATTCAATGAAAGTAAAGCCCTTCAAAATAAGGTAAACAAATCTGCTACAGACGACGAAATAATCACTTCGAGAGAAAAGCGTTTTGCAAATGGGTCTGACAAAGGAGTAAAAAAACACATCAAAGATGAAAACGATCAAGGAATAGAAGATTTATCTACTCCTGATACAGACGCACCTAAAGTAAACCCTCCAGATTATGACGGTCCTGACTGGGATTGGGGAGATGGTTCATTGATAAAGTTCTTTTTAATCAGCATTGCAATCCTTTTGCTCGTCTTTTTAATTTATCATTTCTTCTTTAAGAACGCCTCAAAACCTGATCAAAAAATTGGCGCTTATATTTATGATGAAGACAATGAAATTAATCCTGAAACCATTCAAAAAAGCAAGTTAGAAATAGACCTTGATCAAGCTATTGCTGCAGAAGATTATCGTACGGCTATACGAATTTACTACATTATGCTTTTGAAGGCATTGATAGAACGCAACTGGATTAAATGGGCAAAAAGAAAAACAAACTCACATTATAGTATAGAAATGAGTACGCAAGAAGAAGCTACTAATTTCAATAAAGCTGTTTTAATGTACGAATGGAGTTGGTATGGAAAAAACTTACCCAACAAAGCCACTTTTGAACGTTTCTCCACATTTTATTCTGATTTTTTAAACCGTCTGAAGGATGAATAGAAACCGAATGCTCTACCTCATATTTGCGGTTGTGCTTGTGGGCGCATTGACGGTGGTATTTCTTAATGCTGGAAGTAAATCAACGCCTTCAACTCAACAGCAGCATAAGAAAGCATTTACTTCTTCTAACTGGAAAGTTGATTTAGCTCTTGAGGACAAAAATCCTTATGGTTTATACGCATTTAGAGAGTTGGCCGTTGCTGATGGCCGTTTTACCGTCTTTAATGATTATTCTAATTACCAGTTACTGGATTCTATTACGAGGCTTGATTCCTCAATTATGATGTATATTGGCTTAGAATTCATGCTTACAGATGAAGAAACTGACCTATTACTTCAAGGTATAGAATATGGAAGTAGCTTTTTTTTGTCAAGTGAAAAACTACCTCCTTATTTGCTCGAAAAATTGTTTGACGAAAATCCGCTTACCTTCATACCAAAGAAGAAAGCACCACATAAAATCAATGATCAGTTGTACAACATGTACTATTATTATGAAAATGATACCCTAACAGAAATATGGGATATGTTTCATAAGCATGAGTTGGATGCGCATACACAAATCCATAGTACCATTTTTGGACGTCCAAATTTTATTGAAATTCCTTATGGTTTAGGTAAAATCTATTTACACTTGAATCCCCTTGTTTTTACCAATGTACAAGTCCTGAAAAAAGAGGGTAAAGCTTACCTTAAAGAGGTTTTTTCGAAAATAGATCAACCTCATATTCAGTGGTTGTCCTTTGCAAAATATGAACCTATTGAATACGACCCTTCATCCGGAGAATTTGAAGAAGACCATAGTTTGCTCAGTGAGTTATTTAAACACCCTGCCTTTCGTTGGGGCTTTATTCTTGCTGTTTTCGGACTGTTATTATACCTTTTGTTCAGAAGTAAACGAAGACGTCCTATTATTCCAGCAAAGGAAGACAATAAAAACACAGGATTCAGCTATGTCGATACATTAGCGGGAATTTATTTCAATAAAAATCATGGAGATAAGATGTTGAAAATCATGAGGCGGAATTTCTATAGTGCTGTTTACGAGCATTTTTATATCGATTTAGCCAAACGTGAAGACCATAAAGCGTTGATTAGTTTATCTAAAAAATCCAATGTGCCACTTGAAGAAATAGATCAATTGCTCAAGTTTTTAGAAGCAACTACAAAGGTGAGCGATATTTACTTAGGTAACACCTATAAAGTGCAACGAGAATTTTATTTTAAGTCTGGTATTTGGAACAAAGAGGTAAGGAATAAAATATCGAGCGGCCCTATTGCTCTTTACAGACAAAAGAGTCAAGCAATAGGAACAATATTCTTAGGTGCTTTTATTATTCTGCTTGGATTTATATTCTTGTCTCTCTCCTTAGGTGTGGGCGTTTTGTTTTGGCCTATTGGAATATTAGCAATTGCTATCGGGACGCGCATGCTCAACACACCTGCTTTGGTATTGAATCGCGATCTTATCGAAATCAATCCTTTATGGAGGAGAAAAAGCCGAATTTTACATGAAAACATTAAGTTTATTGAAGAAAATAGACAAAACCTCATCATTTATTTAAAAAACGGTGAGCAATCAACCCTAAACATTTCATCACTTGATACAAAGAATAAAAAAGCATTAGACAATTTAATAAAACGATTTAAACCGACTTAGACATGGAAGAAAACGAAAAATATATGCCGCAAAATGAAGATGCTTCTTCAAACAATAAGGAAGAAGTAACTCCACAAGCAGAAAACAGAGAAAACAATCCGCTCGAAAAAATGCCTTACGAAGAAGAAAATCAAGAAATGATATGGCTCTCTCAAAAGGTCAATGAAATTCGCGCCAAAATGGGAGAGTTTATCATTGGTCAGCAAGTTATGGTCGACCTATTAATGACCGGAATTTTCTCCGCAGGACACCTACTTTTGGAGGGTGTACCTGGTGTAGCCAAAACACTTTCTGCAAAGGTCTTGTCAAAGTCTTTGGATATTGATTTTTCAAGAATACAATTTACGCCAGACCTAATGCCGTCAGACGTATTGGGAACTTCTGTTTTCAACATGAAGAATTCTGAGTTTTTCTTTAAGAAAGGGCCAATATTTTCTAATATGGTATTAATTGATGAGATAAACCGTGCTCCAGCAAAAACCCAAGCGGCTTTGTTTGAAGTGATGGAAGAGCGACAAATCACCTATGACGGTGAGCTTTATCAAATGGAGTTTCCTTTTATTGTAATTGCTACACAAAACCCAATAGAGCAAGAAGGAACTTATGCTCTACCTGAAGCACAATTGGATCGTTTTTTATTTAAAATCACCATGGATTATCCCGATTTAGATGATGAAGTAAAAATACTTCACCGCTATAGAAATAACATTAAGCCACCAAATTTAGAGGAAATTAAAGCGGTCATTTCAAGTGCTGATATTCAAAAGATTCAAGATTTAATTAAAAAGGTGGTCATTACTGATGAACTGCTTCGCTATGTTGCAACTATAATCGATCAAACAAGAAACCATGGTAAAATTTACCTTGGTGCTTCTCCCCGAGCTTCACTTTCTATTCTTAAAAGTGCAAAAGCAGTTGCAGGAATTAGAGGAAGAGCATTTGTAACCCCTGATGACATTCAATTTGTGGCTCCTTATGTCTTAAGTCACCGATTAATTCTGACGCCGGATGCAGAAATGGAAGGAATATCACCCAACGAAGTTGTAGCTTCAATTATTCAAGAAATAGAAGTGCCAAGATAACAGATGCTAAAGTCTCTTTACATATCGCAGTTCTTTTTTATCGCCTTTGGGGTTGGTGTAATTCTTATCGTGACCGGTTTTTATCTTCCTGTATTGTTTTACCTAGGACAGTTTTCTTTGGTTGTTTTAATTATCCTCACTCTATTAGATGCTTTGTTGCTTTTTGCCAATAAACAAGCTATTTATGCTGAAAGAATCATAGAGCCACGCCTTAATTTAGGAGATGAAACCACCATTCAACTCACTCTAAAAAACACTGGAAACCAACCTTATAAAATTACTGTTTTTGATGAACCTCCTTATGAAATGCAGGCCAGGGATTTGGCTTTTTATGGTTTTGTGAAATCTGGACAAAAGGAAAGTTTTAATTATTCTTTCAAACCCACCAAAAGAGGTGCTTATCACTGGAAGAATATCCATGTTTTTTTACGCTCTTTTTTAAGTTTACTCGAACGAAGAGTAATTATTGAAACACCACAAAGTGTTTTGGTTTATCCTTCGGTCTTGCAAATGAAAAACTTCGAGTTTTTAATGTTTAGTCAACAAACTCAACAAAGAGGAATTAAAAAAATCCGTCGTTTGGGTCACAACAATGAATTTGAGCAAATCAAAAATTACATCCAAGGGGATGACATTCGTACCATAAATTGGAAAGCAACATCACGGCGTTCAGAATTAATGGTCAATCAATATCAAGAAGAGCGTTCACAATCGGTTTTTGCGGTCATTGATAAATCGCGTTCTATGGAACATAAATTTGAAGGCCTTACCTTGTTGGACCATGCCATAAACAGCACCCTTGTTTTTTCAAATATTGCATTGCGTAAAGGCGATAAAATTGGTTTGGTTACATTTTCGCATAAAATAGGAACTCAAATTGCTCCTGATGCTGGCAAACGACAACTTCAAAGAATATTGGATGCACTTTATGCACAAAAAACAGAGTTTAAAGAGGCGAATTACTCACTTTTATATCAATCCTTACGAAAAACTATCCCTTTTCGTTCACTTTTGATGCTTTATACCAATTTTGAAACAGAATTGGCAATGCATCGTGCTTTACCTATGCTAAAAAGCATCAATAAGAAACATGTTTTGGTGGTTGTTTTCTTTAAGAACACAGATTTGAATGACGAATTGACTAAAAATCCAGCCTCTGCTAGAGAACTGTATGTTTCTACATTGGCAGAAGATGTCATCAATACCAAAAAAAGAATTGCCAAAGAGTTGAACCGACATGGAATTCAAACTGTGCTTACGGCACCCAATGAATTGAATATAGATACTTTGAATAAATATTTAGAATTGAAGTCAAAAGGATTGGTTTAAGTAGCTTTTACAAAACGTGCTTCCAAATACCCTCATCAAAACAGCCCTCATTATTTTATATTTATTGATTACCTTTATGTTTTAAAATTATGCAAAAGCTAAAGCTCACAACAGATCAAAATGTGCCCATCGAAGTCGAGTTGGCCAGTATTGGACAGAGGTTGCTTGCCGTGCTTTTAGATGTCGTAATTCTTGTGTCGTATTTTTTCATCATGATGATACTCATTATGATCATTTTCTCTACTAACTTTTCCATTTTTGATCAACACTCTTATGATTTTTGGGTCATCTTTTTTAGCATAATGGTTTATTTGCCCTTTGTTTTGTATACTCCTATGATGGAATACTTTACAAAAGGTCAGACCATTGGAAAAATGGCGCTTGGTATTCGGGTGACCAAAGTCAACGGAGAAAATGCAAAATTTAAAGATTACTTCACGCGTTGGTTATTTAGACCCTACGAAATGTATATTTTTATGATTGCCTTCGGAGGAATAATGGCTTTAATTGCATCGTTTTTCTTTGATACTTTGATCAGTTCTATTTCAAGTAAAAATCAAAGAATTGGAGATTTTATGGCCAATACAGTGGTGGTGAGAAAAAGGCCTAAAAAAGTTTATTCTATCCGGGACATTTTAGCCATTCGTAGCAATCAAAACTATACTCCTCAATACCTAGGTGTTTCCATGTATACTGATGAAGATATGATGTTGGTAAAAAATGTAATTTCTCGTGTTGAAGCCTACAAAAATAAAGCAACAAAAGAACTAGCTATAGAGCTAGCTGATAAGATTGCAGATGATTTAAAAATGGAAGAAACACCAAAGAAAAAATTGAAATTTTTAAAAACAATTCTGAACGATTATATCGTTTTAACAAGATAAAATATGAGTGTATTATACGTAGTGCCTACACCAATTGGTAACTTAGAAGACATCACCTTGCGTGCCCTTCGCATATTGAAGGAGGCAGATTTCATTTTGGCTGAAGACACCCGTACGACTGGTCAATTGCTGAAGCATTATGAAATTTCAAACCAATTAATTGCCTACCATATTCACAATGAGCACAAAACTGTTGAACGCATCATCGATCAAATTAAAGCTGCTGGGTCTGCCGCTATAGTTTCTGATGCAGGTACACCATCCATTTCTGATCCTGGTTTTTTATTGGTTAGGGCGTGTATAGAAAACGAGATCAACGTTGTTTGCTTGCCTGGACCCTCCGCAATTATTCCGGCGATTGTTGGTTCTGGATTTCCTTGCGATAGCTTTATTTTTGAAGGTTTTTTACCCCATAAAAAAGGCCGTCAAACCAAATGGAAAACCATTGCAGATGAATCTAGATCAGTGGTTCTCTATGAATCGCCACACCGCTTGGTTAAGGCCTTGAAAGAAATGGTGGAATATTTAGAACCCAACCGTCAAGTTTGTGTTGCACGAGAAATTTCTAAAATGTATGAAACTTTTCACCGTGGAACAGCAGAAGAATTACTTGCCTATTTTGAAGAAACACCTCCAAAAGGTGAAATTGTTATCGTAATCAGCGCTAAAACAAAAGAGAAAAAAAATGACTAAACTATCCATAGAACTTGTAAAATACGGAGCATCTAAAGATGCTTTTGCTTTTAAAGAGCTTTCCATTAGCGAACCTTTAGAGGATGAAGTTCAAATTGAAGTAGAACGATTTGGTGTAAACTATGCCGATGTAATGTCTAGGGAAGGAAACTACCGAGAAGCTCCTCCTCTGCCTTGTGTTTTGGGCTACGAAGTCGTGGGAAAGGTAACAAAAGTAGGAAAAAACAGTCCTGCCAATTTAATGGGTAAACGTGTAGTTGCTTTTACCCGATTTGGTGGATATAGTCAGCTGGTAAATACCAAGCATTTCGCTGTTGCCATAATTGGAGATTACGACGGAAATAAAGCCTTAGCTTTAGCTACGCAATATGTTACGGCCTACTATATGGCTTTTGTTGCTACGACAATTCAAAAGGGAGACAATGTATTAATTCATGCCGCAGCTGGTGGAGTTGGAACGGCTTTGATTCAGTTATTGCGCAATAAAGGAGTTAATATTATTGCGAAAACAAGAAATACAGATAAAGCGAAATACTTAAAAGACCAAGGTGTAAGTCATATTGTAAATTATACTGAAAGTGATTATTACGGGCAAGTAAAAGCAATACTTAAAGATCAACGTGTAGACGTTTCATTTAATCCAGTTGGAGGTTCAACCTTTAAAAAAGATTGGCAGTTATTGGGCTGTACTGGTGCACTGGTACTTTTTGGAGGCAGTGAACGTTCGGGTAAAAAATGGGGAACACTTTCTACTTTGAACTTTGTTCGAAAAATGGGCATTATTATTCCGATTACTTTAATGATGCGTTCGAAAAGCATTATTGGGATTAATATGCTAAAAGTAGCCGACTTTAAGCCTTTAACGTTACAATTCTGTTTAGAAGAGGTGGTGAAACTAGCTATCGAAGGTCAATTGGATCCACAAGTGGGCGCTGTGTATAACGCTAAAGAAATTAGTGAAGCCCATGAGTTTATAGGCTCTGGAAAATCGACTGGAAAGGTAGTGCTTGAATGGTAATATTTTGAAACCTAGAATTGTCATATTCGCCCCTTATCCAAAAGGAACAGCTCCTTCTCAACGTTTTCGTTTTGAGCAGTATTTGCCATTGTTGGAAAAAGACGGGTATGAAATCGTTTATGAAAGCTTTCTAACTAAAAAAACATGGAAACTACTGTATCAAGAAGGCGCATATCTACGCAAAGCTTTCGGTGTTTTAGGTAGTTTTTTTCGACGTTGGAAGTCTGTTTTTAATCTTCAAAAATCTGATGTAATTTTTGTTCACAGAGAAATGGCGCATATCGGTCCACCTATTTTTGAGTGGATCCTAGCCAAAGTACTCAAGCGAAAATACATCTATGATTTCGATGATGCGATCTGGCTGCCCAACTACAGTGAAAGTAACGCCAAAGTTCACCGACTAAAAGCGTATTGGAAAGTGAAGTTCTGCATCAAATGGGCGCAACAGTTAACCGTAGGAAATGATTATTTGGCTGAATATGCGCGACCTTTCAATTCAAATATTACCCTTATTCCCACTACAATAGATTTAGAAAACCACCACAATTTAACGACAGAATACGAGCAAACACCAGTTGTTATTGGTTGGACAGGAACCCAAACTACTTTGCGCTATTTAGATGAAATTATTCCTGTATTAGTTGAGCTTGAAGAAGAATATGATTTTGTTTTCCGCGTCATTTCAAATGAAAAACCACAATTTGATTTAAAATCTTTGGAGTTTGTTCCATGGAATAAAGCAACAGAAATTAAAGATTTAGCCGAAATTCAAATTGGGCTTATGCCACTTGTAGAAGATCAATGGTCGAAAGGCAAATGTGGATTTAAAGCATTGCAGTACATGGCGCTCGGTATCCCCACTGTTTTATCTCCTGTGGGAGTTAACACTAAAATAGTTAATGATGGTAAAAATGGCTATCTATGTACGTTTAGAGAAGAGTGGAAGGCACGTTTGGTAGACTTAATTACAAATTCTGAACTACGCAAGTCAATTGGACAAGCCGGAAGAAAAACAGTGGAGGAGGAATATTCTGTGAAGAGTACTTATAGAAAGTACCTAAGCGTTCTTGAAGGGCAATCACAGTAATTTAGAAGTCACATCAGTATTTAGGAGATTATTTTCGCAAACAATAATGCATTTTCTTGCTTGTTTTTAACTTAATTCTGCAAGTAAAAACAACTGCAAAAGCGACTATACATTACTAGCGTCTAGGTTTATTTTTAATTGAACACAAGCGCCTTCATCATCATACAATTTTATTGAACCGTCCAGTTGCTCAATTAATCCATCTATAATAGCAATACCAAAAGAGTCACCCGCTCGAATTGTTTCCAAATCCTTTCCATAACCAACGCCATCGTCACAGTAAGTTAAGTTTAATGCATTTTCCTCTTTCTCTATTTCAATGCTTATATTCATTGGTTTTTCTTCCTTTCGGCCATGCTTCATGGAATTATTTACCAATTCTGTAATAATTAATCCTATTGGTATTAAAAAATCAATATTTTGTTCATAAACTACCGATTCTATACTTAATTCAATATTTCTACCTAAAATTAAAGGTCGAACAATTTGATCTAAATAAGTTTTAATCGAAATTTTATCAAAATCTTCTGTTCTATAAATAGCTTCATAAGCCATTCCAATTGAGTTGATTGCGTCTTCAATTTCATGGGTTTCAATCATTCCATTTTTATCTTTTAACCTAGACAAACTAAGCAAGAGCTGAAGGTTGTTTTTCACCCTATGATGAACTTCTTTTAAAAGCACATCACGTTCTTTGATGGCTTTTTTAAGTTGCATTTCAACCTTTTTTTCTTCTGTGATATCAACATGGCAACCTATGGCTCTAAGAGGTCTACCTTTTTCATCCCATTCAACAACTTTCCCGTTACATCTCACCCATACTGTACTACCATTTTTATGGTGATAACGCAATATAATATGGAAAGGAATTTTTCCTTTAGACCGAATATGGGCTTTGAATAAATCAAACATCCCTGGTAAGTCTTCTTTATAAACAATTTTTTGCCAAGCTTCGGGTCTATTTTCCATCTCCGATTCAGAATACCCGAACATTTCTTTGAATCGTGGACTAAGATACTCCTCATTCGTGACCATATTCCAATCCCAATAACCCGCTAAGGAACTTTCTAAGGCACTTTCACTAAGTAACCTAAGGTCTTCTGTTGAATTATATCTTTTCATTTAATTTAGCTATATCACTGTAATAGTCCTGGCGTTCTAAAAACTATTCCGCTATTACAAAACTTCTTTTATTGTTTAAATTTATTCCTTTTTTTTCTGATATAAAAAAATACAGAGGTATTTATGGTTCATTCGGAAAAATTTGTAAGCCCGATAAACACTATATTCACAATAAAAAAAACTTATCAATAAGTACTTAAACGTAAATTTACTTTTCTGATATTTTTTATAACTGTTCGGCCACTATTGAAGGGTCCCATTCAACTTTTGCACACAATATTTTTCCTTGATCATTAATTTGAAATATTTCAACTCCTTGATATTTGATTGATTTATCGTTGTAACTCGTTCCTTCTGCCTTCCAATAGACATTCACGAAATCTTTTTCAATTTCAATGCTTTCCATGGTCATCGTTAAGTTTTTGAAAAAACGAACCACTCCTTTAAAGAAAATAGCCAATTGATCATGACCAACATAAGGGCGACTTCCAACAGGATCTTCGATGTAACCATTTTCGTCAAACAAATCTATCCACCCTTCTTGGTCTAATTGACTAATGGTCAAAAAGTAATTATCTATTGTAGTTTCTAAAATCTGATGATTTTCGGTATGCTTTTGATTACTTTGAGGAATAAAGTTTTCCTTTTCCATAATTAAAACACCTGCTTGTTTACTGTATTGGTAATTCGTTTTTAAGGTTAAATCATATTTTGCCTGATCAATTTCTTTAAATATAGGCTGAATGAATTTTCCTACAAGTGAAATTAAATCGTGACCTATTGAACCAAATGACTCAGCCCCAATAATACTTGATGTGAGCACATAATGCTGAAAGAAAAAATTCTTTAATGCCCGTTCAAATGTGGTAAAATGATTTACAATAGGCAGTAAAACTTTGTTTTCGTAGGGAAATTCTAATATTTGAACAATACTGTTGTTCTTGTTTTCAACAACCTTTAAAAATTTTTCAAATAATTTTTTTGATAAGCCAAACAACATATAAGCTTGTTGAGATTGTCCTCCACTTGCTCCTCTTAAGGCGACACGTAAAGGATGGTAATCTGCCAACACCATGTGCTCTAAAAGTAAGACATGATCTGCAAGATACATCAGTACATCATAGACCGCATTAAAATGTTGTTCAATCTCTACCCCCTTATTTTCAGGTTCTTCTAAAAATCGATCAATAACCTTAATTTCGTTTATTCCTATGTTGAACCATAACTCAGAAATTTGATGAACAATCATAAATAATTCATCTTCAGAATTAAAGTGATTTAATTCATTTAACTGAAGTAAACGAACAACATTTGGATAATCTATTAAGTCTTTTGATTCGCAAGGTTGATGTGTCAATTTTGATAAATTAAAATGCGCTCTTAGGTCATGGAATTGCTCATCAAGTCCAAGCTTAATTTTTTTGCTCAGATCAAAATAAGATGTACTGATCCTATCAATTGTTCTGGCGTGGTTTTTATCTAATAGCTTGAGGTATTCAATATTTTCAGAATAACCATCTTTAAATCCTTTATGATCTTCTGAAAAGCTACAACTGTTCAATAATTCGAACTGCATTTCTATTCCTTTAAGAATATGCGCTATCTTAACAGTATTTAGTGCTTCTTTCTTTTTAAGAAAACTACCTAATAAGTAGCTTGATAATTCTACAGAAGCAAATCCTGTTCGTAAACTGTTTGTATTCTCGATGAACAATGAACTTAATTCTTCAAAGTAGATATATAAATTATACGGTATTTTTTTCATTCAAATATAATTAACATTGTATCAGTGTATTATTTATTTTTTAAACTATTATTTATTTTCATTACCACTTTTCAAAAGAAATGAATGTGGTTTTAATTAAAATAAAATTCAAAGGATAAATAATTCTAATCTATTGATAAATAATTACATACGTAAATAAAATTATCTATCAATAGTTGAGTAGTTTCCGGATAAATATAATAAAGTTTCTTTAATACATGAGGTGATAAATACCTATATAAAAGCTAATGATGATAGTCGTTTCACTATCAAAGCAATATATTAATTATTTATTTCAATCAAGATCTTATCTATCTTTAAAGTCAGGAAGCATAAACAAACAAAACTTTAAATCAAAAAGTGAAAATCTTGTATTGATATTATTTAAAACTCCAGTCAAATCCATCAATCTCCGAAACACAAGCAATCAACAAATCAATGCTTCTTTGAATATCTTCTTTATGTGCCATTTCAATGACTTGGTGCAGGTGACGAGTAGGAATAGAAATCGCTCCTGCGATAGATCCTCCTTCGGTCATACGCTGGATACCAGCAGTATCAGTTCCTCCAGCAGTAAGAATTTCAGGTTGCCATTTTATTTGGTGCTTATCTGCAGTTTGTTTCATGTATTCTACCATTCGGTAATCAGCAATTGTTGATGCATCCATGATTTTAATGGCTGTTCCTTCGCCCAAAGAAGTGATTTTCTCATGGGCTGATGCTCCGGGTAAATCGTAAGCTATTGTGGTGTCTAAACCAAATCCAAAATCTGGATTGATGCGCAATGCTGCAACATTGGCCCCTCTGATTCCAACCTCTTCTTGAACTGTAAACACACCATAAACATCATACGGAACTTCCTTATTTTGGAGTTTTTTTAAAGTCTCAATCAAAATAAAAACGGCTAAACGGTTGTCCAAAGACTTTGAGTTAACACAATCTCCCATTTCAATAAAAGAACGTTCCCTTGTAATTGGATCACCAATGCGAATTAATTTTTCAACCTCTTCTTTTGAACGTCCTGTATCAATGAAAAAATCTGTTGTTTTTGGATTTTTGGTGCGCTCTTCGGGTGACATTACATGAATTGGTTTAGCAGCCATTACGCCCACTATATCTTCTCTTCCATGAATAATTACACGTTGCGCAGTGAGTGTTTTTGGATCAAATCCACCCAAGGTATGAAAGCGTATAAAACCTTTGTCATCGATATGTGTCACAATAAACCCTATTTCGTCCATGTGTGCACCAATCATAACTCTTTTGTTAGATTTACCGCGTTTTATAGCGTAGATATTTCCCATGTTGTCGAGTTCTACCTCATCTACTAGTGGACGGACTTCATCTAGAATTAAATTTCTAATTTTTTGTTCATATCCTGGTGCTCCAGGGGCTTGACAAATGGCTTCTAAAAGCTCAAGGTTTAAACTCATGGTATTAAATGCTTGAATAAAAAAATGAATAAGTAGTTTAAAAGAACTTCGATTTCTTCTCTTCTCTCACTGCTCTTTTAGGTAGTGGATCTGAGTTAATTTCTTTAATGAACTTACGTGTTCTATAAATATCAACAGCCAAGTATATTGCACTTCTCATAGATTGCTCATTGGCATCTCCTTTCCCCGCAATATCGAATGCTGTTCCATGGTCTGGTGAAGTTCTAACGATGGGTAGTCCTGCTGTAAAGTTTACACCATCTTCGAATGCTAAAGATTTGAAGCCTGTTAAACCTTGGTCATGATACATTGCTAAAACACCGTCAAAATTAGAGTATTGTCGACTTCCAAAGAATCCATCTGCTGGATAAGGTCCAAAAGTGATAATTCCCTCATCCATTGCTTTTTGAATTGCTGGATTAATTACCTCTGATTCTTCTGTTCCCATTTCACCTTTTTCTCCTGCATGTGGATTTAATCCCAATACAGCAATACGCGGACGAACAATTCCAAAATCCTTCTTTAAACTCTTGTTGAATTCTTTAATTTTCGCTAAAATTCGTTCTTCAGTAACATCTTCTATCACCTGTTTTAAAGGAATATGACTTGTTACTAAAGCCACACGAAGATTTCCAGATACCATCATCATCAAAGCATCTTCTTTCCCTGATAAATCTGCTAAATACTCTGTATGTCCTGGAAATTTGAATCCAGCTTGATGAATGGTTTCTTTAGAAATAGGCGCTGTTACCAAAACATCTATTTTTCCATTCGCTAAATCTTGTGTTGCTTTTTCTAAAGAAAGAAAGGCATATTTTCCTCCTGTTTCATTGGCTTTTCCCAATTGAATATCAACCACTTCATTCCAACATGAAACAATGTTTACTTTTTTATCTAAAGCATCGGTTGCATCTGTAACTCTTTGGTAATTAAATAAGTCATCATTGATGGCTTTTTTATGAAATGACAATGTTTTTGTAGACCCATAAATAATCGGCGTACAATCCATTAAAATTTCAGTATTACGCAATGCTTTAATAATTACCTCTGGTCCAATTCCATTAATATCACCTACAGATATCCCTACGCGTATAGGTTTTCTGTCTGTTTTTAAAATCAAACTTTCTTTTGGTCTCTTTTTCTGCATACTGTTTATTTTTACACCATATTCAAAAGGTGCTTATACAAAAATAACAATTGTTTGGAGAATAAAACCAGCTGATCAAAGTCTACATTCCTTTTGTCCTACGATATCGTGGTTTTTTGAAAAGATGTTGGTGTTTTTTCTTACCAAAATTATTCTTCTTTTTTGGTTCTGGAAATTTATAAATCAATCCAAAATGATGATGCAAATAGTCATATTCTACATCAAATACCTCTGGTAATAACCCTATTTTTCCTGTGGTTCTCCATTGAACACCTAGTCCTCCAACAATCATAATATTGAATCCTGCTCCTACATTTCCACTCAGCATATTTTGTGGCCATAAAGCCTCTCTTCCAGTATAGCCAACTCCGAGATAAACAAAGGGATCAAAAATTTGTTGTCGCATTAAAAAACCAAAACTGTATTTGAAGCTAGCATCTAAAGCAAATGCTTTTCCATGTAATGTTGTATCTTGATTTATAACTTTCCCTAATTGATATTCATTATAAGAGGCTAAAAAATCCAGACTCATTCCTTTTTTTAAGTAGATATCAAGGTTAATGGAAGATGGAAAAACAGGTAAGTTCCAAGAATCTTTATAGTTAATAATATGCTCTGTACGGTAGCCATCATCATCCATTATATTCCATTGTATACCTATCATCCATGCATATGGTTTTTTCTTCTTAAAGTTCTTTTGCGAAAACCCTATTGAACAGGTAAAAATAAACAGTAAAGTGAGTAGTATAATTCTCATATAGTTATGCCTTAGGTTATGTCTCTTCCTATGTAGTTAGCCAAGTTAATAAAAAATAAGATAAGAACGATAAGTGATAAAATGATTCCAATAAATATGAGCAAATTACCAATGTATTTACTTTTATTGGCCTGTTTTTCTCCTGAATGAGAGTAGGTCTTTATACCGGGCTGAGGTACTTCTTCTACCCATTGTTGATCAAAAGAATTAATTGCATCACTATTTACCCTTACCCAACTGTTTTGCTTATTTGTTAATAATGACAATTCTTCAGTGTTGAATTGAAGCACTAAATATCCATCTTCATTATAAAGTCTGATTTTATCTTTTCGTTCATTAAAACCAAATGGAAAGTCTCCAATTACGTAAAAATCATTTCCAAATTCTTCGATAAACTTGGCCTTATTTTTTGTTAATATCAAGTAACTGTGAGGTAAAATAACAGTTCCTTTATTAATTTTAAAACTATGGTGGTCTTTGTCATCTTTTAAAATCCAGTGTGATAAATCTAAAGTATCCTCTGAAAGATTATATATTTCAATCCAATCTTCATATTTGGTTGTTTTAGATTGTGTAATATTTATTTCACTTAAAATGATTTTATTGAAGTAATAAGGTGCAGGTTTAGCTTTAAAAATAGGAGTGATTTCAATCGTGTTTGCAGTGCTGATCAATAACTGATTTGTTGATTCACTGGTATTGTTTTTCCAACCTACAAATTCGTAGTTTTCATCTGGAATTGCTTCGTAATAAAGGGGTATATTTTTAAAATATTGCCCTGAAAATTTTTCCGATATTTCAATTGAATTTAACTTTACTTTTCCTCCTTCTCCAACATTGATTTTCACTTCGAATGTTTCCCCTAAATCAAAATATTCCTTTAAATGATTCAATATGATATCGGGTCGTTTTTGAATAAAAGTTTGAAGTCTATCTATACTCCTATTGTACCGCAATTCTGTAATGTTCCACCTTTTTCTGTGATGTGTTATTTCAGTTGACCATTCATTGGTCATTTCAAATAATAATTTTTCAGCCTTTTCTGTCTTGAAATAAGTATTTATGGCGTCTGAAAAATAATTGATGTATTGATTTTTAATACTGTCATTGCTCAATAACTGACGCAATAAAAGGGTGTATTCTGTTGGATATTGAATATTTGTATCAAGGTCCGAAGTGAACAGTTGGACAGAATTTTCCTTGTGTTTATTTTCATCAAAAATATTCAAACCCATATCGAGATCAAATAACACTGTTTTAAATGGTGTTTTTTTATTTACATCCTTGTATAGTCGTATGTTTGAAGCTGCATCTGAATTTCCAAAATAAGTTTGGATAATACTGTATTTTAGATAATCTTCAATATCAATTTCTTGTTGAACTTTAGCAATATCTTCCTTACTCAACTTTTCTTTTGAACCTATAAAACGAATTAGGTTTTGATAATCTTCTAAAGCACTTTTTGGTCCTTCTTTTACAACATTGGGTGGACGAATAATAGAAATATCTTTCTTGTTTATTCCATAATGGTCATGAATAAAATGTTCGTTTATTTTTTCTCTTAAACTATAAATTCCCCAGTATTTTCCATTGATATAAACTACAACAGGTCTATATTCTTGAAAAGCCACACCACTTTCTTTGGTCAATTGGGTAGAATAAGCGTCTCGAATATGAGCTCCTTGCATATCTCCACCTGCATTTCTCAAAACAAAATTTTTGTATTCGTAAAAAGGCAATTGCGGAAATAAAGGATATTGAAATCTATTGTTACCATATTTTTTTCTTGCATGAATAGCAAAGGATTTTTGCGGCATGCTTACGCTATATCCCCCAAATATTTTGATTCCTGCAGCTTGAGAAAATACTTTTTTATTGTTTTCTATAAACTCAACTTGAATGGGTTTCTCTATTTTTTTCCAAAAATTAGCTCCTTTAAAAGGCAATTCTGTTTCTGCACAACACCCCATTTCATAAATTCCATCCAGGGAATCAAATAAATGAACAGGGTCTGTAATAATGGAAAATATGGGTAGGTTTTGCTGGCGTGATGTGATATATGTATGTGTGGTATAAATTGGTACTTGGTCACCTTTATAAATGGCAAAAAATAGCGCTACATCACCATTGATTTGAATATTTCCATTGACTTTTGTTGAGGCTTTATTGGGTGTAGTTCCATCTTGAGTGTAATAAACCGAATACGCTTTGGGAATATCAACAGCAATACTTTTCAAATCAGGATAATTTCCTCCTACTGGCGAAAATACCACTTCATCTTGCCCAAAAGCTAAGCAATGAAAAAAAAGAAATAAAGTGAGAAATACCCGCAATTTTTATAACATTAGTGCAAAAGCAATTTGTTTATAAAAATAGTAAAATTGACTAGCGTTGAATGAGTAGACGTTGATATTTATTGATCAAATTCCCCGCCTCATCTTCTGCAACAATGATGTAGAAGTAATCTCCTTCTTTTACAGGTACACCTTGTTGATCTAAACCATTCCATCTAAAGTTAGCATCGTTGGTTGAATAAACGATGTTTTGTTGATTGTCCATCACTGTCAATTGGAAAGACTTAAGGTGTTTACACTCAATGAAAAGTTCATCATTTCGACCATCTCCATTTGGGGTAAACACATTCGGTAAGCTTCCTATCTCTCCTGTAATTTGAATATTCACTTCAATATTTCTTTTACTTTCTTTTTGACCAGATTGAACCGTTAAAACAACATTATAAACACCAGCTTCAATATAGAAATGTTCCGGATTTAAAGTTCTGTCATAAGTTCCATCTCCGAAATCCCATAAAACTTCAGCAGCATTAGGAACATCATGAGCAGCGAACTTCACATATTGATTTTCTTGTTTAGTGATTTCAATATTCACCTTACTTAAACCAACATTTTTCTCTTCTTTTGAAAAAGTATTTTCTTCTATTTGATCAGAATCAGTTTCTTTGGGTTGTGTATATTCAACAATTTGCTCTTTATCTTGGTCTTGTATATAGGCCATTTCTTCTTCCTCAACAATAATAGTAGATTGCTTATTTGAATTAGGTGTATTGTTGTTCTGAGCTT
Organism: Brumimicrobium ulvae; assembly: GCF_947504225.1. GTDB lineage: Bacteria > Bacteroidota > Bacteroidia > Flavobacteriales_D > Crocinitomicaceae > Brumimicrobium > Brumimicrobium ulvae. The sequence continues at coordinate 218,841 of NZ_CANNGT010000002.1, read as the reverse complement.
CATCAATAAATTGATTTTCTATTGTTGAATCATCAATCGTTCTATTTTGCATGTTTTTTTCAACAAAGTTACGCGCTGAAATTGTAGAATCAATAGTGTTTTCTTCTGTTTCAATAACTTTTTCAATATTATTCTGTTCTAAACTATCTTTCGTGTTGATTTCTGAAACAGCTTTATTTTCTTTTTGAACCTTGTTATTATTTACAATTAATACTGTACCCACAGTAATTGCTGCAGCTACTGAAGCTCCAATAATAATTTTACCCACAAGACCGATAGAAGACCCCACGCCAGTTGCAGTACCCACGCCACTAATACCAGCTTGGATACCATTCCATAGGTTAGGATCTACCTTTGCTTGGTAGTTTCCTAATTCCTTTTGGAATAACTCTTCTATTTGATCTTTATCTTTCAATATTGTATTTTTTTAATGTCTTTCTCAGCACAGATTTAGCTCTTGAATATTGCGATTTTGAAGTACTTTCGGTGATGTTTAATTGTTCTGCTATTTCTTTATGACTGTAACCTTCAATTGCAAACATGTTAAACACAATTCTATATCCATCAGGCAATTCTTGAACAATTTCCATCAGGACTTCTGCTTGTAAACGTTCTACTGCATCGCTTTTTTGAACAATTTCAAAAGGGGAATCATCCAATTCAACATTAGTTTGTTCCTTTTTATACTTTCTGATTTGATCTAACGCAGTGTTTACTATTATTCGTCTAATCCATCCTTCCAAAGAACCTTTGTGTTCAAATCGATGAAGATTTTTAAATACCTTAATAAATCCGTCTTGAAGAACATCTTCTGAACGTTCTTTATCTTTGATATACCTCATTGCTACCCCCAACATTAAAGGGGAAAAACGATCAAACAACTTTCGTTGTGCTTCAGCGTTTCCAGAAATACATTTCTGTACAAGAGTTTCATCATCCATTTTTACATCTCGAATAATAGACTACAATATTACATAAAAGGTTGCAGCAATAAAAAAAGCCTGTTATTTTTGAACAACCAAATAACATACATGAAATTATCCCAGCTTAGTATTCTGTTTATTCTTCTTTTCATTCACTCATTTGTTCAAGCAAATCCCCTTAAGGTGGGTTCGTGGATGGGGAACCTAAATTTACAAAACACACATGAATTAAATTTTCAATTTGAAGTTGATCCCAATCAAAAAATAACCATTAAAAATGGTGGAGAAATAGTCGAAATGAAAGATTATCAAATTGAAAATGATAGCATTAAAGTTTACTTTACTAATTTTCCTAACTATTTAATTTTTAAGGTTGATCCTTTAAATGAGAATAAATTATCGGGCTATTTTGTAAATCCAGACAGAAAAAAACATTCACGAATAGAGTTTAAAGCTTTTTTTTATGATGATACTCCTGTAATAGATATTAGGTATAAACATGAAAATTTCGATGGTAAATGGCAGGTTATTTTTAATCCCAATACTGAAGATCAATATCCTGCAATTGGAAAATTTGAACAAGTAAACAATAAGATAACAGGAACATTTTTAACCGAAACAGGTGATTATCGTTTTCTGAAAGGAACAGTAATAAATAATGAATTAAAGCTCACCAGTTTTGATGGAGCCCATGTGTTTTTATTTACAGCTCACTTAATGAATGACACTTTAAGAGGAGAGTTTTTATCTGGAAATCACTGGAAAACCGATTGGATTGGTGTGCGAAATGATGATTTTACATTAAAAGATCCAGATTCATTAACTTATATGGTAAAGGATGACTTTAAATTTCAATTCAAAAATTTAAATGGACAAAACTATGTTTATCCAAATCAGCAGTTAAAAGGTAAAGTGGTGATCGTGCAAATTCTTGGAACATGGTGTCCTAACTGCCTAGATGAAACTAAATTTTATAATGAATTATATGATCAATTTCATAATGATGGATTAGAAATTATAGGCGTTGCCTATGAATCTCCTGAAAATTTTGAAGATCAAGTAGAACGTATACAACGCTATATTGACAATAAATCAGTTCCTTATCCAATCCTTGTGGGTGGAAGAGCTTCTAAGACAATTACTTCAAAAGATTTCGATATGTTAAACAAAGTAAGTTCGTTTCCTACCTCTATTTTTATCAACAAAGACGGTGAGGTAGTTAAAATACATACTGGATTTAACGGACCAGGAACAGGAGAAATTTATGAGGAATACAAAATAGAAACCATTCAAATGATCAATAGATTATTGATTGAATAACAGATAGAAAAGTACAGAAGAATGTTTTCTATTCTCGATTAAACCAAATTGATTTTATTGACTAATTGTTCTTTATAAGAACCTCCGATAGGAATGAGCTTTTTATCTTTTTCTAATTGAAGATTTGGATATTCAATAGAAGCTATTTTATCTAACCTAACGATAAATGAACGGTGAACACGAATGAAATTTGTATCTCCTAATTTTTTATCAATATCCTTCATTGTTGAATGAATAGTATATCTTTTATCTAAGGTATTGATGACAACATAATCTTTTAAAGCCTCAACAAAATAAATATCCTTTGTATTTAATTTTACGAGTCTTGAGTTTGATTTCACAAAAATAAAATCTTGTGTATCCTTACCTTCTACGATTGAATAAAGTAAATCACGTTCTTTCTCCACTTCTTTTTCTTTTTTATGCTTGTATAAAGCCATTTCAATAGAAGTGTGTAAATCTATTTCTTTAAAAGGTTTAATAATGTATCCATAAGGTTCTGTGATTTTAGCTTTGGCTAAAGTAGCTTCATCTGCGTAAGCAGTTAAGAAAATCACTGGTATATTATGTTCTCTCCTGATGATCTCAGCAGCCTCAATACCGTTCATATCTCCTTTAAGCATGATATCCATCAAAACAATACTTGGTCGCTCCTCAGAAGCCAATTGTATAGCTTTTTCTCCAGTGGCAGATGCACCAGAAATTACATATCCTAATCTTTTGAGACTGTGTTGAATATCTTTTGAGACAATAGACTCATCTTCAACGACTAATACCTTAATTTTTGACATACTCTTATATTGCGTGGTTACAAATTTAAGTAATTCTAACAAATGAATATCCTTTATTCAGCTATGAAATTACAAATTACTTCGATAAAGCCCTAATAATTTAGGATAAAATGATTAGTGGTCAAGCCATTACAGCATTTTAAAAGCCTGTTTAAAGAAAGTAGGATTTTTCTTTTTAAATTCCTAATTCAACTTTTTTATTCAAGAGTTTAAATAAAAATAAGAAAAGAAATTTTTTAAAAAAGCCTTTACTATTATTATAGTACTGTTAATACGGTGCATTACTTTCTTCACTTTTTCTTGTTATCCAAGTTGTAAACATTTTATGTATGCTTATGAACATTCAATATTTTCTTAAACTGTTCTTTTATAAGCTTTTTGCATGGTTATAAACAATGTTGTTAATAACCAATAACTGAATAAGTTTATTTCATTTTAAAAAATTTTAAGCTCATTTTCATTGTTGATATCTAGATGTAAAATGTAATAACTTACTATTGTTTTTCTCATTTGTATTTTGGCTTGTAAAAAATTATGTGATAAGCAAGACAAACTTATTGAATTCAATTAACATTTATTTTTCGAATTGTTCATAACCCTGTCAATAAGTATATTTTAAAAAGCAATGGTATCAAGGCTTTAAGAATTGCTAAAAAAGTAGATGTTCATAATTCAAACCGATTGTTAATTGCGTAAATTTGTAAAAAACTAATATTATGACAACAACTGAAATTATCCCAATTGGTGCTGATCATGCTGGTTTTCAGATGAAAGAAGCAATTAAAACGTATTTCACAGAACGTGGCTATAATTTTAAAGATTATGGAACTTATTCGGAGGACAGTATAGATTATCCAGATTATGGTCATCCAGTTGCCCAACACGTAAGCGAAAATAAGGATACTTTAGGGATTGTAATCTGTGGAAGTGGGAATGGTATTAACATGACTGTTAACAAACACCAAGGAATTAGAGGTGCACTTTGTTGGAAAGAAGAACTTGCAGAATTGGCCAGGCAACATAACGATGCCAATATCATTGCACTCCCTGCTCGATTTGTGTCTATTGAAGATGGAATTAAAATGGTTGAAAAATTCTTAACAACTAAATTTGAAGGGGGTAGGCATCAAAACAGAGTGGAGAAAATTTCTTGTGGACGCTAATGAAATAAAGATAAAAGCTTGTAGGATATTTACTCTACAAGCTCTAAATCCACCTGTTTTTTAAACATATCAACACCGATAACTTTAACCTTAACCTGATCTCCGAAATTAAATTTATAACCCGTTTGACGACCTACAATTTGAAATTTATCATTATCAAAATAATAATTATCATCGGGTAAAGATGACATTGTTATCATTCCTTCACAATAGTTGTCATTCATTCTTACAAACATTCCAAAGTCCGCTAATCCTGATACTGTTCCTTCAAACTCCTCTCCTACTTTGTCTTCTAAGAATTTTGCTTGAAAATATTTATTAGATTCTCTTTCAGCGTCTATGGCTTTTCTTTCTTGTGCAGAAATATGTTCACTAATTTCATTGAGCTTATTACCGTAACTTTTCTGACGATGATCTAATTTGTCTTGTAATATTCTGTGTACCATTAAATCGGCATACCTACGAATAGGTGAAGTAAAATGACCGTAATAATCAAAAGCCAATCCGTAATGCCCTATGTTATTGGTTTGATAATTTGCTTTAGCCATAGAACGAATAGCCATAGATTGAATTAATCCATATTCAGGAGTGTCTTTAATTTTCTCTAATAAACCATTGATTTTTTTTGCAACATTTTCAATATTTTCAAACTCCAAATCATAATCAAACTTATTGATAAAAACAGAGAAGGTTTTTAATTTTTCTATGGATGGTTTATCATGACAACGATAAATAAACTGGTTATTAGAACCTTTATCACCAGGAAGTTTACCCACAAATAATGCAACCCTTTTATTGGCCAATAACATAAACTCTTCAATCAGTTTATTGGCGTCTTTGGATGTTTTTTTAACCACTCCTGTCGGGTAACCTTCATCGTTAATTAAAAAACTTACCTCCTCAGATTCAATAGAAAGTGCACCATTTTTCATCCTGTCTTTTCGGATTATCTTGGCCAACTTATCTAATCCTAATATGGCTTCTTTTTGGACCTCACTTTTTCCTTCAATTACTGCTTGTGCTTCTTCGTAGGCAAAACGCTGATCCGAATGAATAACCGTTTTACCAAACCATTCTTTTATCACCTTTCCTTTTTCATTCAGTTCAAAAACAGCTGAAAAGGCATATTTATCTTCGTTTGGTCTTAAGGAACAAGCCATATTAGATAGCTGTTCTGGCAACATTGGAATTACGCGGTCTTCAAGGTAAACAGAATTTCCTCGCTTGTATGCTTCATCATCCATAGGTGTTCCAGGACGTACATAATGACTAACATCAGCAATATGAACTCCTACTTCTATGTTTCCATTTTCTAAGACTTCATAAGACAAAGCATCATCAAAATCTTTTGCATCAAATGGGTCAATAGTTAAAGTCAATTTATTACGTAAATCCCTACGTTTTTTTATTTCTTCAGGATCTAAATCCATTCCCACTTTTTCCGCTGCTTCAATTACTTCTTGAGGAAATTTAATTTCAAATTCATTTTTAAAGAGAATGGACAACATTTCTGTGTCGTTGTTTCCTGGCATTCCTATTACCTCAGCTATTTCACCAAAAGGATTAGCAACCCCCTTAGGCCAATTGGTAAGTCTACCAATAGCTTTTTCTCCAGATTTAGCCCCCTTTAATTTTTCCAAGGGGATGTACAGGTCTACGTTAATTTTATTATTGTCGAGGATTAAAAAAGCAAATTTATTTCTCACATCTAATGTTCCAACAAATTGTGTTGTTTTACGATTGATGATTTTAGTAATTGCTCCTTCTGTTTTATTCTTTTTTTGACGGATAATCTCTACCTCAACAGTATCGCCATGTAAGGCATTTGCAAGGTTTTCGGGTTGTACATAAATATCACCGTTTAATTCTGGTACCATGATATATGCTGCTCCTCTTGCTGTTGAATCTACAGTTCCTATAAATGTAGTAGAATAATTTTCATTAATGATAAAGTACCCATTCTGAAATTCATTTAAGAATTTATCGTTTTTAAGGTCTTTAAGTATTGATAAAACAAGCTTTCGCATGTTTTTATCTGTGATTTGCAGGATAGCACTTATTTCTTTGGCTGTATATTTTTGATCAGGTTGTCTTTCAAATATCTTTCTTATGGCTCTTTCTATTCCTTTTTTTTTGAATTTCTTTTTTGACATGTATTACATTTTCGTTCAAAGATATATTAATTTAAACTCTAATTTTAATTCTAATATTATCTATAAGTTTAATAAACGATTTTATTTCTAAGAATTACAATTTTTCTTAGACTTTTTTAGAATGGTTATTAATTCGTAGTTTTGTTTAAAACATTAATAAAATGAATAAGAATATAGAAAAATTATTGAATGAACAGATTGAGAAAGAATATTCCTCAAGTCAACTCTATTTATCAATGGCTTCATGGTCAGAAAATCAAGGGTTTAATGGAACTGCTTCATTTTTATATAAGCACAGTGATGAAGAGCGTGAACACATGTTGAAATTGGTTAAATTTATCAATGAAAGAGGTGGTGTGGCTGTTATTCCGGCAATTTATAAGCCAGATGTAAGTTTTGATTCAATGGAGAAAATTTTTAAAGCCTTATTGGAGCACGAAATGTTGGTTACTGAAAGTATCAATAATATTGTTGATGCATGCTTAAAAGAAAAAGACTACAGTACACATAATTTTATTCAATGGTATGTCTCTGAGCAACTTGAAGAAGAAGCACTTGCACGTCATATCTTAGATAAATTAAGATTGATCGGTAATGATAAAGGTGGGTTATATCTTTTTGATAGAGATATGGAAAACGCAAGTATTTCCGCTGATACCATTAACAACGTGCAATAATTGTTCTGCTACTACTACTACTACTATTTGAGACATTATTTAAATGAATAAAAACTTCTTTTTAAAAAGATTTTTACTGTATGTGATTTTTGTTAGCACCAGTTTTATATTGCATGCTCAAGATCACATACAGTTTAAGAATTATACCATTAACGATGGTTTATCCCAAAGTTCAGTTTCTTGTATTATTCAAGATCAACTGGGTGCACTTTGGTTAGGTACACAAGATGGAATCAATAGGTTTAATGGAAAAAATTTCGAGGTTTTCTCAGCTGACCAAGGCTATGATATTTCTAATGGATACATCAATACCAGTTTTACAGATAGAAATGGAAATATGTGGTTTGGAACTTATAATGGATTAACTAAATATAATCCACGTTCGGTTAAATTTTCATCTTTTCAAGTAAAATCACAACAACGCCTCGAAATTCAATCTATTGCTGAAGATACTTATGGTCATCTTTGGATAGGTACTGCTTTTGGTAGAATTTTTAAATTTGATACAGACAGTCTTAAGTTTGAATTGATAGATGATACAATATTTGATTCTAGAATAATTGACATTAGAAGTAAGGATAATGAACTTATTATTGTAAGTGAATTTGAAGGAGTATTAATTACGGACTTTGCTTTTAGAAATAAAAAAGTTATTCTACCAAATATTAATAATAAAGAAGACTTTATTACTAACGGACTGATAGAATCACCTGAACATGAGATTGTTATTTCTACAAATGAAGGTATTTTTTATTATGATAAAAACAGCAATTCCTTTCATATATTAGACCATCTATTCTCTCATTTGAGAGATGTGAATATTATTGATGCTATTTATCTTTCTCCTGATCGTTTATTTATTGCCAGTGAAAATTCGGGATTATTTCAAATTTCTAAAGATGAAAAGGATAGTGTAGTGGTATTGAATTATTCGGCAGATATTTTTCAAAAAGGTTCTTTAATCTCGAATAAATTAAGTGGATTATTTAAAGATAATCAAGGCGTTATTTGGATAACTTCACAACGTGGATTGAGTAGTTTTAATCCTGAATTTATTGGTTTTAAAGGTGTAGGAACTTCTGCAGATCTAAGTAAAGGTCTACCATCACAAAATATTTGGGGATTTGCTGAATCTAAGAACCAAAGGTATTTATACATCGCAGCAGACCATGGTGTTTCTAGTTTTGACCGAACAACACATCATTATTATCATTATTATCGTAGTTCTCAAGAAAACGATGATCATACCACATTAACTATTGAGGTTATTGATGAAAACATATTGTTGGTGGGGTGTATCGATGGTTTATATGAATTGGTTATTGATTCCGATGATCCAAATCAATATACATTTACCAAATTAATTCATGCTGCAGATATTCAGCGCGGATTTGACCTTATTTATACTATTCAACCTTATACGGAAGAACATACGTACCTCATTGGTACAAGAGCAGGTGTTATGTTATTTAATTACAAAGAGCGTTCATTCCATTATTTATTTCATCGACCACAAACTGAAAACACCATTAGTCCAGGACCCTGTCGTTTTGTGTTTAGAAAAGACGATAATTTTTATACCTCACCTTCTTCGGGAGGTTTGTTTCAAATTAAGTTTGAAAACGATGAATTAAAAGCATTTGCGCAACACGAATTTTCACCACTTAGTAAAGCTACAAGCGCTTATTTTTCCGATGTTTTTCAAGCCAATAATAAAGAGTTTTGGTTTGGTACAATGGGCGATGGTTTGTTTAAATATAATATTGAAACAAAAAAAGTAATTAGGTATGATAAATCTAAAGGCTTACCCAATAATGTTATTTATGGTGTTGAAGCAGTCGAATTAAATCCTTTACATATATGGTTATCAACAAATAAGGGTGTAGTAGCACTGAATACTAAAGAAAACTTATTTTATACCTTTTCGGAGAAAGATGGATTAATGAGTAATGAACTAAATCTAGGCGCTAGTTTTTTATCCCAGAATGGCGAAATCTACTTTGGAGGAATCCAAGGTTTTAATTATGTTAAACCTACTGAAGCTTTTCAAATCAATAAAAATATAAGGGTTTATTTCTCTGGTATAGAAGTAGAAAATGTACCTGTATTTCCTGAACAAGATGGTATTTTATCACAAAGTATTGCGTTTACAGATCGAATCACCCTTCCTTATAATAAACGAAGTTTAAAATTGCGGTTTTTCGCCAATGATTTAAGTAATCCAGACCGAATTGAGTATAAATATGTAATGTCTGGAGATGATGAAGTTGAAGAAGTTTTAGGTTCTACTAATGAACTACGATTTACCAGCATAGCACCCGGAGTTTATGAATTATATATTTATGCCAGAACAACGAATGGTAACTGGAATAAGTATCCTGCTCGTCTTACTATAGAAGTTGAAAGACCTTTCTGGATGAAATGGTGGTTTTATGCGATCTTTATTGTGGTGGTGACATTGTTTGTTATTTATCGTGTACGAAAAAGTATAGACAAAGAAAGAAGACAACAAGTACGTTTGGAAATGAAAATTGCTGAAAGAACTAGAGAACTAAGAAAGAAAAATGAGAAAATTCAACAACAAAAAAGTCGCTTAATATTGCAAACGGAAGAACTAGAAAGAGAAAAAGAAAAATCTGAACGACTATTGAATAATATTTTACCTAAAGAAACAGCCAGTCAATTAAAAAAAGATGGACGGTCTGCAGCACGTAGCTTTAGTAAAGTATCGATTATGTTTACAGATTTTGTTGGTTTTTCAAAAATAGCAGAAGAAATGTCTGCAAAAGATTTGGTCTCTATTTTAGATATGCATTTTAGAAAATTTGATGAGATCATTGAAAAAAATGACCTTGAAAAAATCAAAACAATAGGAGATGCCTATATGGCCGCGGGTGGGGTTCCCATTCGTAACAAAACTAACCCTATCAACACGGCTTTGGCTGCTGTGCAGATTAAATCTTATATGTTAGAACATAAGAATGCACAAATTAAAGCAGACCTACCATATTGGAAATTACGCATCGGAATTAATACAGGTCCTGTATCCGCTGGAGTAATTGGTACAAAACGTTATGCATATGATGTTTGGGGAAATACAGTAAACCGTGCACAACGTATGGAAGAATTGTGTGAACCCGGAAAAATAACCATCACTCAAGATACTTTTGACCATATTGAACCTTATTTTTTATGTAATAAAATTGGTAAAGTAAGGGCCAAAAGTGGAATCAAAATTATGACTTACGAAGTGGTTTCCATAAAACCTGAGCTTTCGGTGGATGGCAAAGGTATAGAACCTAATGAATCTTTTCATAAATTGGTTAACCTTCACCACTTTAGTAAAATTAATTACTACAAAGCAGAACGATTTATTCTTTCAAAACTTAAAAAAGAATTAAGTCCAAAGTTACATTATCATTCTCTTGAACATTCAATTGATGTAACACGACAGGCGGAAAGAATTGCAATTGGTGAGGGAATTACTGATGAAGATTTGTTTTTATTGAAATCAGCAGCTTCATATCATGATGCAGGATTTGTAGAACAATATGAAAAAAATGAGCCCATTGGGGCTAGAATGGCCGCAGAAATTCTTCCTAAATTCGGATATACAGAAGCACATATTGAGCGTATTAAAGAGTTGATCTACGTGACTTCTGTTCCGCATAAACCAAAAAACAATTTGGAAGAAATTATTTGTGACGCTGATTTAGATTATTTAGGGCGTGATGATTTCCATGAAATTGCAGATCGACTGCGCATGGAGCTTCGAGAACATGGAAAAATTGATAGTGATCGAATGTGGGATGAAATGCAAGTTAAATTCTTGTCGCAGCACAGGTATTTTACCAAAACATCTATAGATACACGTTTGGCTAAAAAACTTCAAAATTTAGAAGAGATAAAAGAAAAACTTAAGACTTATGATTACAAAGATTAAAACCTTTGTATCTAGAGTATTTTAACTGCGTTTAAACGAGGTATTAAATACTTTTATGGTAACTAGTATACACATGATCAAAGGAAGTGCGTATAGCTTATTTTCTTCCCTTATTTAAGTTTTTTAAATTTATTGAAGCAAAAAAAAGACCGTATTGAACGGTCTTTAATTTTTTGAATGTTATTTATTTATGAAAACAAAATACTACTTCCGTAAGGTGTTTCAATTGGATTCACCACGAGTGTAGGAATTTGAGCATCATTAGTAATCATATATTGTTCATAGTTTGAACCGAAAGCTCCTAGATAGTTACTTTTGTTTTGGTTCATAATTGCAATTAAATCTGCATCTTTTTCAACCGCCAATTTCACTACTTCTTTATCAAATCCATTACTTGGGGCTAAAGTTGCAGTCATTTCAATTCCACGCTCCTCAAAGAAACGTTTAGAAAATAAAATATTGGCCGTTACTTTATTTTTCAAGAATTCATCGGTTTCATTTGGTGTAATGACATGAACTCTAGATTTAAAGTATTTAGCCATAGAAGCAACAATCGCTAACTTTTGTTTGGTTTCTCTATGTAAGTCTAAAGGAACTACGATATCATCATATCCACTTTCACCAACTGATTTCAATTGTACAATAATGAATGGAACTGTTGAATGGGTAACTACTTTCAAAGCATGTGATCCAGCAATGTGTTGCCATCCTGAAGCACCATGAGTTCCCATGAAAATTAATTCTGCGTGATGTTCTGCAGCAAAATCTCCAATATCCTCAAAGATATTTCCTACTCTAACTTTAGGAATCAACTCAATTTTAGAACTTTTATGTGCTTCGACAATTTCTTTTAGTTTACTTTCTGCTTGAGAAATGTCTTTGTTTTTTGAAACAACATGAAGAACGTAGATCTTAGCACCTACTACTTTTGCAGTAATAATCGCATGGTTTAAAGCGGAATCTGCAACCTCTGAAAAATCGTGAGGAACGATAAAACTTTTGTCGGACATAATTAGTATATGGTTTATATAGTCTACTGCAAAAATACACAATTGTTTCAAGCAGTTACAATTTTTAGCAGTTCAATATAATTATTTATTTTGAAATAGACTTATAATCAAGAATTAAATTTAGGCATAAAAAAACCCTTAACTTTAATCGTCAAGGGTTCTTTGAGGTCCCGAGCGGACGTCTTTTATTGTTTTTGTAATATTAAGGTAATTCATAAATAGTTGTTGTAACCTCTATAAATAAAGGGTTCATAAATAAGTAAGAACAAATAAAAACAAATAAGATTAATAAATGTGGGTTAAGTTCTGGGTTAAGTTCTGGGTTATATTGTATATTTGAATTGCGAATAACAAAACTTTAAAACATGGCAACAATTGACTATCGACTAAATGGAGGTAAAAAAATACATAGTACCGACAAACCACTAAAAATATATTTGCGTTATAGAATCGGTTCAAAAGTAGATTTTAATGCTTCAATAGGTCAAAGTATATTATTTAAAGACTGGAATAGTGAAACTAAAAAAGCAAAAAAGGACACTAATCTAAACAACCTCATTAATCGGTTAACTTTACATTTTGAAGATTTTACACTTGACAACAAAAGGAAAGGTTATACACCTAACAGAATAGAGGTTAAAAAACATTTTGAAAAGTTCTTTATTACAGCCAAACCAGAACCAAAACAAAATAATGACACCTTACTTTCTTACATTGATTATCTAATTGAGCGCCCACAAACAAAACGTGAATTAAAAGAGAGTTCAATAAACAATTACAGACGTACAAAGTCTTTCTTAAAACGTTTTAATGATGAGGTTTACCCTATTGACTTTGATAGAATAAATTTAGAATGGTATAATGATTTTGTTGAATGGTGCGAAAGTCAAAACCTATCTAAAAACTATATAGGTAAACACATTAAAACACTCAAAACCTTTATGAATTGCGCAATAGAGGACAACAAAACAGACAATACACAATTTAGGAGTAAAAGATTCATAGTGTTAAGAGAGGACGCCGACAATGTTTATTTAACGTTTGAAGAACTAAATAGAATTTGGAGTTTAGATCTATCGAATGAACCACGAAAAGAGAACGCCCGAGATTTGTTTTTAATTGGTGCTTACACAGGTTTAAGGGTTTCAGATTATAACAACATCAAAGATGAAAATTTAACCACCGTTAACGGCGTTAAAATGTTTAAAATTAAAACACAGAAAACAGGTAAAGAGGTTGCAATACCTTTGCATCCTATTGTATTACAAATATTAGAAAAGAATAACGGTACACCACCGAAACGAATACCAGACCAACATATTAACGTACTAATCAAAGAAGTTGCCGAAAGTGCTGGAATAGATGAGGTTTCTTATACGACTATCACAAAAGGAGGTAAAGAAGTACATAAGAAGAACTATAAATTTGAATTAGTAAAGACCCACACCGCCCGCCGTTCATTCTGTACAAACGCATATTTATCAAATATGAGTACAATTGATATAATGGCAATAAGTGGACACACCACAGAAAAGGCGTTTTTAAATTATATCAAAGTTACTCCAGAAGAAACTGCAATAAGAATGAGTTCACACCCATTTTTTAAGGGTCAATCTAATTTAAAAGTGGTTTAATATGGGAGTTGAAAATCTAAGAAATGTTTACTGGAGATTTGACTCTTTTGTAATGAATATGACAGATGAATCTAAAGTAATAGAATTGTGTTCTCAATTAGAAAGTGATAATGATTTTTCTAATGTTTGTCTTAAAGCGAAACAAGAAGTTAAAGACTTAGTTTTGTCTAACAATATTCAAATTATTGAGGATTATCGAGAGAAGTTTAATGTGTGCTTTGAAATTCTGGAGGACTGGAAAAACAAAGAATTAAAAGACAAAAATAAGATTAACCAAATAAATATTTCAATTGGCAATATTTCAGATATTTATAGATTATTGGTAGAAAATAAAATGAAAGAAACCTTAACCACATTTTCACTATTTGAGAGTATGGCGAATTTAACAAAATCAATTTACCAGTTAGATGGTTTTAAAGGCGAAACATTGGAAGAGATGGTACACCATAAAAGAGTTTTGGAATTAAAAAAGAAAAATAGGGATGAAGAAATTAAGTCATTACAAAGAAATAAACCATCGAAAACAACGACCTCTAATTTTACTGACACCAGTTATAAAGAAGTGTTAAGTGAAACCCAGAAACATGTTATAAAAAAACTCATTAAGAAAGGGTTTAGTGATGTTCATATTTACAGGTTTTTAAAAGATGAAGTTAATTTTATAAACACTACACAAAAAGATTTTAGAAGTTTTTTAAACTCAAATTATCAAAGAGATTACAGAATCGACCAACGTTTTACAGCATTAAAATTAATTTCAATACCAGTCGAATTAAAATATTATTTTGATGAAATTAAACCTTAAAATATCCCGAAACATTACAATTACATTACTGTAATGTTTCTGTAAGGTAACAAATAAAAACAAACGAAAACAAGCCTGTATCATTGTGTTGAACTAAAAATTTAATACAATGGTACAAACAACAATTACCACAGTAACACCCCACCAATTAGTTGAACTAATCAACGAGGGTATTAAAACACAATTACAAGCGTTTACCGCTCGTATTAACTCCAATATCCAAACGGATGATAAACCGCATTTAACCAAAAGAGAAACGGCGCAATTTTTTGACGTTTCAGTTAATTGTATAACCGACTGGAGCAATAAAGGAATTTTAAAACCTTTTAAAGTTGGTCAAAGAGTCTATTTTTCAAAAGAGGACTGTATTAAAGTAATGTTTAACCAATCTAAAAAGGTGTAACATGAAAGCGAATAATACAATACTCCCAACGGTTTATAAATTTGAAGTGGTTAAATACAACAAACATGATACTATTTATCAATTATGTTTTGGTCAATACCCCAGTCAGTTAATTACCGAAACCGTTAAAATTGAAAAATTTCAAGGTTACTCTAAAGCCTATAATTTAGGTTTATATTTTAGGGTAAAAGACAAAAGTAGTTGGAAAGAAAGTAAACAAGTAACAGGACTATGGAAAACAACACGTTTAAACCACTATTACGGCGACCACAGGATAAAAGAGGGTAAAACCTTACTGTTGTTTAAAATAGACCCAGAAAGCCAAACTATGTGTGTTTACGAATATCCAAAAGGGTATTATCCAAACCGTAATGTAATAGACTCTTTGATTAATCAACTTTAATCGAGATGAGTAAAGAGAGAGAACAAAAAAAGGGGGGTAACAAACCCCCCTCTATTGCGAATAACACACCCAAAAACGGCGTATTACAACAAAGATATAACTATATACCAATTGATTATATAAAGGCGCGTATAATTGGTTTGAATAAAGAACACTTTTTAAACAATGGTACTTTGATTTTTACGCCCGTATTTGAAGAGAAAACCACCGATACAGTAAAGTATTGGTATAATGATTATAACAACCTTAAAACAAAAGTATATGAGACTGGAGGTATTTATATTGCTGGAAGTTTACACAAGTTTTCTAATCTTGGACTACACAACCATAACCAATACAATGAGAGTGCATTTAATGAAACTATTGAAGAGTTAAAAAGGGTTTACGGAATAGATACGAAACACTTACAAATTATTCAAATTGAGTACGGCGTTAATTTACCGCCACCAATACCAACAAATGAGATTTTAAACAATTTACTGCAACACAAAAACAAAGATTTTGAACAAAAAATAAGTAGTGAATTTGGTAAATACTATCAATGTCAACACTCAAATTATATTCTAAAAGTTTATAATAAGTCATTGCAATACGGCTGTAATGATGAGATATTGAGAATAGAAATAAAACAAACTAACTGGAGCGAATACAGAAAACAGGGTTTACACTCATTACATGATTTTAACGAATACAACAAAGTTGATTTACTTAACAACCTACTTCAGAAGTGGAATGAAATAATATTTTATGACCCAACAAATACCAATATTGATAAGTGGAGTAAATACTCTAATATTAATTTTTGGCGTGAACTACGGACAAAGAGCCACACCACACAAAAGAAACACCGAGATAGATTGAAATTGATAAATAGTAAGTTTGGTTTGAACATCCAGATCCAAATATCAAATTTAATTATTGAGAGCGTTAATAATTCACAGGGGTTAAGGAATTACAACCTTGTAAAAAATCAAAGGTATTGCAGACTAACAGGCGTTAATATTTCAATGCAAAGAATTGATAGTTTTCTTTTGTCTCATGGAGGTTTGAATTATTTACTCCAGAATGATAAACAAACCTTTGATAAAATTGCGAATATGTTTTTAACTCAAAAATGGTTTACCTCATCAATTGAGACCCAGATTAAAGAAATTGCACACAATATAAGAGCGAAATATAATTATAGAGAGTTAAAGTATTTAGGCAGTCAATTAACCATGTTTAATATCTATGGGGGTAAGGAATTACAAGTTTATATATAGTTGTAGAACCTTAACCCCTCTTTATTGTCTTACTCATTATTTAAGTATTCTCTTACACTATAAAAAAAGAGTTTACAAGACGTTGTTTTTAACATGATAAAAAAGAGTTTCAATAATCTAACGAATTTAACACCTATAAAACAAGTTTTCGGAAACCATAAAGAAATATGTACTTAAAGTAGTGGGTATCCATACGCGTGCGCGCGCCTATCGTTTTCATTTATACCTTATGACGTGCATTTTATGCAATACTTCGTTACTATCTGTTACGCGCGTGAATAAATAAAGTTCGGTGGTATCTGTTGCGCGCGCGTATCTGTTTTTTTAAAAAGTTCATGGGTATCTGTTCGCGTGTGTAAATAAAGTTCAAACTTTTGTCTTGAAAACAATATAGAATTATGAAGAATAATTAAATAGTTGGGTTAAGTTCTGGGTTAAGTTTCATAAAAAAACCCTCAACTAATTGATAGTCAAGGGTTCTTTGAGGTCCCGAGCGGATTCGAACCGCTGTAGATGGTTTTGCAGACCACTGCCTAGCCACTCGGCCACAGGACCATTTTATAGGACCGCAAATATACTAATTATTTTTCTTCTAAAAGGAATAATCTTTAAAAACAATAAGCGTCCTATAAAAATTGAAATCTAATTCGCTAGTTCTCAATGATAATTGCTACATCATCGACATCTCCACCTATAGGGGGACAATGTTTAATAACTTTAACTTTTGATGAATGTAAACCTTTGATCTCTTGTTTTAAACGTTGCGAAATACGGTACCCAACATGTTCAATTAACTTTGACCGAATGGCCATTTCTTCCCGAACAATCGAGTTAATAGCAACATAATCTATAGTGTCTTCTAATTCATCAGAAGAAAAAGAAGCTGTAAAATCAGTTGTAATTGAAACATCAACCGTGTAGTGTCCACCGATTTTTCCTTCCTCATCTAAACAGCCATGAAAAGCATATAGCTTTATCCCGTTTACTTCAATTGTATGTTTCATTCTCAATTGTTCTTTTGAAAGTTATGCCTTTAGTCCTTTGATTGTTGGAATGTTATTTTTCATTCTAGATAAACTTTCCTCTTTTCCTAAAAGAGCTGCTATTTCAAACATACTCGGTCCCATTCCTTTTCCTGTTAAAACTAAACGAAAGGCAGGAAGAACTTTACCAATTTTTTGTTCCTTCTCTTCCAAGAAAGCTTTAAAACTCTTTTCAATGTTTTCAGCATCAAAAGTGTTTAGAGCTTCTAGTTTATTGGACCACTCCAACATTAATTCTTCGGCCAGTTCATTCCATTTTTTAGCTACTGTTTTTGCATCAAATTCTGTTGGATTTTCAAAAAGGTATTTTCCTTCTGTATAGATATCTTCAACAAATGTAGCGCGTTCCTTCATTAATACACACGCTTGCTCTAAATAAGCATCTGCTACATTTTGCAATTCAGAACCTGTTTTTTCACGCAACATTTTTGCCAATGTAGTAGGAGACTCTGCACGCAAATATTGTTGTTGAAACCAATTGGTCTTGTCAGCATCAAATTTTGCTCCTGCCTTACTTACTCTTTCTAATGAGAAAGCTTCAATCATTTGCTCTAGTGAAAATATTTCTTGTGTCGTTCCTGGGTTCCATCCTAAGAACGCTAGCATATTAATAAATGCACCTGGTAGATATCCTTTCTCTCGGTATCCTGAATACTTCTCTCCATCGGCTGCAATCCAGTCAATTGGAAAAACGGGAAAGCCTAAACGGTCTCCATCCCTTTTAGAAAGTTTACCATTCCCGTCAGGGCGTAACAAAAGAGGACAATGTGCAAATGTAGGAGCATCCCATTCAAAAGCTTCATACAATAAAACGTGTAAAGGAGCTGATGGCAACCACTCTTCCCCACGAATTACATGCGTAATTTTCATGGTATGGTCATCTACAATGTTGGCCAAATGATAAGTAGGCATCCCATCACTTTTATACAATACTTTATCATCCAAATTATTGGTGTTGACCACAACCCAACCTCTAATTTTATCTTCAAAACGAACATCTTCATTACGTGGCATTTTGAAACGAATCACGTAAGGATCTCCATTTTCTAATCTTTTTTGAACTTCATCTTCTGGTAAAGTCAATGAGTTTTGCATCGATGACCTTGTTACAGAATTGTATTGCCAGTTCGGCATTTTCATTTGTTGCGCTTGCTTACGCATTTTGTCTAAATCTTCTCCCGTGTCGAAAGCATAATATGCTTTTCCGTTCTTAACCAGTTGCTCAGCATAAGGCTTGTACATTTCCTTTCTCTCGGATTGTTTGTACGGACCATAATCTCCACCAACACCCTGGCCTTCATCAGGAGTAATTCCGCACCATTTTAGCGCTTCTAAAATGTACTCCTCTGCTCCTTCTACAAAACGATTTTGGTCTGTATCTTCAATACGAATAATGAACGTACCATTATGTTTTTTAGCAAATAAATAATTGTATAAAGCGGTACGTACTCCACCCATATGAAGTGGTCCTGTTGGAGATGGTGCGAACCTAACGCGAACTGACTTATCTGACATAATCTTCTTAATTTTTAGGCAAAGATAATTGATTCCTTAGCCTTTATCCATTCTTCCTTCAAAAAAGAGTCTTATTTTATGTTTTTTTCTTTTTTTATACCTTAAAATGCCTAACGCCTATTTTGTTTTTTGATTTTTCGACGGTCCAATAGAAACATATCTCGCTTTTATCCGTTGATTATACCTGTATTAGTCCTACAATTCGTAATTTTATAGTTACATTATCTTTTGGTATTAATTACAGTGTAGAATGGGAACTTTTGATGATTTATTAACTCAGGTAGATGCGTTTATTCGTAAATACTACAAAAACTTAATGATTAAAGGGCTTTTGCTCTTTTTTATCATTTTCCTTTTTACTTTTTTAATTGTTTCAGGCCTTGAATATTTGGGACATTTTAACTCATTGATACGTGCGGTTTTATTCTTTTCCTTTCTTGCTTTGAACTCATACGTGTTGATTAAATATTTTATTCTTCCCGTCGCTAAATTGTTTTCTTTTGGTAAACGAATAAACAGATACCAAGCAGCCCAAATTATTGGTGATTTTTTTCCTCAAGTTAATGACAAACTATTGAACACGCTCCAGCTTCGTGATGCTACCGAAACAAATCCTCAGAATATTGAACTTATTCAAGCAAGTATACAGCAAAATGCGAGTCAACTGAATAATCTTACCTTTTCTTCTGCCATAGATTATTCTGCGAATAAAAAATTCTTAAAGTATTTTGTTCCGATTTTGTTGACCGTTGTTTTAATCGGAATTATGGTACCCAATTATTTTACTGAAGGTACTCAAAGATTAATCAAATACAATCAGGTTTTCGAAATCGCACCAGATTTTACTTTTGAATTGCAAAACGAAAATTTAGTCATAGAAGAAGGAAACGAAATAGAAATTAAAGTTTTACTCACCCCTCTTCCTGGGAAAGCATTACCTGACCGTGTTTATTTAGAAAGTGATGAAGGTACTTTTCTAATGAATAAAACAAGCAATAATGAAGCTGCTTATACCCTTAAAAACTTAAATAAAGATTTATCGTTTAACTTTAAAGCGACTAGAGCACAATCAGAACAACATTTAATTAAAGTTGTTAAACGTAGCTCTTTAGGTCATCTAAAAGTTGATATAACTTATCCCCAATACCTAAATCGTGCTAATGAAACAATTGAGAATCCTGGAGATTTAATTTTACCTGATGGAGCAAAACTTACATGGAATGGTTTAACGAAGAATTCTAAATCATTATCTGTTGTGCTTTCAGATTCCATCTATGAATTCATCGATAATCCTGGGTTTAGGTTTTCACATGTTGCAAGACAATCCTCAGATGTTCTTTTTATTTTAGAGAACAATGAACTTTTAAGTCTAGACACTAACTTATATCATATCGATATTATTAAAGATGAATATCCAAATATTACGGTGCAAAGTCGAACAGATTCCTTATCAAAAAACAAAATATATTTTAATGGTAATGTAAGTGATGACCATGGTTTGTCTCGTTTAGTATTTACCTATTCTATAGAAAAAGCTTCTGGAGAAAAAATAAACAAAAGCATTTCAGTTCCTGGAATTGATGGAAAACAATCTCCTTTTTCTATGACTTTTAATTTGGATGAACTAGGTTTAGAATTGAAAGATAGGGTTACGTATTTCTTTACTGTTTATGACAATGATGGGGTGAATGGATCAAAAGCTACGAAATCTAATGTGTTTCAATATGCAAGCCCTTCTTTAGAAGAATTACAAGAAAAACGCAGTAAAGAAAAAGACAAAGCAAGGGAAGATTTAAAAGATTTGATTCGCGAAAGTCAAGAATTTAAAGAACAAATGGAGCGTCTTAAAAAAGAGATTGCGAATTCTAAAAACTCTTCATGGCAACAGCAGAAACAAGTCGAAAGTTTACAAGCACAGCAAAAGTCTTTAGAAGATAGAATTAAACAGATCAAGGATCAAATGAAATCTTCTTTTGAAGAGAAGTCTAAGTTGAGTCCTATGGATGAAAAGTTACTCGAAAAACAGATGCAATTAGAAGAGTTACTCGACTCGGTAATGGATGAAGAATTAAAAAAATTACTGGAAGAACTTGAAGAGATGTTGAAAAACAATACAGATAAAAATGTATTGGAAAAAATGGAAAACGCTGAAATGTCTGCCGAAGATATGGAACGCCAATTGGATCGGACCATGGAAATGTTAAAGAAGATGGATGTTGAAGAGCGTGTTGAAGATTTACAGAAGTCACTTGAACAATTAGCGAATGATCAAGACCGTTTAAAAGAAGATTTAGACAATGGTTTAAATAAAGAAGAAGCTCAAGATAAACAAAAAGACCTAAACGAAAAGTTTGAAAAAGTAAAAGAAGACCTTCAAGAAATGTTGGATAAAAACAATGAATTAAAACGTCCTTTGTCTTTCGAAGGTATGGATGAAATGAGTGAAGAAATATCTGAAGATATGGAAGGCGCCAAAGAAGATATTCAAGAAGGTGATAATGAATCTGCCAAAGACAAACAGAAAAAGGCAAGTGAAAAAATGGAAGAAGCAGCTTCTCAACTACAAGCTCAAATGAAAAAAAGTCAGGAAGAGCAAGATGGTGAAGATTTAGAAGCAATGCGTGCCTTACTGGAAAACTTAATGCGACTTAGTTTTAATCAAGAAGAAAACATGTTGGCTTTTCAAAACACAGATATTTATGATCCATACTTCGTAACACTTGGACAACAACAACGAGGTATAATTGACAACTTGAATCCAGTGAAGGATAGTTTAAGAGCCCTTGCAGATCGTGTGCCTAAAATCTCCTCTTTTATAGAACAAGAATTAGGTGATATAGAAAAACAATACAGGTATATTCCATCTCATATTGGTGAACGAGAACATAGGCAATTGGCCACTAAACAACAATTTGCCATGACTGGAATCAATAATTTAGCCTTGTTTTTAAACGAGACTTTGGAAAGTGCACAACAAGCAATGAAGAGTCAGCAAGAAGGAAATGGTAGTTGCAGTAAACCTGGAGAGGGTAAACCCGGTCAAGGGAAACCTGGGAGTATGGAAGGAATGAAAGAGATGCTTAAAAAGCAGCTAGAACAAATGAAAAAAGGTCAAAATCCTGGAGGTCAGCAACCGGGACAAAAACCAGGTGGAATGTTACCAATGAATTCACAACAAGCCGCAAAAATGGCTGCTGAACAAAGTGCTATTCAGAAGAAGCTTCAAGAACTTAGAGAGCAAATGAATAAAGACGGAAGTGGTGACGGAAACAAACTCAACGACCTAATCAAGGAACTCGAAAAACAAGAAGAAGATTTGATTAATAAAAAATGGAGTCCTGAACTAATCGATCGTCAACAAGAAATTTTAACACGACTTTTAGAAAGTGAAAATGCAATGCGTGAAAGGGGGCTTGATGAAGAAAGAGAAAGTAATTCAGGAAAAGATCAAAATATTGGTAACCAAATTGAGTTTTTGGAGTATAAGAAGCAGAAAGAAAAACAGATTGAGTTATTACGTACACTAGATCCGTCATTTAGTAAGTATTACAAAGAGAAAGCAAACGCTTATTTTTTGAATGTTAATTAACTTTTTGGTACGTCCTCAATCTCTGATAATATACTTTGATGGAAACAAGCTATAAAGAAATTGAGTCCGTATCATTCCCGTCGGACCTTAAAAATTTAAGGATTGCAGAAACATTAATAGACGATGTTTGCAAAAACTATGATGTACATGAAGATCATTATGGCAATATTTTGATTTCTGTAACAGAAGCAGTAAACAATGCGATTCAACATGGGAACTTAGAAGACAACTCTAAATCAGTAAGGATAAGTATTTTTCAAAATGAAAAAGAATTAAGGTTCACCATCTCCGATGATGGAGAAGGGTTTTCTTATGATAACCTCCCCGACCCTACTGCGCCAGAAAACATAGAAAAAGAAAGTGGTCGTGGAATATTCCTTATGAAGTCGCTTGCCGATGAAGTCGCTTTTGAAAACAATGGAGCTAAAGTGATCCTTACCTTTGTTACTAAGAAATGATTGAATTTGAATTCATAGAAGTTCCAGAAATAAACCTGGATTATATACAAGAATGGTTTATTAAGGTCTTGGAAAACGAAGGCAAAACTCTAAGTAATATAACTGTCGTTTTAGGAACGGATGATTGGTTATTGGAACAAAACAAATCCTTTTTAAAACACGATTATTATACCGATATTATCACTTTCGATTATTGTGAAATGGATTTTATTAGTGGAGATTTGTTGATTAGTATTGATCGTGTTAACGACAATGCGAAAACCTATAATGTTTCACGTGAAACAGAATTGAATCGTGTTTTAGTGCACGGATTGTTGCATTTGTGTGGTTATGGCGATAAAACTGAAAAAGAAATCGAAATAATGCGAAAAAAGGAGGATTACTATCTAACACTGTTGTAATTTTGTTCCACGTGAAACAAATGTGTTATGCTGAGAGATTATGATGTTATTGTTGTAGGTGCTGGACATGCAGGTTGTGAAGCCGCAAATTCAGCTGGGAAGCTTGGTGCTTCCACCCTTGTAGTTACAATGAATATGAATACTATTGCCCAAATGTCTTGTAATCCTGCAATGGGAGGTGTGGCAAAAGGGCAGATTTTACGAGAAATTGATGCTTTGGGAGGTGGGTCTGGAATTGTTTCAGATAAAACCGCTATTCAATTCCGTATGTTAAATATGAGTAAGGGTCCTGCGATGTGGTCTCCACGTACACAAAATGACCGTATGCGTTTTGCTGAGGAATGGAGGTTGATGTTGGAGTCTAATCCAAATGTTGATTTTTGGCAAGATATGGTTGTGGGTATAACAACAAAGGATGGTGTTGTGACGGGTGTTAAAACCAGAATGGGTATGGAGATTACAGGTAAAACTGTAATCTTAACCAGTGGTACTTTCTTAAATGGCGTTATTCATTTAGGTGAGAAACAATATGGAGGAGGTCGTGCTGGAGAAGGTGCATCAACAGGAATTACTGAAGATTTAGTTCAGTTAGGTTTTGAATCTGGAAGAATGAAAACAGGAACTCCACCACGTGTAGATGGAAGGTCTCTTGATTATTCTAAAATGGAATTACAGGGCGGTGATGAAATAACCAGTAAGTTTAGTTTTACTGATGAAACTGAAGCCTTAACGACTCAACGACCTTGTCATGTTACTTATACCAATCAAAAAACGCATGATATTCTAAGAACTGGTTTTGATCGTAGTCCAATGTTTAATGGAGCGATTAAATCTAAAGGTCCGCGTTACTGTCCGAGTATTGAAGATAAAATATCGCGTTTTGCCGAACGTGAACGTCACCAAATTTTTGTTGAACCAGAAGGATGGAATACCATAGAAATATATGTAAACGGTTTCAGTACAAGTCTACCTGAAGAGGTGCAAATGGAAGCTTTAAAAACAATTCCTGGCTTCGAGAAAGTAAAGATGTTTAGACCAGGTTATGCCATAGAGTATGATTACTTCCCTCCTACTCAATTAAAACATACTTTAGAAACAAAGTTGATTTCAGGATTGTATTTTGCGGGTCAAATTAATGGAACAACGGGATACGAAGAAGCAGCTTGTCAAGGTTTGATGGCTGGTATTAATGCCGCCCGTAAAGTTCAAGGTAAAGAGGTGTTTACTTTAAATCGCTCAGATGCATATATTGCCGTGCTAATCGATGATTTAATCACAAAAGGAACGGAAGAGCCGTATAGAATGTTTACTTCTCGTGCGGAGTATAGGATATTATTACGTCAAGATAATGCCGATTTAAGACTTTCTCCTATCGCTCACGCTATCGGAATGATAGGTCATGAACGTATGGAAAAGGTGAAGCAGAAGATAAACGATATCGAATATGTAAAAAAGAAGTTACTAAAAACTGGTGTAACACCTGATGAAGCAAATCCTGTATTAGAAGAACATGGTTCCTCGCCTATTAAACAACAAGTAAAGTTGACTCAACTCATTACGCGACCAAATCTTGGAATGAAACAAATGTTGAAAATGAGTTCGAAGCTTCGTGAACTAACAGATGGACTTTCTAAAGAAGTTTTAGAACAAGCCGAAATTCAGCTTAAATACGATGGGTACATTAGCCGGGAACAGGATGTTGCAAATAAGTTAAACCGTTTAGAAGATGTTACAATTCCAGAAGATATCGAATTTTCTAAGCTAAGTAGTTTGTCTTCCGAAGCTGTGAACAAACTCTCAGAAATTTCTCCAAAAACAATTGGACAAGCTTCACGTATTAGTGGAGTTTCTCCTAGTGATGTGAATGTTCTTTTGATATATTTGGGACGATAGTTTCACGTGAAACAGTTTAAATCATAGAAAATGAATTCCATTAAAAGTTGTCCGGTTTGTGAAAAGAACGATTTTAGTCCTTTTTTAGAAGTAACAGACCATATGATTACCAAAGAAAAATTCAATATTGTTGAATGTGATTCTTGTGGTTTTCATTTTACCAATCCTATTCCAGCAGCAGAAAAGATTGGTCAGTACTATAAATCTGAAGATTACATTTCTCATAGCTCTAGTAATAAAGGACTGATTAACTACCTCTATAATATTGTACGGGGAATCACTTTAAAACAAAAAGTCAAGTGGATTAAAAACGCTACTGATGGAAGAGAATTGTTAGATATAGGGTCTGGAACCGGTCATTTTCTAAAAGCCGTAAATAAAAAAGGATTTAAAGGAATAGGTTTAGAGCCCGATGCAGACGCTAGAGATTATGCGCATAAAAACAATGAAGTACGCAGTAGTTCACAAGAGGAATTGTACAATATTGAAAAGGATAGTTTTGACGTTGTTACTATGTGGCACGTCTTAGAGCATGTTTATGATCTTAGAAAAGATGTGCAAAGAATCAATGATATTCTAAGAACCGGAGGAAAGTTATTTATTGCTGTTCCGAATATGAATGCTCATGATGCAAGATTCTATAAAGAGTATTGGGCAGCCTATGATGTGCCTCGTCACCTCTACCATTTTAAACAAAACGATATTTCAAGATTGCTTTTAGATTTTGACTTTGATCTTAAAAAAGTCATTCCTATGAAATACGATGCGTACTATGTCTCTATGCTTTCTGAAAAATATAAAAAAAGAATAGCATTGCTTGGAGTGATACGTGGATTTATCTCTAATCGAAAAGCGAAAAAATATGGTTACTCAAGTCAAGTGTATGTTTTTGAAAAAAGGAATTAAAAATTATCCATTTTTTGAAATTATATTTTTTGAGATCCATTAAAGAAAATATGATGTTAAAAAACCAAGCGCGAGCTTGGTTTTTGCATTTTAAGGCTGTTTTTAGCGTGTTTTTTGTTTGTTCTGAAGGTTGGTGTTTAAAAAATGGAGATCAGAGATTTTTGATGGGTGTTTTTTTTGGGTTTTTCTCTCTTTTTTGAAAAATTAGATGCTTAACTTAACTTTTTGAGGCTTGCCTCATCAGACTCCAAAATTCAATTTGTACCTTTGAACATTATTTTATGGTTTTAAAATTACTATATACTCAACCTATCTTCTATATCATTAATATTTTAAATTTTAAAAATTGATGTTAAGTCAAAATGAAATCATAATTGATCAACTGAGGCAGTATATTAATAAGAATGCACGATTTGAAGTTATTGGAAGAGCTTTTGGATATTATCCATCGCTTATCTCTAATAACGCCAACAAGTTATTGTTTGAATGCAGTGGGTCACAAATTGATCCCTATGATGTATTCTTGGATTTACATAATTATTATAACATCAAATCTTCATGTTCCTGCCCTTATAATGGTGCTGGAATTTGTAAACATCAGGTGGCTTCACTCAATAAGTTAATTGAATTAATAGAAAGTGAAGACATTGAGTTAATTAGAATGATTGAAAAAAAAACCTTCATCTCCCCTACTACAACCATCCCACATGATCACGGAATTATTGATGTAGATGAACTCAATAAAATGGAATTTTCTTCCAGAACGAACTATTATAGTCCCCTTACTTTTACTTCAATTAGTAAAAATAGAATTGAAGGGGTTTATCAAGATTACCGTGACGATTATAAGCTATCGATGACGTACAATAGAGCCAATGATCTTTTGGCGTTAAAGTGTTCCTGTAAAACAATGACAAATTGTTCCCATAAGATGGTTTTTCTTAAAGAATTCTTTAAGAAATTCGGTAAAGATTATTTCACAGAGAATTTTGAAGAACGCTTTAAACAAAGGACAATGAATAGTTCAGAGTTTGATGGACTTCTGGAATTCGAAGATATTTTTGAAATGGAAATCTCTACTAGTGGCGTTAAGATGAAAGAGAAAATTAGCAACATTGTGGGCTCCAATGATTCTTTATTCGGACTTTTTAAGGAGGATAGAAAGGAGTTTTTTCTTCCAGAACATTCAGAAGACAACGCGGTCTATGGAGTAGCTATTGGTTTAGAAAAATCTAAAAATAGAATTAAAGAGGTGTTCCCTTTTATGGGGAAAATGGATAAAACCAATACAAAAGTGAACACTAAGTTTAAGGTGATTTCTGACTATAATTTTGCTGATGCCTTGTCACAAGTTGATAAGAACCGATACAAAGATTTGATTTTAAATGGGATTCAACTATCTGAAAATCATAGTAATAACCGCCATTTAAACTATAGAATTGATGTGGTAAAAGAACAGATAAAAATGTTCTCTGCTATTGTAGAAAGTAATCCTGAGCAAACTATATACCTTCATAAAGGACATAAGTCTTTCGTTAAAAAACATTGTACTGAATTAACAATAAGAAAGGATGAAGTAGGGCCTGTTTTAAAAATTACCGACAAAAAACCCTTCTATCAGCTCGATTTTAAAATTAGAATTGAAAATCAAACCTATAGTGTTTCTTCTAATAAATTGTTGATTGCTCCTTTCGGAATTGCATTCAATGAATTCTTTTTTCCTTTTAAAAACGCAGAAATTGCTTTCTCTATTTTAAAAGCAATGGAGAAACCTCAAATGAATGTTGTTCACAAAGGGATAGATGACCTTATGAATTCCGTAATTGAACCTTTATCTCGGGTTTTTGAGGTTGATTTTTCGGGGATAAAAGCTGCTAAAATGCAAGAGGAGGCTGAAATTGAAAAACACGTTTATTTGTCGGATGAGGAGGGACAATACGTCGTTTTGCAACCCCTTGTCAAATATGATGAATCCCTGGTTTCTCCTGGAACTAAAGAAAAATTATGGGAGAATAAAAAGGCCTTAACTTATAAAGAACGAGACGAAGATTTTGAAGCTGAATTTTTAGCTGAATTTAAAGCGCTGCATCCGCAGTTTGAACGACAATCAAACTATTTTTATTTAACGGTTGAAGAGGCTTTAGAATCTATGTGGTTGATGGAAACCTTAGATAAGTTAAAGAATAAAAAAATACGAATATTCGGGCTAAACAATTTAAAATCAATCAAATACAATTTAAACAAACCTTCTTTTTCTATTGGCTTAAGCTCTGGCACTGACTGGTTTGACATGGATATAAAGGTTGATTTTGGTGGTCAAACTGCGGACTTAAAACAAATTCAAAAATCCATAATTAAGCAAACGAATTACGTTGAATTGAAGGATGGAACTGTTGGAATATTACCGAAAGAATGGATTGAAAAGTATAAGAAGTATTTCAAACTTGGAAATGTAAAGAAGGACAAGATTGAGATTTCTAATTTTCAATTTAATATCATAGATGAATTGTATGAAGAAGAAACAAATACACCTAAATTTTTACAAGAATTACACGAGAAGAAAAAACGTTTGTTAAATCTCAAAGATTTAAAAGCCATTCCGAAACCAAAAGGAATTAAGGCCACTTTGCGAGATTATCAAAAAGAAGGACTAAACTGGCTGGTTTTCTTACATGAAAATCAATTGGGAGGCTGTTTAGCGGACGATATGGGATTAGGAAAAACGCTTCAAACCATTGCTTTTATACAATACCTGAAAAATTTACCAAAAAAGGACAGCTCTCCTCTGCCCCATTTGGTTGTCGCTCCAACTTCTTTGATGTTTAATTGGCTTGCTGAATTGGAAAAATTCGCTCCAGGTTTAAAAGTACTGAGTTTTATCGGTCCAAATAGAGCAGAACTAGTTAATGAAATCCCTAAACATGATGTAGTCTTAACAACTTATGGTTCTATGATCAAGGATATAGAAACACATATTAAAATTGAGTACAATTATGTGATTTTGGATGAAAGTCAAGCCATTAAAAATCCGCAATCTCAACGGTTTAAAGCGGTTCGTTTGTTGAAAAGCAAGAACAGACTAGCGTTAACAGGAACACCCATTGAAAACAATACTTTCGATTTATACAGTCAGTTTAGCTTTTTGAATCCAGGAATTTTTGGGAGTATCAAGCATTTTAAATCCACATTTTCAGAGGCTATTGACAAAGATCAAGATGAATACACTTCTGATTTATTGGCCAGAATGATTCATCCATTTCTTTTACGCAGAACAAAAACGCAAGTAGCCAAAGAACTGCCAACGAAAACGGAAGTGGTGATTTACTGCGAAATGGGAAAAGCCCAACGGAAAGTATATGACTATTACAAAGAGTATTTCAGACAAAAATTAAATGAGCAAATTGAACAAGATGGTATCAATAAATCGCAAATGTATATTTTGCAAGGATTAACAAAATTGCGTCAGATTTGTAATTCAACAGCTCTTGCCGACAAAGAAAAAGACTACGGAAATGAATCGGCAAAACTGGATGAATTGGTGCGTCATTTAACCGAAAAAGTAAATAACCATAAGATTTTGGTCTTTTCTCAATTCGTTGGAATGCTGCACCTCGTTAAAGCCCGTTTAGAGCAAGAAGGAATCGTTTTTGAATACTTGGATGGTCAGACCCGTAATCGTGAGGAAAAGGTCAATAACTTTCAAAATAACGATAAGATTCGCGTCTTTTTGATCAGTTTAAAAGCTGGAGGAACAGGTTTGAACCTCACAGGTGCAGATTATGTCTATTTAATCGACCCGTGGTGGAACCCTGCCGTAGAAAGTCAGGCAATCGATCGCTGTTACAGAATTGGTCAAGACAAAAAAGTAATGGCATATCGTATGATTTGTAAAGACACGATAGAAGAGAAAATTGTTCAATTGCAAGACAAAAAGAAAACCGTTGCCGCGGATGTGATTCGTGTGGATAAAGAGAAAAAATCGTTTGATAAGGGTGATGTGGAGATGTTTTTTGGATTTTGATGTTGGGACGATTTGCTGTAAGGACGGTTAGCAAACCGTCCGTACTTCATCCAAAGCAACCGTCCCCACGAAATCCAAAGCAAAACGCCGATACCACAAGGGTAATTATCATTTAAAGAAGATTTCAATTCTGCAATGCTTTTTGTATATTTAAACTAGGAATTATAACTTCAGAAGTTAATAAATGAAGAAACTTGTTTTAATACTGCTCCTTTCAGCTTCCTTCTTCGTCTTTTCTCAAGAAAAGCAAAATGAAACTCTTCCTATGTTTCCTGGTGGGGAAATAGCAATGAAAAAGTACTTAGCTGAGCATTTAATTTATCCTGAAATTTCAATGAGTAATGGAGACTCTGGAACTGTTTATGTTAGGTTTTCCATAAATCCAGATGGCTTTATTGGAGATGTTGAAATTTTAAGAGGAGTTTCTGCTGAAATAAACAAAGAGGTCATTAGATTTATAAATAATATGCCCAAATGGATACCGGCCGAAGATAATACCGAAAAGGTATTTGCTGTTATACCAATTCATTTTAGGCTCCAATAACTTTATGTTATGAGATTAGTTTTACTTTTCTTTTTCATTCTCCCTTTCCTCCTTTTTTCTCAAGAAGAAGACACTGCTATTGTGCTTTGGTCTAATTATCCAGAAGCTTCTTTTGCAGGAGGATCGGAAGAAATGAACAAATATATCAAGGAGAATTTTCAATTTCCCAAATCACTTACAAGTGAATCACCTTACGGAAGAGCCTTCGTTGAAATTACAGTGGATACTGATGGTTCAATAAAGAATCCAAAAATTTTAAAAGGAATATCGGAGGAGCTAGATGAAGAGTTATTAAGAGTCGTAAAAAATATGCCGAATTGGATTCCCGCCGAGAATAAGGATGGAAAAGCGAAGTCTATAGTTCGTTTTCCAGTTAATTTTAGACTTTATTGATTGGTTTTCTATATTTATCACCAATTT
Source organism: Brumimicrobium ulvae (assembly GCF_947504225.1). GTDB lineage: Bacteria > Bacteroidota > Bacteroidia > Flavobacteriales_D > Crocinitomicaceae > Brumimicrobium > Brumimicrobium ulvae. The sequence continues at coordinate 187,564 of NZ_CANNGT010000002.1, read as the reverse complement.
ACATTTCAACATTTACTACTCATGAAAACAAGTTTAGCAATCATCTTCATTCTGCCATTTTTTATTTTCTCACAGGAAAAAGCAAACTCATCAGAGAAAAAGACTAACAATATTCCAGAAATTAATGCAATGTTTCCGGGTGGTAATGATGAAATGAGAAAGTTTACCAAAGAGAACTTAATATATCCAGAGCTAGCTGAATTACTTGGAAATCAAGGTAAAGTTTATGTCGATTTTATTGTAACCAAGGAAGGCGAAATCAAAGATGTTGAAGTTGTCAGAGGCGTTTCAGCCGAATTGGATGAAGAAGCTGTTAGGTTTGTTAAAAGCATGCCGAATTGGACTCCTGCAGTATTGAACGGAGAAAAAATAGATGTAAAATGTAGGATTCCAGTTGTATTTGAATTCTCGAAAGAGAAGTAATTTGATGCGCATTTTTTAACTATCAGTCATGAAAACAATATTAATTTTTTACCTCCTGATTCCATTTTTGCTCTTTTCGCAAGAAGAAATCGATACAACAATTGTACTTTATCCTGACATTGAAGCTGAATTTCCTGGAGGGCCAACTGAAATGAAGAGATTCATTATTGATAATTTAGAGTACCCAAAAATTGAATTTGAAACTGTTCCAAATGGAAGAATATTTGTTGAATTTATTATCAATATTGATGGCTCAATTGAACAAGTAATAGTTAGAAAAGAAGGTCTTAAAGATTTAGACAATGCATACATTGAATTAGTAAAAAACATGCCGAATTGGATTCCCGCAGAAGTTGAGGGAAAAAAGGTAAGGTCTAGGGCTTTATTGCCCTTCTCGATACATTTTTAATAAATTTTTTATCTATATTTGAAGCATACAACACTACAAAAAATATTATTTTGAAATCTGTTTTTATTCTTTTTTGTCTTCTACCATTTTTTATTTTTTCTCAAAAAAAACCAGTGTCTGAAAGAAATGCTGAATTTCCTGGTGGAGTGGAGGCAATGAAAGAATTCTTAATGGATAACATCGAATACCCTGAAATATCAATGGAACTAGGCGATTATGGTCAAGTTGTTTTAGAGTTTGTGGTAAACAAAGATGGTTCATTGGAGCAGATCAAAGTTTTAAGTGGTGTTTCACGTGAAATAGATAAAGAAGCAATCAGGGTAATTGGTGAAATGCCGAATTGGATTCCCGCTATTCATAAAGGCGAATTAGTTAGAGCACGGTGCAAAATTCCAATCAATTTTATTTTAGAAGATGATTCTAATATTGTTGAGAACCCTGAAAAGTCTGCTTTCTTTAAAAGGGGTGAAAAAGGCATAAACAAGTTAATTCGTAAAAAGTTAAATTCACCTTTAGTGATTTCAACTAATTATAAACAAGCAGATATCATCGTTGAATTTGTTGTGAATATTAATGGTACCACAGAACAAATTAATATAACAGGAGTTATTTCAGATAAGTTGAAAAGAGATTTAACGCATTTAATTCGGGAGATGGAAAATTGGAAACCTGCAATGAATGAAGGGAAGCAAGTAAGATCAAGATTTGTTCTACCCCTCAGTTTCAAGTAGTAAAAAACTGGTGTCCATCTGAAATAACTTAATGAATCAATAATCATTGTCTGTTAGAGTCATTCGCTTAATTAATTATATATTTGTTTCCTATTAATACCAAGCCAAGCAAAAGAAATCAAGGCTAAAAACACTACACAATGAATATCAAAAAAGCCACTCTCTCTGTCCTAACTTTATTAATTATTAGCTCTTTAATATTAGTTTCATGCAATAAAGAAGAGCCAGTAAAGCTTCCTTCAAACTATATCGCAGGGTCCTCATGTACCAATGATGTTTTAGACGCCAATGAAGAAGGAGTTGATTGTGGAGGGGTTTGTGATCCTTGTTTTCCTACTAGCCCAGGTTGTTCTTTTTATTCAAATAATCAAATTGCGGGTGCCAACTCAAACATTGTATTCACTAACAATAAAACGTTTGTATTCAATGGAAATTTTGTTTTTTTAGCTACCAATAACCAAAATGATACGATGAGGTTTGTTTTTTTAAATCAAACTCCCGAGTTCTTCAAAGCCTACTATCCATCAACGTTTAATTCCATTGATCACAATAAAGTATTCGTTGAAGCAAGATTAAATTCATTGCCTTATCCAATTAATTATGACACTTATTATGATTACAAATCTGAAAACTATACTGGACCTGCTGACTATAACGAAAGACTCGTTCATTTAAATAAGGAGAATGGAAAAGTACAAATATCATTCTGTGAGTTAAAGCTACTAGAACAATCTCAATCAGGAATGATTGAGTTTAAAGGTAAACTCATCGAAAATTAAGGCTTAATTGTAATCGTTTTTTATGCCTCCTACCTCGGCTCTACCCAATCTCCATTTTCCTTTATCAATTCAATCAAAGCCTCCACCGCTTCTGCTTCGGGTACATTCTTTTTGACAACAGTTTTCTCTTTGTACAAATGAATTTTCCCAGGGCGTGTTCCCACATACCCATAATCGGCATCGGCCATTTCTCCTGGACCATTCACAATACAACCCATAATTCCAATCTTTAATCCTTTCAGATGAGAAGTGTGTTTTCTAATTTTTGCAGTTGTTTCTTGTAAATCAAATAAGGTTCTACCGCAAGAAGGACAAGAAATATATTCTGTTTTAGAAATTCGTGTTCGCGTGGCTTGAAGAATTCCAAAACTAGTTGTATTCACCAATTGTGGAGAGATTTTTTCTGTAGAATTCACCCAAATACCATCACCAAATCCATCAATTAAAACACTTCCAATTTTAGCAGATTGCCACAGTTGAAATGCTTCTAAGTCTTGAGTTGAGGTGGTGTGTTTTAAAATTACCGGTAAATCAATGTTGTGCAACACCAATGTACGGTAGAAATTACGCATCACTTGCGTGAAATTCTCACTTGGTGCTTCAAGAATTAAAACGACGTCATTTAAGAATTGAATTTGATCAATTTCTGCTGTGTTTTTTGGATTCCATTCTAAAAAGTTCAACGTTTTATGTTTGAATCCACCTTCTGGAATCGCATTATATAGAGGGTAAAAGTGTTTTTTATTTGAATAGTTTTTCTCCCAATTTTCAGCATTTGCAACAACACCCAACATTCCTGGAATTTCAAAATCAACTGATTTGTCGCCGATAAAAACATAATCGGCGGCCAAATCTTGCATTGTCCATTTGTCTAAAGTTTTTGAATAATTATATCCAAAACCGAAGAAATTCGCTTGAGAAATCGTTTCTTTTTCGCTTAAATCAGAAAAGACAATAGGAGGATTTTTCTCACCAATGTTCGCAATCTCCATTGCCTCTCTTCTTTTGTATTCTAATGGGTTATAAGGCAATTGGTGGTCGCCCTTAAATTCTTGAATTCCACCTTTTTTGTAGTTTTGCGCTAATTTTTCAGCTACAGGAATCTCCGCTTCTGGCGCTTCGGTCAATGAGACACGAATAGTGTCCCCTAATCCATCTTCTAACAAGGCTCCTATTCCAACAGCAGATTTTATTCTACCGTCTTCACCGTCTCCTGCTTCTGTAACTCCCAAATGCAAAGGATAAACTTTACTTTCGTCCAACATTCTCGCGACTAAAAAACGGTATGCCTGCACCATCACCAAAGTGTTACTTGCTTTCATTGAAATAATAAAATCATGGAAATCGTTTTTCTGACAAATATGAATAAACTCCATTGCAGATTCTACCATTCCTTCCGGCGTATCACCAAAACGACTCAAAATTCGATCAGAAAGTGAACCGTGATTGGTTCCAATACGCATTGCCGTTCCGTTTTCCTTACACAACTTCACCAAAGGCGTAAATTTATCTTCAATACGCTCTAGTTCGGCTTGGTAACTATCATCGGTGTATTCAATTTCTTCGAATTTCTTTTTATCTGCATAGTTTCCAGGATTCACCCTTACCTTTTCTACAATTCCAGCAGCAATTTCTGCCGCATTTGGTGTAAAATGAATATCAGCCACCAAAGGTGTATCGTAGCCTTTTTCTTTCAGTCCTTTCTTGATTTCAGCTAAATTGTAGGCCTCTTTCTTCGAAGGTGCTGTTAAACGCACCAATTCACACCCGACATCAATCATTCGAATAGCTTCCTCAATAGAACCTTCGGTATCCATGGTGTCTTTTGTGGTCATCGATTGAATTCGAATCGGGTTCTCCCCTCCTATTCCTAGTTTTCCTACGTTAACCTCTTGAGTTTTTAATCGCGTACGATTAAAGGGATCATTGCAATATTTCATTCTTGGCGCTTTAAAAACAAAAATAATACATCTTCTCGCGTTTAAAGACAAATGAAGAAAAGAATTGTTGGCGACTTCGAGAGCCTCAGTCACCATAACAATTTCTTTACTCAAGAACACAGCTGAATGAAAAAGCAGGATGAGAAGTGAATTTTTTTTGAGTTGATAGTCTATCGCTGACTGAGGTTCTCGAAGGCAAGCGTCATCTTAATTCAAAAATCATTATATTTGAATTAATAATGCCGACAAAATACACTACAAATATAACTGTTACTCTACTAAAGATGCAGCCGCCTTATCTATCAGGTTGTAATAAACGGGTAAGGCAAGTTGATATGTGCAACAAAATCACTGAAAATAGTGTTTCACATGAAGCCTTCTTGAGAAGACTAGCGTATAAAAACACACCTATAAAAACCGAGGAATCATTTTTTGATGACTCTGATATGATTTCTACATATTATTTAATTGTGGTTTATGATAAAATACAAAATATCCCATTACTATCCGCACGATATTTCTATGATCAAACATTGATCTCAAAAACAGTGAATAACGAGACTGTTGAGAATTTAAATACAAACCAGTATAAAGAGGGAGAGTTATTCTTGGCAGACAGGCTGTCAGGGAATACTGAACATCCTGTTTATATCCGAAATAGAAATTATATTTTTTCATTGTTTTATACTGAAATCTTAACTAAAAACAGAAACAGCAGTCTTGTTTTAATGGCGCGAAAAGAGCCCGAAGACAAACTGCTCAAAAAATATCTTCGGTTGGGATTTCAAACCATTGGGTCAATTATGCACAATGAAAAGGACCATTGGATAGTATTAATGGATTTAAAAAAAGCTTATTATAGTGGTAGTAAAACTTAAGTCCTTTTTTAAGTTAATTCGCTGGTTCCATGAATTACTAGCAATACTCCCTTTTTTAGGACTGTATTTAGTCATCACGTATTTTGTAGATAAAGACGGAGTAAGCTGTGAATTGTCAGGTTTCAACTTTATCGTTTTATGCGTATGTGTGCAATTATTAATCGCAGCAGGTTGTGTTTTAAACGATATTATGGATCGGCATATTGACAAAATAAATAAACCCCAAACACACATTGTAGGAAATACAATTTCCTTAAAAGGAGCGAGAATAATCTTTATTGTTTTAACACTACTTATCGTTCTATTGTCTATTTATATTAGCGTATACATGTTTGTTGAATGGGCTTTTATAAGTGTTGGTATTTATGTTTTATCTATTTTATATGATTTGTATTTAAAAAGATCGCCCCTTTTTGGAAATGTTTTAATGGCTTTCCTCACAGCTTTTATTCCCCTTCTTCTTCTCTTTTTTGCAGAAGACTGTATCAATGTATTACAGAATGAAAAAATCAACTTACTCATCTATTTGTATGCTGCGTTTCCATTTTTAATAATCATTCCTAGAGAGTTAAGTTTAGATATATCAGATATGGAAGGAGATAAAGCAGACGGTTGCAAAACATTACCCATTATGATTGGTGCTAAAAAATCTAAGTTAATTGTGGTGTTACTCCTCTTGTTTATAATTGCGTTGTCTGTTCCTTTAGCGTTGAATTATCAGTATCTCGCGGTTTATTGTATAGGTATTGACCTTTTACTGTTGTTGTATATTTTTAAATTTCGCAGCGTTGAAACGCGAATTGAATACATACGAATTGGTCGCTACCTTTGGTTTGTAATGATTCTTGGGTTAATTGGATTTACAGTAGCAACTGTTCTTTAAATTGACATTTTAATGTGATTGGTTTATTGGTCTCAGATGGATTTAAAACTATGCACCCGATATTCCATCGAGATTAGTGCATTTCGCTTTAGCTTCTAAAAACCTTATCAGATAGTAGATATTAGAGAATTATACTCTAATCTAAACATATTGCACCTTCAGTACATAGTGGTTTATTACAGTTTTCATTCCTTTTTCTAGGCTGTTTTTTGAACTTTCCTTAATGTAAAACATGTCAAATATTTTTTATTCTTTCAACTTATAAAAAAAAGAACTATTTTTATTCTGCAAAATCAATGTCTGTAAAACCTTATCCATCTAAAAGTTCGAAGGAAAAGTTCAAGCTAATAATTGAATTGCCAGATGTTTAAAGAGAATATCTGTAATTATTATATTTAACTAACATCAATTAATTATGAAAGAGTTTAAAAAGTTTATTGCCAAAGGAAATGTAATCGATATGGCCGTGGGTCTTATCATGGCTACTTATTTTGGAGCTATTGTAAAGTCATTAGTCAATGACATTATTATGCCTCCAATAGGAAAGCTGTTGGGAGGAGTTGATTTCGCAGAATTGAAGTATGTAATTCAAGCTGAAGTTGCTGAATCTGCTGAAGGTGTTGGTGACGGAACAGCAGAAGTTGCCATTACTTACGGTGCATTTATCAATACAGTAGTTACATTTTTCATTGTTGCTTTTGCCATTTTTATGGTTGTGAAAATGTACAATAAAATGAAAGACAGAATGGTGAAGAAAGAAGAAGAAGCACCAGCTGCGCCGCCAGCACCATCAAAAGAAGAAATTCTTTTGGGAGAAATTAGAGATCTATTGAAGAAACAATAATAGAAAAATACTTACAGAATAAAAAGCCTCGATTATTCGGGGCTTTTTTCGTAATAACTATTTGAAAATTAGGGAGTAGAATAGTTTTGTGGTGAATATAAAAGTTATTCTCCTTAAACTTGAGGCGAATAGATTTTATTAATTGAATTTAGTTTTAGACATCCTAAAATCCACGCTACAGCGAGATTTCATCTCGTTGTCGTGGGTTTTCATCTCGTAGTCGTGGGATTTCAATAGTTTTGTGAGAAATCATTTTAAATCAAAAATCAGAATAGAATTTCACCAAATGGAAACGACAATCTTCATTTTATCTGCCGTAGTCGTGGGAGTGTTGGAATACTGCTTCTGGGACAAACATTGAGTTGAAGTTTATAAAGAATAATCATATTCCCAACAGTTTCCTATCTTTAGAGTTATGAAAAAACACTTCTTATTTATTGGTATTCTAACTTTAACGGGGTGTGCGAATTTAAAACAAACATCACAAAGTAAAAGTCTTGATGAGCTAAAACACATCACCACGGAAGCGTCTATAAAAAGTCATGTTTCTTACTTGGCTTCAGATGAATTAACAGGACGAGATACAGGAACAGAAGGAATTAATAAAGCAGCAACTTATTTGAGCGATGAGTTTAAGTCTTATGGACTAAAACCGTTTTTTTCGAGCTATCGAGACAGTTTTAAAATTGAATCCAAGTACGGGTATAATGTTGTTGGTTTTTTAGAAGGAACTGATGAAAAACTAAAAGATGATATTTTTATCATTGGAGCGCATTATGACCATATTGGATTTAGTGGCAGAGGTAAATCAGCCAAAGACTCTATTGCCAACGGTGCAAATGACAACGCTTCTGGTGTTGCAACTGTGTTAGAGTTAGCAAAATATTTTGCTACTCATCCTCCAAAAAGAAGTATCATGTTTGTTCTTTTTTCAGCGGAAGAAATTGGTTTGTTGGGCTCAAAACATTTGGCCCAACGATTTAAAAGTATGAATCAACCAATTTATGCTGTTTTTAACATCGAAATGGTGGGCGTTCCATTAAAAAATGTAGATTATTCTGCTTTTCTAACTGGATATAAAATGAGTACTATGGCCGATAGATTCAATCATTATTCGGGTAAAAATGTTTTAGGTTTTTCCCCAGAAGCAGCAAAAATGGAGTTGTTTAAAAGAAGCGATAATTATCCTTTTTACACAGAATTAAATATTCCTTCGCAAACAATTTGTACTTTTAATTTCACAAATTATGAATACTATCATCATGTTAAAGACGAAACACAACATCAAGATTTTACACATATGAATTACCTGATTACAGATTTAAGTCTTGGATTATCTGGACTTTTAAATGAAACTGAATCCAGTATAAAGTTATTAGAATGAACGAAAAACTCCACGATTACTACATGAATAAGGAAGAACCCAATAAGAGTTGCTTATTCGTTTTGCGTGATATCATTTTAGAACAAGACGAACAGATTACCGAATCGATCAAGTGGAATTCGCCTTGTTTCTCTTATAAGAACAGAATGTTTTGTTTCTTAATGATAGATAAAAAAACCAATCAACCCTACTTACTTATGGTTGAAGGATTGCGTTTAGATTTCCCAGAGTTAGACCAAGGAAATCGCACCCGAATGAAAACACTAAACATTGATCCGACTAAAGATCTACCGATAAAAACTATCGAACGTATTTTAGACAGTGCTTTAGATCTTTATAAAAAAGGCATAATACCGACAAAAGGATAAAATTCAATACCGTTTATTCATCAAAAACTAGAATCTTGAAACAATATCAAATCGAAGGCAATAAGTTGATTTTAAAAGTTAAAAAGTCTCCTCTTTTCATTAGAATAATATTTTTTACTGTGGCTATTTTGTTTTTTATAATGCCACTCGCAGGAATGTTGATGTACATTTCACTCGGTAATGGATTTCATATTGGGTTTTTGATGGGTGTCTTTTTCTTTGGAATAATGGGGTTTTATATTTTGAGAATGGCCTTATGGAACACCTATGGAAAAGAAACAATCACTTTTAACAAAGACCAAATCAAATATATTGCTGATTATGGTTGGTTTAAAGACGGTAGTACGTCTGTTAAAACACCCGATTCAATCGATTATTCAATTCGTAATATTGGTTACGAAGACGAACATAAAGGAGCGCTAATTATAGGTGGGGGAGAAAGACCGATTTTTTGTGTAACTAAAATGAAAAATGAAGAGATCAATGAGTTGATTGAGGTGCTGTTAAGTGATATAAGTAAATAACAGATTAGAACAAATCATAACTTTAGGAAGTTGCCTTTACTGGCGTGTTATTTGGTGATCGATTATAGAACTTAAGTAGATATTTATGAAAGCACTAGTACTTTTCTTTTCAATATTATTCTTTGCAGTATCCTGTCAAAAAGAAACACTCAAAGAAAATGAGTTAACTGGAACTACATGGGAAATATGGCAATATAAAGAATCAACCACTGCAAACCCAATTCCTTTGAACGACACCTTGGTCTTCCTATCAGATGGCAATTATACTTACAATAATCATGAGCAGTTTTATTTGCTAAATGACTCAGGAAACTTTAAGAAGATCTCTTTATACGGAACAAAGTTTGGAGATATTTCAGGTAATGTTTCTCGTGACTTCAATACTTACGGTGAGATTATAGCGAAAGAGTTTTTTGAAATTAACAGCACGAGTAATCAAGCCAGTTATGTGTTGTGGATGCGAAGGGTAGACTAGAAAATTCATTTAAACAGTTCTTTTACTAAATAAGCATCGGAGATCATTAATTTTTGACAAAAAATTGGCCTACTAAATTATTGTGCATATTTCGGCTTTCCTTGTTTTCAAAAACACAAAATTCTTTACATTTCCACGTTAACCATTATTCATTCAGCATCTACGATTATCATTACAGCCTTACAAACACCCAGACCGCATTAACAATTAATAATTAACCATTAATCATTATTGCTCCCATTCTAAAGAAAATTCCGATATTTAACCCCTATCTAAGAAAGCACATAAAAAAGAAACTATGGAAGACATCAATAAAAAGTTAATAGAAAAACGCGAAGAAGCAAAGTTAGGTGGAGGTCAAGCACGTATTGACAGTCAACACAAAAAAGGTAAACTAACTGCTCGTGAACGTATTACGCTTTTATTGGATGAAAACTCATTTCAAGAAATGGGAATGTTCGTAGAGCACCGCTCTAAAGATTTCGGTTTAGACAAACAAAAATACCCTGGAGATGGAGTAGTAACAGGTTACGGAACAATTCATGGTCGACCAGTTTATGTGTTTTCACAGGATTTTACCGTATTAGGAGGTTCGCTTTCTGAAACTTACGCAGAAAAGATCTGTAAAATCATGGATTTAGCCATGAAGAGTCAAACGCCAATTATTGGACTAAATGATTCTGGTGGGGCACGTATCCAAGAAGGTGTGGTTTCATTGGCGGGATATGCAGATATTTTCTACAGAAATACGCTTGCTTCAGGAGTAATTCCACAATTGAGTGTAATTATGGGACCTTGTGCCGGTGGAGCAGTTTATTCGCCAGCTTTAACAGACTTTGTTTTCATGGTAGAAGACACTTCATATATGTTCGTAACAGGACCAAACGTGGTAAAAACAGTAACCCACGAAGAAGTAACTTCAGAAGATTTAGGAGGAGCAAAAGCACATGCTGAAAAATCTGGGGTTAACCATTTTACGAGTCCAAACGATGTAACTGTTTTAAAAGAAGTGCGTGATTTAATGACCTACTTGCCACAAAACTGGCAGTCTTTGGCGCCTCATAAAGAGAAGTTTGAATTTGACGCAAAGAAATTAGAAACAATTGCTTCTATTTTGCCAGACAATAACAATATGCCTTACGATATTCGTGAGGTGATAGAACACACAATAGACGACGATTCTTTCCGTGAAGTTCACAAAGATTTTGCAACGAATATTGTTGTTGGTTTCGCACGTATCGAAGGAAGAACAATTGGTGTTGTTGCCAATCAGCCCATTTCTTTAGCCGGAGTTTTAGACATCGACTCTTCAAGAAAAGGGGCGCGTTTCGTGCGTTTCTGTGATGCTTTCAATATTCCATTACTAACATTCGAAGATGTACCAGGATTTTTACCCGGAACAGACCAAGAGTGGAATGGGATTATTGCGCACGGAGCAAAGTTACTTTATGCATTCAGTGAGGCAACTGTTCCACGTGTGACTGTAATTACAAGAAAAGCCTACGGTGGAGCTTTCGACGTAATGAATTCTAAAAACATCGGAGCCGATTTCAACTTTGCATGGCCAACAGCTGAAATCGCCGTTATGGGAGCCAAAGGAGCAGCCGAAATCATTTTCCGAAGAGAGATTGCCGCTGCTGAAGATCCAGTTGCAAAACTAGCTGAAAAAGAAGCAGAATACGCGGAAATGTTTGCCAATCCATACAGAGCTGCAGAAAGAGGTTTCATTGATGATGTAATCCTTCCATCTGAAACGAGAACCCGAGTAGCAAATGCATTCAAAATTTTAGAAAACAAAAAAGAAGAATTGCCAGCAAAAAAACACGGGAATATTCCGATGTAAACGGCTATAGGCTTTGAGCTTTATGCCTACTGATAGTTAAGTAATCGCGTTCACTATTTGTTGATATTCTATTTTCTTTTAATGCTCTAATTAGATGTTTATGAGCGAGATATTTTCTAATTCTGATAGTTTTTAAAAATAATCCTTTATAAGTCTCAGCGAGACAACATGTGTTAGCCGGGACCGCAGCGTCTTGGATATAAATATATGTGATTGCGACGAACCCCAGAGGGGGTGACATGATTTAACATTAACCGTTGGAAACAAATAAGCTTATAGCTTACCGCCTAAAGCCTACAGCATTTTTTTACCGAAAAACCCCCCAACCGAAAACATTTTACTACTTTAATGCTCCACAAATGCATTAATAAATGAGTGAAATCAAATCAAAACTTCCCCATGTTGGGACAAGCATATTCAGTGTGATGTCAAAAATGGCCACACAATACAAAGCTATTAATTTATCACAAGGATTCCCCAACTTTCCTGTTGCACCTGAATTGGTGGAGAATTATGAGGAAGTCATTAAAGGAAATTATCATCAATACATGCCTATGCCTGGTTCTCATCGATTGCTGGTAGAAATTAGTCAGAAGGTTTTAACACATTACGGAAGAGATATTCATCCTGAAGAAGAGGTGTTGGTTACCGCAGGAGCTACTCAAGCGATCTTTACCGCAATTCAAGCTGTTATCCATCGAGGAGATGAAGCCATTGTTTTAGACCCTTCCTATGACAGCTATGCACCTTCTGTCGAGCTGGCTGGAGGTACACCAATCCACATCAATATGAATCCCGATTTTTCAGTCGATTGGAGTAAGGTGGAAGACGCCATTTCTAAAGACACGAAACTGCTGATTGTTAATAACCCACATAATCCTGGAGGAACAGTTTTTTCAGAAGAAGATATTCATGCCATCGAGCAAATAATGCTTCGTCATCCACATTTGTTTTTACTTTCTGATGAGGTTTATGAATTCATTCATTTTGAACAAAAACACATATCCATCAATTCACGTGAAACCATTAGAGATAGAATTTTTATTGTTTCTTCATTTGGGAAAACCTTTCACGTTACAGGTTGGAAAATCGGATACCTTGTTGCTCCAAAATACTTGATGGATGAGGTAAAGAAAATTCATCAGTACATTGTTTTTAGTGTAAATAGTACCGCTCAAAGAACTTTGGCCAATTATTTACCGCAGGCAGATTTGTCCGATTTAGGTCGTTTTTATCAAAAAAAGCGTGATTTCTTTCGTGGATTGATGAAAAATAGCCGTTTTGAGCTTTTAGATTGTCAAGGTACCTATTTTCAAGTGGCGCGTTACAACGAAATTAGTAACTTAGGAGATGTGGACTTTGCAAAAGAGATGACACAAAAACATGGAGTAGCAGTTATTCCTGTTTCCGGATTTAATAAGGATCAGCACGACGATCATTTGATTCGTTTTTGTTTTGCAAAGGATGAAGAAACGATTATTAAAGCAACAGAAAAACTATGCAAGATTTAAAGGTGAGTTTAATACAGTGTGACCAAGTTTGGGAGGACAAAAAAACCAACTTAGCACATTATGAGTCCATGATGGAGGAGGTGCAATTGCCAACAGATATCGTTGTTTTTCCTGAAATGTTTCAAACAGCTTTTAGTATGAATGCTGCAGCAATGGCCGAAACAATGGAGGGAGAAAGCATAGCTTGGCTAAAGAAGATGGCTGTTAAATACAATTGCGCTATGGTGGCTTCATTAATTATAAAAGAAGACGAAATATTTAACAATCGAATGGTTTTTGTTCAAGCTGATGGCACAATTCATCAGTACAACAAACGCAAGTTATTTGGATTGGCCAACGAAGAAAAAACATTTACTCCAGGAACAGAAAATACTATTTTAGAATACAAAGGATGGAAGATTTTCCTACAAGTCTGTTACGACCTTCGTTTTCCAGAAATTGCACGAAATTCAGTCAAAAATGATGTTTATGAGTACGATTTACTCATCAATGTAGCCAATTGGCCCGAAAAACGCAGTTTACACTGGAGAACTTTGTTGCAAGCCAGAGCCATCGAAAACCAAGCTTATGTGATTGGTGTAAATAGAGTGGGAGAGGGAGAAAAAGGCCTTTATTACTCTGGAGATTCGTGTATCATTTCACCTTCAGGAATGGTGGTGGCGGCAGTAGCACATGATGAGCATGTAGTGAATGAAGAGTTAGAGACGGAAACCTTAAAAGAAGTGAGGAAAGTGATGCCTTTTTTGAAAGATAGATAAAGAACAAGCGTTTCGAGATGAAAAAAATGCGATAGTTTGGAAAAATCCACCCCCTTTGGAGGGCCTGTAGCGAACGACAGCTTCGGTAGGGCAGGGGGGAGGACTTATAAAAATATTTCTTTCTCAAACATGATAATCAATTTTACTACGTTATAAAAGAAGAAAACATATAAATGAAACTTTATTCAAACAAACAAAAGTGGAAAATTGCCTTGCTATTTATTGCAATCTTATTGGTTGCAGCTTCATTGTATGTTTCGAGTAAGATTGTAAACGAAGTAGCCAAAAGAGAACGAGAAAGGGTGACACAATGGGCAGACGCCATAAAAAAACGAGCAGAATTGGTTCGATTGACCAATAATTCTTTTGAAGAATTACGTAAAAAAGAACTCAATGAAATGCAGTTATGGATTGACGCAACGAAAGAAATTTCACGTAAAACATCTCTAGATGCCCAGCAGTCCTACGATTTTCCTTTAAAAATAATCAATAAAAACGATGATATTCCTGTGATTGTCTTAGACCAAGACGACAATGTTTCTACCTTCATTAATCTAGAGTTTGAAAAAGAAGATTTATACCAAATTTTTCCAACAAAAAGCTCGGAGGAAATCAATCAGATTTTTTCAGATTCACTCATTAAACTGGCCTATAGTTGGGAAAAAATCAATCCATCTTTTACCGTTGAGGTTTATGATGATTTATATATGTCCTATTTTTATAATGATTCCCGCAGTATTTTACGTTTAGAAAAGGAAAGGGACTCCCTTATTCAAGCATTCAATAAAGAGTTGATTGAAAATGCTGAGTTGGTACCTGTAGTGCTTACAGATAGTTCAATGCAAAAGGTGATTGTGTCTAACCTACTTACGCACGATGTTGATAGTTTAACGCTTGCAGAAAGCCTATTGGAATTATCCAACGCCAATGCGCCTATAGAAATAAAATTTTCAGAAACAGAAGTCAATTATGTGTATTATGCAACGAGTCCAGAATTGGTTCAATTGCAGTATTTTCCTTACATTCAATTCATCATTATTGGCTTGTTTATTTTAATTGGCTATATCATTTTTAGCACCTTTAGAAAAGCAGAACAAAATAAAGTATGGGCTGGAATGGCCAAAGAAACAGCCCACCAACTTGGAACACCAATCTCATCTTTAATGGCTTGGGTTCAGTTGTTAGATGGTATGGAAAACACGAAGGACATCGCAAAAGAGATGAATAAGGATGTTGAACGTTTAACACAGGTGACAGATCGCTTTTCCAAAATTGGGGCAGATACGCAACTCAGTGATGCTGATATTGTTGAAACTACACGCCATTTTGTTGAGTATTTACGCACTCGTTTTCCGAAGAAAGTAAGCCTAGATTTTTCTTCATCAGATGAGGAAATCATTATTGCACATAATGCTCCACTCTTTGAATGGGTAATCGAAAATATCACCAAAAACGCAATCGATGCCATGGAAGGAGAAGGAAAAATAGAAGTCAAAATCTTCCGCAACAATGGTCAAGTGAACATCGATATTTCAGACAATGGAAAAGGAATGACGCCCGCTCAACAACGCAATGTTTTTAGTCCTGGGTTTACCACTAAAAAAAGAGGATGGGGATTAGGTTTGCCTCTCGCCAAACGAATTATTCACGAATACCACAATGGTAGATTGAGAATACTTTCTTCTGAAGTGGGCAAAGGAACAACGTTCAGAATCATTTTATCATCTTAACCTCCAAGGACATAGGTTAAAGATGTAAAAAGAAGCGTATTGCAAACCCTTTTCTACTGCAGTGCTTCAATAGCCACATTTACCTCTTTGTCTGTCTGATTGAAAATGTAAAAAGCTCCCATTTCTAACCATTTCTGACGAGCAATTTCGGCTTTTATACTGGTTTTTATGCGATCAAGCGATGCCAAATATTCTTTTTCATTAAATGTAATGCTGTGCTTGTTTGAAGCATAAGATTTAAAGTCATTTAGGATTTTGTTGGTAATGCGAAACTCGCGATCATAAGCCTGGACATTCGGATATTGATTCAGTTTGTTTTTCCTTACATAATGATAAGAGAACTCGTTGAAAACATTTGCATATTGTAGCCTTCTATAATACACTGAACTTCCTGTTGTGTCTAGTGGAACAAAAATATCTGGCATAATTCCACCTCCGCCATACACGATTTTTCCTTTTGGCGTGGTATACTTTAATGAGTCTACCAAAAGTGTGCTGTCTAAGTGGTACAACTCTCCGTTTTCATAACGGTTTAATTCATCCATCATGTAATCTTCGTAGTTTTCATTGTAAGGCTTTTGTATACTTCTTCCTGTAGGTGTATAATAACGCGATACAGTCAGCCTTAGATTGCTTCCATCTTTTAGTTGAATGTCTTGTTGGACCAATCCTTTCCCAAAAGAACGGCGGCCTATGATTGTTCCTCTATCGTTATCTTGAAGCGCTCCGGCCACAATTTCACTTGCAGAAGCAGAACTACTGTTAATTAATACAGCAATATCAACATCACCTAGGAACGGGGCGTTTTCGGAGTAAATTACACGTTCCGGACTGTTCTTCCCTTTTGTAGAAACAATTGGAGTACCAGCCTCTAAAATCGCATCAAGGATGGATACAGCACTACCCAATACACCACCTCCGTTATAACGCAGGTCAAAGACAAGTTTTTTCATTCCTTGTGACTGCAAACCAATTGCAGCAGCATAAAATTCGTTAGCAGATTGCATGCTGAATTGACTCAAACGGATATAACCAATTTCATTGGTAAGCATGTAGGAAGCGCTAATGGATTCAATGGGAACGGCTCCTCGAATAATTTCTTTTTGAATTTGTTCTCCGTTACGAAGAATAGTGACTCTTACCGGAGTTCCTTCTTCACCTTTTAGGAGTTCTCTAACATGTTCATTAGACAATCCAACATTGGCAATAGCTTCTCCATCCACATTAATGATTTGATCAAATTTTTGAATCCCAACTCTGTATGCTGGCGAACGATCGATCACATTAACCACACTCAGTGTGTCGTCGTAAATTGTAAAACGAATTCCAACCCCACCAAATTTCCCCTGAATGTTTTCGCTCATCGCTACTAAATCTTCTGCGGCGATATAATTTGAATGAGGATCTAAGCCATGAAGCAAATCTGTTATGGTCTTTTCAAATAAAGCTTTTTTATCTATAGTATCTACGTATTCTTTGTCTAAAACTTCGATAATATCAGTCAGCTTTTTTTCGTATTGACCCGCTAATGACGAATGACTTTTTTTCTCACCAGACAAACTTATTCCTAGAAGTAATCCAATGACAATTAATAAACTCCCTATCAGAGGGAAAAGTGCTTTGTTTGAGCTATTCATTCTCTATATCGTTTAATTGCTCGATGTTTATTCCAGCCGTTTTTAAAAAGTGTACTCCAGAATCATCTTTGTAATGATCCATATAAACTACACGCGTTATACCTGCTTGTAAAATCAGTTTACTACAGTCTTTACATGGTGACATCGTAAGGTACAATGTAGCGCCTTTTGCATTGTTCGTAGATTTTGCAACTTTTAAAATGGCATTTGCTTCTGCGTGAAGTACGTACCAATGTGTCGCGCCATTTTCATCCTCACAACAATTATCAAATCCAGAAGGCGTTCCGTTGTAACCATCAGAGATGATCATATCATCTTTAACAATTAAAGCTCCTACTTGTTTACGACTACAATGAGATAATTTGGCCCAAGTTTTTGCCATTCGTAAGTAGGCTTTGTCATATCGGAGTTGCTTTGCTTTGCTCATTTTAAATGTATTGAATTGTTGAGAATATAATTTCTTTTATGAATTGGTAAACTTGTACCCAACTCCTCTCACACTATGAAAGTATTCGGGGTTTTTAGGGTCTTTCTCAAACAACTTTCTAAAAGAAAGAATATAATTATCTATAGTTCTTGTTGTTGGATAAGCATCTTTTCCCCAAACTTGATCGAGTATAAAATCACGTGAAACGACCTCTCCTTCGTGTTCGTTAAAGAGTTGAAGCAATTGAATTTCTCTTTTTGAAAGCTCGGTGATGATTTGCTCATTCTTTTTCACCTCATAAGTCAAAATATTCACATCAAAATCGCCAATCATCAACTGTTCGTTTTTAACGCCTTTTTTCTGATGCCTTAAAATCAATACTTGAACACGTAACAAAAGTTCTTCAAGATCGAATGGTTTAGCAAGAAAATCATCTGCACCTAGTTTTAACCCTTTAATCTTATCGGAAGAAGTTCCTTTAGCGGAAACAAATAAAATAGGAGTGTCGGTAACGCTTTTGTACATCGAACAAATATCCCAACCACTCACTTCTGGTAACATAACATCAAGAATCACTAAGTCATATTCACCCACTTTGTCTGCATGCTCTATAGCTGTTCGTCCGTTGGAAATACATACCACTTCAAATCCTTCAAGTTTCAAGTTGAGCTCTACGACTTTACTTAAACTTTTTTCGTCTTCAATGAGTAATATTTTTTTAGAAGTATTTGCCATATTTAATTAAAAGTCATTCAGTATGTGATGTAAAAATCATTAATAATGCGTGAAATTATCAAAATCAAAATTACTAAGATTAAAATGAATGCAGTTTTTTGTTCGTAAGGAATGCAAAAATACAAATGAATTAAACTATTCTTATGTAAAACAGAGTGATAATACAATGTTTTTAACCAAAGTTAACTGCAAAGAGTGGATTAATTAAAATTAATATGGCTACATGTAACTATATTCCTCTTTTTTTCGTTTATTTTACACAATTATAGCGCTGAATAATTGCAATACAAGATTTTGATTTAGCGTTTTCAGTTATAAACAAGATATATTAATGGATAAACTGGTTGCTCAATTTCCTAAACAGATTGCTGACGCTATTGAAATAGCGACTAAAAGCACTTTTAATTTTAATAAAAATAAAACATTTAACAACGTTGTTATTTGTGGAATGGGCGGTTCTGGAATCGGTGGGAAAATGGTTTCTCAGTTGTTCGCAGATCAGGCAAAACTTCCTATTGTGCTCAACCAAAACTATTCTATTCCGGCTTTTGTGAATGAAAACACTTTGGTTATTGGATCTTCTTATTCAGGAAATACTGAAGAAACTTTAGCGGCGGTAAATTCTGCCCATGAGAAAGGAGCAACTATTGTTTGTGTAAGTTCTGGAGGAGACCTAATTCAGTTCTGTAAGCTTAATAATTACGATTACATCAGACTTCCTGGTGGAAATCCACCTAGAAGCATGCTGGCTTTCTCCGCAGTTCAACTCATTAATATTCTTTCTGTTGCTGGAATTATTGATAATAACGCATTAGAATCTATCGCTAAATGTCGACACTTGTTGAATGCAGAATTGATTTCCATTAAAGACGAAGCTAAAAAACTAGCACAACACCTTTTTAAAAGGCAATGTGTTTTTTATGCGGATTCAGATTTAGAGTTTGTTGCCATAAGAGCGCGTCAACAAATCAATGAAAACAGTAAACAACTTTGTTGGCATCATGTTATTCCTGAAATGAACCATAACGAACTTGTGGGCTGGGCAGGTGGAAATAATGATTTTGCAGCAGTGTTTTTTGTTTCGCAGTTCCTTTCAGATAGGAACATAAAACGGACAGAACTAAGCGAAGAAATTATCGGTGGTAGAACGGAAAATGTTCTGATGATCAATGGAAAGGGAAACTCTATTATTGAAGAGTCTTGTTACTTTATTCATATCATTGATTGGGCTTCGTTGTTCTTGGCCGACTTAAATGAAAAAGATGCAGTTGAAGTTAGGGTAATTGACTACCTTAAAGATTCTTTGAATAAAGCGTAAAACATGACGGCAAAAGTAGTGCTTGAAGATTTAGGGCTTATTGACTATAAAGAGGCTTGGGATTATCAAGAAAAACTATTTAAAGCGAATGTCGATTTGAAAATCGCTATTCGTAAGAACGAAACAAAGGAGTTAACCAAAAATTATTTATTGTTTTGCGAACACCCGCATGTTTATACCCTAGGAAAAAGTGGTGATAAATCTCATTTGTTGTTGACCGAAGAACGGCTCGAAGAAATCAATGCTACGTATTATAAAATCAATAGAGGTGGAGATATTACTTATCATGGTCCTGGTCAGTTAGTGATGTATCCCATTTTTGATTTAGAGTCCTATTTTTTTACCGACATTCATAAATACATGCGTTCGCTCGAAGAAGCCGTGATTTTGACCTTGGAGGAATACGGAATTACAGGTGGTCGGGTAGAAGGATTTACTGGAGTATGGTTAGATGGAGGAAAAAGTACCGAAAGAAAAATCTGTGCAATGGGAGTAAAGTCATCACGATGGGTGACCATGCATGGTATTGGGTTTAATATCAATACCGACATGAACTACTTTAATTACATTGTTCCTTGTGGAATTGAGGATAAAAGCGTAACTTCCCTTGAAAAGGAGTTGGGTCGTCCTGTAGAAATGGAAGAGGTAAAGAAGAAACTCCAAAAACATATTGCTGCGATTTTTAATGCAAAATACACCAAAGAATAAAAAGAGTTTTAAAAGAAGACTTTCACGTTTCCTTTTGGTCTTACTATTGCTTTTTGTTTTTGTCAACCTGACTATTTTTATTACTGGAAAAACCTATCTCTATAAAGGAATTCAAGAAACTTATCTTAAGGGAAAATCCGGGCCTGGAATCTATGATTCAATTGTTTTTCCTGTTCGAGTGGCGAATCACGCTAATCCAACCGAAAAGTGGAAGGTAAAAAGCCCTCTTTTGAATATTAATGAGTCTTCGAAAGAGCAACTGATTGCTTTGAAAACAACTTCTTTCTTAATTGTGAAGAATGGAGAAATTATTCATGAATCTTACTATGATCAACATAATGAACACACCAAAAGCAATTCTTTTTCCATGGGTAAAAGTTTTATTGGTTTGTTGATAGGAATCGCAATTGACAATCATGAAATCAGTAGCTTTGATGCCCCAATAACAGACTATCTCCCATTTAGAATCCCGAATGACGAAGGAATTACGATCCGACATTTATTGGGGATGTCTAGTGGTCTGAACTGGTCAGAAAGTGGAAGTAACCCACTGTCAGATAACGCCGAAGCCTATTACTCTTCAGATTTAAATGAAATCATGAAAAAGAGTAGGTTCGATAAAAAACCAGGCTTGGCATTTGAATACCTCAGTGGAAATAGTCAATTGTTAGGTATAATCTTAAAAGAAGCAACAGGAGTGTCTCCTACAGAGTATTTCGAACAGCATGTTTGGTCTAAAATTGGAGCAGAACACGATTTATTTTGGAGTTTAGACCGTGAAGATGGCTTTGAAAAGACCTTTTGTTGTGCCTATGCCACAACAAGAGATTATGCAAGAATTGGTCAGTTAATCTTGAATAATGGAAAGTGGAATGGGGAAGAGGTGATTTCAAGTGAAACCTTAAATACTTTGTTGTCTCCTTTTGATTTAAAAGAAGCGCATTATGGGTTGCATTTTTGGCGCTACAATCATCCTGTACATCCTGCGGTGTATGCCAGGGGTATATTGGGTCAATATATTGTAGTTATTCCCTCCTTGAATGTTGTAATAGTTCGCACAGGCCACCAAAGAAAAGGGAAGTACTTTATTCCTCGAAAGAAAAAAAAGGATGTTAATTTTGTCCTTGAAAATGGATACAAAGAGCATCATCCCTTAGATCTTTTTGACTATTTTTCAGCGCTAGAATATGTTTTAGAGAAAGATAATTGATACAAGAAGATGAAGAAAGAATTACAAGGTCCAAAAGTTGAAAACGTTTTTATTGCCGTAGTACAGGAGTTAGGAGAAGATAATGTAAATGTTTATGACGTATATTTACTTAATGAAAGTGAGGACATATTGGAACAAATTTTAATCACTTCTAAAGGATATACAACATCAAAAGATACTGGAGAAAAAATTGAAACCACTACTTTAAGAAGAAAAATGAGTGGATTAATACCTTATTCAGCACTGAAGGTAGAACCAATTATGGAAGATGTGATGGCATTAACAAATGAATATTGGGTGTGTTTTTGGATCGGAAATAAAATGTACGACAAGAAATTCATTGTTAAATCTGATTTATTAAAAGAAGAGAACTTCAAATTTATACCTACTTTGAACTCGAAAGCTGTGTTGGTGGATTAGAGCAGTAATGAGTTTAAAAAAGCTGATAAAAAGACTGCTAATTTATAGTTTTGAAATGGGGTAAGTGATTTAACTTCTACTCAACACTTTAAAAACGCTCTGTTTTGACCTCTTCCTAATGGTAAAGTCGATTTGTCGAAACTACCATTGCGGACATGTTCCGCAATTATTCTTACTACTTGCAAACACATTAAAACCTAAGCTAAAATGCGGAGAAATAAAGCCTACTGTTTGTTTTGCTGTTCTGGATTCGTCATCAGAGAGCAATATTTTGTTTTGATTTAAAACTCCACCGTTTAACCCCACTTGGAGGTAAACATGTTGGAAAAACTCAAATCGAAAACCTACTTCAGCCGAAGCTCCAAAACCACTTAGAGAAGAAAGATTTTGCGTGGTAAAATCATCATAAGTAAAATCAACTGTTGTGAAAAGAGCGCCTAGTTTTGCACCATAAATTGCATGTAAAGCAAACTTAGCTTTTCTGGTTTTCACGAGCATATCATTACGTTGAAATCCAAAAGCAAAATAGTTGATTCCTTTAGATTGCGCAATGTTGAATTGATCTTGTGTTAGTAATATCTCTTCGTCAACACTTCCAGTATATATTGAATGTGATCCAGGTGCAAAGGTTCCGTTTAGTCTTACATTTTGATTATCTTCAAAAAAGGTGTTGTATCGGTCAAAGCTTAAGGTCAGTGCCCATTTTGGTTTTATAAAGTAACCTAATTTTATACTGATCTGCGGGCTTTCGCTAGAAAAAAGACTACTTTCTTCTTTTGTTTGAATGTTGTCTTTAATAGAAGTGTTTTCTAAAGTGAAATTATAATTATTGCTATTAATTTCAACATTAGCAGTCGAATAGAAACTCCTATTAATTCCCAATTGACCAAACAGAGCGCCTTGACCGTTAGTGTTTAACTTTGTCTTTCGTTGAGAAAAAACAGGATAAATACCTGATGTAAAAATAATTATTAGAAGAAAAACAACTCTCATTCAATCAGTCTTTTGTATTTAAAACAATTAAGAACTGATTTAAAAGGCATTAATGATTAAAATAATAACATCAATAATTACCGCAACCAAAGCTAAATTAAGTATTTGCTTAACGGGAGCTACAGCAATAAGAAATGAAAGTGTAGCCATTGTTGAGAAAACAATTAAAAACAATTGCCAAGTATGATGAATAGCACCTACACCCACTGTTAAACCTCCCAAACAACCTACAAAAATTACAATAACGCTAATGATTCCGAAGCGATTATTTTCCAAATCTTTTCCTAATAATCTCCCCCAAATTGATGTATCTGTATCAGTCATAATCTAGTTATATTTAAAATTCTTAACAAATATAGGAATTAAAAAAGTATATTGATTTCAAGGAACATAAAAACTATTGTGAATTTATTTCAATATATTAGAGGTCAAATATCTAACCAATAAAAACAACTATGATTCATGAAGGTAATTAAACGGAAAACTTTAGGGTATGCTGATATTGTCGTTTATGATAATGGTATTTTTAATATTCATGTTTTGTCTACGGTACCAATTTCGTTGGAACAGGCTGTGGAAATTAATAAGATTAGACTGACCTTAATGGAAGATGATAAAGCACTTGTGCTTTCTACTTCCGAAGATGAATTTGTGGTTCCAACCCCAGAAGCAATCAAATATATCTTATCAGCGAATAGGATGAACAATGTGAAAGCCAATGCTTTCGTGTTTTCAAGCTTCTCTCAAAGATTAGCTGCAAAAGCGGCGGGCCGATTGGATAAAATGCCAGCTCCAATCTCATTCTTTAAAAGCCGGGAAGAAGCCATAGAATGGCTATTAAATCAATAAAAATCGACTTACGCCCTGTGTATATAACGCATCACTTCAAAAGTAATATTTGTGAACAGTAATTTACTGTGGGCATTGCGTTCTACATTATAATGAGCGTCATTGAATAATTGATTAAATTCTAATACATTATTCCCAGTGATAAATCGTGCAAACTTAGCCAAGAACTCTGCCTCATCAGAAGAAGTTCCCATTAACTGGCCTTCTGTATAGTTTTTCATTAAACTTTGTCTTACCATGTAAAGGGCATACTTTAAAAAATGCTTCTGTTCTTCACGGCCTAATTTTGACATGGCATCTGCCCAATTAAACATAGGTAAAACTTCTTTCTTGTAGCATACCCTCATCAATTCAACAAAACGACTGAAGTTCGAATTAACATTATCTCCAGCATTCAATAGTTCTAAAGCCAAAGAAAGGTCACCTTCTGTTCTCGAAACTATACTTCGAATCAAGTCTTGACTAACGTTTTTTTTGCTTTGTAAAAACTGACTTAACTCATCATTGTTGAGTTGTTTAATCTTGGTGATTTGTGTTCGGCTTAAAATCGTTGGGAGCATGTTTTCTTCCGATTCTACAATCAATATAAAGACTGTGTCTTTTGGTGGCTCTTCTATGATTTTTAAAAGTTTATTGGCGCATGCCGCATTCATTTCTTCGGCCAACCATATAACACTTACTTTATATCCTCCTTCAAAAGATTTTAAAGTCAGTTTTTTGATGATTTCCTCACTCTGATGAACAGAAATTATTGGTTTTCTTCCTTTATCATCAGATTGATTAATCCACTCATTTAAACTTATATAAGGGTTTTCCAAAACGAGCGACTTCCATAGAGCAAATTGTGGATCCGATGTTTTTGAGTTGGTTTGTACCGTAGGGAATGAAAAATGAACATCGGGGTGCTCTAACTTCTGTACTTTATTACAAGCGCTACAAACTCCGCAACTATCGCTATCTTTTTTATCCTCACACATTAAGTACTGCACAAATGCCAACGCTAATGGAAGTCCTCCATAACCCACATTGCCTAAAAACAAATGCGCATGAGAAACCTGGTTATCTCTAACATCACTGATAAACTTTTGTTTAAGGTCACTATGTCCTATTACATCTTTGAAAAGCATTGGATAAAGATAAATATTTATCGGTGGATTCATTCAAAAATAGATAGAAAGCTTATGCGAATACTTGCTTAACTTGTTTACATTGTGCTTGGAAATATGTATTTTAGCTAATCATTAGAACTAAAAACACAATTCAACTTTAATTATGAAAAATAAAAACATAGCCATTATTGCTTCTTTAACTTTTGGAGCTTTAATATCGCCTCTTACGTATGCCTCTGTAAATGAGCTACATACTTCAGAGTTTGTGTCTCAAGAAGCGACGACTGTAACCATCACAGTGATGGTGAATTACCTTGGACAACCTTTAGATGGAGTATCAGCTTCAATCATTAAAGATGGGAAAATTGTTTCTGAATCTATGAGTGATAGTAAAGGGAAAGCAGTGATCAAAGTAGATAATTATACTGTTGGAGCTGTTGATTTACAATTAAAAAAAGAAGGTTATCAAACACAAATCCTTTCAGGATTAATCCTTAAAAACGGAAGTGAATATAAGTTTTCATTGACCAAAGGAACAGGGGTTGTAACTACTGAGGTCTCTACAGGGATTAATAAAATTGAAGAAAAAAGCACGGAAGAAATTGCAAAATTAGAAGATAAGGAAGCTAAAGCGAAGGAAGCGGCAGAAGCTTCAAAATTGGAAGCAGAAAAAGCCGCAGCAAAAGCAGGGGAATATACTGAAGCAGCAAAAGCTGAGACTGAAAAAGCTAAAGAACTAGAAGCAGCTGCAGCAAAGAAAAAAGCTGAAGCAGCAGAAACAGCAGCCGAAGCTCAAAAAATGGAAGAAAAGATTTCAAGTTCAGAAGCTGAAATCAAAGCGCGTGAAGAACAAGCTAAACAACGTGAACAACAAATCGCTGATTTAGAAGCACAACAAGCGGCTGAGCAAGCTGAAAAAGCAAGTGAAGCAGCTAAGAAAGCAGCAGAAAAAGATGCCAAGAAAGCAGAGAAAGAAGCCAAAGCAAAAGCGAAGGAACAAGCTGCTATAGCGAAAGAAAAAGCTGCTGCAGAGAAAGAAGCTGCTAAAGCAGCTAAGGCCTTAGCAAAAGAGGAAAAGGCGAAAGCTAAAGCTGAAAAACAAGCCGCTAAAGAAGCTAAAAAAGCAACCAAAGAGGCTGAAAAAGCAGCGAAGGAAGCTGAAAAAGCAGCAAAAGCTGAAGAAAAATACAGTCAAGGCCTAGCAAAACTTGTAAGTCAACAAGAGAAAATTGAAAAGCAAAGAGCTAAATTGAATAAGTCTCAAGAAAAACTAGATGCTCAAATCGAAAAAGGAAAAATCGATGTGGAGAAAGCCCGTAAAGCACAAGAAAAAATCACGAGTGGGCAAAAGAGTTTAGATGAAGACTTGAAAAAAATTCAAGAGAATGTTAAAAAACTAAAGAAGAAATACAATAAGTAATCTACATACACGAAAAAAGAGGGCTGCCAGCAATGACAGCCCTCTTTTTTATGTGTTTTTTTTACCCTCTGTTTGAATGATAGCTTAATTTTAATTACGTATTTTTGATTTTTATAATAAAACGTGGTTCATGAAATATCTTCTTATTCTTCTGTTTTTAGTTGCACAATACACTGTTGGTCAAAATACGTCTCCTTTTCAAATTTATAATAAAAAAGGTAAAAAGATCAGTGTAAATAGATTCTTAAAAGGTTTAGAGTCTTGTGATGTCGTTCTTTTTGGAGAGTTACACGACAATCCAATGGCCCACTGGTTACAGTTAAAAGCAACTCAACATTTACACAGTATGGATACGATAGCGCTTGGAGCAGAAATGTTAGAATCTCATAATCAGAAACAATTAAATGATTATTTAAATGGCCTTATTTCACATGATGAATTTGTTGATTCATCTGATTTATGGATAAATTATAAAACAGATTATAAACCTTTAGTGGATTACGCAAAACAATATAACCTCGCTTTTATTGCCACCAATATTCCGCGGAAATATGCAAGTTTTGTTTATAGAAATGGATTAGAACCTCTAGCGCTAGAATTAAGTGATGAAGAGAAGTCTTTAGTGGCTCCTTTACCCATAGCCTATGATCCTGAACTTCCAGGATATAAATCAATGTTGAATATGATGAGTGACCATTCTAATCCTAACTTCCCTAAAGCTCAAGCTATTAAAGATGCTACAATGGCGCATTTCATTTATGCACACTATAAGAAAACCGGAAATCAGTTTATTCATTTTAATGGTGACTATCACAGTAAAAACTTTGAGGGAATTTATTGGTATTTGAGTAGAAAGGATGAAAATTTAAAAATCACCACCATTTCCACAGTCGAACAAGAGAATGTTAAAAGACTTAACGATGAATACAAAGGTTCGGCAGATTTTATTATTGTTGTAGATGAAGAAATGACCAAAACGTATTAAATGACTCCCCAACTTTTAAAAAAAGGCGATACGATTGCAATCCTAGCTCCAGCTAAAGGAATTGAAGCTGAATTTATTGATTTTGCAGTTGAGATTATTGAGAGTAGAGGGTACAAAACCATTGTTTCAAAAAATTGTTTAGGGCAACACCATTACTTTTCGGGTACAGTTAAAGAACGTGTGGAAGATTTACAAAGGGCCATAGATAACGATCAAATCAAAGCAATTCTATGTGCACGAGGTGGATATGGTTGTATTCAAGTGCTAGACAGAATCAATTGGGCTGATTTTTTGGAAGAGCCAAAATGGATTATTGGATTTTCTGATGTCACGGTTTTTCATCAACACCTAGCGCGATTAGGTTCGGGCTCCTTGCATGCTTCTATGCCTTTGAATTTTAAAAACAATACTCCAGAGGCTTTGAATAGCTTATTTGAAGGAATTGAGTCTGGTCAATTGTCTTATGAATGGAAAACAGAACATCAAAACTGTGAAGGGGATACTGAAGGAGATGTTATTGGAGGCAACCTTGCGGTTCTAACAGGATTGGTAGGGACTAAACACATGCCTGATTACCAAAACAAATTATTGTTTATAGAAGATGTAGGCGAACATTTGTATGCAGTAGATCGTGATTTATACCAACTTAGTAAAGCTGGCGTTTTCGACCAGATTCGAGGTCTTATCGTTGGTGGATTTAGTGGAATGAAAGATACAAACCCTCCTTTTGGGAGTGACCTACAAACAATTATTAAATCACACTTTACGTATCACTCCATTCCTATCGCTTTTGATTTTCCAGCGGGTCATATAGATGATAACAGGGCTTTGATTTTTGGAAAAAATGCAAGATTGACGGTTAATAAAACTGCTGCAGAACTTATTTACAGTTAGTATAAAAGTGTTTTTCTAATACTTCTTGTAACTCTCCAAATGATGAGTATTCAAGAGTGAAATCAGCTTTTAAATTATTCTTGTGAAGAAACGATTCTGTTGTTTTTCCCCAAGCAATGATTTTTTGATGCTCATCAATGGTATTTAAGCTTAAAAAAGAATTCAAATTCGTTGGACTTGTAAATACCAAAACAGAAGGTTTAATGTCTAGCTTTACAGGTGTAAGAGCAGTTTTGTATACGATTAAGTCAGTAGTTTGCCCTTCGTACAAACGCTTTTGCATAGACTGATGAGAGTAATTTGATTGTGGAAATAGCACCTTTCTTCCGGCGACAAATACAGAAAAATCAGCACTTACCTTAGCAGGGTTTCCACTGGTTATTCCAGTAAAATCAACAGAGTAACCTCGCGACGCTACATAGTCTGAGGTTGCTCTTCCTATGGTGGCAATAGCAACTGACTTGGGAATTGTACATTGATCTAAATAAAAACCTGCTGAACGTGGACTTGTAAAAAAAACGACCTCATATTCTTCTTTTGGACAATCAAATGGTTCTGCCACAAACGAAATCATGGGCTGATCTATCATGTTTATATCCGCATCTTTAACGAATGATAAAAAATCTTTATCCGTTACCTTTTTGGAAATAAACAGCATAAATTATTTGCTTTGAATGTGATTGAGGATCTCCTCGACAATACCCTCATTGTTTATCGCAGAAAAAGTACTAAATTCTGCTCCATCTTCCCATTCCTGAGCAAATGCAACGTGTACAGTTTCTTCCTCATCGCAATAAACACCCAATGGCAGTTGACAACCTCCATCGAGATTACGCAAAACACTTCTTTCTATTTCAATTCTACTTTGAACAACCTCGTCATTCAAAGCTTGTAAGATTTCAGCCAATACTGTGTCATCTTCTCGAATTTGATATCCTAAAACCCCTTGCGCAGGTGCAGGAATAAACATCTTGGGGTCCAAGGTGGTGATCGTTAAATCAGATAAATCTAAATCTAATCTTTTCACTCCAGCCATGGCTAAAACAATAGCATCGTATTGACCTTCACGTAGTTTATTGATTCGAGTTGGAACATTCCCTCTTAAGTCCTTGATTTCAAAATCATCGCGGAAAGTGATTAATTGCGATTTTCTTCTTGCAGATGAGGTTCCTATTACTGGATTTTTTTTGATTCCGAAAACTTCATCATTATCCACAGAATCATTTCTAATCAACAATAATTCTGAAGGGTCCTCTCTATACGAAACAGCTGTAATTGTTAATCCTGGAGGTGATGTAGTTTCTAAATCTTTGTGTGAGTGTACAGCAAGGTCAATAGATTTATTCAATAATTCACTTTCAAGCTCTTTCGTGAAAAAACCTTTACCCTCCATTTTGTCAAAACTCAAATGTTGAATTCTATCCCCTTGCGTAGAGATTACTTTTATTTCAACAGCATGACCTAATTTTTCTAATTCGTCTTTTACGAAGTTAGCTTGCCATAAAGCCAAGTCGCTTCCGCGAGAACCAATGATTATTTTCTTCATTTTTTAAGTAATATTTCTTTGGCCATTTTCATAGGCACACTCATGTATTTTTTCTCGAAATAAGCCAAGATTTTCTCTACAGTTTCCTTAGAATTTTCATCTAAACTTTCTATCTCTTTTGCAAAAACGTATTCAAACGCAGTTGCTTTAATTTCTTTCACAGTTTGAGGTACACTGCGCATTGCAATTTCAACCTTTCGTTCATGGGCCATTAGTTTGAATTGCTCAACAGCCTCATCAACAATCTCTTCAACGTGAATGATCTCTCGCGCACGCTTTTCTAAATTCTTTGAAGAAACTTTCTGTAAATATTCAATGGAAATATTATCCATCGGAAATTGCTTGGCTACCTCTGGGTCTAAATCGCTAGGTATAGCCAAATCAATTACTACTTTTGGATCTGTATCTCCTTGAAGTAGATGTGTATATAATGCCTTATCAATTATAGATGTGTCTGCACCCGTACAGGTAATGATAATGTCGAATCCTTTTTTGTATAAAGGCAATTCATTTAATGCATAAGCCTCTCCTTTTAATTGAGTCGCCAAAACCTCAGCTTTACTTTTTGTACGGTTAAAAACCGCAAAGTTGGTAAAACCATGTTTTCTTAAAAAACGACTCATATTGGTGTTGGTCACTCCTGCTCCAATAATTAAAATACGAGCATCTAATGGAATGTCTTTCAGCCTGAGGGTGTGATAGGCTAATGAAACTACAGAAACTGGACTTTGTGCAATACTGGTTTCCGTATAAATCCTTTTTGCGGTTTCTATCGTGTGACGTATCATTAAACGTATGGCATCACCTGTAATCCCATACGATCGGCATGCGTCAAATGATTTTCTGATTTGCGTAATGATTTCACGTTCACCTACAACCATCGAGTCAATAGATGAAGTTACTTTTATCATGTGCTCAACACTCTCAATTCCTTTGTATTGTTCAACATGTTGAGTGAATAACTTGATCTGTTCAGCGTTAAAATGAGGGAATAAATACTGCAGATACTTTTTGAATTCAGTGAGGTGAATATCCTTGTCCTTACGGATAATAAATTCAACACGATTACATGTTGAAACATACATGATTTCATCAATTTGAAATTCGTCCTTTAACCCGGTAAGTTTCTGTTTTTGATCGTCAAGGGCAATATGCAACAGCCCAATCTGATTGACTTCGAGTTGTCGATGTGTAAATGCAAATATGTGAATATCTTCCACTTGTTAATTTTCCCTTGTTAGGCCGCAAATATCGTGAATATATAGCGTTTTATTGTCATAGCATTGTCATAGTTTCTTATTTAGAACCTTTCAAAATAATAAAAGACAGGTTTGTCTTAATATATATGTGGCTGAATTGGGATTTCAATTTTCTTTTTCAATCCTCATTACAACATTTATCGCCTTAGGTTTTAGCTTTTTAGATACTCAGTGAATAACGCTCTGTCTCTAAAGACTGTTGAAGTCGTAAAGTTTATTGATGTCAGGAATCCAAGAGCTGAAGATAAAAAACCACAGTTAAAGTGTTAAATTTTTGCATTCATGGAAATCTTTTATGATTTTGTAGTGCTATTTATAAAACACAATACATAGAATTAAAATGGTGAGCGTAGAATTGATCTGCCAAGCACTTTTCTTCTATCAAAAAACACTATGATTATGAGATTTAAACTAATGATGTTTTTATCGGTTTTTTTGTTTTCTGCGCAATGGGCGAAAACTCAAAATTACTATGAACATTATCAAGATGGTTTAGTTGTTTTTCAACTCAAACTTCAAAGCAAAAAAATGCTGTCTAAAGACAAGCAGGTTAATTTTAAAGACTATCCTCTTTTCACAGAATACCTTTCTGATTTTGAAATTGTTGAAGTCAAACATTTACATCCTGAACTAGATGATGATTTGTTGAATAGAACCTATCAAATTAAACTCAATGATTGGAGCAAAGTTGATGCTTTAGTTAAAAAACTGAGCAGACACTCCATGATTGAATATGCTGAGTTAAAAGATTTGCACCGTAAGCTTTACACTCCAAATGATGCGCTTTATGGTGTCTCTAATCAATGGGGTTTGTTTACAATTGAAGCAGAACAAGCTTGGGATATCTCATTAGGAAACTCTAATGTGGTTGTTGCTGTAACCGACGATGCAATGCAATTGGACCATCCAGATTTGCAAAATGTGTTTGTCACTGGTAGAGATATGCATGATAACGACAATACTCCTTCGCCATGTGGAAGTACAGATGGTATGCATGGAACCCACGTAAGTGGAACTGTAGGTGCCCAAACAAATAACGGAATTGGACTCGCTTCAATTGGAGCTGGTGTGAGCGTAATGCCTATTAAAATTAGTGATTGTGGTGGTGGAAATTTACCTTATGGTTATGATGGAGTAGTGTGGGCAGCCAACAATGGCGCTGATATTATCAATATGTCTTGGGGAGGTCCAACCGCAGGAAGCTATGGTCAAAATGTGATGAATAATGCATGGAATCAAGGAGTTATTCTTGTAGCTGCAGCTGGAAATGATGGTGTCTCCACAATGTTTTATCCTGCAGCCTACAATAATGTAATCTCTGTTGCGAATACTACAGAAAATGACACCAAAGCAAATTCCTCTCAATATGGAACTTGGATAGATATTGCAGCGCCAGGATCTAATATTGCAAGTACAGTCCCTTCTAGTTCGTATGCTTATTTAACTGGAACTTCTATGGCATCACCGTTAGTCTCAGGTTTATTGGGATTGATGAAATCCTATGCGCCAAGTGCAACCAATACTGAATTGATCAATTGTTTACTTAGTTCTGCAGATCCGATAAACGATACCTACTATAATAATGGACAATTGGGTAGTGGTAGAATTAATGCACATGAAGCCCTTCTGTGTTTAACAGGAAGTAGTGTTCAGCTAGACGCTTCTATTTCAGATATTTATTCACCAAGCGGAACAATTTGTTCTCCTTCTTTTATGCCTCAAATTGAATTGAGTAATTACGGTACAACAACTTTAACAAGTGCGGTAATTACATATGATTGGGGAGGAACTCCTCAAACCTTTAATTGGTCGGGTAACCTTCCTTCAGGACAAACTACCACAGTTACATTACCTACTGGTACGGCCACAAATGGGAGTTACGTGTTTTCAGCAACTGTTTCATCTCCAAACGGTCAGGTAGATGAGGATTTTTCAAACAATACTTTTAGTTCTAATTTTACAATCAATAGTGGAGGGCAGCAAGCTGTCTTATATCTTGATACAGACTGTTGGGGAAGCGAAACAACTTGGGAAATTTTAGATGGAAACAATGTTGTTGTAGCCAGCGGTGGACCGTATACAGATGTTGTGGGAGGAACTTTTAATACTCACAATTTGTGTCTTCCAGTTGGATGTTATACTTTCAATATTTTTGATCAGTACGGAGATGGAATGAGTGGAGCGCAATATCAATCTTGCTCAACAAATGGTGATTATGAAATGCATGATGCCGACGGAACAGTACTTTTCCAAATGGCAGAACCAGACGGGAACTTTGGTGCGTCTGCAAATCATTCTTTTTGTATCACTGCAAGTAATACAACTGATGCAGGAATAGAAGTGATTAATTCTCCAGCCGGAATTGTATGTGCTTCCACAATTTCACCAGAAGTTGAATTAAGAAATTATGGATCTCAAACCTTGACATCTGTAGAAATCGCTTATGAAATCAATGGGAATCAGAACACATATTCTTGGACTGGGAGTCTTGCGTCAGGACAAGCTCAAACTGTAACTTTACCTGTAATTCTTGTTGGGACAGGTCCATCTGTTTTAACGATTACAACGCAAAATCCAAATGGAGGAACAGATGATGACCCTTCAAATGATGAACAACAAAATACACTTATTCTACGTACAACTTCTGCAGCACTTCCGTTTGTAGAAGATTTTGAAAATAATGCAACAGGTTGGCTGGTTTCGAATCCTGATGGAGATATAACCTGGTCCCTTGCTTCAATTGGTGGAACAAGCCCTGGAAATACTGCGATAAAGCTAGATTATTTCAATTATCAAAATGCAAATCAGCGTGATGGTTTAATTTCACCTAAGATTGATTTAACTGGACTTTCTTCTGCGGAAATGTATTTTGAACATGCCTTTAGAAGATACGATGTGAATTCAACAGATTCCTTAATCATTTACATTTCAACAGATTGTGCAGATACTTGGACAAGGATTGCTCAATTTGGGGAGGATGGAACAGGTTCTTTTGCTACGCAAACAACAACAACTACTGAGTTCGTCCCTTCTGCGGCAAATGATTGGTGTATTCAACCCATCAATCAATCTACACCAGGTGCTTCATGTTTTACAATTAACCTAGATAGTTTTGTTGGAAATGAGGTGTTCATCATGTTTGAATCCTATAAAGGATCTACTTATGGAAACAATTTGTATCTCGATAATATCAATATCGATGGAGTAGCAGTTCAACTTGCTCCAGAACCTGGTTTAAGTGCTAGCTCATCTGTTGTTTGTGAAGGAGAGACGGTATATTATACTGATCAATCTACAAACCAACCAACGTCTTGGAATTGGACATTCCCTGGGGGATCTCCATCAACATCAACATTACAAAATCCTGTCGTTACCTACCCAACTAGTGGAACTTATAACGTTACCTTACAAGCCAGTAACGCTTACGGTACGCAAACCATGACTTTTAGTAATCAAATTACCGTTAATGGATTGCCACAAGTTAATGCAACTGCCGTTGACATGACAATTTGTAGTGGTGCTTCTACTTCGATTTCTGCTTCAGGTGCAAGCAGTTACTCTTGGAACAATGGTTTAGGTGGTGGTTCAACACATACCGTTTCTCCTACCACCACTACGACGTATCAAGTTACAGGGACAAGTGGTAACTGTTCAAACACCGCTTCTGTCGAGGTTGTAGTAAGCCCACCAATTAATGTTGGTGTGACCGCATCAGCAACAGAAGTGTGTGCAGGTAGTTCAGTCTCTCTTTCAGCAAGCGGTGCTTCTACATATACTTGGAATAATGGTTTAGGTTCTGGTAACACACAAACTGATTCTCCTACTCAAACAACAGTATATACGGTGACCGGGACTGAAGGAAACTGTTCAAACAGTGCCTCGATCACTATAGTTGTTAATGATGTTCCTGTAGTTCAAGTTTCAGCGATTAATACAACGATATGTGAAGGAGAAAACACTACGATGAATGCTTCTGGTGCCGACACTTATGCTTGGACGCCTAGTGGCTCTTTAAATACGAGTTCAGGGGCATCTGTAGTGGCTAGTCCAAGCGCTACAACTACATATAGTGTAATGGGCTCTAATAATTGTGGAATTGATACAGAAACTATTGTTATTAATGTAAATGCCTCACCAGGACAACCAACTATTAGTCAAGTAGGAAATGTATTGTCAACGAACCTCCAAACTGGGGAAACAGCACAATGGTTTTTAAATGGTGCTTTAGTTGGTTCTGGGGCAAGTATTACAATGACGCAAGATGGTAACTATGAAGTAGTAATTACTAATGCAAATGGTTGTTCTGCGTCTGCAAACGGGAACTTTGTAAGAGATACCACAGGACTCACACAAAACGAATTAAATAAACATCTAAAAGTTTATCCAAACCCAACAGAAAACACTGTTCATGTCAGTTGGGAAGGAGTAGAGTTAATTGAAAAAATTGTTGTTTATGATGCGATTGGAAGAGCTGTAATTAAACTCACTGATGTAAATGATAAGACAGAAATGTTGGATTTCACATCATTTGAAACAGGTGTTTACATTGTACGTATAGAAACGGCAAGCAACACGATAAGTAGAAAGATTACTAAGCGCTAATCAATCCAGACTACTACAAACAAAAAACCCATTCTGTACTACAGAATGGGTTTTTTAGTGTTGATATGAAACGATTAGTACAACTCTTCTTTTAAAGCAGTACGGTAATCTTTAATTTCTTCTCTATTGATTTTGTGATCAGATTTAAGCAACAAGTTAAGCAAGTTCAATAAGTTGTCTTTATCTTCAATTTCCAAAGGGTATTCTCCTCCTTCTTCATCTTCTTCCCAAAGCGCTTGAATATCAAAAGCTTCGTTTTGTTCGATGTATTCGTATGTTAAACGCGTTACTTTAGCCAATAATGGATCCTCTTCCTTAAGCGCATGCTCTCTCAATTCCTTTAATTCTTCAATTAAAGATTTTGCAAGTACACCTTCTTTTTCTACTAAAGCGATGACTTTCTCTATCTGTTTATTTGCTTTACCTGTTTTCATACGATTCTAAATAATTTATAGCACAAATCAGTTTTTATCGGACGCCAGTGATTCACGTATATTAAATTTAACTAACTTTTAATAACGAAGCTTAAAAATTTCGATTTGATTCCCTAAATTTACATCGATGAAAAAACAAAAAATATATGCAATGATATGCTTAGCAAGTTTGCTAATGTTTTTTCAGTCGTCTGTACTTTTTATTGCAGACACTTTTATCAATTACCACATCGAGGAAGTTAATGCATGTATGGATCTTGGAGAACAAGAAAATTCAAACCGGACTGCAAATCCTTTAGAAGAGGAAACCCTTCACTCTTCAATTGAAATAGTTCATACGTATAACACTTCATCTCAAAAAGAGAAAGAATACAGTCTTTATTTCTTCAAAATAAAAACCAATTACCAGGAGAATACAAATCCACCCCCTGAACACGTATAATTTTTTACCGCAATTTCTTTAATTATTTATTCAGCCTTAATAGGTTGTTTGTTAAGTTGTTATATGGCATTTCTATGCCCAAAAAAAATTATTCATGAAAAGTTCAGATTTATTTAAAAATTTAAAATATGATATTCCTTCAGGATTGGTAGTCTTCTTAGTCGCATTACCATTATGTTTAGGAATTGCACTCGCATCAGGCGCGCCTATGTTTTCAGGAATTATTGCTGGTGTTGTTGGTGGTATTGTTGTTGGTGCTATAAGTGGTTCGTCACTTGGAGTATCAGGTCCTGCTGCTGGTTTAGCAGTAATTGTTGCAGATAGTATATTAGAATTAGGTACCAATGCTGCTGGAGAGTTTGATATGGCCGTTGGTTTTCAGGCATTTTTGGTAGCTGGTGTAATCGCAGGAGTTCTTCAAATTATTCTTGCTGTATTAAGGGCCGGAATCATTGGTTATTATTTTCCTTCTTCTGTGATTAAAGGTATGCTAGCAGGTATTGGTATTACCTTGATATTAAAACAAATTCCTCATGCATTTGGAATGGATAAAAATCCAGAAGGAAATTGGAAGTACTTCGAAATGGACAACAGCGGATTCTTCTCTGATATCCTTTATTCATTCAGTCATTTTTCTCTTGGAGCCATAATTATTACAATTATTTCATTAACTATTTTAATCTTATTTCAAAGACCGGCTTTTAAAGAGCATAAGATTTTAAAAATAATTCCTGGTCCTTTGCTAGCTGTGGTTGTTGCAGTTTTAACAAATGAATTGTTTGTCGTAGCAGCTCCAAATCTTGCGCTAACAAATGAGTTTATTATGATGGGTGAGCAACAAGTTGCAAATTCTCATTTGGTGGACATACAAGCCGCTGATAGTAATTTGCCTTATTACGGTTTATTGACTTTTCCTGATTGGACTATTTTAAGTAACCCAAGAATTTATTTGATTGGTGCAACTTTAGCCATTGTAGCCAGTCTTGAAACATTGTTAAGTGTAGCGGCAACAGACAAGTTAGATCCATTTAAAAGAACAACACCAACCAATAGAGAGTTACTTGCTCAAGGTTCTGGTAACGTTGTTTCATCACTTATCGGAGGACTGCCGATTACCCAGGTAATTGTGCGAAGTTCAACAAATATTTCTTCTGGAGGTAGAACAAAAATGGCGGGTATTTCTCATGGTATTTTCCTGATGGTTTTTGTTTTAGCTTTACCATCTATTCTTAATAAAATTCCTTTAGCTGTTTTGGCTGCAGTACTTTTTGTTGTAGGTTATAAATTGGCGAATATTTCCCTGTTTAAGGAGCTTTACAAGCAAGGTATGAGTCAGTTTTTACCGTTCATTGTAACCATTGTAATTATTGTTGGTGTTAATCTTTTATGGGGTATAATCATAGGTTTTGCTATTGCTGTTTTCTATATCATTAAAAGAAATTATGAGAATGGAATGCATTCTAAGTATATGAAAAAAGAAGATGTACAAACAATTCAACTTGGTGAGGTAGTTTCATTTTTTAATAAAGGAAACTTACACAAAACCTTTGATGAAATCAAAGATGATAGTAATGTAGTTATTGATGGCTCGTTAAATAAACATATGGATTATGATATTTATGACCTTCTAGAAGACTTTTATCATAATTCTAAAAGTCGAAATGTTAACGTTGAATTCGTTGGATTTAACAACAGAGAAAATCTAAGTGAAAATTCATTTCTAAAAAGAACATAATGATGGAAACATTAAATAAAGAATTACAAAGTAAATTATCAATTTCGGAGGTTAAACAAATTTTAGTTGATGGAAATAAAAGATTCGTCAACGGAGAGTCTGCTGAAAGAAACCTTCTTCAACAAGTAAATGAAACCTCAACAGGTCAGTTCCCTCACACTGTAGTGTTGGGTTGTATTGATTCGAGAGTAACAGCTGAACAAATATTTGATTTAGGAATTGGGGATATTTTTAAAGCACGTGTTGCAGGGAATATTGTCAATGAAGACATTCTTGGATCTATGGAATACGGCTGTAAAGTTGCCGGTTCAAAATTGATTGTTGTGTTGGGGCATACTTCATGTGGTGCAGTAACTTCCGCTTGTAAAGGTGTAGAATTAGGAAACATCACTACTTTATTGAGCAAAATGAAACCTTCTGTTCAAAAAGTTGAGAAAGAGGTAGAGGACGTTACAACAACTGAATCAATTCAAAAAGTTGTGATCGAAAACATTCATAATTCTATGGCTGAAATTCGTAATAATAGTGAGATCTTAGCTGAAATGGAGAAGAATGGTGAAATTGAAATTATCGGTGCATATTATAATGTAGCTGATGGAAAAGTTCATTTTATTTAAACCGAAAAATAGAGCATAAAAAAAGTCTGTCTAATATTTTAGACAGACTTTTTTTTGTTTAATATTTTGAGACTAATAAAGCTCTTCTTTTAAAGAAGTACGGTAATCTTTAATTTCTTCTCTATTGATTTTGTGATCAGATTTTAGCAACAAGTTAAGCAAGTTCAATAAGTTGTCTTTATCTTCAATTTCCAAAGGGTATTCTCCTCCTTCTTCATCTTCTTCCCAAAGCGCTTGAATATCAAAAGCTTCATTTTCTTCGATGTATTCGTATGTTAAACGCGTTACTTTAGCCAATAATGGATCCTCTTCCTTAAGCGCATGCTCTCTCAATTCCTTTAATTCTTCAATTAAAGATTTTGCCAGTACACCTTCTTTTTCTACTAAAGCGATGACTTTCTCTATCTGTTTATTTGCTTTACCTGTTTTCATACGATTCTAAATAATTTATAGCACAAATTTAACACCTTAAAGGAATTAATGGTATAGAATTACTTAATTTTTAATTAAAGCGCTAAATCAAGTTAATATTGTTTACAAAAAACTGAGTCCCTATCCAGTTATTTATAAGTTTATCTGCTGCTCGATATTTAGGCTATAATTTGGGTTTTTATATGACGGTTTTGAACCGTTAATCTTCAAAATTAAGAACTTTACGGTATCTTGAAAATAAAAAAAGCCATCTATTAGATGGCTTTTATCATTTAAAATGAATAGTTTTTAGAATTTAAAATCTTCCATAAATTTCGTTGTGAAATCACCTTCATTGAATTTCTCATCCAACATTAATTTTTGATGGAATGGAATAGTGCTTTTTACTCCTTCAATGATATATTCATCTAGGGCACGACGCATTTTAAGAATAGCTTCTTCTCTTGTCTGTGCTACTGTGATTAATTTAGCAACCATTGAATCGTAATGAGCGGGTATTGTATAACCTGCATAAACATGCGTGTCTATACGAATTCCATGTCCACCAGGCTCATGATATTCAGTTATTTTACCAGGTGAAGGGCGGAAGTTATTGTAAGGATCCTCAGCATTAATACGACACTGAATAGCGTGCATTATAGGTTCGTAATTCTTACCACTAATTTTATGTCCTGCAGCCAATTTAATTTGTTCCTTAATTAAGTCGAAATTAATAACCTCTTCAGTAATTGTATGCTCTACCTGAATACGTGTATTCATTTCCATGAAATAGAAGTCTCTGTGCTTATCTACAAGGAATTCTACCGTTCCTACACCTTCATATTTAACTGCTTTCGCAGCTTTAATTGCAGCAGCACCCATTTCCTTACGTAACTTTTTTGTCATGAAAGGAGAAGGTGTTTCTTCAACTAATTTTTGGTGTCTTCTTTGGATTGAACAATCACGTTCTGAAAGGTGACATACATTCCCGAATTGGTCTCCTGCAATTTGAATTTCAATATGACGTGGTTCTTCGATGTACTTTTCCATGTACAATCCATCATTAGAGAAAGCTGCTTTTGATTCTTGCTTAGCTTGGTTCCAAGCATCTTCCAACTCTTCTTTTTTCCATGCCAAACGCATTCCTTTTCCACCACCACCGGCAGTTGCTTTAAGAATGACAGGATATTTTATTTTTTCAGCAGTTTTGAAGGCTTCATCGAGGTCTTTTAAAAGTCCTTTTGAACCTGGTATACAAGGAACTCCTGCTTTAATCATTGTCGCTTTCGCGTTGGCTTTATCACCCATTCCATCAATTTGTTCTGGAGTAGCTCCAATAAACTTGATGTTGTGTTCCTGGCAAACTTTAGAAAACTTAGCGTTCTCTGAAAGAAATCCATAACCAGGGTGAATTGCATCTGCATTGGTAATTTCCGCTGCAGCAATGATATTTGGTATTAGTAAATAGGATGATGAACTTGCTGCTGGACCAATACAAACAGCTTCATCGGCGAAACGAACATGTAAACTTTCTTTATCAGCTGTACTATATACAGCAACCGTTTTAATGCCCATTTCCTTACATGTTCTGATAACACGTAAGGCGATTTCGCCCCTATTGGCAATCAATATTTTTTTGAACATGCCTTTTTGGGTGTTTTAGTTCTACTTATAAATAATTAAGATGGATCAACTAAAAATAGTGGTTGATCGTATTCAACTGGTGTTGCATCATCTACAAGAACTTTAACAATTTTTCCTTGTACTTCAGATTCAATCTCATTGAATAACTTCATCGCTTCGATTATACACACAGTATCTCCTACTTTGACCTCGCTACCAACTTCAATGTATACCGGTTTATCTGGTGATGGAGAACGGTAGAAAGTACCAATCATTGGTGACTTTACTGTGATGTACTTACTGTCTGCGTCTTCTGACCCTTCAGTTGTAGCTGCTGGCGCTGCAGGTGCAGGTGCTGCAGCAGGTGCTGCTTGTGGCATTGCTGCTGGCATTTGCTGTTGCGGCATTGCTTGCATTGGCTGTTGGATGTAAACTACATTTTCTTCATTATCACGTTTACGTCTTTTTGGTTCAGACTTAATAGTGATTTTAAAATCTTTTTCTTCAATTTCTACTTCTGTTACACCAGATTTTGAAACGAATTTGATTAGTTCTTGGATTTCTTTTTGATTCATCATGTATGAATATTTATAGGATAAATGTACGTATTTTTTTTCTATTATGAATTGTAAGCCCACTTAAGGTAAATAGCTCCCCAAGTAAATCCACCACCAAAGGCTGATAATACTATGTTGTCCCCTTTTTTTAATTGTTTTTCCCAATCCCAAAGGCACAACGGTAATGTTCCAGCGGTAGTGTTACCATATTTTTGAATGTTGATCATCACTTTGTCTTTTGATAATCCCATGCGGTTGGCCGTTGCATCGATAATTCTTAAGTTGGCTTGGTGAGGCACCAACCAATCAACGGAATCAGAAGTTAAATTATTGCGCTCCATGATTTCAGCAGATACCTCTGCCATATTCGTTACTGCAAATTTAAATACTGCTTTTCCTTCTTGTTTAACAAAGTGAAGTCTTTCGTCTACTGTGGCGTGACTTGGAGGTAACTTAGAGCCTCCTGCAGGTTGAATTAAGTAT
This sequence comes from Brumimicrobium ulvae, assembly GCF_947504225.1. Taxonomy (GTDB): domain Bacteria; phylum Bacteroidota; class Bacteroidia; order Flavobacteriales_D; family Crocinitomicaceae; genus Brumimicrobium; species Brumimicrobium ulvae. The sequence goes on along the minus strand of NZ_CANNGT010000002.1, from coordinate 145,670 downwards.
TTTCTACCTTCCCCATCACTTCTCAATACACTGTCAACAACTCCGTAACCTTCTTCGTTAGGTTCTAGTAAAACAGCTCCACCACCATCTCCAAAAATCACACAAGTAGCACGATCTTCGTAGTCAATAATGGAAGACATTTTGTCTGCCCCAATAACGATTACTTTTTTGTATTTTCCTGTTTCAATAAATTGTGCACCTGTCGTTAAGGCAAAGATAAATCCTGAACATGCTGCGTTGATGTCAAAACTCCACGCGTTTTTCATTCCTGTTCGGTCTGAAATAACATTTGCAGTTGCAGGAAATGGATAATCAGGTGTAACTGTAGCACAGATTACCAAATCAATCTCTTCTGGAGAAATTCCTTTTTTAGCCAATAAAGCATTTACAGCCTCAACTCCGATGTCGGATGTTGGGTTACCATCTCCAAGCATACGCCTTTCCTTGATTCCTGTTCGCGTGGTAATCCACTCGTCAGTTGTATCAATCATTTTCTCAAGGTCCTTATTACTAAGAACGGTCTCAGGAACATATCCATGAACCCCAGTAATTGCTGCTGTAATTTTTTTCATTATTTAAAAGCTTCTTTTATCTTTCTTGTTAACTCTGACTTTGCAACATCATGTGCAAGACACATCATGTTCTTCACAGCTACGTCATTAGAGATTCCGTGACCGATAATTACCTCAGAATTGACGCCCAATATAGGAGTTCCGCCGTAATTTTCATAATTAAAGCGGTCAAAGTAGGTATCTTTCATACCCAGCTGCTTTGCAATAGAGTATATTCCTTCTGCTTGTTTTAAAACAATATTTCCTGTAAATCCATCGCAAACCACAACATCTGCTTTTCCATTAAATAAATCACGCCCTTCAATATTCCCTATAAAATTGAAATCTTCAGTACCTTTCATTAATTTATATGCAGATTGAGTAAGCAAGTTTCCTTTTCCTTCTTCCTCGCCAATGTTTAATAAACCCACTTTAGGGCTTTTAATCCCCATAACATTTTGAGCATAAAGTGAACCTAAACTCGCAAATTGATATAAAACGTCTGGTTTACAATCTGCATTTGAACCTACATCTAAAATGATGGAGTTACCTCCTTCAACTTTAGGGAGTACAGAAGTAATACATGGGCGAATTACTCCAGGAATAGAATTGATTTTATAGATTGACCCCACCAACATTGCACCGGTGTTACCCGTGCTCGCAAATGAATCAATTTTTTTCTGAGCCAAAAGCTCAAAACCAACGGAAATTGAACTGTTGGGTTTTTGTGGAATTGCACGTGTAGGATGATCCTCCATTGTAATAACATCTGGAGCATTAACCACAGAAAGACGGTTTGAGACCACCCCTTTTTCTTTCAAAATTGAGGTAATATCATCTTCACGACCGATGAGCACAATCTCTACATCGTCGGGCAGTTTCTCGAGGGCTAAAATTGCGCCAAGAACGTTTGCTCTTGGCGCAAAATCGCCACCACTAATATCTAATCCAAGTTTCATAAGTGTATAAACACTTTTATTGATGGATGAGCAAAATTATACTGCTACTTCTTTCTCAGCAATTACTTGACCTTTGTAGTAAAGTTTCCCCTCGTACCAATGTGCGCGGTGGAACAAGTGAGGCTGTCCTGTTGTTGGACATGTCGCTACATTCGCAGCAACTGCTTTTTTGTGTGTACGTCTTTTGTCTCTTCTTGTTGTCGACGTTCTTCTTTTTGGATGTGCCATTTTACTTTATATTTAAGTTTTTAATTCAAATTTTTTAATGCGTTCCAACGGGGATCTATATCTTCCTCGTCAGAATCTTCTTCTTCATTTTCTGATGAATCAACGTATTGGTCTATTAAATCTAGCATTTCTTCATTGCACTCATCTTCTTTATGTACTGTTCGGCTAGGCAAAGCTACCGTTAGTAATTCATACAAGTCTGATGCAACATCAATTGTAAATGCGGAAGGGGGAAGGACAATCAAATTTTCATCTTCGCTTTCTTCTTCACCAAACTTATATATGATTTGATGAGTAATGTCCACAGGGATGTCCATTAAATCTGTACAACGATCACATGGCTTTTGAATTGTACCAGACATTTCAATTTCACCAATCATCATTGTCTCCTTCTTATTCAACTCGAAGTCAACTTTTACGTCTCCTCCTTGAATAATAGAATACGCTAACTCTTCAAAGAACGCTGCCGTTATATGAAACTTGAAGGAATGTTTTCCATTTTTCAAGCCCTCAAACGGGATAATAAATTCTTTATTCGAACTCATAATGTTCAAAATTTTGGAGTGCAAATGTATAAAAATTAATAGACAACGCACCTCTTCTTACAAAAGAATCTACAAAGTTAGTCTTTTTTGAGCAAAACAAGTTATGAACACCTGTTAACTTTTATTTTTATTCAAAGTGAACACCTGATTTTTCAACCGTGAATGTTACTTTTATACTCATGTTTCACACGGAAAGTATAAAATATGGGCCTGTTACGGTTTTTTTACTGTATTACGATGATTTTGTAACGGAGGAACACCTTCATAATTTACTGCCCAACGAACAGGTAAAATTACAAAGTTTAAACCATCCCTCCAGAAGAAGAGAGTTTGTGGCCACTCGTGTATTGCGTACAATGCATTTCGGAAATGAACCTATCCTTTATTCTAAAATCGGTGCGCCTTATGTCGAAGGGGAGGGGTTTATTTCTATTTCTCATGCAAATCATGTTGTTGGAATGGCTTATTGCCAATCTTTTCATGTTGGACTCGATCTCGAGCCTATACATGAAAAAGTGATGAAGGTGAAACATAAGTTTCTAAGTGATGAGGAAAAAATATTGACCGATACCGATTCTGTCGAAGAAATGATAAAAGTTTGGTCAGGAAAGGAGGCTTTATATAAATTGGCTGGTAGAAAGGAGATTGTTTTTGCAGAAAACTTGTTGCTGACAAAAATTGATGAACTTCACTGGAAAGGAAGAATTTACTTTCCAAACAATAAAAAAGAAGTTGAATTAACGATCGATAGAAAAGATAATTTTGTAATTTCAATTAATGCATCACCAGTCTATGAGGTCAAATAAAGATATATATCGCAAGTTTAGTTCAAAAACAGGTCAAATTGCTGTGCTCATTGACCCTGAAGTAACAAATACTGAAGAGCGCTTGCGTCAAGTGGTTGAAAAAGCTGAGTTTTCTAAAATTGACTATTTTTTTATTGGTGGAAGTACAGTTACACGAAGTGATTTTCAAAAAGCAACTGTTATTTTGAAAAAACTCACGAAGATTCCTTTGGTTATTTTTCCAGGAGACCATCAACAATTGTCAAATGAAGCTGATGCTTTACTTTATTTAAGTTTGCTTTCAGGAAGAAATCCAGAATACTTAATTGGTCAACATGTTAAAAGTGCGCAAGAGGTCTTTGCTTTAGATTTAGAAATTATTCCAACAGCATATATATTAATTGAGGGTGGAAATTTATCAACCGTAGCTTATGTTAGTCAAACCACCCCCATTCCAAGAGATAAGTCTGCTATTGCCTTAAATACGGCAATAGCTGGTGTGTTACAAGGAAAGCGGGTAGTGTATTTTGATGCAGGAAGTGGTGCTCATCATCCTGTAGGTGGAGTGCTTGTTCAACAAGTAAAAAATCAACTAAACACTACTGTTGTTGTTGGAGGAGGAGTGCGTTCTATCGAACAAATAGAAACGCTGAAATCTGCTGGAGCCAACGTAATTGTGATTGGGAATAAGATTGAAGAAGATATTGATTTTTTGCTTGATATTCAACGCTATAAATCTAAAGTTGAGGCATGAAATTCATTAACGCAATACGATTAGCGGCTTTTTTCGAGCTAGACTACTCACACGTTGATGATGAGTTGGTGGCTCAATTGAGGGAGTTAATCAACTCACACTTTGCCTACGAAGAACATTTGAATATTTTAGGTGACCGTTTTGTTTTACAAGAACTGACCCTCATTTTAGACCAGCTCAAAGAGGATAAAATTAAAGTTTTTCATGGCTGGATTGAACAAGATGTTCTATTGGCCGAATATTTAATCAGTAATGGAAATAAGGTAGTTCCAAATAAAGAACTTGTTTTACCTGATGAACACCAGTTGTTTGAGGCTTACCAAGTTTTTGTTTCAACTTATCTATTACCAATACTTACCCAAAAGATAAGGAGGGCCATCGAGGAACGCGATGTGGGTGGAATTGCCGTTCATTTGAAATTCGCCCCCTTACTTCTCAAGAAAAAAAGAATTGAGATTCAAGGTCCTGTAAGTCAGTTTTTAAATCAGCGATTAGGACAGTTGAAAGTGAGTCAGAATGATGATTTAAAGCGTCTAGTACATGAGGTGTTTTCGTATTCTTTTGTCGAGGTGTTGAATGCTTTGGATGAAGAGTATTACAGCGATGCAATTGCTTACATTGATACTGCAAAATTACTGGTTTTAAACACCACGCTTTCTTCATCGCAGTTAAATAAAATCAAAACGGCTATCTCAAATGTTTCTTTAAATAATAACCATCGTAAACAAGTCTTGACTTTCGTTCAATCGGAAGCTTTTTCTGTTCATACTAAGCATCCACGAACAACATTTGGAAATATGATTCGATCTCCATTGTTTTTCATCACCCTTATTATTGTGATCATTAATTTTTTATTTTTCTTTCCTAGCAGTAATTCGATTGTTGAACAGGACCTTGAAGAAACAACGGGTCTGGACGGGTTGAGTGCCGAAGAATTGAAGGTGGTTGATAAAATGCTAGGTTTTCAACAAGATTCAGTTCCTTTGGTATCTGAAAAACTTCCTAGCGCCATTCAACCAAAGTATATTTTAACTGCAAACTGGGAAAGTATTGAAAACAGTTTAGCCAAGGAAATATACTCCAGTATGATTGCTGATTATGAAATTCAGAAAAGTTTAAACTTAATGGGAAACTGCTCAGAAACGAAAACTCAGCTTTATGGAAAGTCACTGTATTCAGGGGTAGCTTCTTTTTCTGATTTCACTCGTTTTAATCATGAAGTAATCAATAATTCGAATGAAGATCTTTATGTTTTACTTTTTGAACCTTCGAAAAACGGAAAGGTATATGGAAACTTAATTGCCTCAGGGAGGACTTCAAAAGTTTATTTAAAAAAGGGAGATCAGATGATATTTTATAGTGGAAAACAAATGAATTCATTCCACCCGATGCGACGTGAAAACAATGGGTACGGCACAGTAGATGACGCCCAGAAAATAAGTTCAAACTTTGAATATCATTTTTGCAATCAGTCGATATATCATTTCCAACAGTTAAATAGTATTCATACAGTTGATACACTAGGGGATGTAATATTCGAAGATGTATCGAATGGATTTGGAGTTGTGATTCAATAATTTCTTTAGATAAAAAAATAAAAAAATTATAAAAATCACAGCATTATTTATTTTACTTTTGAAATAAATATATGTCGATAGAACGAAGAGTACAGCTAGTTGAAATGTTATTTTACGATTTAGAACTAGAAGCCACTCAATTTGAAAAGTCATCGGGTTTAACATGTGTTTCAGGATGTGGAAACTGTTGTAAACATCCAGATTTAGACGCTTCACCTTTAGAGTTTTTACCTTGGGCTTTTCATTTGTTCTTGAATGGAGAGGCCGAAAACACACTAACTACCCTTAATGAAATAGACAGTAAAACCTGTCACATCTACAAATCATTATCTGTTTTTGGACAAGGTCGTTGCAGCGATTATAAGTACCGTGGTTTAATCTGCCGTTTGTTCGGTTTTGCAGCAAGTAAAGACAAGTATGGAAATTTAAGACTCGCAACATGCAAAATTATAAAAGAAGGTCAAGCTGAACAATACAATTCTACTTTTGAAGCGATATCAAAAGGACTATATGTTCCAATTTTCACAGACTACTATATGAAATTGAGTCAAATTGACCATCAAATGGGCAACAGAATATTGCCCATCAACAAAGCGCTTAAAGTTGCTTTAGAAGAGGTGTTACAATATTATTCTTATCGAGATTTCCCCAATGCAGGACAAAATTGTGGTTAAAATGGATGGATAATTATTGGTTAAGAAATCATTATCTTTGCCTTTTAGCCAACATTATTCTCCATGAGAAACACTACATTACTAGTCGCTTTACTAATTGCTTTTTTTTCATTAAAATCTGTCAAGTCGCAGGAAAGGTCCTTTTACATTAGTGATAATTTATTGCTGTTCATTCCAAATGAAGTAAAATATGTTGGTGCTACTGATATGGATCGTTATTACAGTGGTGTTACCGTATCAAAGTTGTTTTTGGGATGGTCTGGAAAGAATGGATTGTCTGGGGATGGCTTGAATCGTATTTATCAACTTGGAACGTCTTATACTTATTTAAATAGTGAACATTATGTGTCCATTTATCCTCAACTAGGATATGTAAGTTGGTGGATGGCGTATCTCTATTTTCGTCCTGAACCAATGTTTAATATTTCAAAAGGCAAATTTGACTACATCAACCTTGAATTAGGTGCAGGACTATTGGGAAATTTATCTTTATTCTGTTTTTTTCCTATAGGTCAAGAAAATGTATTTATGGGAGGATTCAAATTGGGATTTGCCATACCTTATCATCCGTTTTTTAAAGAAGGAAAAAATGGATGGCGATAGTCATGGGGCTGTATCAAAAGTGTAAAAAATTCTTGTTGAGAAATATGTTCCCCATCTCAGTGGCTAAGTCCTTCGCTTTTTTTAAATGGGCTAAATCTCCATTGTTCAAATAGTGAGCGTAATAATAATAGCTCGAAAAGTATTTTTGTGAGATGAAATAAAACCCATCAGGATCGATTTCTGCTAAGTAAGCCCCCAGATCAAATTTAGGGTTTAGCTTTTTATGTGCAATTAATCCTATCAATTGCATTTGTCTGTAATAACCTTTTCGTGCAAATTCCATTTTTAAAGGGAACTCTTCTGCGGCAAGCTCTAAAATCTCAATACATTTTGAATAAGCGCCAATGTGTAAAAGACAATCAACCATTATGTATTCTGAAGCAGGAAAATCTAAAAATCGTTTTCCACTTTTAGGTAACTGCTTTCTGATTTCTAAATAATCATCAAAATATTTGTAGGCTTTTGTTTCTTTGCCATAATATGTTTCATAAAGCATGTTGTATGCAAAGTACCTACCCACCAAATACGGATAGACCTCTTTACTGATATTTGCTCCCCTCATTTCAGCTATATGATGCTTACAATCTTGTTCATTCTCTAACCAAAAAGACTTTATAAATAACATCGCATGTCCGAATATTTTTCCGTTGTTTTCAGTGTTGTACTTTAAATATTCTTCATACAATAAATAATAGTATTTGCATAAATTATCGTAATCAGGGAAGTGTTCTATAAAAAACACTTGTGCGTATTTCTTTTGAGCCAAAAGAGTAGTTGCGCGTTTGAATGTTGTTACGTCTTCTCTAAATCGAAGTGCTATCTTCCTTGACATTGACTGTATCCCACCATCATGAAACTCAATATTGTTGATTAGGTCAAAATCATAGAAAGAAACCAAAATGTCTAACTCACGGTTAGAAATCGGTTGGCTATCATTAAAAGACATTTCTAATTCATACCAGTTGTTGTAACCAAGAAATTGACTCAGAATATTTAAAGTTTGAATTGAAGGATTAAAAGGATATTTCGTAAAACCGTAAAGGCGTTTAAAAGTGATGCCATTGATATGGGTTTGTGTTTGTTCTGAAACGACTCGGCCAAGCCTGTCACAGTCTACCGACCTCAATAGTTTGAAGTCGATACTCTCAAGTACCATTTCCTTGGTCCTTTCTAAGTTTTCTTTGTTAACTATTGTAGGTTTCCGAGCCATTTTTCTTGGATGAATATCGAAATATAAGAATAACTGTACATTAATGTACTTTTTTATTTCTTTTAAAATAAATTACTTAGTTAAAAATAGTGAGGGGCATTCTTTCAAGAAGTTAATCACATTTTACGACAAAAGAAAAAAGAACATTAGCATGAGTATTTCAGAAAGACGAAAATTCATTCGCGCACTGAAGAGAGATATCTTCATTAGAAAAAAGGAGTTAAGAAGCCTACGCTTTCAATTGTTTTTGAAAAATGATAAAGCTTTTTATCAACATAAAATTGAATTTTGTTTGGAGGAGATTGAGGAATTACAAAGTCGAGTTTTTATTCATCAAGAGATTTTACAAAAAGCATCCTTTATTAAAGGATAAAGATCTAGGATGACTACAAAACAAATGTTCCCTCCCAACGATTCATTTTTTGTTTCTTTTAGCTTAAAAAAAACAATTGGTGCAAAAGATATACCTTATAACCGCTACAGAATCAGAAAAAAGTCCAATATTATACTATTGGGCTTTTTTCCATTTATTGAGCCTAAAAAACGAACACTGATTAGTCGCGAGGTGGTTTTCTTTTTATTGTCAAAAGACTTCCTTACTTTTGCATGAAACAAAAAATCAAAGAATACATGTCAGAAATTGATATCAATAAAGTACTAAGTCAACTAGGAGTTAAAAATGAAGTCAACAGAGGAGCATCAACAGGAAAAAACTGGATCGTTACAAAAGGCGAAGTGATTGATTCACATACACCAGTAGATGGTTCAAAAATTGGACAAGTACAACTAGCGTCTGTAGAAGATTACAACGAAGCAGTTGAAGTAGCATCAAAAGCATTTTATGAATGGAGACAATGGACAGCACCAGCGCGTGGAGAAGTTGTTCGTCAGTTAGGAAATGCATTAAGAGAATATAAAGAGCCTCTTGGAGCACTTGTTTCTTATGAAATGGGTAAATCTTACCAAGAAGGTTTAGGTGAAGTTCAAGAAATGATCGATATCTGTGATTTTGCTGTAGGACTTTCTCGTCAACTTTACGGATTAACAATGCACTCTGAGCGTCCAGGACACAGAATGTATGAGCAATATCATCCACTAGGAGTTGTTGGAGTAATTTCAGCATTTAACTTCCCAGTTGCAGTTTGGAGCTGGAACACTGCTTTGGCATGGGTTTGTGGAGATTCATGCGTATGGAAACCATCAGAAAAAACACCTTTAACATCTATTGCTTGTCAAAATATTGCACAAGAAGTATTTGCTAAGAACAATGTTCCAGAAGGAGTTTCTACAATGGTAATTGGTGGTCCAGAGGTTGGAAAAGCAATGGCTAACGATAAGAAAATCGCATTGGTTTCTGCAACAGGATCTACAAGAATGGGTCGTTCTGTTAACGAAGCAGTAGCAAAACGTTTAGGAAAAGTATTGTTAGAATTAGGTGGGAATAATGCAATGATTATTACTCCAGATGCTGACTTGAAAATTGTTGTTCCAGGCGCTGTATTTGGTGCTGTAGGAACAGCAGGACAACGTTGTACATCTACACGTCGTTTGATTATTCATGATAGCATTTACGACAAGGTTATGAAGATTATCGTTGATGCATACGGACAAATTAAAATTGGTAATCCTTTGGATGAAAACAATCACGTTGGGCCACTTATCGATAAGGATGCAGTAAACAATTACTTAAACGCTATCGAATCTGCAAAGAAAGAAGGTGCTAAAGTATTGGTTGAAGGTGGAGTTCTTGAAGGAGAAGGATATGAGTCAGGATGCTACGTTAAACCAGCGATTCTAGAAGTTGAGAATCACTACGAAACGGTTCAAAACGAAACATTCGCACCTATTCTTTATGTAATGAAATACTCTGGAGATGTTACCAATGCTATTGAATTACAAAATGGTGTGGTTCAAGGTTTGTCTTCTGCAATTATGACAACTAATTTACGTGAAGCAGAACAGTTCTTATCAGCTCAAGGATCTGATTGTGGAATTGCAAACGTGAATATCGGTACTTCAGGTGCTGAGATTGGTGGGGCTTTCGGAGGTGAAAAAGAAACAGGAGGTGGACGTGAGTCTGGTTCTGATGCTTGGAAAGTATACATGAGAAGACAAACAAATACAATTAACTATACTACTGAGTTGCCATTGGCACAAGGGATTAAGTTTGACTTGTAAGTCTTTAGATCTTAATAGATAAATAAAAGGCCGATTCAATATTCATGAATCGGCCTTTTTAAATAGATACCTGATCTATATCATGTTTTTCTCAGCCTTTAAGTCCTAGTTTTGATTAAACACTAAAGGTTTAGCCATGAAAACTACGAATTCAACTTGTTTTAGAATACAAAATGTACTTATTCTTTTCAGTGGCTTGCTCTTCGTTTTCTCACCTTTATTCTCCTGTAAAAAGGATAATCTAGACCCAAACTCTTCATCACCTAACCCAGCTTTAGTGTCTTATTTAAGATTTAATCATTATGTCGATGATCTTACTGTAAGCTACGATACGGTAATGTACGTTAATGATTTTGGAAATAACTTTAGCATAGAAACCATTCGCTATTTTATCTCGAATGTAGCTTTTGTACATTCCAACGGACAAGTCATAAACATTGTAGACGCAGTGTATGTTGATCCACGTTTAGAGGGCTACGACCAGTTGAAAATTACCTCTTCTATTCCGAATGGTCATTATATTGGGATAAAGTTCACTTTTGGTTTAGATTCCATCATGAACCAAACAGGGGTATTCAACAATTTTCCTGAAGTTGCAATGGAGTGGCCTCAAATGATGGGCGGTGGTTACCATTATATGAAATTAGAAGGTCGTTATGAACACCAAGGAAATTATAATCACTTTAATTTTCATACTGGGCCACTAAACAACAACAAAAATTACTTTCAGGTAGAATTACCAATGTCGATGAATGTAAACAATGGTGTGTTTGATATTACACTTGCAATGGAAATCCAGAATTGGTTTAAAAATCCAAACTCATTTGACTTAACAACAATTGCTCAAGGAATGATGGGGAGTCAAACCAAACAAGAATTAGTCAAAAACAACGGAATTGACGTGTTTTCTGTTGAATAAACACCAAATGCAATGAGTAAGCTCTTTAAAACTATGTTTTTTTATCTGTTAATGGTACTTTTCTTTGGTAGCTGTAAAAAGGATGAGGTGAGTAGCTATGGAGATTTTCAAACCACTCCAGTTGTGATTAATTATCCCTCTAACTTTCCAGATATGATTATTCCAGAAGATAATATGCCCACAAAAGAAGGAATTGCGCTAGGGAGAGCATTGTATTATGACAAGATACTTTCTAGTAACCAAACCAAATCCTGCTCTTCTTGTCATGACCAAAGCAAGGCATTTACCACTTTTGAATCCAATAGTTTAGCCCATATTAACTTGGCTTGGAACAATCAGTATTTATGGAATGGTGCAGTTCAGGGAACCCTAGAAGACGTGATGCTTTTTGAGGTGGAGGACTTTTTTGGAACAAATATACAAGAAGTCAATACTAACTCTAATTATAGATACTTGTTTAAGAAAGCTTATGGAGTTGACGAAATTACTTCGAAAGACATTGCTTATGCTTTAGCGCAATTCTTTAGAACATTGAATTCAACAGACTCTAAGTTTGATCGATTCATGAGGGGAGAGGGTAATCTTACACCAGAAGAATGGGATGGGTACGACATTTTCTTTACTGAACGAGGGGACTGCTTCCATTGTCATGGCACTGTATTGTTTCACGATAATGCTTTTGGGAATAATGGGTTAGATTTAGATCCAGATGCTGGACTTTATAACATTACTGGAAATATGAATGATTATGGTAAGTTTAAGACGCCAACATTGAGAAATATTGAATTGACAGCCCCCTATATGCATGATGGTCGTTTTGAAACACTTGAAGAAGTAATTTCATTTTATAGCTTTGGAGTGAAACATGACTCTCCTAACTTATCTCCCTTAATGAAGTATTCAGCCGATGGTGGCGTTCAGCTTTCACAACAAGAAGCAGAGCATTTAATTGCCTTTTTAAAAACGCTCACAGACTATACCTTCATAAATAATACCTCATTGTCTGATCCTAATTAGTGTTTTTTATAAATCAGCCCCATTTATGATATGCATCATGTTTTTTGGTATGAAAGCCCTTTATATTTGTACTGTTTTAGAGTTACTATTGTTTACAAAGGAAATTGAAACGATTCTCAATTCAACATTTTCTCATCTCTCTAAGTGTCCTTGAGAATTGTTTCTTTCCTTAAATAAAGACAAATAAGTCTTAATACTTTAAAAGATGATTTTGGTCATTTTTTTTCATAGGTCCTATTTCTAAATTTGAAACAGTTGATTGAATATTAAAATTTTTCAATCTGTTAATTATTGGAACAATAGTCCACGTCATTTATCGAAAAACTAACCATGGAAATGTTAAATAAAGAGGATTTAAAATCAGCGATTCTAAAGCTGAAAACAGAAAAGAATGCAGTAATATTAGCACATTATTATCAAGAAAAAGACATACAAGATGTTGCCGACTACATTGGAGATAGTCTAGGCTTGGCCATCGAAGCTTCAAAAACGGATGCGGAAATAATTGTTTTTGCTGGAGTTCACTTTATGGCTGAAACAGCAAAATTATTAAATCCCACACGTAAAGTAGTTTTGCCAGATTTAAAAGCGGGTTGTTCACTTGCCGATTCTTGTCCGCCAGACCAATTCAAAGCCTTCATTGATGCTCATCCAGACCATAAGGTGGTAACTTATGTGAACTGCACTGCCGAAGTCAAGGCGTTGAGCGATATTGTGTGTACCTCTTCAAATGCTGTGGATATTATTAATTCTTTTCCCATTGACCAGAAAATAATTTTTGCACCTGATCATAACTTAGGGAAATACCTTCAAAAAGAAACTGGTCGCGATTTAGTATTATGGAAAGGCGCTTGTGTTGTACATGAGGCGTTTTCATTTGATAAACTACTGAAATTAAAGCTTGAATATCCTGAGGCAAAGCTTGTTGCTCATCCAGAATCTGAACCTCATATTTTAGATGTGGCCGATTATGTAGGATCAACAAGTAAAATGATCAATTTCATTAAGAATTCTGATGCACAAACATTTGTTGTAGGAACAGAGGCCGGGATTTTACATGAATTAAGTAAGCAAGCTCCAGGAAAAAACCTAATTCCCTTGCCTATTCACGAAGACAATACTTGTGCTTGTAGCGAATGTGCTTTCATGAAAGTAAATACACTCGAAAAAGTTTACAATTGTCTGCTCAATGAAACACCAGAAATCAATATTGATCCTGCGATTTTCGATAAAGCTAAAGCACCAATTGTTAAAATGATTGAATTCTCTAGCCTGGTAAAGAATGAAAACTAAGTTTGATGTATTAATCGTTGGTGCTGGTATTGCCGGACTTTCCCAAGCCATTGCTTTGGCGGAAAAAGACAGCACCCTTTCAATTGGCGTGGTGACTAAATCTCAATTGCAAGAAACCAATACGCGATTGGCGCAAGGTGGAATCGCCGCTGTAATATCAACACAAAACGATAGTTATTTAGCACATATAGAAGACACCATAAACGCTTCTCAAAACCAAGCCGACAGAAATGTTGTTTCCTTTGTTGTTGAAAACGCACATCAGGGAATTCACCAGCTTGAAAATTGGGGCGTACGCTTCGATAAAGTGCACAATGATTACCACCTAGGGTTGGAAGGTGGACATTCTCATGCGAGAATTCTTCATGTGAAAGATCAAACTGGTGCAGCCGTGCATGATGAACTGATAAACCAAATTAAAAAACATCATTCCATTGCTGTTTTAGAATTCAGCGAAGTCATAGAATTGCTCATGAATAAGGATTGTGAAGTTGGGGGAGCTTTGATTTATGACCATAAGAAAAACTCCACAATATACATTTATTCAAAAATGGTTGTCCTAGCCACTGGTGGAATAGGTCAGCTCTTTCAATACACGACCAATTCAACTATTGCTACAGGTGATGGAATTGCTTTGGCCCATGCTATTGGAGCGAAAATTAATAACCTTCAATCCATCCAATTTCATCCTACTGCTTTTAGAGCGCAGGGAAAAAGCAAGTTGTTCCTGATTTCTGAGGCCGTAAGAGGAGCAGGGGCACACATCATCAATAAAGTAGGAGAACGCTTTCTTTTTGCGTATGATGAAAGAGGAGAGTTGGCTACACGTGATGTAATTTCCTCTGCAATTTATCAAGAAATGAAAACATCAAGAGAAGAAGAGGTTTATCTTGATTGTCGACATATTTCTAAAGAAGTATTGAAGCGGGAGTTTCCTTATATTTTAGATCATTGCTTAAAAGGAGGTTTTGATTTAACCCAAGAAGTTGTACCCATCATTCCTGCAGCGCATTATAGTTGTGGTGGGATTCAAGTGAATCTGCAAGGTGAAAGTGATGTTTCAAATCTGTATGCAATTGGGGAATGCGCAAATACGGGCCTACATGGAAACAACCGATTAGCATCAAATTCTTTGCTGGAAGCGATTGTTTTTACAGAAAATGTAGCCAATAGCATCTTGAATAATCTAAAAAGTATTGACTTCAAGCCATTGTTTCCGAATAAGTCTTTACATCATTTCATCGGCAATGATAAGAAGTTGTTTACAAAGGAAGAAAATCATCTGAAAGTATTGCTTACTTCTTATTTTATTACAAAAAATGAGGGCGATAAGGAGAACTTATTGAATGCAATAAATCAATACAAAATTCAACAGGAGAAAGTCCCCTTAATGGAGCTTTCGGTTATTCATTTTAAGAGGAGGTTAACCTTGATAGAATTAATACTTGAGAAGGTTAACATGGAGTTTCCTCAAGAAAAATTGAATTCTAGAACGCATATATTTTAGGGGGGACATTAGGTTAAACATACAAATACGCCCAATAAATAAGTACCAATTGCAAAGGTAGTCTAACAAAGGCTATCCATCGATTTTTACTTTGTTTTTCATGCATTCGCTTGGCCATATATATATTCGCAGGAAATACAGCAATTAATAACAATACAATACCAAGTGCTGCATAAGACCTTGTTACTTCAAAAAGTAGGGCGATTCCAAACAGCAATTCGAAAAACCCTGAAATGTATACCATCATTTTTGGAAAAGGAATAACTGGCGGCATAATTTTCATGTAAGGTTTAGGCTTAATGAAATGCATTATTCCTGCTAGACAATAAATTGTTGCCATTATGAAAAGTGATATATCTGCCATTGGGTCATATTTATAGTTAAGGAAAATGTGTTTGGAGAATGCGAAATGTTAACATTGTTCAATTCATTCCGTGGTTTTATTCAAGCGCTCTCACTTTTAGCTTTCCTTCTACTAATTCTTCTGTATTTAGTCTCATTTTTACAAGTCCAGGCTGAAAACCAATCTTTTTATATGCTTTAACGGCACTTTTGTTTTCAGAATAAACCTCCAACACAATTTCAGTAAGCCCTTTCGAATTGGCCCAATCAATTAAATATTGAATTACCATCGCATTTACACCTTTGCCCCTTTGCTTTGGAATAACATACATAAATCCTAAGTATGCATGGTGCCGTTCTTTCTTGGTTGGTTTAGATTTTTGAATAATACCAAAACCACAGCCAATCGGACGATCGTTTAATTCGGCAATAGCAAAGCAAGCGTCTTTATTTTGAATTAAATCTTCTATGGCATAATAATGAATAGGGTCAGGTTTTAGTTGAGGTGCAAATGGACGTTCGTATTGAATAATGCCTTGTTCAAATATTTCTAAAGCTTCAATGTCTTCTAATGTTGCTGTTCTTAGTTTTATTTCCTGCATATAATTAAGTAGGGTTTGCTCAGTAAAAATAACAAAATAAAAAGGATGTGCTCTGATAATACACGAATTAGTCTCCAAGCCCTATGACTGTTGTTGCTTCCCTTAAGCTTAAAACTGACAAAAGTCATTTAATATAAAAAGATAAAAAGGTCTTTTATTCAAAATCCTTCCGTAGATTTGTTCTAAATAAGTAAAGTTAGAATTATGGAAACATTAGATGTAACGAAGTTGGAGCCAAGATTAAAGCATCCAACCATATTTGAAAAATTTGCTGAAGTAGAGCAAGGAGACTATTTTGTAATTCACAATGATCACGACCCAAAACCTCTATATTATCAAATGTTGGCAGAGTTAGGAGAGGTTTTTACTTGGGAATACTTGCTTAGTGGTCCAGAAATTTGGGAGGTAAAAATTACCAGAGTTACAAAAGAAGAAAAAGTAGCTACAATGGGTGAGATGGTAGCCGAAGATTTTCGTAAGGCTGAAGTCTTCAGAAAATACGGACTAGATTTCTGCTGTGGAGGTAAAATAACTGTTCAAAAAGCATGTGAGAAAAAAGGTATCGACTATAAAGCAGTTGAGAGAGACCTTGAAATGTTAAATAAAAATACAGGCTCAAGAAATGAAAACTTTAATGAGTGGGAACTTGATTTTCTTTGTGATTTTATTGTAAATAATCACCATAAGTACGTCAGCGATTCTCTACCAATGCTCTTGGAGTATAGTGCGAAAGTAGCACGTGTTCATGGAGAAGCACATCCAGAGACAATCGATATTGCACATTTCTTTAAAAATGTAGCGGAAGAATTAATGAGTCACATGCCAAAAGAGGAGAATGTTTTATTTCCTTACATCAAACAATTAGTTACCGCCAAGAAATCAGGCACAAAAGTCCAAAGGCCAGCATTTGGATCAATCGTAAATCCAATCAACACTATGGAAGCCGAACATTTAGCCGCTGGAGATGATTTAGAAAAAGTGCATGAGTTGAGTGATAACTATCAACCTCCTGCAAGTGCTTGTAACACCTATCGCGTTTTGTATGCAAAATTAGCAGAGTTTGAAAAGGATTTGCATCAGCATATTCATTTGGAAAACAACATTCTCTTCAAAAAGGCAATTGAACTTGAAAAAGAGGTGATGGCATAAAAAATTATTCAATGAAAATCAACGGAAATACCAAAGTATCTAAGGTGATTAAGGAAAATAAGGAGGCGATTGAAGCAATTGTCTCCTTAAATCCTCATTTTACAAAGTTGAGAAATCCCGTATTGCGGCGCTTATTGGCTCCTCGTGTTAACTTAGCTGAAGCGGCTAAAATAGGAAAATGTGATGTGGAGGAAATGCTCAATGCCTTGGTGGCTATCGGTTTTGAGTTGGAGGACGACCTTACTACTGAAAAACCTAAGAATAAACCATTGGAAAATGAGCAGAAAGATAGGTTCTTAGAGAACAAAAAAATTATTTCCTTAGATGTTCGGCCATTTTTAGCAAAAGGAGAAGACCCATTCAATAGTTTACAAAAAGCTTTGAAAAAGCTCGGAAAAGAAGAGGTTTTGGAGATTTTAATTGATTTTGAACCGATTCCTTTGATTCGAATTCAAGAGAAAAAGGGGTATGTGACCCTAACTATAGCTGAAGATGGTGTTTATCATACTTATTTTAAAGCTGCAGCAACGAATACTTCAGCAACTCCTTTAAACGATATTGCTATTCAAACAGTGAGTCAACCTGAATATGATGAATTAGTAAAAACTTTTCCAGGAAGAATTGTCACTATAGATGTGCGTGATTTAGAAATGCCCGGTCCGTTGGTTAAAATTCTTGAAGCGATTGAAAAACTAGACGACAATACTGGATTAAAAATTTTTCATAAACGTATTCCACAGCATCTATTACCCGAATTAGAAACTAAAAAGCTAAGTACTTTTATTTGCCCGATTTCAGAAGGGAATGTAATGCTGTTTATTACTCGAAACAATGTTCAATCAAGGAACAAATAACGCACCTTCGGCAGAATCTGTAATCCCTTATTTTGTGCTATCTGCCATAAGCTGGTTGGTTGCGCTTGTATTTATAGCGTTTCACCCCAATTCTATTCTTAGTACAGTTTATTTTAATGAAATAATGCTGACCATTACCCACATTTTGGTCTTGGGTTTTGTGACTTCTGTGATTTTTGGTGCTCTTTTTCAGCTTCTTCCTGTAATATTTTTACAAAAAATCTATTCTGAAAGTATTACTAAAGCAATATTTTACTTACTGTTATTTGGAACCGTTGGACTCTGTTCGTCTTTTTATTTCGGTGGCAATGGAATTGGACTTACTTTTTTTGGTAGTCTATTAAATTTAGCTGTATTTTTATTCATCATTAATGTTTGGAAAACAATTGGGAAGTCAAAGGAAAACAAAGTTGCTAGGTTATTTATCAAAACAAGTGCAGTCTGGTTGAGTCTAACAACAATTGCAGGATTACTTTTAGCCATTAATTTTATAAGACCATTTCTTCCTTTCGTTCATATAGAACTACTTAAAATACACGCCCACTTCGGAATAATTGGTTGGTTTTTGTTTTTAATTATTGGGGTTTCAAGTGTTTTAATTCCGATGTTTCTATTGGTCCACAAACCCGATTGTAGACCTTTGTATTTCTCCTACGTGACTCTTATTACCGCGCTCATTTTGGGTGGAGTAAGTAAGTTGATGGGAGTGGATATGCTGATGTACCTCGCTTATGGTTTTGGCGGTTTAGGAATTGTCTATTTTTTGAATTTCATTTATGTGGTGTATAAAACCAGGCCTAGAAAAAAACTAGATTATGGATTGAAGAAAACCATGTTGGCTTTTCCAGTATTAATAATTGTAATTATAAGTGGTGTGTTTTTTATCTCGGGATTTAAAACTGATTTTAACCTTTCTGCTTTTTATGTGATTGTTTTAATTTTTGGCTTTATCGCCACTTTGATTCTTGGTCAATTCTATAAAACACTGCCCTTTATTGTTTGGTTAAAAACCTACAAACCGTTTGTTGGAAAAGAAAAAACCTTGCTTCCTAAAGACTTATACAATTACACAATTTTAAAATTTCAATTTTACACTCATGTTAGTGGTTTCATGTTGTTTTTTAGTGGCATATTGTTCCAACTTAAGGTGCTTTTCTTTTTAGGTATTTCACTTTTAATTATTGGAGCAATCTTGTTTTTAATTAACGTAATGCTTGTTGTTTTACATAAAAGAAAAGTTCCTATGACAAATTTGAGCACAGTAAATATTACTGAAATGGATGTTTATAAAAGCCTGAAAAATGTTATTGATCCTGAATTATACGTCAACATCGTGGATTTAGGGTTGGTGTATGGTGTAAAACTCACCAAAAACCCATTAATGGCAAATGTGAAAATGACATTAACTTCAAAAGGGTGTCCGATGGGTGATGCCATTATTCAAGATGTAAAAGAAACCTTAATGAGGACCTACTCTGGATTACAAGTTAGCGTCGAGTTGGTTTGGGATCCTGGTTGGAGCATGGAAATGGTAAGCGAAGAGGGGCAGCGTGAGTTGAATGGTATGTAAGGGTTTTCGTCTCCTATTGTTTGATATGATGTATATCTGGATTTTACTGAGAATAATTCAATGCGTTTCCATTTTATCTACCTATGGATGTAAAATTTTGTATTTTCGTTAATTAATATTCTACTGTTATGAAACACCTTACATTATTTCTCCTGTCCATTACTTTTCTATTCACTTCCTGTGGTACTATTAAAGTAAGTAATAGCGATGCAATTGTTGAATATCCAGATGTTGAAGCTCAATATCCGGGTGGTGCAAAAGCAATGAGTAAATACCTCGCCAACAACATTAAGTATCCTGAAATAGCTATGGAACTAGGTGATCAAGGTCGAGTTTTCGTTGAATTCGTAATAGAAAAGGATGGAAGCATTTCTAATGTGAGGGTTTTGCGTGGTGTTTCAAATGAAATTGATGCTGAATCAGTTAGGGTTGTTTCAAATATGAAAAATTGGACCCCCGCTATTTATAAAAGAAAATATGTTCGTGCAAGGGCAAGAATCCCCATCAATTATATCCTTGAATGAAATACCTTTGGTTCGTCTATAATCAAAAAGTAACATTTGTAACACTCAGTTTATTCTTGAGTTCCTTCACCTCAAAAAGTGATTTACATCATGTATTAAAGACTTATTTATCTTTTTCTTTGTTATCGTACTGGGTTTTAATGTAAATCCAATCATTTTAAAAGTGTAAAGACAATGAAATACATAATTATTGGTGCCGTGGCAGGTGGAGCAAGTACTGCTGCTAGAATTAGAAGATTAGATGAAACAGCAGAAATCATTATGATTGAAAAAGGAGATTATGTTTCCTATGCCAATTGTGGTTTGCCCTATTATATTGGTGATGTCATCAAAGATAGAAATAAGCTTTTTATTCAAGATGCTGCATCATTCAAGAAAAGATTCAATATTGATGTGAAGGTTAGAACAGAAGCTGTTGGGATTCATCCTATTAAGAAGAAGGTGACTTTATTGGATTTGGATACTCAAAAAACATACGAAGAAACGTATGACAAACTAGTGCTTTCAACAGGAGCAGTTCCCATTAAACCACCAATCCCAGGCATTCATTCTACAAACGTTTTTACGCTAAGAAATGTTCACGATACCGATTTAGTAAAAGCTGTTATCCAAAACCAGAAGGTAAAACATGCTACAGTTGTTGGGGGTGGTTTTATAGGTATTGAAATGATGGAAAACCTTACACATTTAGGAATTGAAACCAGATTAATTGAACGTGCACCACAAGTTTTGGCTTTTCTTGATGAAGACATGGCTAAAATTGCAAAAACTGAAATGGAAGCTCATGGAGTAACAGTAGACGTTAACAATGGTTTGTCAGAAATAAGTGATAACCCAGATGGTTCTAAAACGATTAAATTAGAAAACGGGGAGGAGTTTCAAACAGATCTGGTCATTTTGTCTATTGGCGTTAAACCCAATAACTTCTTAGCAAAATCAGCAGGTTTGGATATCGGTGATAAAGGAGGCGTGTTAGTGAACGAATTTATGCAAACTTCTGATCCTAATATTTATGCCGTTGGAGACGTGATTCAGTTTCAGCATCCAGTTTGCGAAGCTTCTTATCCCATCTATCTGGCTGGTCCAGCCAATAAACAAGGAAGAATTTGCGCCAATAATATCGTAAACGGCAATACAAAGCGCTTCAAGGGTTCAGTTTCTACAACCATTGTCAAAGTTTTTGGAAAAACCATTGCAGCAACGGGAGTCAACAGCCGCATGCTCACGAATCACAGCATTAAACACATTACCTCCATTACACACAGCGCTTCCAATGCGGGATATTATCCTGGGGCAACACAAATGGTGATAAAAATCGCCTTCAATCCAGAAACAGGTGTTTTATTAGGTGCTCAAATTATCGGGGAACAAGGTGTCGATAAACGCATTGATGTCTTTTCAACCTTTGTACAAAACAAACAAACTGTGGAAGATTTAATGGAGTTTGAACAGGCGTATGCGCCACCATTTTCTTCTGCTAAAGACCCTGTAAACATGGCTGGATTTGTAGCCAACAACATAATGGATAAAGTGATGGAAATCTTTAATCCGGAAGAAATAGAGCATCTAGGCGCTGATAAGTTCTTATTGGATGTGCGTACTCCTACGGAGTTTGAAGCAGGAACAATACCCAATGCTATAAACATCGAATTAGATGAATTGCGCAATCGATTGGAGAGTTTACCCAAAGACAAAACGATTTATTTATTTTGTGAAGTTGGATTGAGAGGGTATCTCGCAACACGAATTTTAGTTCAAAATGGCTTTGAAGTGAAGAACCTGACAGGAGGATATAGGTTTTGGAAAAGCACCTATGGACTTCTTGTTAACACTTCAGAGAAAATATTTATTTAAGCACCACAAATCAATCCACAATAAGTGAAAACTTGTTGTGGATTACTCATGAACTTTGTAAAAACTGATTTTACTCATGTCTTAAAAAGTGGGGCTTCACTCAATCTTTGCATAACTTACCATTAATTAATATTAATGTATAGAGATGAAAGATATAGCGTTTCCAAGTTGCGAAGAATGTGAAATCCAATCGGGTTTTTTTGTTCATTTTCTAAAGGCCTAAAAAAAGAGATAGGACAAGACAAGCGTCACTTGAAGATCAAAAAAGGAGAGAATTTGTTTACCCAAGGAAGTCATTCGATTGGACTATACTGTCTCTATAAAGGAAAAGTAAAGCTTACCAAAATGGGTAAAGATGGAAAGGAGCAAATTCTACGTTTTTCTAAACCTGGAGACATCATCGGTTATCGTTCTCTTTTGAACCAGGAAGCCTATCAAGCGAGTGCTACAGCGATCGAAGATGTATATGTGTGCTTGATATTAAAAGAAACGTTTTTGGATATGGTAGACAAGAACCATTCTTTCTCGAAAAACATCATCAATCTTTTGGGGGATGATTTAAGATCAGCTGAAGAAAGTATAGTTGGTTTATCTCAGAAATCCGTACACGAACGCATTGCTGAATCTTTAGTTTTACTCATCAACAAGTACGGATATAAAAAGGATGGTGAAACTATTAACGTAAAGCTATCTCGCTCAGATATAGCTAACCTTGCCGCAACAACACAAGAAACTGCAATACGAACACTGTCTAAAATGGAGAAAGAAGGATATATAATGTTGAATAAAAAGGAGATTCTTGTTCCTAACTTTAAAAAGTTAATGTCTGGAACGACCTTATTTGATTAAATCTAACACTTATGAATTCTCCACCATAATTATTTAAAGGCAGAGCTCACCGTTCCACAGTTCATTCCGCTTAGCTTTTAAATAGAAGTTGAAAAACCTTATTTTTACTTTTTTATTCAAGATCTATACTTACTATTTGAAAGGTTGGTAGTTTTTAAAAGGTTTTACAACCACCATAAGGTATGCCCAATTACTTGTTGTTTGGTTGTTTGTTCCTTTGACTTCGCGCATGGTTGAAGTGTCAAACAAATGAGAATACCCCGCCTCTATAGTTACTTCATCCGCAAATTGATATTTAACGGTAAAGTCAATTTCATACCCTAAAAAAGGATCCATTTGAACAGGCTCAGGATTGAATGAGTCTTCGTTTATTACCGCTGCGTTTGCAAAGAATAGATGGTTCGCCAAACCAAAAGTAAACTTATTCATTTTGTATTTACCTTTTAAATAAACATCATTTAAACCAACGTTCTTTTCATGATTTCCAACATAGAAATAGTCCATATATCCATTGAATTTATGATTGGTACCATACAAAGGAGAAAATGATCGATTGTATTCATCAGTAGAAGGATCTTGAGAAGTTCCTGATAATATTTCTCCTCCAAGAGATAGTTTTAATTTGTCGCTTGGTTTATATGCCGCCTCTAGACTTGCATTATATGCTATAATACCTCTTTTTGATTGATCAAACCCTGTTTGATAGTAACCAAACCCAGTGAGTTCAACCTTTTCTTTTTTGTATTCTAAGTGGGCACCAAAGGTCTGTGAATAATAAATGGCTCCATATTCTGTGCTGTCAACTGTATAGATGTACTCCATTCCATTGTTTAAAAATAGGAGGCTAGCTTTGAAGTCTGTCCATTTTTTTTCTGCCCATACATATTGAAAGGTTTTGTAGTTATTCAGTGTATAAGTTGGATGACTATAAGTCGGCTTTTCATTATTGTAAGTTAACCCTACGTCAACCTTCCATTGATTGTCTTTAAACTTTACTAGTGCAGCATCATGTCTACGTCCTTGCATTGCCCAATCTAACTCCCCAAATATTCTTTGATTATCATAAGATATAGGTTGGCGCCCCATCTTTACACTCCATTTTTTTCCAAAAAACAAGGAAACATTTGCTTCGTAAACGGACAAATATCCATTGTCGTCAATAGCAATATTTGAAGTATTACCCCATGTTCTAACATCTTGCAACGACAATTTAAACTTGAACAATTTATGAGTGTAATTAGCACCTAAACGTGCCCTTTGAGCAACATGAAAAGAAGGCAGTTCTGATGCTAACAAGGGTTGTTGGTAACCATTTCTGAATTCTGGTTTCACTCTGTATTGCCCGGTTATGTCTAATTGTGCCATTGTAGCAGAAACGCTTAGGGCTATCGTGATGATGGTCATTAAACCTTTGAGATATTTCATAGAATAAATGTTTTTTGTAAAAGTAAAGTTTTATCCTTCAGTAATATATGATAAAGTTCATTTTTCAAACTCTATTTAATCATTTTCTTCTCTGAAGTGAAGTTCAGTTTATTATTGTGTAATCCTTTTTTTTTGGAATTAAATAATGGGTTGGAATTGTTGATAACCTATTTTTCAAAAATTAAAAAGTTAATAATTGCAATAGGTCTGTGTGGAAAAAAGATATTCACAATGATTCTTCCCAATCACACATTCTAATTTTTTTTGTTTTTTATTCAAATTGAAGTTTAAAGCCTATAAATGTTTAGCTTTTAACATACTTTTGTAAATTGATAATGAATAAACTGTATACTTTTTTATCACCCAACTTTACGTGTCAGACACTTTCAACCCTTGTTTAGAATGATTCTAAATTGATTTTAAAAGGGGTATTATTGTCATGAAACTGTCATTGAGTATGGATATTCTGCTAATTTTGCTTCCAATAAGTATTGCGAATTAGCACGTAAATTTGTGAAATTATAAATCAAAATATCTAAGAATCAGATGTTTAACAAGGGAAATAAAGGATTGTTTGCGTTTATATTAACGCTATTCATGTTGACGACATATGTGTCTAATGCACAGGAAGGTGAGTCAATATTTAATTCAAAATGTGCTACTTGTCACTCTCCTCATAAGGATATGACTGGGCCGAAATTGTTTGAAGTTCGCCAGAAATGGGAAGAAGGGGGTGCCTTAGAAGGTTCCTTGCACCAGTGGGTGAAGAATTGGCAAGTTGCTGCGGCAAATGACCCGTATGCAAAAGAAGCTTCCAATTGGTCGCCTTCTGCAATGACGACTTTCGCAGATTTAAATGATGAGCAGATCGAATCAATTTTTGATTATATTGACGCACAGCCGGTTCCAGGTGCAGGTGGTGATGCCGCTGCTGCTGGTGGGGGAGTTGCTGTGGCTACAAACGTAGAAGAAAATGATTTGGGTTGGATCTGGTACATACTGGGTGCTGTCTTTTTAGTGATTATTTTCTCTGTTGGTGGTGTTAAACGTCAGTTAGAAGAACTAGACGAAGACAATGAAAAGCAAATTAAAGTTGGCTCTAAAGCATGGATCTTCAAGAATAGAAAGTATGTTGGAATGGGAGTTTTGGTGATTGTTATTGCTGCAACTACATGGTTGTTCTTAGGATTGAACCAAATTGGTGTAGTAACAGGGTATCAGCCGAGTCAACCAATTGCTTTTCCGCATGATATTCATGCTGGTATCAATGGTATTGATTGTAAGTACTGTCACAACTCTGCTAATAAATCAAAGACCGCTGGTCTACCAACAACGAACCTTTGTATGAATTGTCATAAGCAAATTCAAGGTGCGGGAGATCAAGTTGAGAAAATTAAAAATATTTATAAATCTGCTGGATTCTCACCAGAAGGAGGGGGTACATACAGTGGTGAAACTGAAAACATTGTTTGGAATAAAGTTCATAACTTGCCAGACCACGTTTACTTTAACCACTCTCAGCACGTTGAAATCGGAGGAATCGACTGTAAGCAATGTCACGGTGATATGACAAAGCAAAATGATGTTGCACGTGTGGTACCTATCGAGGAGTTGAATAAAATCGAAGGAAATATCCAATTGACAAAAGAAACCTTAACAATGGGGTGGTGTATAGAATGTCACGGAGTTAAAGAAGTTTCTAGTGGGCCTTTAGAAGGAAAAGGAGGATATTACGATGAAATACATAAACGTCTTCTTGAAAATGACGAATCTTTATATGAGCAGTATTTAGAGGACGGTAAAGTTACAGTAGATGAGCTTGGCGGATGGGAATGTGCTAAGTGTCACTACTAATTAATTGAAAGTTGATAGCTAAATAAGATATGGCAATGAGCAGAAAATATTGGAAAGGTCTTGAAGAGTTGAATGAAACTCCTGAGTTTATCGCAAACAGAGACCAAGAGTTTAGTCAGGATGTAAGTGTTGATGAGTTTTTATCAGACGAAAAGTTAAGTGAGTCATCTACACCAAGAAGGGATTTCTTAAAATTCCTAGGGTTTAGTGTCGCGGCTGCTACTATTGCAGCTTGTGAGGCTCCCGTAACAAAAGCGATTCCTTATGTAAACAAGCCAGTGGATGTTACTCCTGGTGTTGCTACATGGTATGCTTCTACTTATTATGATGGTAACTCGTATGCTAACATTCTTGTAAAAACAAGAGAGGGACGTCCTATATATATAAAAGGAAATAAAGATTTCGGATTCACTAATGGAGGTGCGAACCCACAAATTATTGCTTCTGTTCTTTCTTTATATAACGAAGCACGTCTTCAATATGCGTTTAAAGATGGTCAAGGTATTGCTACAGCAGATGCTGATAGCGAAATCATGGCTGAACTAGAAAAGATCAAAGCGAAGAATGGTAAAGTTGTTCTTCTGTCAAATACGCTTGCTTCACCTTCTAGCTATAAAGCAGTGAATGAATTGAGAAATTCAATTACAGGGGGTGCAACAACAACTGAAGAAGGAGAAGAAGTTGCTTCAACTTCAGGTGCTCAATTTGAACACATTCAATACGATTCAGTTTCTTATGCTGGAATCAGAAAAGCAAACGAACTTTCATTTGGTGAGGCTGTAATCCCTGATTACGATTTCTCTAAAGCAAAGACGATAGTAAGTTTTGGTGCTGATTTCTTAAGTACTTGGCTGTTGGCGACGCAATATGCTGGTCAATATGCTGAAAAACGTAACCCAGACGGTAAATGGGTAAGCAAGCACTACCAGATTGAATCGAATATGTCAATTACTGGTTCTTCTGCTGACGTTCGTTTGATGATTAAGCCTTCAGAAGAAGCTGGAATTTTAGCAGCTTTAGTTAAAGAATTAGGTGGA
This sequence comes from Brumimicrobium ulvae, assembly GCF_947504225.1. GTDB lineage: Bacteria > Bacteroidota > Bacteroidia > Flavobacteriales_D > Crocinitomicaceae > Brumimicrobium > Brumimicrobium ulvae. The sequence continues at coordinate 118,810 of NZ_CANNGT010000002.1, read as the reverse complement.
TCAACGAATGGAGTTTCTGCCTCAATTCCTGACACTGTTGGTGCGGAGAACGTGAAGAGAATCGCAAAAGACTTAAAGAAAGGAAATGGATTGGTTGTTTCTGGATCTAACAACGTTGGAATCCAAGTATTGGTTAATAAAGTAAACGCATTAACAAATGCATACCAAACAACAATCAACTTAAATAATCCTGTCAATTTATTTGCATCTGAGGATGATAAAATGATGGCGTTTGTTAAAGATCTTACTCAAGGTAAAGGACCAGACGCAGTTATCTTTTATGGAGTAAACCCCGTTTATTCTGCTCCTAATGGCGCGGCCTTAGCTGAAGCATTAGCAAAAACAACACTTACAGTTTCTTTAGCGAGCGTAATGGATGAAACAGCTACTCATTGTAAGTATGTTGTTCCAGATCACCATGCTTTAGAGGCTTGGAATGACTTCTCGCCAAAAGCAAATGAATACGCATTAGCTCAACCAACAATTCGTCCTTTATACGATACAGTTGCAGCGCAAGAATCATTTTTGGTTTGGGCTGGTAAAGCGAAGCGTGAAGGGAAAGACAGTAAAGTTTTCCACAACTATATTAAAGAAAATTGGTCAGCAAAAGAATTTGCAGGCTCAACAAACTTTGATACTTTCTGGAATACAACTATTCATAATTCAGTATTTTCTAAGAATGCAGTAGCACCTTCAGCAAAAGAATTTAATGATGCTGCTATTGCAAGTACAGCTAAACATCTACCAAAAGGTGGTGATTTAGAAGTTGTTCTTTACCAAAAAGCTGGTATTGGTCGTGGAGATCAAGCCGCTAACCCATGGTTACAAGAGTTACCAGACCCAATTACTAAAGTTACTTGGGACAACTATATTACGATGAATCCTACAGTGATGATCGAACAAGGCTATAATGAGCACATCGATCAAGAACATGGTTGTACACTTGCATCTATTACGGTTGGTGATGTAACCTATGAATTGCCAGTTTATCCGTCTCCAGGTCAAGCGCCAGGAACTGTTGGACTAGCGTTAGGTTACGGACGAGGAGAAGGTGGAGCCAATATTGGTAAAGCTGCTTTCCAAACGAAAGAATATGGCGGAAACGTTTTAGATGCTAATGGTAATCCAAAACCAATTGGAGCGAATGCATTTAAAATGATCCAAACTGCAAGCGGTGTTATGGAATACACAGCAGCAGCAATAATTGAGAATAAGAAAACAAAATATCCAATCGCAACAACTCAAATTCACAGAACTGTGATGGCGAGAAATTCTATTGTAAGAGAGACCACTTTAGATACGTATATTAATCATTCTAAAGATGCCTATAATCCAGATTGGACACTACAGAAAATTGACGAAAATGGAAATCACGTTCAAGCTCCTTTAGCTGAGTTTAACTTGTGGGATGACCATCCAGTTGAGAATGTAGGACACAGATGGGGAATGACCATTGACCTTAACGCATGTTTCGGTTGTGGTTCTTGTTTAGTCGCTTGTCAATCTGAAAATAACGTTCCAGTTGTTGGAAAAGATGAAGTAAGAAGAGGACGTGAGATGCACTGGTTGCGTATAGACCGTTACTATTCTTCAGATGATGAAGCAACAGTAGGTACACGTAAGGACAAAGACAATTTTACTTATAAGGAGTTAGAAAAAGCGGCTGTGAATCCTAAAGTGATTCACCAACCAATGATGTGTCACCACTGTAACCATGCACCTTGTGAGACTGTTTGTCCTGTAACTGCGACAACTCACTCTAATGAAGGGCTTAACCAAATGGTCTACAACCGTTGTATCGGTACACGTTACTGTGCAAATAACTGTCCTTACAAAGTAAGACGTTTCAACTGGTTCAATTATCCTTCTTACAAGAAGTTTGGTGAGGTTAACCCAGCACAAGACGACTTAGGACGTATGGTTCTTAACCCAGACGTTACAGTTAGAACGCGTGGGGTTATGGAGAAATGTTCATTCTGTGTACAGCGTATCCAAGATGGTAAATTAACTGCCAAGAAAGAACAACGACCAGTAGCTGATGGAGACATCAACACTGCTTGTGGAGACGCTTGTCCTGCAAACGCAATTATCGTTGGAGATTGGAATGACCCTAATTCTAAAATTAGAAAGTCAGCTGATCACAAACGTTCTTACCAAGCACTAGAGGAAATTGGTATGAAACCAAACATGTGGTACAAGGTAAAAGTACGTAATGAAGAGAATGCTGATCTTGCAAAAGTTCAAATCGAAGATAAAAAAGCAACGAGCAGTCATTTATAGAATTTAGAAGTATTAAACAATAAATATATTGTAATGCATAAGGAAGCAACAATTAGAGAACCCTTAGTTTTAGGTCACAAGACCTTTCATCAAGTAACTGAGGATGTTTGTAAACCAATTGAAGGTAAAGCGCCAAAAACATGGTATGTATTATTTGCTATAGCTGCAATAATCGGACTATATGGTGTCGGATGTATTTTGTACTTACTAGGTACTGGTATCGGTACTTGGGGATTGAACAAGACCATTAACTGGGCTTGGGATATTACCAACTTCGTTTGGTGGGTAGGTATTGGTCACGCAGGAACACTTATTTCTGCAGTACTGCTACTCTTCCGTCAGAAATGGAGAATGGCGATTAACCGTTCTGCTGAGGCGATGACTATTTTCGCAGTATTTATGGCAGGTCTTTTCCCATTAATTCACATGGGACGTATTTGGGTTGCTTACTGGGTGATGCCATTACCAAATCAATTTGGTTCGCTTTGGCCTAACTTTAACTCTCCGTTACTTTGGGACGTTTTCGCGATATCAACTTACCTTTCGGTTTCATTGGTGTTCTGGTATATTGGATTGATTCCTGACTTTGCAACAATTAGAGACCGTGCTAAAAAACCGGTGGCTAAGAAAATGTATACGATGTTATCATTTGGATGGTCAGGGCGTGCAAAGCAATGGAGCCGTTTTGAAATGATTTCTTTGATCCTTGCTGGTCTTGCTACTCCTCTTGTATTCTCGGTTCACTCTATTGTATCTTTTGACTTCGCTACTTCAGTGATTCCAGGATGGCATACTACAATTTTCCCTCCTTATTTCGTTGCAGGTGCGGTATTCTCTGGATTCGCAATGGTACAAACCTTAATGCTTGTGATGAGAAAAGCATACAGATTAGAAGCGTATATTCACACAAAGCACATTGAGTACATGAATATTGTAATCATGGCTACTGGTTCTATCGTTGGTGTAGCTTACTTAACTGAGCTTTTCGTTTCATGGTACTCTGGAGTTGAATATGAAGCATATGCATTTATTAATAGGGCAACTGGACCTTACTGGTGGGCTTACTGGGCAATGATGACATGTAACGTTGTGTCTCCACAATTAATGTGGTTCAAAAAGCTAAGAACGAGCTTAACATTTACTTTCCTTATTGCAATTGTAGTAAATATTGGTATGTGGTTCGAACGTTTCGTAATTATTGGAACAACACTGCACAGAGATTACCTTCCATCTTCTTGGAGTATGTTCTACCCAACGCACATTGATATCGGGATTTTCGTAGGTACAATCGGATTGTTCTTTGTGTTTTTCCTATTGTTTACAAGATACTTCCCTGTACTCTCATTGAACGAGATCAAATCTATTTTGAAGTCTTCAGGTCAATCTTACAAAGATGGTGATGCTAAAACACCGGCTTTCTCAATCGAAGAACAACACTTGGCAGAGGTTAAGTTATCTCCTTCTTCAAGTGCATCTACCAAAGCTTCTACTCAAGAAGTAAGTTCGCCATCAGGTGCAGATTTAGAAGCATTAGTTAAAGGGCTAGGTGCCGCTGATGAAAGTCAAAAAGATGACTTAAAAGAGTTGGCTGGATTAGGACCTGCAATTGAAAATAAATTGAACGAGATTGGTATTTATTCTTTCGCTCAGCTCGCAAAACTTGATACTACTGCAGATTTAAGTCCACTTACGACTTACCTCGGATCGGCAGGAAATCAAGCTAAATTAGAAGCTTGGAAAATAGAAGCAGAAGAGAAATTAAAAAACGATAATAATTAAGACATGGGATCGAACGTAGTTTTTTATGCAATGTATAACGATGACGATGTGCTGAAAGATGGTGCAAAGAAGTTAGTTGCAAAAGGAGTTAAAGTATCAGAGGTTTTCTCACCATTTCCAGTGCATGGAATTGATCCAATTATTGGAATTAAGGAAACAAGATTAGGAATTATGTCATTCTTATACGGATTGACGGGATTGGCCCTTGCTTTATTAGGTATGTGGTATATCATGATTTCGGATTGGCCAATGAACATTGGGGGTAAACCAAGTTTTTCTTTCTTGGAGAACATGCTTGCTTTCGTTCCAATCGGTTTTGAAATGACGGTATTGTTTGCGGCACATGCAATGTGTATTACTTATTTCTTGGCCAACAAAACAATCCCAGGAATGCCAGCAGAAAACCCTGATCCACGTACAACCGATGACCGATTTGTTATGGAGTTGAGATTGAGCGAAAACCAAAAGTTCTCAGAAAAAGAACTTGAGGCAATGCTAATGGAAACAGGTATTGTAGAATTAGATCAAAAAAACATTAAATAATTTGCCATGAAGAAGAAAATTAAGGCAATATCAACAAAAGCTTTAGTGCTAACATTTGGAATTGGGACTCTTGTTTCATGTATTTCAGATCCTGACTCTCCAGGTTTAGAATGGATGCCAGATATGTACCGCTCTCCAGCAATTGAAACTTATGTAGATTATGGTTGGGTAAAAGAACAAGTGAATGTAGAAGCAATGATGACAGCTTCTGCTAAGCACCCTCCTGTTTATACAATTCCATATCAAGGAAAAGTTGAAAATCTAGAGATCAATTTACCATATCATCGTCAAACAAGTAGTTTCGCTAACGTTACTCATGGTCTACAAGAAAAGCATGGTTGGAACTTAAGTACTGAAGCTGCTGGAGATTACGAAGCTGCTGCTGCAGATAAGAATCCAATTGCTTTAACTGAAGATAACGAAAAAGCAATCTTCGACCAAGGAAAAGAACTGTTCAACATTAATTGTGCGCACTGTCACGGACCAAAAGGAGATGGAAAAGGACCAATGGTTGAGAGTGGTGCTTATATGGGGGTTCCTGATTTCGCAAATCTTAAAAATCTTCCTGATGGACAAGTGTTTTATTCGATTTACTATGGTAAAGGTATGATGGGAGCTCACGCACCATTATTGAAAAACAATGAAATTTGGACTGTAGTTCACTATATCAATAAGCTTAGGTTAGACGATTACGGTGCATCAACTATAGTAGAGGAAGAAGTTGTTTCGGATTCAACTAACGTTACTGAAGAACAACAATAAAAGAGTTTTATAATTAAGAAAATTAGTAGATAAAATGGATTATCAAGTTTCAAATAAGGCTAAAATATGGACCACAATCTTAATGGTTGTAGGGATTGTATTTACAGGAATCGGAATTATTGCGGCCATGGGTGATGGAAATCTAGGCCAAAAGTTCATGGGAAACCTATTATCAAATAGTTTCTTCTTCTTCTCTATTGCTATTAGTGCAATGTTCTTTTTAGCACTGCAATATGCTACAGAGGCAGGATGGTTTGTGTACATAAAAAGAGTAATTGAGGCAATTACAGGATACTTACCAGTTGGTATGGGCTTGTTGTTAATTACTTTCATCACACTATCTTTTATGAATGGAGCACACATATATATGTGGATGGATCCGGAAGTAATGAAAGAAGGTGGGTCGCATTACGATGAACTTTCTTCAATGAAAGGAGCTTATTTAAATCAACCTTTCTTCTGGGTAAGAACGCTTTCTTATTTAGCGATTTATTACATAATGTGGAATGGATTCATGAAGCGTTCAGTTTTACAAGATGAAAATCCAGCTGACGCAATTGATATTCACTTTAAGAATTATCGCCGTGGTGCATTATTCTTAGTGTTCTTTGCTGTGTTTAGCTCTACAAGTTCTTGGGATTGGTTAATGTCTATCGATATCCACTGGTTCTCGACTTTGTTTGGATGGTATGTATTCGCTGGTTCTTGGACAAGCGCAATGGTTGTTATCATTATGTTGTTATTGTATCTGAAGAAATTAGGATACTTACCAAAAGTAAACGAAAGTCACATTCACGATATTGGAAAGTGGGTATTCGCAACTTCATTCTTATGGGCTTACCTTTGGTTCTCTCAATACATGTTGATCTGGTATGCCAATATTCCTGAAGAAACAACTTACTACCTCATGCGTGTTGAACATTACAAATTACTTTACTTTGGAATGTTTGTCATTAACTTTGCATTCCCAATGTTGATTTTAATGTCAAGAGATGCAAAAAGACATGCAGGTATTCTTACTTTTGTCGGGCTAGTAATTTTAGCAGGACACTGGTTAGATGTTTGGATTATGGTTATGGGTGGATCTATGGGACCAACTGCTAGTATCGGTGCAATGGAAATCGGGATGGCTGTATTGTTCTTAGGTTTATTTGTTCGCGTAGTTTTGGTTAAATTATCACAGTCTCCTCTGGTTGCTAAAAACCATCCTTTCATGGATGAGTCTTTACATCACGAGATATAAGTTTTAAATTTAGAATTAGTTAATATTTAGAGAGATGGGTAATAAGTTAGTTATAATATTGGTGATCATTTTTGGCGTTTTGGCCATTGCACAACTCGTGCGTGTAAGTGAACTAACAGCAAAAGCCACCAAGCGAAAAGAAGAAGAAATTCCTGAAAATGAGAATAAGTTTAATGGTAACATGATGATTATTTTCATGATTGCACTTTATGCTTCATTCATTTGGTTAATGCTAAAATATGGATATGTTGATTTAGGTCCTGCGGCTTCAGCACACGGTCAAGAAATTGATTGGTTGTTTGACTTGAACTGGATCATTATTATTACTGTGTTTTTCCTTACCAATACATTGTTGTTTGTTTTTGCCTACAAATACCAAAGAAAAGAAGGTGTGAAGGCGTTTTACTATGCACACAATAACAAACTTGAAATGGTTTGGACAGTTATTCCAGCAGCAGTACTTTCAGTGATTATTATTTTTGGTTTGCAAACGTGGAACGAAACAACTGCAAAAGCTGGTTCTGAATACGAAGATATTGAGATATTTGCCTACCAGTTTGCCTGGACTGCACGATACTCTGGAATGAATAACCAATTAGGTAAGTTTGATTATAAACTAACTACTGCTGAGAATCCTTATGGGATTATGACCAAAGATAATATTGAACGTTCTTTAGCTTTAATGAAAGTTGGAGAACCTGGAAATAGTGGGGTGGAAATGATTGAAGCTCAATTGAACGATCGTTCTGTCGCTATGTCTTCTAAAGACCGAAAGGCTTTAGAAACTGAATTGGGTAGAAAAGAACGTATGTCTAGACTTTTAGAGGCTATGTCGATCACTTATGATGCAGATTCACTAGATCCATTAGCATTTGATGATGTTATTGTAGAGGACAGTTTAGTTCTTTTGAAAGGTCAAAAATACAATTTCCATTTCCGATCAAAGGATGTTATTCACAGTGCTTATTTCCCACATTTCCGTGCGCAAATGAATACTGTTCCTGGTTTAACAACATATTTTAAGTTTCAACCTATTTATTCAACTGACGATATGAAAAGAAAGTTGAATAATCCTGAATTTGAATACGCCTTACTATGTAACAAAATTTGTGGAGGTTCTCATTATAAGATGAAAATGTCAATCAAAGTTCTTGAACCAAAAGAATACTTGGAATGGCAAAAAACAAAATCTACATATGAAGGAACTCCTTGGATTACCGGAAATGAAGATAAATTACTCGAATACTACGAGTCAATCGCAAATAGAGTAAAAGAAAATTAATAGTATTATCAATTAGTAAATATTTTTAAACATGGCAGCTGCAGCTCAAGAAGCAATTCACGAACATGATCATCACGAAGAAAGCTTTGTATCAAAGTATATCTTTAGCTACGACCATAAAACAATCGGGAAACAATTTTTAATTGCCGCTATTTTTATGGGATTAGTGGGAATGATGTTGTCTGTATTTTTTAGAATACAATTAGCATGGCCCGGAGAATCATCAGACTTTTTAAATATGTTCTTAGGAGACCGTTGGGCTCCAGATGGAATCTTAAATCAAGATATGTATCTTGGATTAGTAACCATCCACGGTACAATTATGGTTTTCTTTGTGCTTACAGGTGGACTTAGTGGTACTTTCTCAAACGTACTTATTCCATTACAACTTGGTGCCCGTGATATGGCCTCAGGATTCATCAACATGATGTCTGCATGGTTATTCAATATTTCATCAGTAATAATGTTGGTTTCATTGTTTGTAGAATCAGGACCTGCAATGTCTGGATGGACGGTTTACCCTCCTTTATCGGCATTGCCTCAAGCGGTTTCTGGATCAGGATTAGGAATGACACTTTGGTTGATTTCATTGACTATTTTCATCGCTTCTTCTTTGATTGGTTCGTTGAACTACATTACAACAATCATTAACCTTAGAACAACAGGAATGAAAATGACTAGAATGCCATTAACTATTTGGGCGTTCCTTGTTACAGCAATCGTTGGTGTATTGGCTTTCCCAGTACTTTTATCAGCAGCATTGTTGTTATTCATGGATAGAGTGCTTGGAACTTCTTTCTACTTAAGTGAAATTATTGTCGGAGGTGAAATGCTCGATAATGTTGGTGGTTCACCAATTCTTTACCAACACTTGTTCTGGTTCCTTGGGCACCCTGAAGTTTACATCGTTTTACTTCCAGCATTAGGTATTTCCTCAGAAGTTATTTCTACAAACGCCCGTAAACCAATTTTCGGTTACCGTGCGATGATCGGTTCATTATTAGCGATTGGATTCCTTTCGTTTATCGTATGGGCGCATCACATGTTCGTGTCAGGTATGGACCCCTTCCTTGGAAGTGTCTTCGTATTTACGACCCTATTAATTGCGATTCCTTCTGCAGTAAAGGTGTTTAACTACCTAACTACACTTTGGAAAGGATCAATTGTTTTCACTCCAGCAATGTTATTTGCAATCGGACTAGTGTCTACATTTATCTCCGGAGGTGTTACAGGAATCATTCTTGCTGATTCAGCATTGGATATTCAAGTACACGATACTTACTTCGTTGTGGCCCACTTCCACGTTGTAATGGGGCTGTCAGCTATCTTCGGAATGTTTGCAGGGGTTTACCATTGGTTCCCTAAGATGTTCGGTAGAATGATGAACAATAGATTAGGATATGCTCACTTCTGGACAACAATTGTGAGTGGTTATGGTGTTTTCCTTCCAATGCACTTTGTTGGTATCGGAGGTACGCCAAGAAGATATTATGATAACTCAATCTTTGACACATTTAACCCTACCGCAGGAGAAATGATTCTAGATTTGAATATTATCATTACGGTATTCGCTATAATTGGAGCCTTTGGTCAGGTGTTCTTCTTCTTTAATTTCTTCTATAGTATTTTCAGAGGACCAAAAGCACCGCTTAATCCATGGAGATCAAACACATTAGAATGGACAACACCAACAGCAGTGCCTGGTCACGGAAACTGGCCTGGTGAATTGCCTGTGGTACACCGTTGGCCTTATGATTACTCTAAGCCAGGAGCAGATGAAGATTTCATTCCTCAAACTGTTCCATTAAAAGAAGGTGAAGAGGAGCATTAAGCTTTAAAAACAAGAATATTTATGAGCCCAGTACATTGAGTGTGCTGGGCTTTTCTTATATTTGAAAGACAAATTATTGACCGTGGAAGAAGAAGATTTTGATTACAGATTAGAAAGTGAAGGAGCTGACACCGACTTTGATAGGGTTTTGCGACCAAAGTCATTAGAAGACTTTACTGGTCAACAAAAGATCGTTGAAAATCTTCAAATATTTGTTCAGGCCACCAAACAAAGGAATGAACCCCTCGATCATGTTTTACTTCATGGACCCCCAGGACTTGGAAAAACAACCCTTGCCAATATTATTGCCAACGAATTAAATGTTGGATTTAAGGTCACTTCAGGGCCCGTACTCGATAAACCAGGTGATTTAGCAGGATTATTAACCAGTTTAGATGAAGGAGATGTTCTTTTTATAGATGAAATCCATAGGTTATCTCCTGTTATCGAGGAATACCTTTATTCAGCGATGGAAGATTTTGTAATCGATATAATGATTGATTCTGGTCCGAATGCGCGTACTGTTCAAATTGCGTTGAATCCTTTCACCCTAATTGGTGCTACAACGCGTTCAGGACTTCTTACAGCTCCTTTAAGAGCAAGGTTTGGCATCAACTCACGATTACAGTATTATAATGCTAAAACGTTAACGATGATCGTTAATCGTTCTTCTGATTTATTGAACATCCCTATTACACATGAAGCTGCTTACGAAATTGCGAGCAGAAGTAGAGGAACACCTAGAATCGCCAATGCATTATTAAGACGTGTTAGGGATTTTGCACAGATTAAAGGAGATGGAACCATTAATATTGAAATTACGCACATAGCATTAACCGCTTTGAATGTTGATCAAAATGGTTTAGATGAAATGGACAATCGTTTACTAACAGCTTTAATTGATAAGTTTAATGGAGGTCCAGTTGGAATAACAACCCTTGCAACTGCTGTTGGTGAAAATGCTGGAACGATAGAAGAAGTATATGAACCTTTCTTAATTCAAGAAGGATTTTTGGTCAGAACTCAAAGGGGAAGAAAGGTTACTCCAAAAGCCTATGAACACCTAGGAAAAACTCCTAATGCTTCTCAAACAGGGCTGTTTTAATAAAAAAAGAGGAGCCAATTGGCTCCTCGGGGTTATTTTTTGTAGAATACTTTTTTTAATACCGTAGGGTAAAGGTGCCCAAATTCAATCATACACCACTCTTTAAAGGACTGTAGGTCTTCTGACTTACTAATCCATTGAACAGATTTCTCAAGTTCTTTTTGAAACAGTTGACGGTCAAAACTAACCTTTGTCAAAATGTTTTTACTTAACTCAATCATAACATTATTCTATTTGGTTCACCACAATATAGCAATTAACCATCTTATAAAGCAAGTTTAAATTGTTAAATGTGTGAATTTGTCAATAACTTTAAATCTCCTTAACAAATAGGAAATATTGTTTTAAACCCTTTTAATTAATTTTAGATTTAACAATGTAAACACGTATTTTTTGACTCTATTTCAAAAAATATTAAGTATGTTTAAGTATATGAAACCATTTCGTTTAGTACTCTTCTTAATATGTGCATCCAGTTTTACTCTCTTGAGTCAAAACGAATCGGAATATGAACGTCTTTTACTAGAAATCGAAAACAGTACCTATTATGATTCTACTAAAGTTTATGAACGCGGTAGAAGAGCTATACAAATTGCGAAAGAGAACAATGACTTATCCAAGGTTGCAAAAGTGTATCAGTATTATGGCAATTATAATTATTTACTGGGTAAAATAGATTTGTCTTTCGCTTATTACGACACCAGTATTGTTTATGCGAGCGAAGTGCATGATTCTACTCTTATATATGCAACTAAAATTCGACGAAATTTCTTAAATGTAGAAACAAGAGCAAATGAAGCGTCAAGAAAATTCAAAAACTATTTTGAAAAAGTTAAAGAAAGAGGAGATACCAACAGCATGGTAATAAGTTTGAATGGATTAGCTACGTGTAGTGAGTTAACCAACAAACCTAATCAAGCTTTAAAATATTACTTAGATGCATACGAGATTGCTGTCGCTGCAGATGATACATTCCTGAAAGCAATGCTGTTGAGTAATATTGGGCTGATTAAATTTAGTAATAAACAATATGACAAAGCATTACAAGATTTTCAGTTGGGAATTGAGTTGGCTGAAAATCTAGAAAATTACCGCCTTAAATTTTATTTAAATACCAATATTGGTCTCGTTTATGATCGGCTCGACATGTTAGAAGAGTCTATCATTTATTTTAGGAAATCTTTAGATAAGGCGAATGAACTAGGTTTTCCTTATACCAAAGCAATTACTCATTTAAACCTTAGTGCGGCCTATCAAAAGTCGAATGAACCGAATCTGGCTTTTTTGCATGCTGACTCTTCTTATCATTTGTTTATTCAGCAAAATTACCTTCAGCATATCGCTAAACCTTTTATTATTAAAGTCGATTCATACCTTACAAAAGAGGATTTCGATCAAGCTTTAACACTTATCGATTCTGCCATTTATTATTCTAAACTCAACGAAAACTTGGATGATGTATTGGAGTCATATAAATTGAAATCTAAGATTTATCGAAAGATGGAATTGTTTGAAGAAGCATTAGAAACCTACATGATGTATTCAGAAACGAAGGACAGCACAGAAGAGGTCAAGAACCAAAAACAATTTGCTGAGCTTCAAGTGATTTATGATACAGAAAAGAAAGAAGCTGAACTAGAACACGAAAGAGCTCGTATATCTATTCTAGAAAAAGACAATAAGCTTTATCAATCACGTGTTTTTAACGTAGTTTTCTTTAGTGTGATCATCTTGTTAATCGGTGTTGTCTTCTTTTATTTGCGTTATATACAATCCAGAAGAAAGCAACAAGCCTTGTTTAGCCAACAATTAATTAGTCGAATAGATGATGAAAGATCAAGAATTTCTAAAGACCTTCATGATGACATAGGACAGTCTTTATCTGTTGCTAAATCAAAAATTAACCTCTACAACAAAGGTCAGTTAGACAGTGTTGAAGACATGGAAGAGTCATTAGGAGAATTAATTCAACAAGTTCGTGTCCTTTCTCATGAATTGCACCCTTCCTTTTTGGAGAAGATAGGCCTTAAAAGAAGTATTATTTCATTGCTTGATAAAATTGAGAAAAGTACGCAGTTGATCACCAGTTATAAATTGTTTGATGAAATTGATAAATTGGATTTGCATATACAAAATCAATTGTATAGAATTACTCAAGAAAGTATCAATAATACCATTAAACATGCAGAAGCAAAATCCATAAAGGTTACGCTTAAAACTGTTGGTAACTCTTTTGTTTATATTTATAGAGACAATGGAAAGGGCTTTGATTCTTCTCTTGAGTTAGGTTTTGGAATTTCAGCAATGAAAGAACGAAGCAATAAGATAGGAGGTAAATTCTCCTTGTTTTCAGAGCCTGGAAAAGGTGTTAAAATGATTATTAAGTTCCCAAAAAAATAAGATATGCTTTTTATTATTGCAGACGATCATCCGATTTTCAGAAGTGGACTTAAAGCACTTCTCCAAAATGCTTATCCCAATGCGGAAATATTGGATTTTAACAATGGAATTGATGCTGAAAAGGCCATTTTAGAAAAAGCTCCCGATTTCAGTTTATTGGACATTGATATGCCCGGCAAAAACGGCCTTGAGGTATGCGAGTCCGTAAGCGAAATTAGCTCTTCAAAATTGATTATACTAACCATGTATAATGATGGAGAAATGTTGAAAAAAGCATTAGACAGTGGAGCAAATGCATATTTAGTAAAAGACAATACCTCCGATGAACTTGTTGAGTGCATTGAAAGTTTAAAACGTGGAGAGTCTTATATTGCTAAGTCTATGCGTAAGTCGCCAAAAGTACAACAGGAGTTGAAGCACTACAATGAAGTAATGAGCAAGTTACAAGAGTTAACAGAAGCAGAATTTAAAACCTTAGCCTTGGTTTCTCAAAAATATTCTTCTAAAGAAATTGCAGAATTACTGTTCATCTCTTCAAAATCTGTTGAAAATTATAGATCACGTATCTGTAAAAAACTGGATATTGATACAAGTAAAAAACGATTAATTGTTTGGGCTATAGAAAATAAAAATATTATTGACGAACTGGAGAAGTAATGATGAGTGCAGTTTTTGTGTTTTAAGAGAATGCCCTGACCAAAAATGCGTAACTTTGCCCAAAAAAACATGAACTTTTCAAGTAATTTAGGAGTACTCAGACTTCTGGCGCTAATAGAAGGAATATCCTACCTAGCGCTCGGTTTAACAATGCCATTAAAGTATTATTACGAAATGCCTATGCCAAATAAAATTGTTGGAATGGCGCATGGATTTCTATTTATTGCATACTGTATTATGGTATTTCTTGTGAATCAAGATAAAAAATGGAACCTTAAGATTAACTTCTATGCTTATCTCGCTTCACTTATTCCTTTCGGAACCTTCGTTGCAGACGCAAAAATCTTCAAAAAAGAACAAGAAAAAGAGGTAACAGCATAAATTGAGGGGTTACCCCCCTATTTTAGTGGGGTAATCTAGAGTAAGTTTGTAATGCATTAATTGTATAGTACAACACTACACTACTTAATTTAACTTAGTACTACAAGTAATCGCCGAGTTTCGCACAAAGCTCGGCGATTTTGTTTTTATACTGCTTTATGTTTGGACCAAAAAAAAATTCATTTGGTCATCGAAGATAGGACATTAAAATTCCCGGAAATATTCAGATGAAGGATAAAAGTCGTTGTAAAAAAGATAAATCCCTGCTATGCGCTTAATTTTGAGGGGGTAGCCCTCTATTTTAAAGGGTTAAACTGTTTTATATTTGTAATGCATTAATTATAAAACGCTTTACTACTTTATTTAACCTAGTATTACAAAAAAACGCCGAGTTTCGCACAAAACTCGGCGTTTTGTATTCATATATATCTCATTATCTTTCAAATCGGAGTTTTTTAGGATTAAGACGGATCAAGACTAATTGTTGGGGATTAGGCATTCAAGTTACAATTCATATTATTTATGAGATTGCTTTTCACGCGTTGGGTTTACACCAAGGACTCAGTCCTTGGTTAATACATGTCGTTCCTCTGGAGCTAATAGAATAAATACACTTTTTCATACATTTGTTTTATTAGATTCTTATAAAATCAATTGAGAAAGGAACCAATCCCTCCCCAACTTTTGAGACTGATTCGTTTTTTACATCTAAAACAGAAAAAACTCAAAGTTCTTTCACCTCTTATTTAAACGTTAATTTCTTATAAAATACCCTAAAAAGGGGATGTTGAATTCATTTCAAAAGTCATAAGTTTGTACCCGAAAACATTCGTTATTTTAATTGAGTCTAAATAAGGATAGGGTTATGAAAATTATAAAATATCTTCAAAGGAATATAACAGTATTTATTTCAGTACTGTTTATAGGTTTAACAAATGTATCCATCAGTCAAGTTGGAGCAGTTTATGGAAGAGTAACTTCGGTAAAAGTTAAGCCTGTTGCAAATACTAATGTATCGATAGTAAGCTTAAATAAAGAAACTGTTACAGATGCCAATGGTAATTTTATATTAACTGAATTACCTTATGGTAAATACATCATTGATTTCATGAGTGAGGAATATGTTCCTGAACAACTCGAAGTTTTGGTGGACAAAAAAAGTACAGAAGTAAATAAAACGCTTTCTTTTCCAGTAAAGGTATTGGACCAATTAGAAGTTTTCGGAAATAAGGAAACTCCACCGGAAAAACTGGACGCAATCACGAGGTTGCCATTACTTCCAACAGAACAAATTCAGAGTATCTCTATAATATCTGAGAAACTAATTGAACAACAAGGAAACTTAAGTATTTCAGAGGCGACACGAAACGTTGCTGGAGTATATACTTATGCAACTTTTGGTGGTGTTCGTGAAAGTATGTCCTCAAGAGGGTTTAGAGGTATTCCAGTATTGAAAAACGGTGTACGTATTCATACAGATTTTAGGGGAAGTGGGTTTTCCACAGATTTCTCAGGAGTAGAGTCTATTCAAGTATTAAAAGGAGCGAACTCCGTTACAATGGGAGCTGCAACAGATTTAGGAAGTCCTGGAGGAATAATTAATGTCGTTACGAAATCTCCAAAATTCCAAAACAGAGGAAACGTAACAATGCGTATTGGTTCATTTAATCAATTCAGACCTACTTTTGATGTTGAAAATGTACTTGGAAAAGAAGGAAGGGTTGCATTTAGAGTAAATGGAGCTTATGAAAACGTAAGAACTTTTCACAATATTAAAGGTTTAGGACAAGAGAAATTCTATATCAATCCATCTTTGGCATGGAGACCAGACAGCAAAACAGAAGTTATTTTCGAAATGGATTACCTTGATGATGTCAGGGCTTTCGATCCTGGAACGGTAAACTTGTCTGCTGGAAATACAGAAAACGATATTTATGAATTGCCATTGGATAGGTTCTTAGGATTTAAAGGCAACAACGCAATTCAAAAAACTACAACATATACGGCAAGATTTAGAAGAGACATTGCTCCAAAACTGTATTTAAGAGGTGCTGTTTATTTGTCAAACTATAGCTCAGATGCTGTTGTTTCATCTCTCAGTGCTATAAATAGGAATGATAGTTTAGGAATAAACATGTTTGAAAACACAATGTATAAAAGATCAATTGGTAAGAACAACTCAAGACATGATAAAAGCTTAGTTGTTCAAATGGACCTTGTGGGACATAAGATTGAGACTGGAATTTTTAAACATACTTTCCAAGCAGGTATTGATTACCGTACAACAAACCTAACAACAGAAACTTACAACTCTATCCTTGTAGATACAATTGATGTTACTAAAGATGTGAGAAATAACTTAGCAGGTGATGTTGGAGACTTTTCTTTAACAGATACACAAGAAACATCAACCAGTTCAGTAGGCGTTTCGGCGCAAGAAGTTTTGCAAATTGGTGAAAGGGTGAGGTTATTTGGTGGGGTACGTTTTGGAACTTCAAATAGCTACGCACCTTTTGCAACTTCAAATGTAACTGAAACATTTGTTAATCCGATTGCTGGGGCAATGGTCAATGTGTGGAAAGAGGTAAGTGTTTTTGGATCTTATACCAACAGCACGAATCCACGGACTGCAGATAGGATTGATGTGGATGGAAATCCGCTGGGGAATGAAACAATATCCCAATATGAAGCAGGAATTAAATCTTCTTGGTTTGGCGATAGGTTAAGGTTTAACGCTACTTATTATTTCATCACTAATAAAGGAATGAATATTCAAGCAGCAATTGAAAACCCAAACACTGGAGTAATCGAATTACAAAACTATTATTTCAAAGGAGGGAATGACGAAAGACAAGGTGTAGAAGTTGAATTAGTTGGACGTGTTTTAGAAAACCTTGAGTTGATTGTTGGTTACTCATACATCGATGCGCAATTTAAAGAGCACACAACATTTGTTCCAGGTTCTTCACCAAACAATACCCCTTCTCATACTTTGAATGCATACATTAACTATTCATTTGCCAATGAAGCTTTGAAAGGATTATCAGTAGGAGCAGGTTTCTACTATTTAGGAGAAAGACCGTATAACGATTGGACACAAGGAAATGTTGCTTTCCACGGAATTACTCCGAATCTTGAGCCGTGGAATAACAAAGCTTATTCTTTATTAAATGCTCAAGTTAACTATGACTTTAAACACATTTCAAATCCAACACTTAAAAACTTTAATGTTCGTTTACTCGCGAACAACATCATGAATACAGTGGGCTATGATGCTTATAGAACAAGATTTATCAATAGAGTAAATCCAAGAAACTTCTCTGTAGTTATTGGATATAGATTTTAATCAGTGGTTATCATAAAAACAGGTCTTTAAAAAGTCATGCTTTGTTATAGAAATGTTAGGTGTCTCAAAAATGAGTGTAGTGCATGATGTTGAAAACAACGCCGCATTTTCCCAGTCTTGAGACACCTATTTTTTATGATGTTTTTTTACTTAAACAGTTCCTACCAATTCCAATGCGACTTTCCTAGCTTCACCATCAACCTTTACATAATCTTCATATTTTGGTTTCAGAATATTCTCTATCGCCATCATTGTTTTCTCATTGATGCTTGCAATATCTAAGAAACCAATTTTCTTTTCTAAGAAAGCTTGAACGGTAATTTCATTTGCCGCATTTAAAGCACAAGCTGCAGTTCCTTCCATTTCCATCGCTTTATAGGCAAGGTTTAGGTTTTTAAAAACCTCTCTGTTCGGTTGTTCGAAAGTTAAATTGGGGTAATCCATGAAATTAAATCTTGGATAATCTGTTTTTAAACGTTCTGGATACGTCAATGCATATTGAATAGGCAACTTCATATCTGGTAAACCCATCTGAGCTTTCATACTTCCATCCTCAAATTGAACCACAGAATGAATGATTGATTGCGGATGTACAATCACATCAATTTGTTCAGGTTTCAAAGCAAAAAGCCATTTCGCTTCGATCACTTCCAAACCTTTGTTCATTAATGTGGCAGAATCAATAGTGATTTTAGCGCCCATTTCCCAGTTCGGATGTTTTAAAGCTTGTTCTGGGCTAACTTCTTTCAGTTGCTCAGTTGTCCAACCTCTAAAAGGCCCTCCTGAGGCTGTAAGGTATATCTTTTCAATTTTGTTGTGGAATTCACCTGTTAAACACTGAAAAATGGCTGAGTGCTCAGAATCTACAGGATAAATATTAACTCCATTTTCTCTGGCCATTTTGGTGATCATTTCCCCAGCAACAACCAAGGTTTCTTTATTGGCCAAAGCAATTGTTTTCTTTGCTTCTATGGCATGCATGGTCGGTTTTAGTCCTGCATATCCCATAAGGGCAGTCAGTACAATATCAACATCACCAAATTCAACCACTTGACATAAGGATTCTTTACCTCCGTATACGTGAATGTCATGATCTTCAAGCGCATCCTTTACCTTCAATAGGTGATCTTTGTTTACAATTACAACAGTGTTGGGTTGAAATTTTAGGGCCTGTTCAATTAATAAATCAGCATTGTTATTCGCTGTGATTACCTCCAAATCGAACAAATCAGGATAAGCTTCAATAACTTCTAAAGCCTGTGTACCAATAGATCCTGTACAACCTAAAATGGCAATTCCTTTTGTCTTTTTCTCCTCTTCTTGATAGCCTGTATTCACGATAAAATAGTTTAGATGACGAAAATAGTCAATTACAGGTAAATGCAGACGACTACGAGATGAAATCTCTCAGTAGCTGTGAAAGGAGGAAGTTTTAGCCATATTTAAAATATAGTTTTTTCGAATTGAATTAATTTCGGACAATAGATGTAGGTATTTAAAATACAGGTTTTTAATTAAAACTCATAATTCAAAAACAAACCTATACTACCTCCATTCAAAGAACTATTTGCTATCGCCGAGTAATTTCCTCCTGTGATATAAATAAAAGAATCAAATTGAATGTTATTCAGCCTACCAATAACCCCAATATTTAATCGATTTTTAAACGAGGGAAGACTCAATGAACACCTAATAAAAGGACTAAGATAGACCTGCCATTCATAACTCAGTTCATATTGATATTCCTGTGAACTTGTCCCATTGTAATGATCATCTGCAGCCACATATTTAGATGTAAAAGAACCTGTTTGATAGATTTCTGATCCAAGGGTTGAGGAATTAAAGTCTCCGATCGTTGAAAAACCGAACTCAACATGTAGTTTATTTAATGCATTCAATTGAAAATCTCTTCCCAATGAATAATCCAGTGACCAATATAGCAATTGGTAATCAACTTCATGCTCTATTCTATTATCGACCTCATTGCTAAAAGTAAATTTTTGTGATTGACTTAAAATACCAATGTTGGCGTTGAGACGAATAAACAATTTCTTGTAGTTTACTTTATTGGTCATTCCCAAGTTAAACGACGCTCCAGAACTATATGAAGTAGTGAAATATTGATAGTTATTTTCGCTCTTTTGGGAGAGAATAGATTCAAGTTGAATTGAAACTCCTGGAGTATAAGAGAATTTGTCCTGCGCAAAGAAGCTGGAAGAGAAAAATAAAAGTAGCACTGCGATAAAAATCCTTCCTATCATTTATTTTTTTTTATACAACGTACAGAATAATATAACTGATCAAAGACTAATGGGCCTGGATGTTTAATTTTTCCAATTTGCGGAGTGATAATATGATAACTTATTGGTCTATTCACAGAAATGGGTAATGCCCAAAATGCAGTAAATGTGTCTTGATAAGCGTATTTGTAAGTTAAAAAATCGTTTGTAATAGCATACCCTCCTGGCAAGGCATTAAACCCACTCAGATTATTACCTTCGTATAGGTTTTGTAAATTCCGTTTAACCCACAACCCATTTCCATCAGTGAGGTTTCCAGTAGACTTCATTTTTTTCATGGCATCTTTGTATCCTCCTAAGTAATCAATGAGTCTTGCATAATCCAGCTCAGTGGGAACTTCCCAGCCACAAGGACATAATCCAGAAATTTCATTAGCAGCGTTGAAGTTGTAGAGCTTTCCATAGATCGCTGCGTTTTGTGGATTATTATCGTATACTAGTACTTGAACAGAATCTCCGGTTGATGGAATGCTATCTCCATTGCAAAAAAAATCGGTTTTTAAGTTTTCTGCCATCCATTCTTGATCTCCAATAATTACAGTTGAGTAAAAATTACCCTCAATATCTTTAACACCATTACCTTCGACATACAAAATCGAATGATCAGATTTTTGACAGCCTAAGAAGGTGAAAAAAACAATAAACTGAGATATAATAAAAGTTCTTTTCATGGCTGACCTACCCAAACATTTCGATCAAAAAGTAAATGACCCCATGGATTATGACAATTATAGAAATCTTGCTCTGACGGATTTGGATCTGTCCAGTCATCCTTCGTTACCATTGCTCCCCAAATATATACTTTATGGTTAAACATAACACTGCCTTCATCTAATTCAAGAATATCAATTAAAACGTTTGTACTTAACGGATGAGATAGATCTAAAAGTTCTTTAAACTTCTCCAGGCTAACTTCTTCTCCGCTTGGATTTTCAGATAGAGTCCAACCATTTTCTTTTATGGATTGAATAGTAGTCGAAACTTCTTCATCATTTCCTCTATTAAAAGGATAATTTAGTACACGTTCTTGCAATAATATATCTAAAGTTTTTACATCGTCCCACGTTTCAAATACTAACACATCATGTTTAGCATTGTAACTTACATATTTTCGGTAATCAATTTTTATTTCTATCTTCCCCTTTTTCATTTCCTATTTCTTCTTCACTAATTCGTTGGCAAAATAAAGAGTTCGTAAGTGTGGGTACATTAACCTGAACCGAATTAGAGATGTTGTCTACTTGGTCAAATAGCAGCTCAACGAATTGTCCTTGATTAAGTTCACCTGTGTTGTGAATGGAAGTCTTGTAATAATGACCAGTTCCTTTTTCATGTATAAATGAATAACTATTTTCCCCAAAGGCAAAAACAGAAATCACCTCACCTTTAGAAGTGTTTTGGGACATACCAAAAGAACTGAGTAATACAAAAGTTAGTGTAATTATGATTTTTGATTTCAAATGTTTTCGTGATATAGTTTACTCAAATATAAATAAATTTATTGAAAACTCTTTATTACATGGTTAATGTCATTAAAACCTTTTCAACCACCTGTCTTTTAATATACAAGACGAGGATTGATATGTGTTTCAATACATATTTGAACATCAATTTTTGGCCGATGATTATATTTAGATGTAAAAGAACCTGTTTGATAGATTTCTGATCCAAGTTATACCACGAATTCAACTTGACGAAGGAAAAACTCCAAAACGACATCTATGTATCAATGGGGATTCCTCCTGATCGTCAAAGATGAATGATTTTTATCAAAAACTAAAATGAAAAACAAACATATAAGAGGGATTAAGTGAGAGGATATTGAACCAAAAAAAGGGCCGCCTTCTCAGACAGCCCTCTCAAAAACATAGTTCTGATTCCTAAAAATTAGCTGTCAAAGACAAAATAAAGTTTCTACCCGCTCCAGAAAGTCCAGAGCTATAGGCACGGTATCTTTGGTCAGTAATGTTTTCTAATCCACCACTTACAGAAAAATTCTCATGGAATTGATACATCGCTTTTAAGTTGAGGGTATACCAACTTGGAGCGTATGTGTCTCCATTGGAATCAAGTGCATAGATGTCTGTCTTTCCTTGTTCACTTACCGATAAATTTTCGTGTGATCTTTCACCTTGATACTGTGCATTTACTTCTAAACGCAATTTACGGTAAGTATAGCTTAAACGTGTTACTCCAAACCAAGGAGCAGCATGGCGTGAAGGACTTAAAGTTCCATCATCCATTTCTTCTTCTCCAACTTGATAGTTAAATTTGGAAGTCAACATAAAACCTTTGGAAAGATTAATGTCAACTCCAGCTTGAATTCCATATACATTTGCATTTGCAGCGTTTTGGATGGCTTGAACTTGACTTAATGAACCGTCATACATTATACTGTCCATTCCATTTAGTTGGAAATCTCGGCGTACCAATGCATTCTCCAATAAGGTGTAATATCCTGTTACATCTAATTTAAGGACCTTCCCGAATACACGTGTAATTCCTAAATCTACATTGTAAGCATATTCAGCTTTTAAATTTGGATTTGGAATTACTACAGCTCCTGGTTCTGAATCAAAAATCTTCCCGATATCGTCCACATTCGGAGAACGGAAAGCAGTCGAAGCATTCATTCGAAGCGCAGTTTTAGAATTGATACTGTAGACAGCACCTAAACCTCCAGTTAAGGCTCCGCTGTTTAAATTGGCCTCCTCAAAAGGAAGTGCATAGAATGAATTATCAAATTCAGCATCCAACATGTAATGCGTATAGCGCAGACCTCCTTGAAGGGTTAACTTCTCAGTAATTTTGTGCTCATCATTAATGTAAGCGCCAAAGGATTGCCAATTGGATTGTGGATAACGGGCTGCGGTTGGATTCACTACATTCGTTGTGATGTTTTCACTGAAACCCGTTGAAACCACATCGTTAATGATGTATTCCAATCCATAAAACAGATTGTTTTTCGCCCCTAAACGTTTCGAAAAATCAAGGTTTGCTGAATATGCAGTTACCTCTTCTTCACGTGTTCGGCGGTTGTCATTATTAAACTTTCTGTCGATTCGACTTTCCACAAAATTTTGATGTGCAATTTTGATGCTCATTTGATCATAAATTACATTTGAAGAATAGTTGTTAATTGACAACTGATTCATCATCCATTTTTGTGGGCCGTAGTTCCATTCAGCAAATTTAGGAGCTCCATCTTTTAACTCTCCATGCCGATCATAGCGCCCGTAAGGACTGGTTTCAGAATAATGAAATCCATATTCGATGTCCCAGTTTTCATTCGGAGCATAACGTACTTTTTGCATCAAATTGATCTGATTGTAAGCAGTGGCCACTTGCAATAGTTCATCTTCTTGAGCAACTACAACATCGATACTGTCTATACGCTGAACATGATATGCTTTCAAGTAATCTTCTGGTCCATTACTTCCTTGTCGAAGATGGTCGTACTTACTTGCAGTAAAACTGGTGAGAATGACCCATTTTTTCCACCCAACATTGATGTCGAAATGACCGGTGTTTTCTTTGTTAGCAGTTGAGTACCGCATCAAGGCCTTCCCCTTCACCAAAGGTTTTTCGTCCTCTGAAAAAGCTGGTTTCATGGTCTGGAAACTCATTACACCACCTACTGCATCACTTCCGTAAATGGTAGAACTTGATCCAAACAAAACCTCAGCACTTTCCATGGCAAATGCATCTAAAGAAATCACGTTTTGAACGTTTCCTCCTCTAAAAATTGCTGTGTTCATTCGCACACCGTCAATGGTATACAGTAAACGGTTGGTTGAAAACCCTCTAATCATTGGGCTACCTCCACCTTGTTGACTTTTTTGAACAAAGACGTCTCCAGAAACAGCAAGTAAGTCTGCCGCGGTTTGCGGATTATGAAAAGCAATGTCCTTGGCTTTTAAACTGCTTACTTTATACGGAACATCAGAAGAAATTTGGCTCCATTTATTCGCTGAAATCACAACTTCTTTCATCATGAAAAAGCTTGGCTCCATTTCTACCTGAAAGTTTCGGGCCTCTAACTCTGAATAATCAAACTCTAGAGCTTCGTATCCATAAAGTCTAAATATAATGTCACTTAACCCTACAAATGGAGTAATGTCAACTTTCCCATTTGCATCAGTGATCAACATTTTTGTTGAACCTTTGCTTCCTACTTGAGCAAATTCAATAGGGTCTTTTGTTGTTTTATCAATGACGTTAAGTTCTTGCGCCATCGATAAAGAGATACTCAAAAGCATCCCAATTAATATGATTAATCTCATACAATATCTTTTTTATTAATAAATAAGAATTTATTACGCTGTTTTTCTCTCCAAAGTTTTGAAGTGAAAAAGGCGTTTATTCATTTGAAATAACTAGGCTGATTTTTGAGGAGGAGGAGATATTGGTTCTGTTTCTCTCGAGGTATAAATACCTATGTTTGCAACCAATGGCCTTATCTTTTCATTGTTTTGGAATGGTGGATTAATTCCTACAGCTAAGTGCTCAAAAAGCATAGATTTATTGACAAAAACGATGTAGTTTGTTTTGGATTGTTCTACCGGATTTTGATTAATTAAACCATTGGTGAGTCTTGCTAGCTTTTTATTGAGTTCAGTTTCCTCATGGTCCCACCAAAGATCATATTTCACAGAGTCTTTACTGTAGTATCGGGTTACGATATCGTACATTTCCCCTTGGTATTCAAATTCTTTGCTGTGAATCCAATTTAAAACCTTTGCGGTGTCTTTTAGAGCGAAAGTAAATTGAATCAACTCGTCTTTGGGAATTCCCTCCATTAAACGGTGCTTGACAGACTTACGAACTGCGGCTTTTTCAAATTTCAACCATCCATATACTCCTATAAACGGCAGTGTAAGCGCGAGTATAAAAAGTAATGGAATGTGTTTTCTCATATCTACAAAGATAGTAGACAAAAAATTAAATCTACCATACAGGATAATCTAATCGGATATTTTGAACACGTGTTGTCGGGACTTGCTTACCATGCGACAATTTACCAACCTTATTGATTAGGTAATGTTGTAATTCCGAAAGCATAATTATGCCGTCATTGTTCAAATCTGCTGTTCTGTTGGTTAAACCGTTTAACAAACAATAGGTGAACAAACCATTTTTCCAATCTTCACCTTCCATGGCAAACTCAACTCCCCCAGCACTAGAAATAACAGTTGCACCAGTTCCTTTACGAATGTCAGCAAAGAGTAATCTGGCCATTTTCCCTGCAGATGCTTTGGTATCTGATCCTTCTCGTAGGTTTGGACCAACAGCTCTAAATGTTACATCTTCAAAGGCAAGGTCCTCTTCACTGTTGTCTGCCAACATTACTTCGTCTTCTGAAACCTCACCAGAGTGACAGGTGTCCATGAGTAACAATTTCTTTACAGCATCAATGCCTGAAAGTATATCTTCCAAATTAGCATAAGCAAGTCCTCTGTTACCAGGTTGTAAAAAGTTGATGTCATACGTTCCGTAGTAATAAGCATATTCACTGTCTAACAATCCATGTCCAGCGATGTAAAATATGACTTGATCGTTACGACCTGCTCCTTTTAAAAATGCTTTGAGTTGATCAAAGGCCTCTTTTTTTACTTCCTCATCGGTGAGCATATAAGTGTGGACTTCTCCATAAATTGAATTTTCAGCAGCGCCGTTGAACAGTTTATTCAGGTCTTTTGCGTCTTTTGCAGCATAATTTAAACTGAATCTACTGTCTTTATATTTAGACGTTCCAACCGTGATGAGGTATAAATTGGGTTGGTCAGACCTTAAGCAATTGACTGAAAAACTCTCTGCTAAACTTTCTTGATTCTTGCTGTCAATAGCGTAAACATTAATTTTGTTTATTCCTCCAATCAGTTCTAAATCGACTTCTCCTTCATAAGATTTCCCTGCAATAGATTGGATATGAATAGGTACATTGTTGATGGTTATTTTTAGTGTTTTTAATGGATGCGTACTTGCATTAGCGTTTATCTTTAGTTTAATTACACTTTCTTCTTGAGTATAGGGAAGAGCGGATTTGTTGAGGATTTTAAGTTGTGGTAATGCAGCAAAATCTGGGTTTTTAGTCCCTGTTAAATGCAGTTTCGCTAAACGCCTGTCATGGGCTTGTTTGTATAAATCAATATACTCTGCATCTGGGCATTTTAATGACTTTAACACAAGGTCTGGTCGATTATAATAAGCATCAAACTGCTCAAATGGGTAGGCATTTCTACCAATTCTGAATGAAACCAAATCAAATCCTTCTTTGTCTACTTTGTAGAAATTGTCTTCTGTTTTGATTAAGGTGTTCTCATCTTCACCAATGAAAGTGGCAAGTAGTTTTCCGGTTTTTGCATCAATGATTCTAAATTCCCCGTTTTTTAAAGCAATTCCAATGTAGTCCCTAAGTGATGCATCTACAGCATTAATTAGGCTAGATTGTATACTGAAGGTATTGATTTTATTGGTTTTTAAATCTTCAATATAACCTGTATTGTCTTTAAACCCGACCATGTAGTCTTGCGGTGTGCCTAAAGCACGAGGTTGACCTTCCATTTTTAGCTTTGTAGTTCCAAAAACAGTAAAGTTGTTGATGTCATAACCACGTACAGCATCATGACCGTTTAAATACACCACATTACCATCCTTCGAATAGCTCACAAATGCATTTCCCCAAGCCCTATGAAGATTAGAACCATCTGTTTTAAACTCTGTTCCAAAGTTTTTATTCCAAACAAAAATTTGACCTCTACCTGTACAAACTACAAAATTATCTCCTTTTGGATGATAAGCTACAGAAATAGCATTGTTTAAAAATTCATGTGAAGCGTCTTCATTTTCTGTTTCTAATTTCTTGATGAGTTCTCCGGTGGTTAAATCAACAATGGATACCGCTTCATTTCCTGCACCTAAACAGATTAAATATTTCTCTTCTGGATCGGTGATGAAATCATTGATTCTTTCTTGTTGATGCATCGCGAAGTATTCATACTTTAAGCTTTTATCTTTTACACTGTAAATCCGCACTTCGTCCTTTTGGAGTTTAGTAATGAGGTAGTTTCCTTTTGAAGAAAACTTCACTAAAGTTGGCTCTTTTCTAAAGACTTGATTGACTGTTCTACGAACTGTTTTTTCTATTAATTTATCTTTGAAGTTGCCTTTACTAAAAGGATTAATGGCCTTGGCATCCTCACCTGTAATCAAGTCAATTTTTTGTTCTTTTTTAGGTTCTTGAAGCTCATAATCCATGATTTTTTCTGCAAAATCCATGTCCCACAAACCTAAAGTTGTTCCTTCTCCGATGATGGCTACCCAGTTCTTTTCTGGATGGAAAGAAAAACTTGTTACCGGATTTACAGAACCTTTTAATTCACTCATCAGTCCTTTTCTTTGCACATCCCAAACTTTTATGCTGTGCTCATTGAAAATATTTTTGTCATTGAATCGCTTATAGCTAGATGAAGCCATAATACTTCCATCATGATTGAATTCTAAAACCTTGATTTCCTCTTTGGCAACGGTGTCAACAAGATGAGTAACAAGATTTCCTTCTAAGTTGTAAATCGATACTTGATTGCGTTCTGAAATGTATGCAACGAGCCCTTTTCCTGCGAATGGCTTGCCGTATTGTGTACCAAAACTAAAGCCTTTAAGGATTTTTATAGGTCCTGTTGCGCTGAGTTCACTCAACATTATTTCTGTTACAGAACCATTGGTGTTCACGCTTAAGAGTAAATCTTTATCGAGGTCTATATCTATGTTCTGAAAATAGGTTCTGTTAAACGATTTTTGAAGAATGTCTTCAGGATTATCCCAGTCAATTATGCTGAGTTGCCCGCTTGTAGAACCAATATAAGCCTTATTTCCAGCTGTTTTTCCGCAGGTGATGCTGCCCGAAATTGAATGTGTTTTTATGTGTTTGAATTGGGCATCAAATAAACTTAATTTGTTTCCTAAAGAAATCAATATTTTATCATTGTGCAACAAAACCAAGTCACCAGTTTTTTCTAATGTTGTTGAATCAATAATACTCCATGTGTTTAAGTCCCATCGAATGACCTTGTTGTCCTTGTGTACACTTACTATTTGACTACCATCAGCATTGAATGCAAAGGCGTTTACTCCTTCTTCATGGTCTTGTAGACTTCCGATTATTTTCTCAGAAGCCAAATGCCAAACATGAATACTGGGGTCTTCTTTTGATATGTTGGCGATGTATTGTCCATCAGGACTGAATTTAAAATCTGTAATTTCCCCTCGTATCCTTTGCTGTGTAATTAATTCAGCTTGTTGTCCGAAAACAATAGTTGCACAAAAAATAAACGTTAGAAAGGTCATTATATGTCTCATAACAAATTGGCTTTAATCAAAGTTATTTATTTTTTTAGAATTAAAGACTATCTACTAGGTGTTTATGTATTTATAATCATTATAAACAAGTGGAAAACAGTAAATATTTTTCAAGTTTTATTCGAAATATTTATTTTAAAAAACAGTACATTTGGTTTGAATAAATGAAATATAATTATGGGTAGAGCATTTGAGGTAAGAAGAGCTGCGAAAGAAAAAAGAAGTGGTAAAGTGTCTAAGCTTTTTCCTAAGCTATTGAAAATAATAACAATGGCGGCAAAAGAAGGAGGTGAGGATCCTGATATGAATGCCTCGTTGAGGACAGCCATTCAAAATGCGAAATCACAGAATGTACCTAAAGACAATATCCAAAATGCAATAAAAAGAGCAACTTCAAAGGATGTTGAAAGCTACGAGCTGGTCAATTATGAAGGTAAAGCCCCTCATGGAGTTTTGATTTTTGTTGAGTGCGCAACCGATAATACAACGCGAACTGTGGCCAACGTAAAATCCTATTTCAATAAAGCAGGTGGTCAACTCGTGCCTAATGGGTCTATCGAATTTATGTTTAACCGTAAAGCGGTGTTTGAAATTGAAGAAACAGAAGGTCTTGATATCGAAGAACTAGAACTTGAGTTAATTGATGCAGGTCTTGAAGAAATTGAACAAGAAGAAGACGGTATGATTATCATGTATGGAGATTATACTAGCTTTGGTACGCTTCAAGAGGCTTTAGAAGAAAGAAAAATTGTCGTCTCAAAATCAAGTTTGAAGCGCTTTGCAACTGCTCCTATTCATCTTAATGAAGAACAAACTGAAGAAATCGAAAAGCTCCTCGATAAAATCGAAGACGACGACGATATTCAACAAGTGTTTACTAATATCGAGTAGTTTGTAGACTTTTAGCGGTAGAGTTAATTAGATTTACTCAACAAATCAAAGGTGTATTGTTAGCAACATTTTTATTGTGCTTTACTTGCTGTTTTATTGTGTTGTAAATTAGCCTTATGAATTTTGTTGATATTGTCATTATTGTTCCACTTTTGTACGCCGCTTGGGTTGGTTTTCGTAAGGGATTGATTGTTGAGGTCTTCACTCTTTTGGCCCTGTTGGTTGGAATATATGCTGGAATTCATTTTTCTGATTGGACTTCTAATCTCATCAAAGAAAACATTGATATAGAAGGGAAGTACCTTCCTGTTGTTGCTTTTACTGTTACTTTTCTTGCAGTTGGAGCTATGGTTTACTTTGCAGGAAAAATGATTGAACGCATGTTGAAAGTAGTTAACCTTAGTCCTATCAACAAAATTATGGGCTTGTTTTTCGGAGTGATAAAAATGGTCTACACCCTTTCAATTTTGATTATTTTGATTGAAACCTATGACGAAAGGGGACATTTTATTCCTTTAGAGGTAAAAGAAGATTCCATTTTGTACCATCCCGTAAAAGTAACAGCTTCTGCTACCATCCCAGCCATTGAAGAAAGTTCTATTTGGTTGAAGAACAACGTGAATACCACAATTTTTGACGAATATGACGTTAGTATAGAAGATCTTCAAGAGTTGAAGAAAACAGCTGATAGTCTTGGGTACTCGCTCGAAGATTTAAAAGAACTAAAGCAACAACATGATTCATTAAAGGGGGTTGAACAGAACATTGAATAAAATAATCGAATACATATTTCTAGTGGGCTTGATTTTTTCGAGCACAATTGGTTATGCCCAAAATAAAAAACCATTAATAGATCCACACGTTCGAAAAATGGGACCTTACTTTGGAATTCAACAGGGTGAATTTACAGTAGGTGAAATTGGAATGGAACTTCAGTTTAAAGACATTCGATGGGTGAAAACAAAAACCAATTCATTTCATGTAGGACTAGAGTACAACATCCCCAACAATGTACTTGGACTGAATGCAGGATACTTTCACAAACCCAGCAGGGTCGACTTAACTTATGGTGTGGATGTGGCCTTACGCTCAAACTTCAATGAAGAACGGTACGGAATCTCTCCCGTTTTGGGCTATAAATTATTCGGCTTTCACTTACGTGTAGGCTACATGTTTTTAACGCCTTCAAAAACATTTACCGAAACCAATCAACTGTTTATTAATTTGAGGTTTATTCTGGTAAATAACCGAAAAATGCAATTGAACAAGAGAAAGAAAAAGAAATAATAACACTTCATCATTCGATTTGAAGAAGGATTTGTTCTACAACTGAAAATCCAAACAAACTTTCTTAACTTTGAGCAAAGCCATTTTATGTCGCAATTCAAATTTATACATGCTGCTGACTTACATATTGAAAGCCCATACAAGGGGGTGAGTAAAATGAATGAATCCCTTGGAAAATCATTGGTTGAACATGGGGTGAAAGCCTATGATTCACTAATTCAGGCCGCACTAGACGAAGCTGTTGACTTTATGCTCATTGCTGGAGATAGCTTTGATAGTGAATCTGGAAGTTTAAGCGCACAATACCGATTTGTACGTGGGCTCGAACGATTAAATAAAGCAGATATTCCCGTTTTTATTATTTGTGGTAATCATGATCCGCTGATGAGTTGGTCTAAGCATCTACAGTTACCCGATAATGTTACCCTTTTCGCAGCCGATGAAGTACAACAACACACAGTAGTAAAAAACAATCATGCTTTGGCTGAAATTTATGGTGTGAGTTTTGGCGAAAAAGAAGAATTCAATTCACTTGCAAAACAATTTAAAAGAAACGACAAGGCTTCATTTTCTATTGGATTGTTGCATGGTACAATTGCGGGAAATATTGCGCATACACCATACTGTCCATTTGATTTGGATACCTTGCGTGCCTCAAATTTAGATTATTGGGCACTGGGCCATATTCATAAAAGAGAAGTCATCTCAGCACAACATCCTATGGTGGTTTACCCTGGCAATATTCAAGGTCGTCATTTTAATGAAACAGGAGAGAAAGGTTGTTCGTTAGTTACTGTTGAACACGGAAAGGTAGTGAAACATGATTTTATTTCTCTTTCGGATGTTGTATATGATTACTATGATTTAGATGTTAGCGGAATGGAAGGAATAGGTGATTTTCAAAAAGCCATTCATACACTTAAAACTGAATTAACTACTTCGAATAAGTCTTATTTGCTTCGTATTCGACTAAAAGGAAAAACCGACCTGCATAATATTTTCTCAAATTATGCTGAAATGGAAGCGCTCACCAATGAATTAAACGGTGAAAATGTCTACCACGATCGATTTGTGTTTATTGATAAATTCATCAATGAAAGTTATCCAGAAATAGACCTTGAATCGAGAAAGCAATCTTCTGATTTTGTCGCAGATTTACTTCAGCGATTCGAAGAACTGGAAGGGGACGAAAAAGCAGCAGGAAAATTACTTATCGACATTTTGGATGAAATTTCTACTACCAAAGTCGGTCGTGAATTAAAGAACACAGATTTTGAAGAGGAAATTAAAGGTGAGCTGCAACAGATTTTGACTACAGCAAAATGGAAATGCATTGATGGTCTAATAAAAAATGAACGATAATCATGAAGATAGATAAGTTACATATTGATGGGTTTGGTGTTTTTCATGACAAAAACATTAAAGGCTTTTCAAAAGGAATAAATGTTCTTTATGGTCCTAATGAAGCGGGGAAATCAACATTGTTGGACTTTATTCGTTTTACCTTGTTTGAATATCCTCGTTTCCAAAAAGACCGTCGTTCACCTTTGATGGGAGGAACGCATGGAGGCCGAATCTGGTTAAGCAACAGTACAGGAGAAGCACTTTCTGTGTATCGCCATGGGAATGCAAGAGATTTTAAGTTAGAATTTAAAGGAGAAGTTTCAGAAAATCAGACATTGTATCAAAATTTAATTGGGAATGCTTCGATTGATTTGTACAAAAACATTTATGCCATTACCCTTGATGAACTCACTGACGTCGAACAACTAAGTGAGTCAGGTATGGAAGACCGTATATTCAGTATGGGAATGGGACTTTCAGGAGTTGATTTTGGCGGTTTTGAAAAGTCTTTAATTGGTCATTCCGAAGAATATTTCAAATCAAGAGGGTCTGTTCAAATTCTTCCGAAGTTAGTAAGTGAAATTGCTACGAAAGAAGAAGCAATCAATAAATTACGTAGTAAATTAGGTGAATACAACTTACTTTCTGATCAAAAAGAACAATTAGAAGAAGAGCTGAATAAACTGAAAGAATTACGCGCAAAATTGGGTCAGGAGAAGAATGATTTTTCAGATTTGGCAAAAGCGTATCCAGATTTTGTAAGGTATAAAGAGGCAGAAGCTAAAATCAATAAAATTGGTGCAATTGCTATTTATCCTGTTCAACATCTAGAAAAGTATGAACAATTAAAGCGAAAAACTTCGTCAGATGAAAATGATTTAATCGAATTAAATCAAAAAATTGAGCAGTTACAAGAAGAACTCTCTAATTTGAAATGGGATGAATCTCTTTCGGCTCAAGCAGGTTTGTTGGATTACTTTAAGACGAATGTTAAACTTTATGATGAAGCCAAAAGTAAACGCAATCAAGAAAAAGAAAAACTTTCCAAATCAAATCAGTTGATTGAAAGTGTTTTGAGTCGTTTAGGAGATGGACATAATGCACAACAGTTGATCGAATTAGAAGGGACTTTTGAATTGCAGTCTAAAGCCACTCAAGTTGTTGAGGACCAACAAGAATTAGATCGAAAGGTTGAAACTAAATCTGTGGTAGTCGAAAGACTAAAGCAAGAGACTTCCGAATTGGGAATGAAGAAAAAAAAGCTTGTTCAAAACTTAAACGAGCACCCAATTCAAGATGAAGAGCAAAAAGTAAGTGCATTCAAAAAGAAGGTCGCCCTAGACACTGCTTTTAAATCTGCTTTAGAAATGAGCGGAAAGCGACCCCAAAACAACATTAAACTGGCATTGATTTTAGTTTTTGTTTTTGCGGTCGTAGGAGTTGGGTTATTGTTTTTAAACCTTCTTTCTGGTGCAATCGTAATAGGAATAGCTTTGGTTGGACTCTTCCAGGTGCTTGTACAAAGAAACAGCCTTCCTCCGGAAGAACTCAATGGTAAAAGTGCCAATGAAATCAATAAGGAGTTAACAGCTTTACAAGAAGATTTGACAACCTATGATCAGTATATTCAACAAATTGATGAGGTAAAACATCAACTTCAATTAAAAGAGGATGAGCTTACAAAAACAACTTTGGAGTTAGAGCATTTCAATACGGATTCCTTGAACCTTCAAAAGGAATGGAAATCTTTACTTGAAGATCTAAACTTACCCACCTCAATTTTACCTGCTCGAATGAATGATTTTCTTTCTAATGTAGAAGAATTGAAAAGACAACATTCAAATAGCATGGAAGCCGAAGCGGCCATCCAGAACATTGAAAAATTGATTGCTGATTTTGAGCAGAAACTTGAGGGAATTGTTCCATTAGGTACAGCCTTAGACACTTCTTTTGTGTATTCTTTAATATCAAAAATAGAAGAGAATGAAAAGGTAAACTCCGAACGTAAACGGTACAATGAAGAGCTGAATTTATTGTCGAAACAAGCTGAACAAAAAAAGGATGACCTTGAAAGATTAAAACGCGATTTAACCGCACTTTTTCAAGCAGTAAAAGTAGAAGATGAGACTTCTTTTTACCAAGTTTTTGAACGTCAAGAAGTATTGAATAAAGCCAAGGAAGAAAAAGAAAACTCGGCCAATACAATTAAAACCCTTTGCGGTGCAGACCAATTAGAATCAACACTCGCTAAATTGTCTGAATATACTCCATCTGAGCTAAATCTAAAGAGAGACGAAACCGAATCTGAATATGAGGACGTCAAGAACCGTTACGATGAATTAAACAAAGACTTGGCAGCAACGAGTACAGAAATTCGACATATTTTAGAATTAGACGATATGTATGGATTTCAAAACGAAAAAGAAAGTTTACAAACACAGCTAAAAGAAGCCACTAAAGAGTGGTTGGCTACGCAATTGGCTTTAGAAGTGCTGAATCAGAGTAAACAAAAGTATGAAAAAGAGCGTCAACCAGAAGTGATTACACAAACCCGTGATTTCTTTAGGGCCATAACCGAAAACGCTTACGAAGATTTACGAATTTCTATAAGTGAAAAACACGTAGGCATTATTGATGCGGCTGGAAATTCAAAAACTGTTCAGGAATTGAGTCGAGGTACAAGAGAGCAACTTTTATTGGCCTTGAGATTGGGTTTAATTGAGGAATATGAAAAGAATGCTGAACCTTTGCCTGTAGCCTTTGATGACATCATGGTGAATTTTGATGCAGAAAGAACATCAAATTTGGCTGAAATCCTTACTGATTTTGCTAGTGAGCGACAAGTGTTGTATTTTACCTGTCATGAGCATACCAAAGTCCTGTTTGAATCGCATGGAGCGAACATAATTACATGGTAATTGTGTATTGTTTTTCATGAGTATTAGGTGTTCATGAGTTTGATCATTCGGATCCTTTTCCTGATATTTTAAAAGTAGGGCTGCATTTCTTTCGATATTGTATCTCTTAACTTTGTTAGTCTTTGTGCATATTCAGACAGTTTTTCTTGTCTTTCAGTCATGGGTGTCCAAGGCCGAACAGCTTGTGGGTTCCCATCTTGGTCTACTGAGACAAATACGATCACACAATGTGTTGTTTTTTGAAAGGAAGTATCAGCTAAGTTTTTTGAATAAACATCAACCGCAATGTGAATACTTGAATTTCCTGTATGAATCACATAAGCATCAACTTTTACAAGGTCTCCTATACTAACGGGCTTTAGAAAACGAATTCCTCCAACATAAACGGTTACACAATAGGTTCCTGACCATGTTCTAGCACAAGTATAAGCAGTTTGGTCGATCCACTTCATTACTGCGCCACCATGTACTTTCCCACCAAAGTTTACATCTGAAGGTTCACTGATAAATTGAAAGGTAACTTTATTGTCTTCCATAAGTGTTGATTTTCTACTAATTTAAGCATTTATTGGATAAAAAAAGGGAAGTCAATTGACTTCCCTTTTTAACATTTTAAATGGATTTAATTTATTCTTTCTTTCCACTAACCAACTGAACGAATCCGTGTCCTTCTGTTGATTGTTCTCCTGCTGTAGCAGTGAACTTGTAGAAATATGTTCCGTCTGTACATTCAGCACCATCATTGTTGATTTTACCGTTCCAACCGAAGTTTGGATCAGTACTTTCGAATACCACATTCCCCCATCGGTTAAGAATAACAAGCTCTATAGAGGTTGCGTTTTCAATATTCAAAGTAAATACGTCGTTATCATTATCTCCGTTTGGCGTAAATACGTTCACTGGTTCATATGTAATAGGATTAAACACTGTTACAGTTTGAGTAGCTTGATCCGTACAAGCCCCTTCAGTAAGTACCAAAGTAACAAGGTAAGTTCCTTCTTCAGTATAAACTGAAGATTGGTCACTTAAATCATTCACTGTGTTTCCACTTCCGTTTCCAAAGTCCCAATCGTATTGAGATGCTGGGTCAGATGTGTTGACAAAAGTAACTGCTAAAGGTGAAGGTCCTGTCATAGGATTTGCTGTAAACGAAGCCGTTGGTGGTGGGTTTTGCTCAAGGAAAATACTATCCTCTGCATAACAAACCGCATCTTGAACAGAGAAATAATACCATCCTGATGGTTTTTCAAGCCAAGCTGTTGAGTTGGTGTTGTTTGGACTGTTTGCACCTGGACCAGTCCACTCATAAGTTGGTGTTCCAGTAATTCCGCTTGGATAAGCAACCAAGTTACCATTGTCCATTCCACAATCAGCAGGGAATTGGACCAAAGAGTCTAAATTCAGTGTTTGATTGACGGTAAGAACTACAGTGTCTGGTCGTTCAATTCCACAAGCATCAGAAACGGTGACAATGTATTCAAAAGTACCATTTTGTAGCCCAGGGAAATAAGCTGTATCACCAACCTGACCATCAGGCCAAGTAAAAGTAAATGGAGCAACTGTTCCAGTAGCACTTGAAGTTAACATTACACTGTCTTCAAAACAAAAGATTGATTTATCAGGAGATATAACGTTGATTACTGTATCTAGTACGTGTAATTGAACAATAGTATCATAGCTACATCCGAAATCATCAACAACATTAAATACGTAAGAGTAATCTCCAGGTCCATCAGGAGAAATAACAATTAATGTATCGTTTGTAGTATCAGATACAATTGTAGGGTGTTGTGACCAGTAAGCATCTGTAATAGTGTTTTGGTAATACTCATTGTCTGGGTATAAAGAAGGATCGAAGTAAATTCCCCATTGGAATATATACCCGTCATCTGAAGCCCAGTTGTCTTGAACGTGAAGTGTCCAGTCACCATTTAACGGACAACCTGCGAAGTCAGCAAAGGTTTGCTCTGGTGCATAAACTCCGTTTGGATTCATTGTATTTCCAGAAGTTGGTGCAGATGGCGGTGTAGGGATCGTATTGGTTTGGTATTCAGAAGCAAAGTCACCCCAGTTATTGTTTACTGATGAGAAACAGTATTCATATCCATTACCTGGACCTGATCCTCCCGAATCCTCAGGCTCTCCTAAGAAAACACCTCCTCCACCAAATCCACCTGGTATATAACCACCAGAAGAATAAGAATTGAAAATCGTTATTTCAGTTCCATCAGGACATTCTAACCACATTTCCAAGTCACCTAAGAAACTGTGCTCCATATCAACACACATTTGAACGATGTCTCCTGCAGATTGAATTGTAGATCCTGGAGGAAATCCAGACATGTTAATAGAAGTTGTATATTCATTATTACTTCCATCGGGTAAGAAAGTTAATCCTGCGAACTCACCACCTAACTGAAAACTACCTTGTGGTACATTTACCCCAACTGTATCTGAGGAAGTAACACCACCAAATAACTCAGTGTTTTGATTAAAACAAACGGTGTCCTCTAATGGCCCCGTACCTGTAAACAAAGGTGTTGTACTTGTTCTTATTTTAAATTTAATTGTTGCATTACTCGGGTAACTGTCTTCAATAGTTAGATTGACATAATAACCTCCTTGATTCGAGGGGTTAAACCACACACTATCATTGTCTGGACCTACTGATCCATCACTGAATTCCCAAAGATAAGTCACGTTATCTATATTTTGAGAATATCCAGATCCTGATGTTTCTAAAGAATACGGAAACAATGGCTTTGCAACTATTAGGACAGAGTCACCCTGACAAATGTCAACATATCCTGTGTCTAAAGGAAATATATCATTTCCAGCAGTTCCATTGATGAATGCTTCAACATGCATATCAATGTCTTGTGGTGGAGAGAAACATTGAACATTCGCTTCCCATCCAGTTCCGTTGTTGGCTCCATCTGAAACAAACACAAAAGTTAAACAACCAGAGGTGTTTGCCCAAGAAGCGGTATGAGCGAAACCTCCCGGAGCATTGGCATTGTTGTACGATCCTAATAATGGAGCCGTGGCATCTGGTCCATCATAAACATAAAGCATGTCACTTGAATGAACATCCCAAGTAAACCCTGGACTGTTAGCAAAAGAAGCTCTTATTTTTGGACCTGATGCTGAAAGATCAGGACATATTGTAAAGGTATGGTTTTGACCAGGTAAGTAATCTGCTCCTGCCCCACCATCGTCAAAAAAGTTGGCTACACTAGGATCGCTGTAGTTAGCACAATCTACGGGATTCCCAGGATTATGACTTGGCGAGGTAATGGTCAATTGCCCAAATGCTATCGAAGAGGACAATATGATTGTAAATAAACTGAGTAACTTTTTCATATTATCGAATTTGTGTAATTAAATTTTTAGGACGAATGATAACCATTTTATTGGTTCCTTTGAATTTATAATATTGGTATCTATTGATTAATTCAACTCCTAAGCTTATATATGTATGGTCTAAACTTGGATCTGCATCCAGTTCTCCATCAAAAACAAGGTCTTTTCCTTTTCCCTCTTGAATATCACCGATACTAATTCCAACTTCTAATGCATGAACAAGGATTTCATATTCCTCAGGGTTTTCCATTTGAATTGTAGTGAGTTCCTCCGATGTATACCTTTCAAGTAATCGTGCATCGTGTTTCTCCTGCGAATAGGTTATTGCAGCTAAAGAGAGGAAACATATTGTAATTATTTTCTTTATCATAATGACTTATTTTTTTTAAAAGACGCTAAGTATAAGAAAATAGTTGCATTTAATTTGGACTATCATTGATTATTTGATGAAATACAGTAGGTGATTGAATAAAAAAGGAGGTCATTGACCTCCTTTCATTTTGTTATTTTTTCTTACGAATTGGACCAGTGTTAAATCATCTTCTGTTCCTATTCATATGTGTTTATGTACTTTCAAATACTTATCTTCCGCCACTTGGGTTTCTGATATCGCCACCACTGTTCCTAGCAGGTTTTTCCCTTCTTGTTGGCACTTCTTGTGTGTCTGGCTGGTCTTTTATTATTGGCACTCTAGGTTTTTCTTGTGCAGGTTTTGTTTGTACTAAGCAAGGACTAAGTGGTCTTGCTCTTCCTTTTCCAAACTTTGGAGGTCTTGGAGACTCAACACAGATTACCCATTGACCAACACTGCCTGGTTTATTGCGGCTAATGTCTACAGTAAGATTACCACCAAAATAATAATAGTTGTCTTTAACGATTGGGAACTCAGTTCCATTTACTGTTGCTAAACCATTTTCTTTTGCTTTGAAGTATAGTTCTTTTGCTGTTCCCTTGTAAACAAAGTTAGGGTTAGCAATTAAATTCGCTCTGGTATAACTTGCAGAAGAAGTGTTTAAACAGAAATCCGAATCTATGGTTCCTAGGTCGACCTTAGCGCCACAAGTTTCTGGAGCTTGAAAGTGAATGGTGAACTCTTTTTGTACACTTCCACAATTATTAGTCAACTCTATTATATAAGTGTTGCTCCCTTCCGTTAAGTCAAATTTTTGAGAGAAAGACTTTGTGGTGCTGTTGAACACGAAGCGGTCGTTTCTCTGTCCATTTACGTAAGCTTTAATTTCTTTCGCTGAACTAATGTTTTGAAGCAATCCAAGCGCTGTAAAACTCCCCTCAGTTACTGTAATTACATCAATAGCAGGAGACGTAAAAGTAAATGTTGGAAGGTCACATGGCCTAGGTTTTACTGTTTCTTCAAGGTTAGGACTTTCTTCAATTACCGGTCTTTTCATTTGCACTTTAGCAGTTGCTTGATCTGTACCGTATAGGTTTTCACCGATAACTTTAAAAGTATTTTCTCCTGAACGTAGTTTACTGTAATATTCAACATTTTTTGAAGTTGAATTAAAAGTATAATTCATTGGGTCAACAGTGCTTCCGTTGAAAAACAATTGGATATCACTTTTCCTTCTCACATTCTCAACTTTTGCAATCATTTTAAAGGTTGACGTATTCACTGTATTTTGCCCTGCAGAAGGAGTGATAAATGAAACTACCGGTGGGTTTCCTGAAGGCTCAATGATTTTTCTGAAAATGATTTGAGTCTCATCAGTATCACTACCATACGTGTTTGATGCCTTCACATATACAATGTTGCTTAAAGAAGTCAAGCTTGCAGTAAACTGTACCGTCTTTGTAACATTGTTGTAGGTGAAATCATTGGTGTTGCTACCATTTACTTTCACTTCTATTTGTGACTTACTGTTCACGTTTTCAACTTTTGCCATTACGCTAATGGTCGACTCAGTTGTTGTGTACGGATTTACGCTCGGACTCGTAATATTTACTTTTGGTGGAGTTCCAACACTTCCTGAGTCTGAAGCAACTCTTCTGTAAATGATCTGAACATGATCTTCATCACTTCCGTATTGATTGGTTGCTTTTATGCTCACACTGTTGTTTCCTGAAATTAATCCAGTTGTCAATTCCACACGTTTTGTTGTAGGGTTGAAATTAAAGTTAGAGGTTGCAACACCATTTACTTTAACAATAATTTGAGACTTGTGGTCAACATTATTTACACTTGCAGTGATATTTGCGGTTGATTCCGAGCTCGTAAATGGATTGATGGCTGGGTTTAAAATATTAACAGTTGGAGGGTTTCCTCTTCTGTTGTAATTGATTTGAATATTGTCCATATCATTTCCATAGGCATTCGTAGCCTTGATACTCACATTGTTGCTGCCAACATTTAAGTTCAGGTCTAGCTGAACAACTTTTGTTGCATTATTATAGGTGAAGTTATTTGTGGTTACACCATTCACCCATACTTCAACTTGATTTTTAGTTTCAATGTTTTCCACTTGTGCAATAACATAAGTAGAAGCAGACTCCGTTTCAAATGGATTTGTATTCGGAGATAAAATCATCACTTGTGGAGGTGTACCTACATCGTTGTTACCTCGGCGATAAATTATTTGTGTTTGGTCCATATCATTACCATATGGGTTTCTTGCACTTATTGCTATGGTGTTTGTTCCTGATAACAAGGCTGCATTTAACTGTACACGCTTTGTCGCAGTGTTGTAAGAGAAGTTTGAAGTACTTACCCCATTGATTTTTACATCAACTTGTGATTTCGTTGTTATGTGTTGAATTTTAGCCTCAACAAATTCTGTAGCCAATGTTGTTGTATATGGAGTTTGACTTGGAGTAACGATCTCAACTACTGGTGGATATCCAGTGTTGTCTGTTGCTTCTCGAGTATAAATAATTACCGTTTCATCAACGTCCATTCCAGCATTGTTTGTACCCACAATTTTTAAGGTGTTAACACCTGCTTTTAAAGTTAAGTTGGCATTAAAGTTAATGTTACCATTTGGTGTAAAACTGAAGTTTGTAAAAGGTGCCTCGTTGAAAGTTACCGTCAAATGGTTTCTAGCAACAACGTTTTCAATATCAGCTTTTACAATGTAGTTCAATTGATTTACAGTATGTGGTCTAACTGCAGGGTCAACAATGTTTACAACCGGAGGTAAAACTTCACCTTCTGCTTTTCTTTCGTAAATAATAACTACCTTGTCATCGTCGCTTCCATCAGGGTTAACACCTCTTAAGTAGAAAGTGTTTTCTCCAGGATCAAGGTTAACTCTACTTTCAAACACACGTGTCATAGGATTGAAGATAAACGAACTGTGTACTGCACCGTTACGTGTAAAGCTTAAATTATTGGCGCTATTTACATACTGAACGTTTGCTCTAATGATAAAGTCAGGGCTATTTGTTCTGAAAGGAGAGCTGCCCGGATTGTTGAAAGTTACAATCGGTGGACGTTTACGCGTAGGCTCTTCTGGCGTGTTTTCAATAATTTGATCTGTAGGAGGGGTTGGAGGAATATACGTCTCTTTTCTTGGGCGATGATTATCGCTTTTATGAGATTTGAAATACCATTTAAGGTAAATACCAGAATAGTGGTAAATATCATTTTTAAATAAATTACTTGGTGCTCCATCTTGGTTGGTTGTTGTACCATCAAAGTAATCACTTAGAAAGAATGTAGATTTATGTTCAATTCCTAAAGAAATTCGGCTATTAAAGTAGTAACCAATCCCAACCCCAAGACTCGGCATAATATTGGCTTCGAATCTTGTCTTGTCATAGTCATCACCATCGCCATTCTTATCAAGAACTTCGTTATATTCTTGGTTTATAATGTTACCATTTGGACTTTGGTCGTAAGGATAGATGGTACCGGTTGAAGAAATACCAGTGTTTTTTAAAAGGTCTCCTTTAGTTCTAGTTCCTGTCACACCAATTCCAGCAAATATATAAGGATCAAATCCTGTTCTTTCTTTAAACCTATTGGCATGAATAGCCAATTCTAAAGCCAAACGGTGTTGAGAGGCTTTAAAGTTTTGAACCGTATAACCTAAAGAGTCATAATGTGCATTTACAGCGTGGTTGTTTTGAATGGCATGTGTAGTGTCAGTATCTTGACCGTACCAATTTCCACCTAAGTACCTTAAACGAAGATCAAAAGAAACTGCATTACCATAGTCTTGGTTGATAGAGCCCCCAATTATGAAACCGGCTCCTAATGGAAAACGCTTTTTAACATTTTGAACATCTGAAGTGTGCCATGTTCTTCCGACATTTACCCCAAAAAATAATTTTGAAGTGTTTTCGTAATCAAACCTTTGTGTGTTTCCTGTGAAAAAGAAACTCAATAAAACGAGTGTTAGTATTAATCTTTTCATAGCTGTAATTTTATACTCTAAGACAGAATTTGTGCCAAACTTAATTCTTCATAATTTTTCACAAAAATAACTCAATATTACAGTCATTCAACTTTTTAGTAGATAATGACGATTTGTTTAAGACAAAAAAGACTTTTTTATGTTATTTGTTTCTCCCTGAGTAGCTTGATGGGGCTTTGTTCTTGTCGTTTTGGGTGAGGGGTAGCAGCGGCATCCTTTTTTGTAAAAAAAGATATAGCGTAAAACCCGACCCTGAGACACCATTAAAAATTTGTTTAAAAGCGTCTTCAGGGACACCCCCAAATTTTATTTACTTAAATACTGTAGAATTATAACATAAATTAATTTTATCTTCGTTGTTAATATGTAAATGCAATAGACTGCCTTGATGCAAAAATTAAAACAGATTTTCTTTTTTCTGATCCTTACTAATGCTATGTTGGTTCGAGGACAAGAGCCGTATAACAATTGCTCAAATGCGATTGAGATCTGTCCTAATACAACGTTTAGTCTGAATAATATTAATGCAAACGCAACGGTTTGTGCTAATTGTGAAGATGATTTTACTTTTTGTTTTTCTGGAGTGAATTCTATTTGGATGGAGTTTACTACTAATGATTTAGGAGGAAATGTTGCCTTTGACTTTAGTAATTTGGTTTTTGAAAACTTGGCGGGTCAAGGAAATGCGTTGCAAGCTGCGATAATAGAAGCTACAGTTCCATGCGTGTCTTCATCTTATAGTTTAATTTCTAATTGCGTAGCGAATGGTACGGGAAACTTTACTTTAAACGCCAATGGACTTGCACCAAATACTACATATTATGTGGTGGTTAATGGAGCGATGGGGGCTACTGATCCTGCAGAAGCAAGCTTTGATGTGTTTTTAAATGGGCCAGGTGTAGATCGTAACCCCAATTTTTCGATTGGAACAAATTCAACTACAATATGTACAGGAAACACAGTGGTGTTTAACGCCTACACACAGTTTTGTGATGATCAATCTGTGTTCAGTTGGTTTGTGAATGGTGTTTTAGTAGGACAAACTTTAGACTCCTCTTTTGTTTATTCTGGGCTTTCAAACAATGACGTGGTAACTGCCGAGGTGTCGTGCTTTACGCAGTGTAGAGACACCTTGCAAAGCAATAGCGTGACTTTTACAGTGATGGATTTTTTAGTTGATGCTGGACCAGATTTCACTATTCAAAACGGTCAGAGTGTTCAACTACAAGGGCAAACAACCGAAACAGACATTACTTGGACGCCTTCCTATAATATGAGTGATCCAAATGCGATTAGTCCTGTGGTTAATCCAAACGAAACAACCACTTATTTTTTAACTGTAGACAACGGCACTTGTTCTATTTCGGATGAAGTGACTGTGTTTGTAGAAGAGGGCTTAGAGATTCCCAATACTTTTTCTCCCAATGGAGATGGAATCAATGATACTTGGGATATTTTGGGGATTGAGAACTTTCCTGATTGTAGTATTCAAATCTTTACACGATGGGGACAGATTGTTTATCAGGCCACAGGTTATTCCAAGGAAAAACGTTGGGATGGTCGATCAAAGTCGGGGAAGGAATTGGCTTCAGGCGCCTATTATTATGTCATTAACTTACGTGATGATGCTTATGAACAACCGATAAAAGGGACAGTGTCATTAATCAGATGAGAAAAATTACAACGGTCATATTGCTCTTTTTATCCTTTTCAGGGTTAAGTCAACAAATTGCTCAATATTCGCAATGGTCATTCAACCAATTTGCGATCAATCCTGCATTGGCAGGAGTGAAAAGATGCTTGGACGTTAGAACAGCGGTTCGTGCTCAATGGGCAGGATTTGAAGGAGCTCC
Source organism: Brumimicrobium ulvae (assembly GCF_947504225.1). Classification (GTDB taxonomy): domain Bacteria; phylum Bacteroidota; class Bacteroidia; order Flavobacteriales_D; family Crocinitomicaceae; genus Brumimicrobium; species Brumimicrobium ulvae. The sequence continues at coordinate 74,514 of NZ_CANNGT010000002.1, read as the reverse complement.
ACAAAGTGGTTTGTTTACGATTAATGCACCGTTAAATAAAAAGAAAAAAAGGTATAATGATTCGTTCCATGGATTGGGAGGGAAAATCGAGCGTGATGTATTTGGTTCATTCAGCAATTTTTCCTTGAGTATGGCCTATGCCATTCACTTTCCGATAGGTAGGGACAATCGATTAAGTTTTGGAGCTTCTGCAGGAATTCAGCAGTTTGGATTTGACCATACGAAGGCGACAACGATTGAAGCAGATCCAGCAGTGGCTCAGTCGACCAACCAAATGCTTTTTCCACTTTTAGGATTGGGTGCATGGTATAATTCGAAGAACTATTATGTAGGAGCAGCCATTGATCAAATTGCGAAAAACAAATGGGAGGACGTAGGGTTTACGTCTCGATTTAGGTTGCATACCAAAATACAAGCGGGGACTAAATTTACTTTTGATAATGATAATTCAATCTTGCCAGGAATTTTATTCAGAATACCACCAGCAGGACCAATTAGTTTTGATGTAAATGCAATGTTCGACTTTAAGAATAAGTTTGTTTTGGGAATTGGTTACCGAAACGTAGATGCATTTATCGGTTTTTTTAAAGTCAACATAAAACAGTTCACCATTGGGTATAGTTTTGATTATATAACATCTGCCCTGCGTGGTGGAAACTTTCATACCCATGAAATTTCTTTGCAATTCAGCGGTTGCCGAAGAGGACCACGTTCTCAAACTTCTTGTCCACTCTTCGAGTAAGCTGTTTGTCAGAGAGTAGGGGAGGTTTTTTGGTGGGTGCATAACATTGACTATGCTGGCCTCTCTTATCTAAATCCATTCTAAATAGGGCTGAAATGTAATTAAAGTCAATCCAATCTTTATTTTTGCTTAATACAATTGAAATTTATAAAAAATTATGAGCAAATCTGGTTTATTTAAATCATCGATAGGTAGAAAATTAGCAATGGCCTTATCGGCCTTGTTTTTAATGATCTTCCTTTTACAGCATCTCTTTATTAACTTAACAGCGGTTTTTAGCGAAGATGCTTTTAATGAGTTATCTCATTTTATGGGCACAAATCCATTGGTACAATTTGTTGCTCAGCCAATCTTAATTTTCGCAGTGGTTTTTCACTTCGTGATGGGAATGTATCTCGAAATGAAGAATAGAGCAGCTCGCCCAATCGCTTACAAAAAAGTGAATGGAGCAGCCAACTCTACTTGGATGTCGAGAAACATGGCAATTTCAGGATTAGTAATCTTGGCTTTCTTGGTACTTCACTTTATTGATTTCTGGGTTCCAGAAATTAATCACAAGTACATTGCTATGGCTCCAGAAGACCCAACAAGGTATTACGGAGAGCTATTGCATAAATTTTCTAACCCTGCAAGAGTAGTAGCGTATATCGTTGCTTTTGGACTTTTAGCATTGCATTTACTCCATGGTTTTGGATCTGCATTTCAGTCAATGGGGCAAAACAACAAGTACATTGATGGCTTAAAGAAGTTTGGAGTGTTTTATTCGATTGTAGTTCCTTTAGGATTTATCCTAATTGCGATTGCACTTTATGTAACAGGATTAAAATAGTAGGTTATGACAAAATTAGATTCAAAAATACCAAGTGGTGCTTTAAAAGATAAATGGACCAACTATAAGAATAATATTAATTTGGTAAACCCTGCAAATAAGCGTTTAATTGACGTGATTGTTGTAGGAACAGGATTAGCAGGAGGGTCTGCAGCTGCTACTTTAGCAGAGCTAGGGTATAACGTTAAGGCGTTTGCTTTCCAAGATTCACCAAGACGTGCGCATTCTATTGCAGCACAAGGGGGGATTAACGCAGCGAAAAATTATCAAGGAGATGGAGATTCAATCTATCGTTTGTTTTATGATACAGTGAAAGGAGGTGACTACCGAGCAAGAGAGGCAAACGTTTATCGTTTAGCTGAGGTTTCGGCAAACATCATTGACCAATGCGTGGCTCAAGGGGTTCCTTTTGCACGTGACTACGGAGGACTTTTAGATAACCGTTCATTTGGAGGAGTATTGGTTTCTCGAACTTTCTACGCAAAAGGTCAAACTGGTCAACAATTGTTGCTTGGAGCATATTCAGCAATGAATCGTCAAATTAGCCGTGGTAAAATCAAAATGTACAACCGTCATGAAATGATGGACGTTGTAATTGTTGATGGAAAAGCACGTGGAATTATAACACGTGATTTGGTTACAGGAAAGATTGAACGTCATGGAGCACACGCAGTGGTTGTTGGTTCAGGAGGATATGGAAACATATTCTTTTTATCAACAAACGCTATGGGAAGTAATGCTTCTGCAGCTTGGAAAATTCACAAGAAAGGAGCTTATTTTGCGAATCCATGTTTCACTCAAATTCACCCAACTTGTATTCCAGTTGCAGGTGAGTTACAAGCGAAATTAACCTTGATGTCGGAATCGTTAAGAAATGATGGTCGTATATGGGTTCCTAAAAACATGGACGATGTTAAGGCTATTCGAGCGGGGCAATTAAAACCGACTCAGATTCCAGAAGAAAACAGAGATTATTATTTAGAGCGTCGTTATCCTGCATTTGGTAACTTAGTACCACGTGACGTTGCTTCGCGTGCAGCCAAAGAGCGCTGTGACGCTGGATATGGTGTTAATGCAACTGGTCAAGCAGTATATTTAGATTTCGCATCAGCAATTGAACGTTATGGTAAAGAAACAGCACATGTTCAAGGTTTAGATGAAAACGATAAAGCACTTGTAACCAAATTAGGAAAGCAAGTTATCGAGAACAAATACGGTAACCTTTTCCAAATGTATGAGAAAATCGTTGATGAGAATCCATACGAAACACCAATGATGATTTACCCAGCAGTTCACTATACAATGGGTGGAATTTGGGTAGATTACAACCTAATGACAACCGTGCCTGGTTTGTATGCGATTGGAGAAGCAAACTTCTCAGATCACGGAGCAAACCGTTTAGGAGCTTCTGCATTGATGCAAGGATTGGCGGATGGATACTTCGTATTGCCTTATACAATTGGAGATTACTTAGCTGATGATATTCGTACTGGACCAATTTCTACCGATCACCCCGCTTTTGCTGAGGCAGAAAAAGAAGTAGTCGATCGCTTAGAACACTTCATCAATAACAAAGGAACCAAGTCTGTAGATACTTTCCATAGAAAACTTGGTCTTATCATGTGGAACAAGTGTGGTATGGCCCGTAACAAAGAAGGTTTGACTTCTGCAATTGAAGAAATAAAAGTCTTACGTGAGGAGTTTTGGAAAGAAGTGAGAGTTCCTGGAGGAATGAACGAATTCAACGATGAATTAGCAAAAGCAGGACGTGTAGCTGACTATTTGGAGCTTGCAGAGTTGTTCGCAAAAGATGCATTGCACAGAGAAGAATCTTGTGGAGGTCACTTCCGTGAAGAATCACAATCAGAAGAAGGTGAAGCAAAACGTGATGATGAAAACTTCAAGTATGCAGCAGTTTGGGAGTACACTGGGAATCCGGGAGAAGCTATTCTTCATAAAGAAGATCTAGTTTATGAGAACATTGAATTGAAAACTAGAAGCTATAAATAAGAGGTAGATTGAAAGTGTGTATACGCTTTCAAAGAATCATAAAAAATTTAGAGATATGAATTTGACATTAAAAATATGGAGACAGAAAAACGCCAACGATAAAGGATCAATGGTGGATTATCAGATCAGTGATGTCTCACCAGATATGTCTTTCCTTGAAATGCTTGACGTTTTAAATGAAGACCTAATTACAAAAGATGAAGAGCCTGTAGCATTTGACCACGATTGTCGTGAAGGTATTTGTGGAATGTGTTCTTTACATATCAATGGAGAACCACACGGTCCAGATAAAGGAATCACGACTTGTCAATTGCACATGCGTAGTTTTAAAAATGGAGATACAATTTATATTGAGCCATTTAGAGCTAAAGCATTTCCTATCATTAAAGATTTAATTGTGGATAGAAGTGCGTTTGAACGTATTCAGCAATCAGGAGGATATGTTTCTGTAAATACTTCTGGAAACACACAAGATGCGAACGCTATTCCAGTTCCTAAAGAGGATGCTGATATGGCTTTTGATGCTGCAACTTGTATTGGATGTGGAGCATGTGTAGCGGCGTGTAAAAACAGTTCTGCAATGCTATTTACATCTGCAAAAGTTTCACAATTTGCTTTGTTGCCACAAGGTAAGGTGGAAGCGAAGAAACGTGTACAAGATATGGTTGCACAAATGGATGCCGAAGGTTTCGGAAACTGTTCGAATACCGGAGCATGTGAAGCAGAGTGCCCTAAAGGAATTTCTTTAGAAAACATCGCGCGTTTAAACCGTGAGTTAATCAAAGCAAAAACTGCTGTTAAGCACTAGAAGCAAGACAGAATGTTATATTGAAAGTGGAAGTCGAAAGACTTCCACTTTTTTTATGGTGTGTCGTTGTAGGGGCGGTTTGTGTAAGGACGGTTTGCAAATCTTCTCTACTACACAACCTTCGGAATCAAAATATAAAACACTGTACCTTCTCCTTCTTCTGATTCAAACCAGATTTGGCCATTGTGATTGGTGATAATTTGTTTCACCATTGCCAATCCTAGTCCCGAACCTGTTGTTTTGGTGGTGAAGTTTGGAGAGAACATCTTTTCTTTAATTTCATCAGATATTCCTGTTCCATTATCTTTAACAGCAATAATGTAGTTTTGATCTTCTTGGGTTACAGAAATAGTAATGTGGGTTTCATCATTTTCTATACCTGCTTGTATAGCGTTTTTGATAAGGTTATTGAATACACGTAAAATTAAATCTTTGTCTGCAAAGACATTAAGTTCTTCATTATCATTTAAGACTAAGGCAATATGTACATCTTTGGAAGAGTAGAGATCTACAATGTTATTTAACATCGGAACCAAGTTCAAACGCTCCTCATTTGCTTTGGGCATCTTAGCAAAGTTAGAGAACTCGTTGGCGATTTTACTTAAGGCATCAATTTGTTCGACCAAGGAATTTACAATACGTTGAATTTTTTCTTTGGCGTTCGGGTCATTAACATCAAATGCACGTTGGAAATGTTGTACACTTAATTTCATTGGTGTTAAAGGATTCTTGATTTCATGTGCCACTTGTTTGGCCATTTCCCTCCATGCAGTTTCACGTTCGCTTTGTGCCAACTGCATTGCTTTTAATTCTAACTCAACCAACTTATTGTTGTAATCTTTGACCAGCGCACCAATTTCATCATCACCTTCATAGGCAATGGGCTTATTCTCTTTTCCAAATTCTACTTTGCTAAAGCTTTGCTGTATGAGTCTTAAAGGCGCTGTAATCCATCCTGAAACAATAATGGCTAGCAACACAGTAACCACTAGTAGAAGTACAGCAATATTGATGACGGCAACGATGAACTCATTCATTTGGCGTTCGAAAGTGTTTTGTTTTGAGAAATGCTGTAGATTAATGTACCCCAACAATTGACCTTCATGGTTTTTATACGGCAAATAAGCAGAAAGGAAGGAAAGCTCTCCGAACTTCTCTAGGTGTATATATTCGCTGCGTTGATTATAATTCATTGCGTAAAAGGCACGGCTGTTCATTTGTGGAGTACTGATGCCTTTGTCGTATAGTTTGGTTTGGGAAGTGGCAAATAAATCTCCATTTGTAGAATAAAAATTAATGTCAGTAACAAATACATTGGAGAATTTCTTCAACAAATAGTTCATGTAATCTCTATGTTCAGACGGAATAAGTTTTTCTTTATTTCCAATCTTCTGTTCTATTTCTGTTTCTACCGAATATATCTTTTCTTTTAAATTGTCGTTAGTGTATACATTGTATTGACGTGTAACGTTTTGAATGGCAACAATAGCAAACAATACAAAAGCACCGACCACCATTCCAATTAAAACAATCTGAACTTTTAAAGAGAGCTGTAGAGATTTTAGTGGGAATATTGATGACCAGTTAAAGAAGAATAATGCCAATAAAGAGAATATCCCAAAGAATAACACCAAGTATGAAAAAGTACTCAGTTGCTCAATAAATCGTTTTTCAGGTTTAGAAATCACAACTGATTGGCCATCCTCTTGATGATAAACCAAATGGTTGATATTGTTAAGGGTAATAAATCCTGATTTTTCTCCAGCTTTGTTGTTGAAAAAATCTATGGTTGTAGGATAATTATATCCACCAAAGCGCATAACTAATTTGCCATTAGAATAACGGGCAATAGAATAATCCTCAAGATTTTGTAAAGCATATGACTTTTCATTCATCAATAACCTGGGAAAGCCAATTTGTTCCGGAATCTTTTTTGACTTGAAAAGAATAAAGAAATCTAGCTGTGTTGAATCTGCCCTTAGTATTTTTCTATGTCCGATGTAACTTAATTGATCAAAATAATCAGTTACGAAGTATAGATTCTCAGCAATAGAGGAAGGGGCAGAATGATGTTCTACTAAATGCACAAGATCTTCTTTGGTTTTCGATTGATTACTGATATAATCCAATAAGGCAGTTCCATCGGCTTGAAAAAAGAAAAAGCTCATTTCATAACGTTCCCAAAATTCACCAAAACAACAATTTTCAATTTGTAATGATAAGTTTGGCGCGGTGAAATCATTTTCTCCTCCAATCAATTGATGAAACTCTGGATTATTAACAAGTTTTTCTATCGTAGCAGCATATTCAATTTCCATGGTAGGATCTTGATCTGTTATCAACTGATTAGCATAAAGTTCTCTTTTTTGATGTTCGTTGGATTCGTTGTTTTCAAAAAGAATAATTGCACCGTAAAAACCAATAACAATTACAATTGCAATGTGGTATTTTAAAGAATTAAGATTGAGTTTTTTGGAGGCCAAATAAAAGAACAAAGCGTTTAGTAAAACAGGCCATAGTGAATTGAAAATATTGTTCTGAAGGTAAACCAATTCAATGGTAGCAAACAAAACCCCACTTATAAACCAAATCAATGCTAAATAATTTAAAGGAATAGTGGATTGAATAAGCTTTAAACTCAACTGTCGAATTAAAAGATAATAGGACAAGAAAAGTGAAGATATGATGACCAGTGCAATGATTGAATAAAGAGAAAGGGAGAATACCTCATCAATAACCAATGAAATGGAACTGTTTACGATCAGAGATTCGAATAAATGACTGATAAAAATGGAGTAAAGTAATAATGCTAGGTAGCAAAAGACCAAAAGGATAGAGTTGAACTTTTTTTGTGGGTTTATACGGTGAAAAAAATACAAAAACCACCAAATCACAATAAAAACAATGATTAAGCTTAGGATTAAACTTCCTAAACTCGGAATTAAACTGCTGTTTGCGTAAAGAATAGGGTCGTATATTTCGAATTCATTAAACAGTTTAATCCATGCAAATCGAATAGAATAATACCTAAACGCCAGCAGAAGGATTGGAAAGAGCAACACCAACCAACTTTTTCTTTTTGCAATGGGTTTAATAATTAAAGTTAAAGAAATAAGTAAACTAAGGAATCCAAAGGCATAAAGACTGAAAATGATCAATTGCTGATATTTTCCAATTGATTTTTCGTTGAGAATCGATAAGTAGAATAGTGTTTCATTCTCTATTGAGATGATTGGAATACTGTTTTCGACTTCCTCCCAATGGATTTCAACATCGTTGGTAGTCTGGAAATGATTGGTTATGGTGTTTTGTAAAGCATTGTTTTGATAAAAGAAATAGTGTTTTATTTTACTGCTTACTATGACGTGAAGGTCATGAACGTTAAAAATGTCAACCAGGTAATATCCATTTGAAAACCGACCTACAAAATGGGTGTAACTGCCCAAGAAGTCATTTTTTATATTGATTTGATTAGAATTCCAATAAACAAGAGAATCGCTTTTATATATATGTACTGAAAAATCATTTTCTTGTAGTTCTTTCATTGCCCATAATTCGTCTATAGAATTATTTTTCACGACTTTTGAGACTACATTCTTGAATACGCCTTGTCTTTTTTCTAAAGCTGTAAAGTCTTTTTGGAACCGTTCCTGTTCATGTTCAACATTCGTATTATAGAAAACCGTATAGGCAATCCACGAAAGGATTATACTTAAAAAAGCTACAATTAGCCAACGGAGTTTGTTTGAAACGGACTTCATTACAAACAAATCTAATTATTTTCAGGGATTTTAGTCAACTTTTTCTTGAGGAAGCAATTCTTCAAGAACATTTGTTAATCGGACAAAATCATTTTCTGATCGGCTGTCGTTGTGGTAGATAAAATCAGACTTGGTTTCGTGTGGTGCAAGGAAAGCATTATAACACGGAATTACATGGTTCTCCCACTGGTAAAGAATGTCAGCACGTGAATAACCTCTAGACTCTTGGTCGCGGTAAATTCTTCTGTCTAATTGAATCGCTGGGTCAACATCAACAAAAATGCTAAAGTCTAAGAGTTGACGGACTTTTTCGTATTCAAACACAAATAAACCTTCAACAATAAGTAATTCAGATGGCTCAATAGTGATTAATACATTTCTGTTGTTTCCAGCATTGAATTGATATTCAAAAACTTCAATACTTTTCCCGTTGATTAAACGTGTAAGGTCTTTTAGTAGTCTTTCCTTGTCCAATGCGGTAGGAAGGTCAAAGTTAACCTTACCGTTTTGATCGACTTGTTGCTCTTCAATAGGCTTATAGTAATTGTCCATTGAGAACACAGAAGGTTTAAGATAGCTGTACTTTTCAGCCAATCGGTTCAACAATGTTGTTTTTCCAGAACCACTTCCTCCACAAATCCCAATAACCATAATTTCTATTGCTTAAAAATAACTTTATTGCCATCCTTAATGTTTTTCAAATCGAAAAAGTAAGGAAGACCTTCTTTAAAGTGCACAAAATTAGCAGATTTATTTTCTACTTTGAAAGAACTTGGGTTTTTTTGAAGGATTTCGAAGTTAAGCGTTTCAGAAGCGACCTTTTCAAGTTTGTTATCAGTCAATTCATAAGCGATTGAATTATCGTTTATATTGCTGACAATTACTGCCTTATCTCTAAAAGGAATGATGGCCAACGAAGCTTTATATTTTCTTGAAGCTTCAGCAACATTTTCACATTTATTGAGCAAAACGTACTTTCCATTATCATCTCTTCCGTAAATTTTCAAACACCTGTCTTTTGCATCATTGACAGCATAAAAATATTTTCCACCCATATATATACCTTTCCCTTCTGCAATAACGGTAGATTTATTTTCTTTCTCTATGTAGTGACTTCCATGAAGACTGACCTCTTGAATTGTAGAAAGAATAGGCGAGAAATCTGGAATTATCATTGTGTTTCTACTGATGGGCTCTGCCTTTGGCGAAAAAGGATAAAATCTAGCGTTCTGCTTCTTATCAGAATATTCATACCTCGAAAAGCAAATGGTGTTTTCGTCAGCACCAGCAAAAACAAGTGGACCTTCCTTGCCTTCTTTCATGAGTGTCATGTCAGAAGCCGGACCTTGATAATGATAAACCCTGTTGTTGTGGTGTGTAATTGTAACAAAAAAGTTTTCAATTATTCCTTTGTCTTTAACAGGTAATTGAAAGTAAAAAACAAGTGCTTTTGGAGTGTTAACAATCTCCTTTAGTTCCAAGTCATTAGGAGTGGTGTAGCGATAGCTTCGAATAACTTTGAGCAGATCAAACTTTGTTGGAACAATACTACCGCTTTGATTTACTTGATTGTAACGAATATGGTTGTTTACCGGTTTTAGATCATCTACAAAGTAGAGATAGTCCGACATCCCTGAAACAATTAAGCTTGTATTATTACTTTTCGGATAAACCGATCTGTTCCATGAAACTTCTCCTTGGTGATTCAATAAGTTGAAATTAATCTCATCTGTTCTTCCTGTAGGATCATTCCCTAACAACAAAGTACCTTTCCCAGGCCATTCAATAATCTGGTTAAAAGGAAACTTACCTTCAGTAACCTCTATTTGTCCAAAGGAAATAAAGGAAATGAAAAAGACAATTTGAATAAAAAAGATTTGCTTCATCGTATGATAATTATAGTATAAGTTTTAAAAATAATGATTCTAGCTTTAAAGCGAGGTGTTCGATGAGAATATTTAGAATATAAAGTTGGTGTTTTAAATTACACTTATGATAATTTCATGGTGATCAGACAAATACTTTTTAATTTTTTGCGTAAATTGCCTGATAGATTATCGCTAAATAATATACTATAAAAAATTAATGATGAAAAGATTAGTACTAACCTTCTCATTTTTTGCTGTTTGTGCACTTATTTTTGGACAGCAAGGAGATGGAGGGACGCCAACAGGGTTGGATTATTTTACAAAAACAGGAACAGAAGTACCAAGGTACAATTTTGCCCAACCTGATGTTGAGAAATTAAGGGCAGAAGATGAAGTTAACGATGCGCTTAAAAATGGGCCTTGGAGATTCGGATTTAACTACTCTACAGCTTTAGATATTTATAATGCTGGAAGTTGGACAACAAAACCAAATGGAGACCAGGTATGGTTGATGGAAGTTTCTTCAGATCGCGCAAAAACAATTAATTTAACATTCTCAAACACTGTAATACCAGAAGGAAATGAGTTGTATGTTTATAACCCAGAACAAACTTTTATTCTTGGAAAGTTTACTCAAAACCATATCTATAAAGGCGAGTTAGGAGCAGAGTTAGTTCCAGGAAACACCGTAATTGTTGAGTATTTTGTACCTGCTAAAAATACAAATAACCTTGGCCATGTGGAGGTTTCTAGAGTAACTCACGGTTATAGAACTGCAGAAGAATTTCAAGAAAAAGCTTTAGGCTCTTCGGGAAGTTGTAATATGAATGTGAATTGTCCTGATGGTGCAGCTTACATGAACCAAAGAAACAGTGTAGTTATGCTCGTTTCAGGAAGTTCAGGTTTTTGTACTGGGGCACTCATTAATAATACTCAATTTGATGGAACACCATATGTGTTGACGGCTAATCATTGCGGAAGTAACGTTACCAATTGGATTTTTAGGTTCAACTGGCAATCGGATAACTGTAACAATCCACCAAGTTCTCCTCCGTTTGAATCTCTTTCAGGTGCTGTACAACGTGCCAGTAGACAACCTTCTGATTTTTCATTAGTGGAAATAACAGGAGGGTTAACAGGCGGAGCAATTCCTCAATCTCACAATCCTTACTTTGCGGGATGGAATAACGGAAATGCCGCACCAAGTTCTACAATTGGTATTCACCACCCTAGTGGAGATATAAAAAAGATTTCCTTTGATGATGATCCAGCAGTTGCTGTTCAAGCAATGGGTTCTTCAGAAGCAAATAGTTCTTGGTCTGTAGAATGGGATAGAAATACTACAACTGAAGGAGGTTCTTCAGGTTCGCCTTTGTTTAACCAAGATGGGTTGATTATCGGTCAACTTTGGGGAGGAAATGCCGGATGTGTTGGAACTTCATCTTCAGGTCAAGATTTTTACGGTAGACTTTATAACTCTTGGGAGCCTTCTGGAAGTTCAAACAGTGGTCAATTAAAATATTGGTTAGACCCAACTAATTCAGGTTCGGTATCTATTGGAGGTTACGACCCTTATAATTCACCAACAGATTATAACGCTTCTGTTCAAACCATTTCAGGACAAGAAGGGAAAGAGTGTTTGTCGTCATTTACACCAAGTGTTGATATCCTCAATAAAGGAGTTCAAACGATCACTTCAATGTCAATTAAATACACTTATAACGGAACTTCTCAAAATATAAATTGGACAGGAAATATAGCATCTTATGTAACCGAAACGATTACCTTGCCTATATTTAATCAAATCGGTGGAAATAATGCCATAGAAGTAGAGGTGCTGAGTGTTAATGGTCAGACAGATCAGGATATTGTAGACAACATTCGTTCAATTAATTTTTATGCAGCACCTCAAGGTGTGGAAGTAGCACTCGACTTTTACTTGGGTTGTTACGCCGCTGAGGTTTCTTGGGAAATTAGAAATGACAATAATGATGTGATTTACAGTGGAAGTGGTTATGGGCCAAATTCCAATTCAAGCAACTTAGTGTCAGAAACAATGTGTTTCACCAATGGTTGCTATGAATTGATACTAATGGATGCTTATGGTGATGGAGTTGAAGGAGCGGCCTATAATTCTTGTGACTATTCAGGAAGTATGACCTTGACACAAACAATGAACAATCAGGTCTTAGCGGAATTGTTAGAGGCTGATGCTAACTTTGGATCGTCAATAACATACAACTTCTGTATTACAACAGCATCTTTATCTGTAAATGAATTAGAAAACAAAATTAATGTTTATCCTAATCCATCAAAAGGAATCTTCAATATTACAATGGATTTCGAAGGTGATAAAACTGTGACACTAACTAGTCTTACAGGACAAGTAATTGGAGCATATCAAGTGAAAGGCAATCAATTGAAAATTGATGAATCAGATCTTGCATCCGGCCTCTATATGTTAACAATTTCGAATGAAAAGAATAGTGTAACACGTAAAATCATTGTTGAGTAATGAAAGGTGTTTACTTTAGATAAACAACGAATTTTTTAAATTATAATTTCAAAATAGACTGTTCAATAGTGAGCAGTCTATTTTTTTGTTTTGTAACTTTGATCTATGGCAGGAATATACATTCATATCCCTTTTTGTAAACAGAAGTGTTCCTATTGTGATTTTCATTTTAGTACAACATTCAGTGCATATCGCAGTAAAATGATTGATGCGTTGGTACGAGAAATAGAAACCCGAATTGGGTATCTAAAAAATCAAACTATTGAGACCTTATATTTTGGTGGTGGAACCCCTTCTTTATTGACCATCGAAGAGTTGAAAACCCTTGTTGATGCAGTTGATAAGAACTATAAATTAGCACCTCAAATAGAGTTTACATTGGAGGCTAATCCAGACGATATCACCGATGCTCAATTGTTGACTTGGAAAGCAATCGGAGTGAATAGACTGAGCATAGGCCTACAGTCCTTTCTACAAGAAGATTTAGATTGGATGAATCGTGCCCATACAGCAGAAGAATCTACAAACGCCGTAAAAATGGCAAAGTCGCACGGCTTTTCTTTAACAGTTGATTTAATTTATGGTTTGCCTAACCGAACGATTTCAGATTGGGAAAGTAATATCGATCAACTGGTGGCTTTAGGCCCCGATCATATTTCGGCCTATTGTTTAACCATAGAGAAACGTACGGCTTTGTATCAATTGGTTCAAAAAGGAGAACTTCCTGAAGTAGGTGAGGATGATCAATCGGATCAATTTGAAATTTTGGTAAAGAAATTAAACGCTTCGGGCTACCAACAATATGAAATTTCAAACTTTGCAAAAGAAGAGAATTACTCAAAACACAATTCAAATTATTGGAAAGGTGTAGATTATATTGGAATAGGTCCTTCTGCACATTCTTTTGATAGAGAAAGCCGCAGATGGAATGTTGCAAGTAATCCTGTTTATATCAAAGGTGTATTGTCTAATAACAGTTATTTCGAAGAGGAAATTCTAACACCAAAAGACAGGTTTAACGAATTGCTTTTAACTGGGTTAAGAACCAAATGGGGAGTCGACTTAGAAGACCTTTCTTTTAAACATTGTCCGACTAAATATTTTAATGAGCAATTAACAGCCTTTATCAATGATGATTTAATCTTTAAATCTGAAGGTAAGATATTTCTAACAGAGAAAGGAAAACTACAAGCCGATCACATTGCTGCAATGTTATTTATTGATTAATGAATACATGCAGTGTGCATTTGCATTCCATTAGCGCATTAAGCTAAAGTTTCCATGGTGTATCTCTCCAATACTCCGATGATTAACATATTCGATTCTCCAAAGATAAACACCGTCTGGTGACACTTGTCCACGGACCCTTCCATTCCATCCTTCTTTTGGATTGTTTGTTTTGAATATCACTTCTCCCCAACGATTGTAAATAGTGAATTCATACTCTGTAACATCCATGACAACAGGTTTGAAAATATCGTTGAATTTATTTCCATCTGGAGTAAATGCATTTGGAACATAAAGCGTCGTATAAGGCTCGACAAAAATCACTCTTGTGGCGGTATCTTTACACCCATGTTCATTGGTAACCACTTGGTACGGATAATGATTCCCTCCTTCTAAATAATGGAAAGTCAGATTGCGTTCAGTAGTGTCGACTGTTGGAGTTAATTGATAAAAATGTTCATCGCTATCGATACTTTGGTCTGTAAAAGTAATCTCGGTTTCAAAAACGTTGGTATGTGCAGGAGTAACAGTAAAATCAGCAACTGGAGAAGAAAAGACCTCTACTAAGTCCGGTTTGGTCATTGATAAGGCAGCTATACAGCCAACATCAGTTGATATGGATAAAGTAACGTCGTAGACTCCAGGGGTTTCATAAACATGAGTTGGATTTTGTTCGTTTGATGTATTACCATCACCAAAATCCCATAAATGAACCATTGTCGCATCTGCCGTGCTGCTATCAATAAACTGTACTTTTTTTGGAGCACAAAATAAACCAGGTTCTAAATCGAAGTTAATTATAGGAGGATTATGCACTTCTATTGTGTCGGTGTATTCATCTATACAATCATTCCATTGAACTGTATAGGTGACAGGATAAGAGCCCGGAGAATCAAAAACAACCCCATTAACATCTTCTGTTGTTACATTGTTTTGGTTTGCATTATCTCCAAACACCCAATTAAATGTAGAACCACTTTGATAATCACCTTCTCCCATGAAATTAAAGGAGTTATTGGTCACACATTGGGGGTCTTGAGGATCAAAGAACACATTCAAATTAGAATACACATTGAAGATTTCAACTGAAGTATCTGCACAAGGTGTACCTGGATTAACAATCATGGTAACAGTGTAAGTACCTTCATTAGGGAAGGTATAAGTTGGATAATAAAATTCACTAGTAGCGTCAGGGTCAGAGGGAACTCCAAAGTCCCAAAAAAATGTATTACCACCAACACTGTTGTTTTCGAAGTTTATTGTGAGTCCATCGCATAAGCTATTATAAGAGTACATGTCTTCTTGGGGAACAATTTCTGCGGTAACATTTACAATACAATCGAAAACAGTAAATAAAAAGTCACGACTTGTACTTCCAATAAGTACTCCATTTCTATATTCTTTAGCAACTATGCCGACTACAAATTTTCCCAGTAAACTAGGGTCGGCAATAAGTTCACCCGTATTTGGATCAATGGACGTAGGACCTGAAGCTCCAAAAGGTTGGTTCGGGCCGAAGCCAAGCTCCCAATTAATGTTGTCATAGGGTGGGAAGTTGGTTGGTACCGGCATAGGGTCGCCAGGAGACCCACCATTAAACGGTGTGTTGAATTCGTATACGAGTTGATCTCCATCTGGATCTGTTGCAGAATGATCAAAATATAAGGTTTCGTTATTACAAAGTAAAAGTGGAGGGTAGTTGTCAAAACGAGGACTGCTATTGCACACCACCCCACTATTTGTTCCAGGTATTGTTGTAGTAATTGTTAAACCCAAGCCTCCAGGGTTTAGTAGGTTTAAGATATCTGCTCCCCTACAACATCTTTCATAAGCTAAGATATATCCTTCAGGTAAGGGTGGAAGAGTAATTACTTTAGTATAAATTGCCTCCTGAACACAAATGTCTGTTGGTGCAGATACACATGGGTTGCTAAAAGTAACCGGTACAAAATCAATTTGTGGTTGAGTTATACCTTTGGTATCCACCCTTTCGTTGTTTAGCCTGTTAAAAATGCCTAAGAGAATTTGATTATCAAACGCAGCTCCGTCACTATTACAATCCCGATAAACTTTTACAGTAATTTTATATTGGTCATTTCCTAAACAATCATAATACATCTCACCTCCAACTATATGAGAAGCCAAAAGCTGAAGCGGAAGAATGAGTATTAACAATATGGTTAGTAGCCTTTTCATAAATCAAAAATACATAAAATGGTGTATTTGACCTAGTTTCATTTTTGAATAAATATATGGGTCTATTTTTTATTTATAGATAAACTGTATTGATTACACGAGATTGCAACGATTTTTTGGGAGTCTTAATGGAAGGAAGGTTAATCTTTGTAGATTCAGCTGAATATTAATAATTATAGTGTATTTGAGGTATGATGTAACCCAACAGAATACTGTTGAAAACTAAACGAATGGATAGAATAAACAGGTATTTCTTTACTAAATTTGTGGAGTATGCAAAAATCGTATAAGCCGTTTCATATTGTACTGTTCATTTTAGGCTGTCTCCTTATTTTGGGGCTCGTTTCATATGCAGTGCCTTCTGGGAAGAAGGATATCCTTGGATATGAATTTCGATTTTTGTCACAACACAAGTTGCTCAAAACAGAAACGCGTCAAGAAGTTAATGTAGATTCACTTTTCGCAGACATTGACACTTCAATAGTAGAAGATATCGATCTTTCTGACTCAATTGATGAACCCAAAGGGAAGATTAAAAACTATAAAGTAACGACAGAAGATCTGCTGGCTTTTTCTGAAGGAGGTAAAGAAAAGTTTAGACTTTTTTTCAATAAACTAAAGGCTATCGGTTCCAATAAAATAAGAATATTACATTATGGTGATTCTCAGATAGAAGGAGATAGGGTGACTTCTTTTTTAAGACAAAGGCTACAAACCCAATTTGGTGGATATGGCCCAGGATTTATTCCTGCAGTTAATGTTTACAATACCGTAACCTACACTCAAACCTATTCAGAAAACTTTCAGCGTTTCACCAATTTCGGTGGTCAGTCCTTATCCACGAAAAGATATGGGATTATGAACTCAGTAGGTCGTTTCACACCTGAGTACAGTGATTCAATCAACCTGGATAGTTTGGAGATAGTTAGTGCTTGGATGGAGGTTGAGCCTGGACCTTATGGTTATAGTAGGGCTAAAACCTACAAAAATATCATTGTACATTATAGTGATGCATTTACAGCTTGTGAAATTAGAGTATGGAAAAACGGAGAATTGGTCAAAACAGATTCTTTAATAGCAGATGGGAAATACCATAAGTTCAACTATGCTTTACCAGATTCACCAGGTAAAATTAAGATTGAATACTCTTCAAAAATAAGTCCGAATATATTGGGCTATTCTTTAGAAGGTAATGGAGGATTACAAGTAGACAATATTGCAATGCGTGGTTCAAGTGGAACTTTTTTTGGTAAAATTGATCAAGGTTTAGCAAAAAGAATTTACGATGAACAAAATGTAGAATTGTTCATTATGCAGTTTGGAGGGAACGCTGTTCCATACTTGAAAGATACGGCAGCAGTCGAAAGAGCCAGTAGGTATTTTAAAGGTCAACTGAATGTCATCAAACGACTAAGACCAAACGCTATGATCATTGTGATTGGCCCAAGTGATATGTCAACACTTATTGAAGAAGAATTTCGGACTTATCCATTATTGCCATTGTTTGTAGACCAGCTTCGTAAGGTAACCAAAGAGATTGATGGTGCATATTTTGATATGTATTCTGCCATGGGTGGAGAAGATGCAATGGCTGCTTGGGTAGAAAAAGGATTAGCAGGTCAAGATCATATACATTTCACCCCAAAAGGAGCAAGCATAGCTGCGCAGAAATTCTATGATGCCTTTATGACCACTTACAATAAACTAACGACAGTCAATGATTCAGATGAAGAGTAAAGTAAGCACGACAATTTTAATGTTCATTTTGATGTTCAATCTCTATGGGCAATCAACAACGGAAAGCATAAAGGACACTTTGTCCCTTCAAGTTCACGATTCTATTCAGGAAACACTTTTAAGCAGAACAAGTGATTCTTTAAATGGTTACCTCAATGAGCCTTTATTCGGAATTATTGATACTTCGGTGCAAAGTCAGTATCCATTTATTCACTTCGATCGAAATCACTATCAATTCTACACCAAGGAGAGTCCTCAGTTTGAACATTTGTTTTTTAAACTTCAACAAATGGTCAAAACAAAAAAGGGAAAATTAAACTTTTATCATATCGGTGGTTCGCATCTTCAGGCCGATATTTATTCTAACGATATGCGACAATACCTACAACGATACTGGGAAGGTTTGCCAGGAGAAAGAGGGTGGGTTTTTCCTTTTAAAATGGCCAGGACGAATAACCCTTGGAACTATGGTTTTACCTCAAGCAACGAATGGGAAGGATATCGTTCTGTAATTCATCGACCAGATTCAATTGAATATGGATTGTTGGGCGTTGCAATAGCCTCTTCAGATTCATTGATTAATTTGTCGTTTAATTATAAAGGAGCGAATGAAAACTCACCAATAGACCACATCAGGGTGTACCACAACAAAGGTGAATTTCCATATAAAATCACTTATGATTCGGTGAAAAACCCTGTTATTCGACAATTTACTAACGAACGACTCGGAATTACAGAGACCTACTTTAAAAAAGCTTTTACATCTTTCGATGTTCGATTTACAAAGATAGGTGACTCTACAGTTTCTGATTCTGTGCGTAATGCACCTCTTCAAATTTATGGTTTTGAGTTGAAAAATAACGAGCCAGGTATTGCATATACTGCCATTGGAGTAAATGGTGCAGGGTTATATACCTATAGAGACAATGAAAATTTTACAGAACAATTATCTCAATCTCCACCAGACTTTTTTGTTTTTTCTGTGGGGACCAATGATGGTAATGTTCCTTATGATCGTTTTAAGCCTGAGGAGTTTGAAGCTAATTTAGAAGGTTTAATGAAAAAGGTTTTGAGGGCTAATCCTAACTGTGCAATATTGCTAACTGTGCCAAATGACTCCTATTACAGACGCAGGTATTTAAACAAGAATATTGATAGAGAACGTACTGTGATGATGAGGTTAGCCAAGAAATATCAAATTCCAGTTTGGGACCTTTATGGAGTAATGGGAGAATTAGGTTCTTCTAAAACTTGGCAGTTGAATAAATTGATGAAAAGTGATTTGGTGCACTTTACAGTTGATGGATACCATTTAAAAGGTGATTTGTTCTTTGAAGCCTTTCTGAAATGGGTAGAGCAAATGGAGAACAAACCCCGAACAACGATTTTAAAACGAAATTAGATGCAACGCCTACTGGATGTTTTTTCTTTGGAACCTGTTGACTTTACCTTTTCAAGGTTAGATTTCTGGTTGTTCTTTTTGGTGGTGATGATTTTCTTTTCATTGCTACATAAAAATAAACTCGTACGTAGTATTTATTTGACTGCTGTGAGTTTGTTCTTTTATTATAAAACTTCTGGACTTTCTGTTTTTATTCTTGTTTTCACCTTGGCTACCAATTATAGTTTAGGCCATCTTATCGTCAGTCGAACAAAGCAAATCTCTCGAACAGCTTTGCTAACAGCAGGTGTTGTGTTGAATGTGCTGGTCTTGTCTTATTTCAAGTATGCCTATTTCTTCACGACTTCTTTCAATGAGTTTTTCCATACCAACTATGAAGTCTTTAATTTGATTTCGTATTTCCAAAATGGGTTTAGTTCTTATGGCCCAAACAATGTTTTTGACCGACTATTGCTTCCTGCAGGAGTTTCTTTCTTCACCTTTAGTTCTATCGGTTATATCGTAGATGTTTATCGGAAAGATGTGCCACCGATAAAAAATGTCTTTCATTATTCATTCTTTATCTCCTTTTTCCCGCACTTGATTTTAGGCCCCATTGTTAGAGCAAAGGAATTTGTTCCTCAAATCAACAAGCCTTATACTTTGACCAAAGACGAGTTTGGGTGGGCAATCTTTCAAATACTAAAAGGAATTTTTAAGAAACTTGTTTTAGCAGATTACATTGCTGTACATTTTATCGATAAGATTGTAGATTCACCAGAAGCTTATCCAGGCTTTGTTAGTTTGGTGGCTATTTTTGCTTATTCATTACAAATTTATGGTGACTTCTCTGGGTATACAGACATGGCAGTTGGAGTTGCACGATTAATGGGTTTCAAGTTGATGAAAAACTTTGATTCGCCTTATAAGTCACTTAATACCGCTGAGTTTTGGAGAAGATGGCATGTTTCTCTTGGAACATGGTGGAAAAATTATCTTTACATTCCTTTAGGCGGAAATAGAACGGGTGGCTTTGCTTCGATTACTACTATTACAATAATTTTTATTTTCCTTTTCTTTTTCACCAAATGGTTCTGGTTGTTGTATGTACTTCTCGCATTCATCACGATTTATTTTACAATCATTTGGTTATTTCCCAAGGCAAAAAAAATTATTTATCGTGATATGAATCTTATGATTACGATGGTAGTTGGAGGACTTTGGCATAACCCGAATCAAAATTATTTAATTTGGGGAGCGCTCAATGGACTGGGATTGGTTTTTTATAATCATTGGAAAAAAATATCTCCTTATGAAAACTCAAATCATTGGATGGTTAGGGTTTGGAAAATCTTTTCCACTTTCACTTTTATGACCATTGCAAGGATATGGTTTAGAGTTGAGGGAAAATCAGAACCTTTCGATTACTTTAATCATATGGTGACAAAATTTGAATGGAGCACATCGTCTTTTATTTTAATGTGTAGTACCTTTTCTATACCGCTGATTATTCTTGTTTTGGGACTGGTGTTGCATTGGCTACCTGATAGAAATGAAACCTGGTTAGAAAACAAATTTTCTAAAACTCCTTTTGCGATTCAGATGGTAGCCAGCTGTGTTTTTGTGATAGGTGTATATCAGCTCGTTGCGGATACTTCTAAACACTTTGTTTACTTTTATTTTTAAATCAAAATAAGCTTGTATTTGTTTACAAAGGGAAATGAAACGGAGAATGGTATTTAAATTCGTAACCATATTCCTTGATTAATTTTTCGCATTCAATGGTTTTGTAAGGTTGAGCTTTATCATTAAAGACAGGAGGTGTAACTTTTAATTGCTTTGCAGCGAAAGTGTAATATTCTTCTTTCGTTGGGTGTTGTTGTGAAGAAGCATTGAATACTTCACCCCAGATGTTGTTTTTAATTATATGGTTTATAATTCCCATGCAGTCTTCTAAGTGGATTAGATTTACGGGTGTTTGTCCACCATTAATTTCTCGTCCCGACATATATTTTGCAGGATTTCTTTCCTTCCCCACTAAGCCAGCCATGCGAATTATTGTTAGTCTTTCTTTTGCAAACTCTGATAATTTTCTTTCAGCATTGATGATAAAGGCAGAGTTTCTTCTTGTTATTTCTAATTCTGAATTTTCATTGACTTCTGTATTATTGTTTGCATAAACTGAAGTTGAACTTATGAAGATGATTTTAGCGTCGCGCTTAACATTTTGAGCAATATGCAACATAAACTTCGCATAGTTTTCTTTCAAACCAGAAGGTGGGATGTTTAATAGTAGAACATCAATTTTGTTGAGCCATTTTAAATCTTTCTCTTCCTGTTTGTGGTCCAATAAATGCGCACTAATACCTATGGATTCTAATTTTTCTATCTTTTCTTTGGTAGTTGTACTCCCAATTACAGTTTTTTCTTCTTTTATCCAATCTTGAGCTATAGATTCCCCTAACCAACCGCAGCCAATAACACCGTATGTCTTTTTATCCATAAGCCTTTAATTGTTCTTTTTTTACCAATAGTTAATTATTATTCTGATATTGGAGAGCATATATTAAAATATCTCTAAATAAATTACCTTACTTAAAATCTAGAGTAACAATTTATTTTGTAAATCGAATTTGTAAGTTTAGTTTAAAATACAACTCTCCGTTTGCTTCATAAATTTCTCCAAAACCATGGCGAGAGGAACTTGCTGTATCAAGCTTTGTATTATTTAATAGATAATTTTCAAATTCGTTTCTATTATAAATATGATAACATAAAACATCTCCATTTTCCTTTACAATCAAATATCCACCAGTTGCATCATATTGTCCTGTCCAAACTTTAGAAGGCATCATTCCGAGGGCAACATCCGTCAAAAATCTTTTGATCTTATATTCGTAGAACTTATGTTCATTTTCAATATCGAAGTTCAATGGATTTTCATCAGCTATTTTGTTCACTAAATCAGTCAGGTGTGAAAATCCACTTGAATAAAAGTCAAAAACAATTTTAGATAGAATTTCTGGAAGCAAACTATCTATTAAAACAAGATTGTTAGAAAATATTTGTCGTTCAGTTTTTTCAAATACGAATTCACCTCCTTTATTCTGAATTTGCACGATTCTATCCATTATTTTACTTCTAGAATCTATTGCATTGATTTGTTTAATGTCATTTTTCGACAGGTTTGTACCAACAATTTTAAAGATAAAATTAGTCGTCTTTCCTGCATTAAGTAGAGTAGAAGGACTTCCAAGTTGGGATTTTATACTAAATCCAAGTGTAGGTTGCTGACTTGTTCTTTGGTCGTGTACTACAATTGTAATATCTGTTTTTGCTGATGAACCTGCCTTTAGAGAAATACAATTAATAGATTGCATAAACTCTTCAATTTCAGGTATAGAAAATGTTCTTTCTTTGTTTTCTTTAATCGCATTTAAAAGAAAGATTGCTTTGTTCTTGAAATCTGAAATTGGTATTTTCAATACCTCTTCACTTCCTGAAATTAAAATTATTTCATCTTGTATTGAGTATTCAAAACTTCCATTGTTCTCTGTACGAAGTATTTTAATTATTGGATAAACTAATCTCTCTAATTTTTCAACGTCTTTATTTCCAAGAAATAATTGTTTATCTCCCAATAATTTGAATAGAGCATAAATTTCACTCCATTCTCCTTTATTTCCTGTAATCATATGCCGTTAAGTTTTTCTATAATTTTTTGTGCTGTTGCTTGAATGGCTGGAACTGCAACTGAATTTCCAAATTGTTTATAGGCTTGTGCATCTGAAACTACGATTTTGAATTCATCTGGAAAACCTTGAAGTCTCGCCCATTCTCTTGGTGTCATTTTTCTTATTCCCTCTCGATTAACTTCGCCCTTAATATTTGTTATAGGAACAAAATTCGTTAATCTATCATCTAATACTAAATTTCGCTCTCTGCCCATTCCTCCGCAAACTACTGCATTTGCTGTGCCGTCATTTGGGATGATTTCATACCCAAAACCATTTCCTTTGCTTTTATGTCTTGCTTTATGGTCTTTTAAGGTTTGTACATAAGTAGTAGATAAATAGTACTTTACCGAAACTTCTTCTTTTTCTAAAATGTCTTCTAATACAACCTTTTTATTTGTGGGTTTAGGATAATTGAAATCAGTAATTCCTAAGTCTTTCCTGAAACCAACTATAAAAATTCGTTCTCTGTTTTGTGGAACACCAAATTCTTTTGCATTTATAACTTGAGGTTCAGGAACAAAATAATTTAAGTCTTCTCGTAACACATTTAAAATAGTAGCTAATGTTTTTCCCTTATCGTGGCTCCGAAGTCCTTTGACGTTTTCTAGAAAAATAGCTTTAGGTTGTTTGGACTTAATAATTTCAGCTACATCGAAAAATAGGGTTCCTCTTGTATCTTCAAATCCTCCTCGTCTTCCTGCTATCGAAAATGCCTGACAAGGAAACCCGGCACATAAAATATCAAAATCGTTTGGGATGTAGCTTTTTGTTTCTGACTTTGTTATATCTCCAAATGGAACCTCTCCAAAATTGGCTTCATAAGTAAGTTTGGAATATTTGTCCCACTCACTAGTGTAAACACACTTTCCTTCTAGATTTTGAAGTGCTAAACGAAAACCTCCAATACCAGCAAAAAGGTCAATAAATTTAAACTTTGGAGTTTTTGGTTTTGGAAATGGAATATCTTCTTTAAAATCGAATAACATATATTGCAAAGCCTCTTCTGCTAGTTGAGAGGTTATGTTTTCGTCTGGGAATTTATATTCTAATGCAGATTTTACATGATGTAGGACTTCTTTTTTAGAAAATTTCGAGACACCGTTTTGATGGTTATGTAAATAATGTGTAAATAAAGCTTTTCTTTGTTCAGAATCACCCCCTCCATTATCATTAATGATCTGGTGTCTAAGCTCTTCTGACGATATTATTTCTTCTAACTTCATTATTTAATCCATTTAGTCTGCAAGATACTAATTAAAAAGATTTAGTTTTATTTCACTATTGCTTTGAAATTATAAAAAAAGGTGTGGACGAATCCACACCTTTCACATAAACGATATGCAATTACACTTGCTCCCGTTTAGAAGCAAGAGCTTCTTTAATTTTATCTTCAAGTTCTATCATCATCTCTTCGTTGTCTGCGATGATCTGTTTTACAGCATCACGACCTTGTCCAAGACGTGTTTCTCCATAAGAGAACCAAGAACCACTTTTCTTTACAATATCTAAGTCTACACCTAGGTCAAGAATTTCACCCACCTTAGAAATTCCTTCTCCATACATAATGTCGAATTCAGCTTTTCTAAATGGTGGAGCGACTTTGTTCTTCACTATTTTAACCTTAGTACGGTTTCCGATTACTTCGTCACCATCTTTAATTTGACTCGAACGACGGATGTCAACACGTACTGAAGAATAGAATTTCAAAGCGTTACCACCAGTAGTTGTTTCAGGGTTACCGAACATTACACCAATCTTATCACGCAATTGGTTAATAAAAATACAGCATGTACCTGTTTTATGAATAGAACCTGTTAGTTTACGCAATGCTTTCGACATTAATCGTGCTTGCAGTCCCATCTGGCTATCGCCCATTTCTCCTTCAATTTCAGCTTTTGGGGTAAGCGCAGCTACTGAATCGACAATTAAGATATCGATAGCTCCCGATCGAATTAGGTTATCTGCAATTTCTAATGCTTGCTCTCCATTGTCTGGTTGAGATATAATGAGGTCATCAGTGTTTACACCAAGTTTTCTTGCGTAGAACTGGTCAAAAGCATGCTCTGCATCAATAAATGCAGCGATACCTCCGTTTTTTTGAGCCTCTGCAATGGCATGAATTGCCAATGTAGTTTTACCTGATGATTCAGGACCATAGATTTCTATTACACGTCCTTTAGGATATCCTCCTACGCCTAATGCAATATCTAATGTTACTGATCCAGAAGGGATAACTTCTACATCTTCAACGGCTCCATCGCCTAATTTCATTACTGAACCTTTCCCGTAGGTCTTGTCCATTTTGTCCATAGTAAGTTGAAGCGCTTTAAGCTTATCTTCATTTACTTTTGCTTTTTCTTTTACTTTTTTTGTTTCTGCCATATCGTTTATTTTTAGCAAATTTAGGTTAGTAGATCGTAATCTTTTTACGTTCTTAAAAAATTATGTGGTTTGGATTGATTTATTGTTGAAATAGACTGAGGATTTCTTCTGCATGTGCCTTAGTTTTAGGCTTTTTAATTATATCGTGAATTTTTCCTTCTTCATTAATTAAAAATGTAGTCCGGTGTAATCCATCATACTCTTTTCCCATAAACTTCTTTGGCCCCCATATTCCATAAGCGTTTATTACTTCTTTATCTGTGTCCGCAATTAAGGTAAAGGGCAATTCATGCTTGTCGATGAATTTTTGGTGACGTGTTTCATCATCAGGACTAACGCCTAAGACAACGATGCCTTCTTTTTTAAGTTCTGCAAAATTATCCCTTAGGTTGCAAGCTTGATTTGTGCAACCTGGAGTCATGTCTTTCGGATAAAAGTACAGTGCAACTTTACTTCCTTTGTAGTCTGAAAGTTTAACTTCTTTTCCGTTTTGATCTTTCGATGTGAATGTTGGAGCAAGATCTCCTTTTTGTAAATTCGTCATTTTGATATTTATTTAAACATTGTTTTGACAATATTATAATCAAATGTAATAAGATTTTTTAAGTATTGTCGTTTTATTTGTAATTATTTTTTATTCTTAAAAAGTACCTTCCTTATATAAGTTAATCAAAATTATTAATTCACCAATTAGAAATCGAAAAGGAATGAAAGTTGTAACTTTGGAGGACGATTACAAAAACATTACAAGATGAAATTACTATTTGGAAGCTTACTTATTTTTACGGTATTATTTATTTCTTCATGTGGCTCTTCTTATAAAGCGGTGGCCTTTAAGAAAATGAGAACCCCATTAAACCCTCTTGCACATAAAGGGGTAAATGAATATACTCCTGTTGCTCATATTGAGTATGCCCAGCAGGCTTTGTTGGCTAGAGAACATTACAATAGAGAAGTGCAAAAACGTACAAAAGAGTATGAAGAAGCGCTAAAACGTTACAATGAAGCAACAATTGTTGAACGTATTACGCAAGGTTTGGTAAAACCTGAATTGATTCTCCCTGAAGCTCCCTTCATGCCTTATATAATCAATTCAGCTGAACTAGAGAACAAGATCAATATTGAAGGAATGCAAAAAAGCACAGGAAATGGATTGATGGTAAACGTGTATGTAGAAGACTTTCAATACAGTAAATTGACCATTAACGATACGGTTAAAAAATCTGTTAAGGATGGTGTTGAACAGATTGATTCTATTTACTCGGCATCGGCTGAAGTTTTTCAACCATTAAGATTGAAGGTTGTAGCTCCAAATGGAGAGTCATACAGCAATCAAATTGCGACGAGTCGAAAACCAAAAAAAATAAGTACTCAGAATTTCTATACCCGACATACAGCAGAGAATAAAATCTATGAATTGATTCATAAAGAAGAACAAAACCTTTACCTCAGCAATGTAACTACGGTAAATCGAGTACTCAACGATCAATTTGGAACGCAATTAGTCAGTTATACTGTACACCTTTTTCAAGTTAATTCAGATAAGCATGATTACAGTGATTTGAAAGAAGCGAATATTTTGGCTCAAATAGGATTTAAACAGCTTCATGAAAATCCGAACAAGGCCTATGAAAACTTAGCGCAAGCGTATGGAATTTGGAAAGCAGCATTGAAAGAACATGATAGTTATAAAAAAGCCAGAATTAATGATAAGGTGAAACAAGGCTTGTTGATCAACTTATTGGCTACAGCAACTTTTACGGACAACTGGACAGAAGTTGTAGAGTTTAACACTTTGCTTGAAAATATGAAGTTAACTGGAGCAACAACGACAGAGTTTAGACGTTTAAAAACAATTCAAAATGATCTGAAAAAACGTCATGATGCCATCAGGAATTAAACTTAATTTTCGAACACAGGATACAAAAAATATATCTGACAGCTGTTTATGTTGTTCCCAAAATTAGACTCGACTTTTTCAATCTTACAGAAAATAAATTCTAATTTTAACCGAAAATAAATCAAATTGCTTTTCACATAGGTTGAGTAAGCAGAAGATAGCGCTATTATGACATTAACAGCTTTAGATTACGGAATAATTCTTGTCTTTTTTTTGGCCGTAATAACAATAGGAATTGTTGTTTCTAAAAAGTCAGGGAAAAGCAGTTCAGAATTCTTCTTGTCAGGAAGGAATATGCCGTGGTGGCTTCTTGGTTTTTCCATGGTGGCCACAACATTTTCAACAGATACGCCAAACTTTGTTACTGATGTGGTGCGTAAAGATGGAGTTTCAGGGAATTGGATTTGGTGGGCCTTTCTTATTACTGGTCTGCTTACAGTTTTTGTTTATGCCAAACTGTGGAGGAAGTCAAACGTAGAAACCGATATGGAGTTTTACGAACTGCGATATGGCGGAAAACCTGCTAAGTTCCTTCGTGGATTTAGATCTGTTTATCTTGGATTGGCATTTAATGTCTTAGCCATGGCTGGAGTTACATTGGCGGCAATTAAAATCGGTCAGGTAATGCTAGGACTAACTTCTTTAGAAGTGGTGGGTATTGCAGGAACAGTGACAGTGTTCTTTAGTGCAGTTGGTGGATTTAGAGGAGTGATTTATACAGATTTTCTACTGTTTTTTGTAGCTATGGCTGGGTCTATTGGAGCAGCCTATTATTTGGTTAATCTACCTGAAGTTGGTGGTATGACCGAATTAATGACCCATGAGAATGTTCAAGGAAAATTGGCAATGTTGCCCAGTTGGAGTGATAAAGAGAAGTTTATTACCATTTTAATTATTCCTTTGGCTGTTCAGTGGTGGAGCTCATGGTTTCCTGGTGCCGAACCAGGTGGTGGAGGTTATATTGCACAACGTATGTTAGCTGCTAAAAACGAGAATCACGCTGTGGGTGCCACTTTCTTTTTTAATGTCATGCACTATGCGCTTAGGCCATGGCCATGGATCATTGTTGCTTTGGCTTCGTTGGTTATTTTCCCTGATATCGCAAGTATTCAAACAGCTTTTCCAAATGTAGAAGAAAGCAAATTAGGTCACGATTTAGCTTATTCTGCAATGTTAACAATGCTTCCGGCTGGACTACTTGGTTTAGTGCTAGCCTCTCTTGGTGCTGCCTATATGTCAACGATTTCTACACACCTGAATTGGGGCTCGTCCTATATCGTTCACGATTTTTACAAGCAGCACATCAATAAAAATGCGAGTGAAAAAGAATTGGTGCGCGTAGGAAGACTGTCGACTGTCGTGTTAATGATCATCAGTACCATTGTAGCACTTTTATTGAATCATGCGACTCAACTTTTTGATATCATCATCATGTTTGGAGCCGGTACCGGATTGGTGTTTATTATGCGGTGGTTTTGGTCTAGAATTAATGCGTGGAGTGAAATTACAGCCATGTTTGTCTCAGGAATCATTTCGATTTTGGTCAACTTTACTTTTATCGGTACATGGTTGTTTGGAGAAAAAGTAGACAATGTCTTTCATGAAGGAGTTTTTGTAGCTTGGATGCAATATCCTTTTGTTGTATTTGCCACTACAGTTTGTTGGTTGTTGGTTACCTTTTTAACACCAAAAGAAAAAAATGAGGTGTTGTTTAATTTTTATAAGAAAACTCAACCTGGTGGACCCGGATGGAAAAAGGTAATCAAAGCAGCAAAAGATCAAAACATTGATATTGTTGAAAATAAAGAGGCGTGGACAGTACCCACTGGAATATTAGCGGTCTTGGTTGGAACAGTTGCTGTTTATGGCGCACTATTCACAACAGGTAAATTTATTTATGGAGAATATCAAAATGCAGGACTGTTTTTGATGATAACACTTCTGGCAGCATTTACTTTATTGTTCTTGTGGAGAAAGTTGAAAGGAAAGGTCTTTTAATCTTTTTCCTTTTGAACATAAATGTAATCTAAAGCTTCATCAATTGTTTTGTGTTGGAATTCAAATCCTGTATTTAATATTTTACTATTGTCAATTCGTACACCTTCCAAAACAAGTGAGGACATTTCACCAAGGACTGTTTTTAAGACAAAGCCAGGAACATTAGGCAGCCATAAAGGTTTTTTTAAATACGAAGCCACGGCTTTGGTTAACTTTTCATTCGAGATGTTTGCACTTGATGCATTAAATACGCCATCGAGTTGACTGTTTACCGCATGAACATAAATCCGCGCAATATCCTTCAATGTAATCCAAGGCATCTTTTGTTCACCCGAACCTAATGGAGCACCAATATAGTTTTTAATTGTTCCAGAAATTTTTGGTAAAGCTCCTCCCTTTTCTGTCAAAACAACTCCTGTTCTGATTTTAACAACTTTTTGTTGAGGAGAAAAAAGATCTGCAACTTCTTCCCACCGTCTTACGACTGTTGAAAGAAAGTCTGTTCCAAAATCATCACTTTCTTTATATATCTTAATAGGATCCTCATATCCGTAGCAAGTAATTCCTGAGGCAGAAATATACTGTACTAGAGCTGGGGTGTTTTGGCTAATTTCATGGAGAAATTGAGTTGGTTTTATTCGAGAGTTAAAGATGGCTTCTTTTCGTTTGTCGCTCCATCTTTTGTCTGCTATACCAACTCCTACAAGGTTGATGATGACCTGGACACCTTTAATTGCTGCCCGATCAATCTCTTTGTTTTTGGGGTCCCAGTGAAAATAAGGAGCCTCTGGATTTTCTTGTCGGGTTAGAATTCGCACCTCATGGCCTGATTTTTTGAGTTCTTTTTGCACTTCCTGACCAATTAGTCCTGAACCACCTGCTATTAACACAATGCGCTTTGACACCTTCTTTTCCATTTTTATTGTTGTTCCAATAACGATTTGTAAATTATTGCGGAGACAAACTTACAACTACTATTTCGTTTCTTCTAAAAAAAAGTAAAATGAATAGGATGTAAGTCATAACTTGTCTATTTTTGAATAAACTAAAATTATTTGATATGAAAACTACATTGACATTATTGATTGCAATATTCATGGTCTCAACATCTTCTTTAGTTGCGCAAACGGAATCTGAAAAGAAGTTTGAAAGCGTCTCTAACGAGAAGTTTCAGGAAGCAATTGAAACAGGGGAATATATTTTAATCGATGTAAGAACGGTTGCAGAGTATGAAGCTGGACATATTGAAGGAGCAAAATTATTAGATATTAATTCTGATTATTTTGATGAAACATTAAGTAACATGCCGAAAAATCAAAAGTTTCTTGTTTACTGTGCTTCCGGAAACCGAAGTAAAGCAGCAATGGATAAAATGAAATTATCTGGATTTACCCATGTTTTAGAATTGAACAATGGTTATCAAGGTTGGGAGTAAAATCCGATGAATTAAATACCGTAACTGTATTGAAAAATCATTAGTACTTCCTTTTAGCGCTAATGGTTTTTTTCTTTACTAGAACCTACGGTGACGATGTTTTATCGTTTTAAAGAATACATAAAAATGAATTTATACTTATGGATTAACGTTTTAACCGTTGTGGTATTGTTGATTTTTTCATTCAATAAAAAAGTCCATTTCTATACCCATTGGAAGACATTGGCGCCTGTCATTATCTTTGTATGTAGCTTGTTTATTGCCAGTGATATTTACTTTACAGACCTTGGTGTTTGGGGTTTTAATATGGACAGTTTAACAGGGTTGTTATTCTTTAATCTTCCCATCGAAGAAGTGCTCTTGTTTTTTACAATTCCATTTGCTAGTGTATTCGTTTATGAATTAATTAAAGCCTATTTTTCGAAGTACTCTTCAGTACGTGTGTCTTATTATTTTTCCTTTCTGTTCACACTGTGTTGTTTTATTCTGGCCTTTGTGTATTACGAAAACACCTATACGTTTTCTGCAATGTTGGGTGCAGGTCTACTAAACTGGATCGTTTATTTTGGGTTTACTCCAAGATGGTATCCTTACTTTGTAATCTCTTACCTATTTCTTCAACTTTTTTTATTGCTTGTAAATGGCTTGATTGTTCATTTAGGAAAAACAATGGTGTGGTATAATGAAAATGAAATCATTGGATATAAACTGTTCTCAATTCCAATCGAAAGTCTATTCTGTAACTTTATGATGTTCTTTTCTATTGTTATTGTTCATGAATACTTACGTAAGCTATGGGAAAAAACATAAAAAGGTACGTAGAAAGCTACGTACCTTTTATGAACTTAACCAAAAACCGATGGTTGCATACCGTTTGATTTAGATGGTTATGGATTAAGTCAATTAGCGAGAGATTTGTACTAACTCAATGCTACGGCGTTTTTTACTTCTATCGAAGTGAATGATCTAGACTCACCATTCTTGGATAAATACTTGTTGGTAACAAGTTTTCCAGTAATTGCAAGCTGAGTACCTTTTTTTCCTGACTTCGCAATGTAGTTTGCAGTCGGACCCCAAGCATGTATGTTGTGCCAAAAAGTTTTATCTTTTTTGTTTCCTTCTTTGTCAACATAACGCTCGTTAGTTGCCAAAGTAAAACGCACTTTCTTCGCACCGCTTTCAAAGTTTGTAATTTCAGGATCGATGCCTATGTTTCCGATTAATTGAACTTGATTTCTCATAACTTTTGATTTTTAGGTGAATAATTAATTATAGTATAATCATATCATTGATTTCTATTTCAGTGTAGGATTGACGCTGACCATTCGCATTGTAAAAACGTGATCTTAATCTGCCCTCTATGGCCAAAGCCTGACCTTTTGAACCTAGTTGTTCCAATACAGGAACCCATTTCCCCCAAGCAGTAACACGATGCCAATTTTTTAGATTCTTGGTATTGCCCTTCTCGTCTAGATAGGTCTCTTTTGTTGATAAAGAAAAACGTGCTATTTTTCTGCCGTCAGCGATTTCTAAAAAGGTTGGGTCAGAAGACATTTGACCAATTAGATTTACGTGATTCATTTGTTGTACTCTCATGATGTTTGTGTTAAGGATGAATAATGTTTTAAGAAGTGCCCAAGAGGCGCTTGAGCACTTCTTTGTTTTTTTAGATGATTACTTGTTTTTAACTGTGCTCTTGTCACGGTTTAATACCATAAACTCACGCATTGTAACTTCTGTTTTATAGCGTTTTTCACCTTCTTTCGTTTCGTAAGAATCGTTGACTAACTTTCCTTCTAAAACAATTTCAGATCCTTTTTTGAGCAACTGCTTGCAAAGTTCTGCGGTCTTACCCCAGGCAACTACATTGTGCCATGTAGTATTTTCTACCCATTCGCCTTTCTTGTCTTTATAAGCCTCGTTTGTTGCTACTCTAAAACGTGCAAGAGAATTCATATCACCGAATTGTGTGATTGCTGGATCTGCACCTAAACGACCGATTAAACTAACTGTGTTTCTTAATGTGTTCATGTCTGTAAATTTTAATTAATAATAGTTTGAACTGTTTCTCAAGCTGACTCTCAGCCATCGACACTGCAAAGGTGGGGTAAGTCCTAAATCAGATTCGGTTATTTGTCGCTTGTTGTCGAATGTCTTTCGTTTGTAAGTGATTAAAACCGTTTACAGCTTTTTAAAATAAGAGTTGTATGAAAAAATAAAAAAATGAAGATTTTTGATGTTTTTTTTGGTGTAGTATTTTTTTAGCACTTATTCTCCGATAAAATGAAGTACTATTATTAGAAAACGGAATGATAATAATGTTGAAAATGAACAAAAGGCCTTTTCATTTTTATAAGCATCAGAGAGATTAGCGAAACCTGTTTCTATGTAACAAATGTTATATACGCCTTAATGAATTTTATATATATTTGCACTCAATTTTAAATTATGCATGCACAATGATTAGATTTTTTATTACTTTATTTTTTGCTTTGTTGATTGGTTTTGGAGCTAAAGGGCAGTATGTCTATTCGTACACTGGGGTTACTACACCTGCTTGGCACAATGACAAAAGGGAAATTGAAATAAATATTAATGTAACATTAGACAGTATATTTAATAGTGGAGGTACACATTATGGTATATATTTTTCTTATAATATAACGTTTAGGCATCATGGTGTGGATATAACCTCTCAAATGCCAACTATTAAAGAGGGGTCTCCATATAACTTCTTTGACAACTTAAGGTTGAATATTGGCTGTGGTGGGACAATGACAGATGTTGGTTTAATTCCATTGATTAATAATATGGGGTATTCTGGATATGGTTTAGCATATAATAATCAATATTTAGAAGGTATAACAAATCCTACAATAGGAAATCTTGGATGCAATAAAGTTGTTTTTCACATAGGTTATCCTGGATTAAACGAAAGTCAAGTTGTTGAAAATACCGGACTCCCCATCGAACTCATTACTTTCGATGCAATCAAAAAAGACCGTCAAGTTGAGCTTTCATGGAAAACAGCAACAGAGACAAACAATGACTTTTTTACAATTGCGCGTTCTGTTGATGGAAAGTATTGGGAAGATTTACAATACATCGAAGGTGCAGGTAACAGCGTACAAGTTCAAGAGTACTCGTATACAGACGATGCACCTTACGCAGGGATTTCTTATTATAGGTTAACACAAACAGATTTTGATGGAACACAGAAGACCTTCCCAATCGTTTCAGTTGAACAAAAAGACTTAGAGGTCTTACAGGCTTATCCAAACCCTGTGGTTCATACAGTGACTTTAATGGGTGTAAAAGAAAATCAAGCTATACGTATATTTAATGCTGTCGGTATAGAAGTAACTGAAAACACGCAGGTTTCAATTTCTCCATCAAAGAAAACACTCATTAATATGAATGATTTGCCAAAAGGTGTGTACTATATTGTAAATGGAGCAAAACAAATTAAAGTGCTTAAGCAATAATTCAAGAGAATGATAATGAAACGAAGCCAGAAAGAGGAAACTTTTTCTGGCTTTTGAGTTTATGTAAGTTACATGAGTTACACACATTCTATAGTAAAATTCGGACCTTTGTTCTTAAAGATTAAGATTATGGCAACAATAAATTTAACAGCAGAACAATTTAAATCGGATGTGTTTGATTATACAACTGAAAAAGAATGGAAATACAAAGATGATGTCCCGGCAATCATTGACTTTTATGCGGACTGGTGTGGCCCATGTAAAATGGTGGCGCCAATTTTAGAAGAACTTTCTGAAGAATATGCAGGAAAAGTAAAGATCTACAAAGTAGATACTGAAGTGGAACAAGAATTATCAGCAGTCTTTGGCATAAGAAGCATTCCTAGTATGCTTTTCATTCCAACAGGTGATAAACAACCAATGATGCAAGCAGGTGCTTTACCAAAGAACTCATTAAAAGAGATTATTGAGAAAGAGCTTGTTTAATCATGAATGATGAATGATGAACGATGAATGATGAATGATGAATGATGAATGATGAATGATGAGTTATGAATGATGGTGCAATTCATCGTTCATCATTACTAACCCTCTACGAATTCATCACTCTTCATTACCCTACATTTTTTGTTTAATCGTAAGTATTGAGCTTTTAATTATTTTCAAGAGTTCAGTTGAGTTTTCATTTATACTTACAAACTCTCCAGGGTTTAGATATATTGTTTCTTTGAGTAATTCAAGCCAGTAGCTCGATTCATCGCATTCTTTCTGAGCAATTGCTAACTTGTGGATGAAATCTTTTTTACTTTCTGCATTTTGTGCTTCTCGAACTAAAGCACCAACTGCAGTTCCACTTCGCAAAAGCTGTTTGCTTAATACATATTCCCGTTTTTCAGAAGACAAATACTTATAAAGTTTGACGATTCTAATTGCAAACAAAAAAGATTTTGAAAGCAACACATTTTCTCTGTGATTTTCCATGATTTTGTGGTTTAGTATTGGCTATCTCCACTTAAGATAAGAAAAGTCATGAATGTTGAACGATGAATGTTATGGAATTCATCATTCATAATTCATCACTCCTAATTATCTACATTCATCATTACTAACCCTCTACGAATTCATCGTTCATAATTCATCACTCCTCATTACCCTACAACTCCTCATTAACCAAAGGCATTACATTAGTAATCATTTCCAACGCAATATCTATGTTCTTCACATCTGAAAAAATCAACCTTAGCTTATCGTTTTTCTGATTCATTTTTACGCCTCTAGGATTCGTTTGAATATAGTTTAATACTTGAGTAAAAATAGGACTTTGATAATAAATATGCTCAGGATTTTCATGGAAGTATCCAATCATTTTTCCTGATTTAATTATTAATCGCGTAAATCCAATTTCTTGTGCTTTTCGGCGTAAGCGAATAGATTGCAACAAGTCTTCAACTACTAATGGAATTGGTCCGAAACGGTCAATTAATTGATTTTCGAATTGCTTCAATTCTTCTTCTGTTTGTAGACTGTCTAACTCTTGATATAGCGCCAATCGTTCAGATACATTGTTTACATAATCGTCAGGAATACGAATTTCCATATCCGTTTCTAATACGCATTCTTGGATAAATTGTTGATAACTATCGCTATTTCTGTTCTCGAATAAGTCTTTGAATTCAGATTGACGTAATTCATCAATGGCTTCGTTGAGTATTTTTTGATACATGTCAAATCCTATGTCAGCTATAAATCCACTTTGTTCTCCACCCAACAAGTTCCCTGCTCCACGAATGTCTAAATCTTTCATGGCAATGCTAAATCCTGCACCTAAATCTGAAAATTGAACCAAGGCATTCAATCGTTTTTGTGCCTCAGAGGTCAACATGTTGTATCGTGGTGCAATTAAGTAACAGAATCCTTTTTTAGTGGATCTTCCAACACGTCCACGCAATTGATGCAAGTCACTTAAACCAAAATTGTTGGCTTTGTTGATGATTATCGTGTTGGCGTTGGAAATGTCAATTCCAGATTCAATTATTGTAGTGGCCAGTAGAACATCGTATTCATGATTGATGAAGTCCATCATGATTTTTTCTAACTTCTTTCCATCCATTTGACCATGACCGATGGCTACACGAACACCTGGACATAATCGCTGAATCATTCCTGAAACTTCTTGGATGTTTTCTAATCTATTGTGAACAAAATAAACTTGTCCTCCACGACTAACTTCATAAGAAATCGCATCTCGTATAGCTTCTTCATCAAACTCAATCACTTCTGTTAAGACAGGTTGTCGGTTTGGTGGAGGAGTGTTGATAATGCTTAAATCTCTTGCCCCCATCAATGAAAACTGCAGTGTTCTTGGAATTGGAGTAGCGGTTAAAGTTAAGGTATCAACCGTTGCTTTTAAAGTTTTCAATTTATCTTTTACAGACACACCAAACTTTTGTTCTTCATCAATAATGATAAGCCCCAAGTCTTTAAACTTAACATTCTTTCCAACGATTTTATGTGTTCCAATCAGGATGTCAATCTTACCGTCCTCTAAATCTTTTAGCGTTTCATTGACTTGTTTTGTCGATTTAAATCGGTTAACATAGTCTACACGTACTGGAAAATCTTTTAATCTTTCTTTAAAACTACGGTAATGTTGGAGCGAAAGAATTGTAGTGGGGACCAAAATCGCCACTTGTTTTCCATCCGTTGCTGCTTTAAAGGCAGCACGTACTGCAATTTCTGTCTTACCAAACCCAACATCTCCACAAATTAAGCGGTCCATTGGTGTGTCTTTTTCCATGTCCTCTTTTACAGCTTCAGTAGCTTTCAGTTGGTCTGGCGTATCCTCATAAATAAATGAAGCTTCAAGCTCGTTTTGTAGGTATGTATCAGGTGAGAATGCATATCCAGGTCTGCTTTTCCTTTTGGCATAAAGTTGAATTAAGTCGAAAGCAATTTCCTTTATTTTCTTTTTGGTTTTATTTTTCAACTTAGCCCAAGTCTGTGTGCCTAACTTATTCATGGAGGGAGCCGTCCCGTCTTTTCCAGTAAATTTGGAGATCCGATGTAAAGAATGAATAGAAACATAAAGTACATCATTGTCTTTATACACCAAACGAATTGTTTCTTGCTGTTTTCCATTAACATCAATGGTTTCAAGACCACTAAAACGTCCCACACCATGGTCAATATGTGTTACATAGTCTCCTTTTTGAAGGTTGTGCAACTCTTTTAAAGTCAGTGCCTGCTTTGCTTGCCTAAAACCTTCTTTTAATCTGAACCGATTGTAGCGTTCAAAGATTTGATGGTCGGTATAGCACACCAATTTAAGTTCTTCGCTGATAAACCCTTCATGAATTGCAATATTCATTGGGGTGAATTCAATGTCAGCCTGAATATCGTTGAAAATATCAACTAAGCGTTCAATTTGTTTTGGTTGGTTTGAAAAGATGAGGTTTTTAAATCCTAATTTTTTTCTTTGCTTTAAATCTTCGGTAAGCAAATCAAAATTCTTGTTGAATGCAGGTTGTGGTTTATCATTGAATTGAACCACCAATGCTTCTTTGTTGGTATAATCAGGGCCCCATTCTATTTGTGAAAAAACCTGAGCTTCTTTTTCCCATTCAGTAGGATGAAAATATAACTCTGAAGGCTTGCTGTGTTTCACACCTGTATCAGGCAGTTCAGAATATACTGTTGACGCTTTTTTGTATTCTGTTTCTAATTGGCCTTTAACTTCTTTAAATGAACTCAACCAAACGGTGGTTTCGGAACCAACAAATGAAAGGAAACTTCCGTTTTCGGTGTGATCTAAAGACAAAGTAATATTTGGAACAATATGGAAAAACGCATGTTCTTTAATCGAAAGCTGTGAAACAGGGTCAAAAGTTCTAATGGTTTCCAATTCGTCACCAAAAAACTCAAGTCTAAAAGGTTGATCGTTTGAATATGAGAAAATATCCACTATTCCTCCCCGAATAGAAAATTGACCGGGTTCATATACAAAATCTACAATGTTGAATTCGTGCTCTAATAAAAACTCATTTAGAAATTCGATTTCATATTCTTTACCTTTTTCTATTTTAAAAGAATTGGTAGAGAGTTTTTGTTTTGTAGGTACCCTTTCAAATAGTGCTTTGGGGTAGGTAACAATCCATGAATTTGGCGACTTTGTAATCTTATCTAATGCTTCCGCTCTTCCAACCACATTTGCATTGTCTGTTTCTTCTAACTTATAAGGTACTTTATAAGATGCAGGATAAAAAACAATGCGATCATCTTCGGGATAAAGTCCTTGCAAATCGTTGAGAAAGTAGGCTGCTTCTTCTTTGTCCTGCAAAACGAAAAGATGATGGCCAGGAACTTCTTCTGCAACAGCACTCGACATAAAAGCTTTGCTTGCACCAACTACACCTTTCCATTGAATTTTTGCAGGACGATTTTGCAACTTCTGGATTGAAGTCAGTACGCCTTTAGATTTTTTAAACTCTGCTTTTACTGTCTTTATATTCATGCTTTATTCGATTGGAGTTGCAAAGTTAAGTTATCTATTACTTTATTCATAACTTAGGAAAACAGCTTGTGTTAAAATGTGTCTGAAGCGTAAAAAAAGACAGACCCCTATCCATTCTGGTTGTGCGTTTTATTTCAGGACTTAAATTTTTTACTAATGATAAGGGGTTAGGAGCTTTTATTAGGAGGTAATCAACTGTGGTACAGCGGTGTTGATAAATGAAATCTAGATCAGGGTAAATTTGGTTAAAACTCTTTATATATCTATTGTACAGAAGATTCCTTTGGTTAAAGGAGCAGTAAGATGCAAATTATTATAATACGTTTTACATTTATTTACTCATTTTATCCATAGGTATTTGTTGATAGAATTTTTTGCGGGCTTATTAACAAGAATTTAAAGTTTTTAAACACACTTTTTTAATGTAACTTCCTTTGTAGATGTGAGGTTTCAAATTGAACAAATTTTATCGAAGATTAATGTGCACAAAAAATGTGAATAACTAAAAAACGATAAAAATCTATTGCTCCTTTTATGTCAATAAAAGTTTCTAATTTTATACCAGATTTAGGAATCAGAATTGTTTTTTTGAAAACTAATTAGACCCCCTCAATCTTACCAACTATAAATTTGAATTTTACATAAA
This sequence comes from Brumimicrobium ulvae, assembly GCF_947504225.1. Classification (GTDB taxonomy): domain Bacteria; phylum Bacteroidota; class Bacteroidia; order Flavobacteriales_D; family Crocinitomicaceae; genus Brumimicrobium; species Brumimicrobium ulvae. The sequence goes on along the minus strand of NZ_CANNGT010000002.1, from coordinate 35,347 downwards.
CATTAAAAACACATAGTAATATGAGCGAAAGACTGGCACTTAAAACTCAGGAAACAAACGACTTAAAGATCTATTCTCAAGAGGAGGTTTTAAAGTCTGCAATTGAATATTTCAAAGGAGACACACTAGCAGGTGAGGTTTGGATGAAGAAATATGCATTGAAAGATGCAATGGGGAACTTATACGAAAAATCCCCAGATGAAATGCACAGACGTTTGGCCAGTGAGTTTGCCCGTATTGAAGCAAAATATCCTAATCCAATTAGCGAAGAAGAAATTTATAATGTAATTAAGGACTTTAAATACATCGTTCCTCAGGGGAGTCCAATGGCAGGAATTGGAAACAACTTTCAATACGTTTCAATTTCTAATTGTTTTGTAATTGGAAACGAAAAAGATGAAGACTCTTATGGTGGAATTTTAAAATTAGACCAAGAGTTAGTTCAGTTGATGAAAAGAAGAGCTGGAGTTGGTGTGGACTTGTCTTTTGTTAGACCAAGTGGTTCGCCAGTTCAAAACTCAGCTTTAACAGCAACAGGTGTTGTTCCATTTATGGAGCGTTTTTCTAATTCAACTAGAGAGGTTGCTCAAGGAGGACGAAGAGGTGCTTTGATGGAATCAATTGCAATTGATCACCCAGATTCTGAAGCGTTTATAGACGCGAAAACTATAGCAGGAAAAGTTACAGGTGCCAACGTTTCTGTTAAGATTTCTGATGATTTTATGAAGGCTGCTTTAACGGGTGGTGATTACACATTAACTTACCCTGTTAAATCTAAAAACCCAACATTTACTAAAACAGTAGATGCTAAGAGAATTTGGGATAAAGTAGTGCATAATGCATGGGCGTCTGCTGAGCCTGGAGTGCTTTTCTGGGACACTCTAATTAATGAGTCAATTCCTGATTGTTATGCAGATTTAGGTTTCGAAACAGTATCTACGAACCCATGTGGTGAGATTCCATTGTGTCCTAACGATTCCTGTCGTTTGTTGGCGATCAATTTATATTCATATGTAAACAATCCGTTTACGGATGAGGCAGAGTTCGATTTCGAATTGTTTGATAAGCACGTGATTATGGCTCAACGAATGATGGATGATTTGATTGACTTAGAGCTTGAAAAGGTGGATAAAATCATCAATAAGATCAAAAACGATCCAGAATCAGAAACGGTAAAAAGTACTGAGTTGAATCTGTGGATGCGTATTCGTGAGAAGTGTGAGCAAGGACGTAGAACAGGTCTAGGAATTACTGCTGAAGGTGATATGTTAGCAGCACTTGGTATTTGTTATGGAACAGATGAGTCTAACGACTTCTCTGAAAAATTACACATGAGATTGAAGCACGGTGCTTTCTTGTCTTCTAGCATTATGGCTGAAGAAAGAGGTGCATTCCCAATTTGGGATGCAGAACGTGAGGAGAACAATCCTTTCATGTTACGTATTAAAGAAGAAAATCCTGCACTTTACGAACGTTTGGTTCAAAACGGGAGAAGAAATATAGCTTTATTGACTATTGCACCAACAGGTTCAGTTTCTATTTTAACGCAAACGACTTCTGGAATTGAACCAGCATTTATGGTTTCTTATATGAGAAGAAGAAAAATCAATCCAGATGATAAAGATGCTCGTGTTGATTTTGTTGATGAAGTAGGTGACTCATGGCAAGAATATCCTGTATTCCACCACAAATTTGAGACCTACTTAATTGCAAAAGGATATAATATTGATGATGTTCGCAAAATGGATCAAGATCAAATTGCTTCTATAATTGCAAAATCACCATACCATAAAGCAACTTCAAACGACGTAAACTGGGTGAAGAAAGTAGAGATGCAAGGACGTGTGCAAAAACACATTGACCACTCTATTTCGGTAACTGTGAATTTACCAGAAAATGTAACAGAGGAGATGGTAGGTCAGGTATATAAAACAGCCTGGGAGTCAGGTTGTAAAGGTGTTACTGTTTACCGTGATGGATCGCGATCTGGAGTTTTGGTTTCAAACAGTGAAAAAGACAAGGCAGAAGAGAAAACAACAAACTTTGACGATCACCACGCACCAGAACGTCCAGAGCGTTTGGAAGCTGAGGTTGTTCGTTTCCAAAATAACTTAGAAGAGTGGATTGCTTTTGTTGGAATGTTAGATGGTCGTCCTTATGAGATCTTTACAGGCCGTAGAGATGGATTTAATGGAATTCCGAATGATGTTAAACAAGGGTTTATTCTAAAAGTTAAGAGCGATGAAAGTAGCCGTTACGATTTCCAATATGTAGATAGAGGAGGATATAATGTAACTGTAGAAGGTTTGTCTAGATCATTTGATAAAGAATACTGGAACTACGCAAAAATGATTTCAGGTGTACTTCGCCATGGAATGCCACTTCTTCATGTTGTTGACCTAGTAGGCTCATTGAACTTAAGTGATGATACATTAAACACATGGAAAAACGGTGTGACACGTGTGGTGAAGAAATTTGTACCAGACGGAACGCAAAGTAAAAACGAATGCCCAGAGTGTAAGCAGAAAAGTGTTCAATTCCAAGAGGGTTGTTTAACTTGTACTAACTGTGGACACTCTAAGTGTGGTTAATTTTTGACTAAGCCTTGAACGGATTTTATGGTTTAGCCTTAAATTGAATAACATTATAAATGATCAAAACACGAACTCAAATTTGAGTTCGTGTTTTTTATTTTTAAATGCGTATCCGATATTTTACCAGTAATTTTAGAGTTAAACTTCAATCCTCCATTAAAACAGAGTTTTATGAAACATGGTATATTATTAATTGTCAAAATATGTCAATGTTTAGGATCCATGAGGCAAGAAATCCGTGATTATCCGCGTTGCTTGCAATTCTACTGTGTAAGCCCAAAGCATCCGTGTCGTCTGCGTTCCAATGCAGCGCAAACCATTTGCCAAGGAATAGGGCTTAAGTGGTTTCACTACTGGCAAAGATCCCGATAAGCATATTATTTTATTACCCTTGTGTAAATTGAAATGTATACCTGTATTTCTATACAACATCACCAATAAATCTCATAAAATTCATGAACTCAAGTTCAATGACTATATGATTTAAGTCATTCCGATAAAAATGCTTAAATTTGCAGCCTGCAAAACAACGGCAAATTATGAGCGCAAAATATCCAGAGTACAAAGGGTTGAACTTACCCCAAACAGCTGAAAAAATCGCTGAAAAATGGAAACAAGAAAATGTTTTCCAAGCTTCTATTGATTCGAAAGATGATGATAAGACATTTGTATTTTTTGAAGGTCCACCTTCGGCAAATGGGTTGCCAGGAATTCACCATGTGATGGCGCGTTCTATTAAAGATATTTTCTGTCGATATAAAACCCTAAAAGGTTACAAAGTTAACCGTAAAGCGGGATGGGATACACATGGTCTTCCAGTAGAACTTGGGGTAGAAAAAGAATTGGGAATTACCAAGGAGGATATTGGGACTAAGATTTCTGTTGAAGAGTATAACGCAGCATGTAAGAAGACCGTAATGCGTTACACCGATGTATGGAACGACCTTACTGAAAAAATGGGGTACTGGGTAGATATGGATAATCCATACATTACCTATGAATCAAAATACATGGAAAGTGTGTGGTGGTTGCTTGGTCAGTTGTACGAAAAAGATCTAATCTACAAAGGATATACAATTCAACCATATTCTCCAAAAGCAGGAACAGGTTTGTCTTCTCATGAATTGAACCAACCTGGGTGCTATAGAGACGTGAAAGATACTTCTTGTGTTGCTCAATTTAAGGTGAAAGAAGAAAGTAAAGCTGTTTTTGGCGAGTCCTACAAGAATGAAGATGTTCACATGATTGCATGGACCACAACGCCTTGGACATTGCCTTCAAACACCGCCTTAACAGTTGGAAAGAAAATAGAATATGTAATTGTAAAATCATACAACCAATATACATTCGAACCTATTAATGTTGTGCTTGCCAAAGCTTTATTAGGAAAGCAATTCACCAAAAATTTCTTTAATGTAGAAACGGTTGAAGAATTGAAAAACTACAAAGAAGGTGATAAAAAGATACCTTATTTGATAGGAGAAAGTTTTACAGGAGCAGATTTAGAGGGGGTCCGATATGAACAATTGTTACCATACGCACAGCCAATGGAGAACCCTGAAAATGCTTTCCAAGTTATTTTAGGAGACTTTGTAACAACTGAAGATGGAACCGGAATTGTGCACACTGCCCCAACTTTTGGTGCCGATGATGCCTTGGTTGCCAAGCAATCAAACGTTCCTGGATTGTTGGTTCCAGACGAAAATGGCAACCCTGTTCCATTGGTAGATTTACAAGGGAAATTCCGTCCAGAAATGGGTGAATTTGCAGGAATGTATGTGAAAAACGAATACTATGAGGATGGTCAAGCACCAGAAAAATCAGCCGATATTCTTATTTCAATTAAATTAAAAGAAGAAAATAAAGCGTTCCGTGTTGAAAGATACGAGCACAGTTATCCTCATTGTTGGAGAACTGATAAACCGGTTTTATATTATCCGCTAGATTCATGGTTCATTAAAGTGACGGACAAAAAAGACCGCATGATTGAATTAAACAAAACCATCAACTGGCAACCCGAATCAACTGGAACAGGTCGTTTTGGGAAATGGTTAGAAAACTTAAACGATTGGAATTTATCCCGTTCACGTTACTGGGGAATTCCAATTCCAATTTGGAGAACCGATGAAGGTGAAGAATCTATTTGTATTTCGTCAATTGGACAATTAAAAACTGAATGTGAAAAAGCAGTAGCTGTTGGGGTGATGAAGAGCAACCCGTTGGCCGACTTTGACCCATCAGATATGTCCAAGGAGAATTATGATAAAGTTGATTTACATAAAAATTATGTGGATCAAATTACCTTGGTTTCTGCTACTGGGAAACCAATGAAAAGAGAATCAGACTTAATAGATGTTTGGTTTGATTCTGGTTCTATGCCTTACGCACAATGGCATTATCCCTTTGAAAACAAAGAATTAATCGACGAGAACAAAGCTTTTCCTGGAGATTTTATTGCAGAAGGAGTAGACCAGACTAGGGGGTGGTTCTATACGCTTCACGCAATTGCAACAAGTGTATTTGATTCTGTAGCTTATAAGAATGTGATTTCAAATGGACTTGTTCTAGATAAAAATGGACAGAAAATGTCGAAACGTTTAGGGAATGCTGTTGATCCATTTGAAACCTTATCAAAATATGGTCCGGATGCAACGCGTTGGTATATGATTACTAATGCTGCCCCTTGGGATAACCTTAAGTTTGATACAGCTGGAATTCAAGAAACGCAACGTAAATTCTTCGGAACACTTTATAATACGTATTCTTTCTTTGCGTTGTACGCAAATATTGACGGGTTCTCTTATAGCGAAGACCGTATTCCAACTGAAGACCGACCAGAAATTGACCGCTGGATTATTTCAAAGCTGAATTCCTTAATTGAAGAGGTAGATGCTTCTTTTGACACTTACGAACCTACAAAAGCAGGTCGTTTAATTCAAAACTTTGTTAACGATCAATTGTCTAACTGGTATGTGCGTTTATGCAGAAGACGTTTCTGGAAAGGAGATTATACAATAGATAAAATCTCTGCTTACCAAACATTATATGAATGTCTAGAAGCTGTTGCTATTTTAAGTGCACCTATTGCTCCCTTCTATTCCGATGAATTGTTCTGTGATTTGAATAAGATCTCTGGAAGACACACGGCAACTTCTGTTCACTTAGCAGATTTCCCAAAAGTAAACGGGGCAGATATTGATCAAGAGCTGGAGGCACAAATGGAAATCGCGCAACAAGTTTCTTCAATGGCTTTGAGTTTACGTAAAAAAGAAAAAATACGTGTACGCCAACCGTTGCAGAAAATCATGGTGCCTATTTTAGACCCAAGTTTTAAATCGCGAATTGAACACGTAAAAGATTTGATTTTATCTGAGATCAATGTGAAAGAATTGGTGCTTCTTGAAGATACTACAGGTGTTTTAACAAAGAAGATTAAGCCAAACTTCAAAACGATTGGACCTAAATACGGAAAGCAAATGAAAGCTATCGCAGGTATGGTAAATGCTTGGGGAGATGCTGAGATTGCTTCAGTAGAAACAAATCAAGGCTGGAAAGGTGAAATTAATGGAGAAAACATTGTTTTAGATATTAATGATTTTGAAATTGTAACAGATGACATTCCTGGTTGGTTAGTAACTTCGGAAGGAGGGATTACTGTAGCGATGGACATTACAATTAGTTCAGATTTAAAACAAGAAGGAATTGCTAGAGAACTGGTCAACCGAATTCAAAACTTTAGAAAAGAAGCAGGGTTTGAGGTGACGGATAAGATTTTTATTTCAATCGAAACAACGGATGAAATTAAAGCCGCAATTACCAAAAATAAGTCCTATATCGCTGCTGAGGTGATGGCACAAGACATTGTCTTGGGAACAGCTAAAGGTCATGTTTATGACGCGGACATTGCTGCCGAAGGAGATTCAAAAATTGGACTTGAAAAAGTAGTCTAAGGGTTAACGCAGTTAGTGTTAAAAGTGTTGGTTAAATGGTTGATTCGAAGTTAATTTCGAATCAACCACTTTAAGATAAGCTTAAAAATCAATTAAAAAGCTGATTTACAAAATATTAACGCATAAAACTGACCAAATTCATACTATACTACCGTTTTGGCTACAGTATAGTAAATTATACCAAAAGTTCTACCCCTTTAAATTTTTCAGCCACTTCGTCAAGTGTATCGTAAACCTCATTTAAATCAAAAGTGGTGACGAGTTTAGAGCGGTAAGCTTTGAAGTGAGGAATACCTTTGAAGTAATTTGAGTAGTGGCGTTTCATCTCTACTATTGCGAGTTTTTCACCCTTCCATTTTACACTCATTTCTAAATGACGACGAGCAACTTCTACACGCTGGTCTAATGTTGGTTTAGCAAGATGTTGTCCTGTTTGCTGATAATGCTTAATCTCGTTAAAAATCCATGGATATCCAATAGAGGCGCGTCCAATCATAATACCATCCACGCCGTATTTTTCCTTATACAGTACGGCTTTTTCTGGTGTGTCTATATCTCCATTACCAAAAACAGGAATGTGCATACGCGGATTGTTTTTTACTTCAGCAATCAAGCTCCAATCAGCTTCACCTTTATACATTTGTTTTCTGGTTCTACCATGAATAGAAATACCTTCGATTCCTACATCTTGTAAACGTTCTGCAACCTCTACAATGAATTTAGTGTCTTCATCCCAGCCTAATCTAGTTTTTACGGTAACAGGCAAAGAAGTGCTTTTAACAATTTCTGCTGTCATCTTTACCATTTTAGGAATATCTTGTAATATACCTGCTCCAGATCCTTTGCAAGCTACTTTTTTTACTGGGCAACCGTAATTGATGTCTATAATGTCTGGATTGGTTTTAGCGGTGATTTCTGTCGCTAATTTCATGCTTTCGATATCATTTCCAAATATCTGAATTCCAACAGGACGCTCATATTCGAAAATATCGAGTTTTTCAACGCTTTTGACTGCATCACGGATCAAGCCTTCGGAAGAAATAAACTCCGTGTACATTAAGTCAGCACCATTTTCCTTACACAAAGCACGAAATGGCGGGTCACTTACGTCCTCCATTGGAGCAAGTAACAAAGGAAAGTCTCCTAATTCTATATCACGGATTTTTACCATAGTGCTGCAAAATTACATCTAAGTTTAACAACAGCAAAATAGAATGTAAACAAAGCATCGAATTTTTCAATTACATTACATTCACCGTTTTTGAATAAAGCCATAGAATTGTTTATTTTTGATGATATATATAAAGTTTATGAAACGAATTACGATATTTCTTACCTTGTTTAGTTTAATTGCTTTCTCTTGTGAAAAGATTGAAAAATTAGAAGATGATATTGTACACAAAGGATTCAATCCATATATCATTCTGCAACCAGCAGATAGTGTGGGGCTAATATCTAACAATAGCTGTGAAAAACCATTTCCTTTTCCTTCAGACTCTTTAGTCTCAGAAGAGTTTGATTTCAACCATGATGGTGTACAGGATTTTAGAATAACTTTTGAAACTAATTACAGCCAGTTAAACCCATCAGATTCATGCTTGAATTATGGGTCAAGAATAAGTATGAAAAGTTTGGGAATGGGAAATGAAATTTACGTAAAAGATAAAAACACTAAAGAGATAATGATTTATGAAGAAGGAGAAGATATAATCAATACCTCCGTTAAATCATCAAATTTTGCCATTCTATACTTAGATACAGTTTCTACAAATGCTGAATTAGATTTGACGGAAGGAAATAAATTTATTGGGTTCAAATTGATGAATGGTAATTATGGATGGTTGAGGTTCTTCTATGAGAAGGAAGTATTCATGTTATCGGTTATGGATTATGCTTACAATAATAACGTTAATTTGAAAATTAAAGCTGGACAAAAAGAATAAGCGTTTTGGCTTTAGTGAGATGGTTTTAAATTTACGTCTTTTTTTCAAAGAATAACTATGTGTGGAATTACTGGAATTGTAAATAGAAGGGCGAATGTTAAGCATGACCATCTTGCTCAAATGACCGACTCTATTGCTCATCGCGGGCCTGACGCAAAAGGTCTCTTCGTTAATCAAAATAAAACATGTGGTTTAGGACATAGGCGCTTAAGTATTCTTGACCTAAGTGAGGCAGCTAATCAACCTATGCACTCTTCTTGTGAAAACTATTCTTTGGTCTATAATGGAGAGCTGTATAATTACAAAGCCCTTCGTGCGCAATTAGAACAAGAAGGTCATGATTTTAAAACAACATCGGATACTGAAGTTGTTCTGTACGCTTTCATGACCTGGGGACCAAAGTGTGTAGAAAAGTTCAATGGAATGTTTGCTTTTGCCCTTTGGAATGAAAACACAAAACAATTGTTTTTATTTCGTGATCGATTAGGTATCAAACCATTGTTTTATGCCTGGGATGATGAAACCTTCTACTTCTCATCAGAATTAAAAGCTATTGCTCCTTATATTGACCGAACAAAATGGGACGAAAAAGCAATTCAACATTACTTTAGACTAGGGTATATTCCTTCTCCACATACGATTTATGCAGCTGTTAGAAAGTTAGAAGAAGGGAGTTATTTGCAATTGGACAAAGCTGAATTAACCATTCATAAGTATTGGATTCTTGAAGAAAAAGTAAGTAAAAGCACGCTTACCAATGAAAGTGAGGCCAAAAAACTATATCACAAACTCTTGAAAGAAAGTGTAAAAAGTAGACTTCAAAGTGATGTTCCTTTTGGAGTGTTTTTAAGTGGCGGAATTGATTCTTCGGCAATCGCAGCTGTGGCTCAATCACTTTCTGATCAACCTATTTCTACCTTTTCCATAGGATTTGAAGAAGCTTCATTTAATGAAAGTAGATATGCAAAAGAGGTTGCAGAACATTTGGGTACAAAGCACCATGAATTTACGCTAACACATCGAGAAGTTCAAGACTTAATTGCTGAAATTCCAATTTGGTACGATGAACCTTTTGCTGATGCTTCGGCTTTACCAACCTATTTGGTTTCCAAAATGGCCAGTGAGAAAGTTAAAATGGTATTGACAGGAGATGGGGGAGATGAACAATTTATGGGGTATGGAATGTACACTTGGGCAGATCGCTTAACCACTTTAAAAACGATACGTTGGTTCTTAAAGAAAGCACTAGCAGCTTCGTCAAAGACAAATAAACAACGCGCAAGTCATTATTTTGATTTCAATAAAGATGAACATTTGCCTTCTCATATATTTTCTGTTGATCAAGGCCTGTACAACTCCAAGCAATTGAAACATTATTTCCGTTTTCAAGAAGAATATTCGCCTTTACAATTGGGTAAAACCAAACGTCCTTTGTTGGTGAGTGAACAGCAGTCTTTTTATGATTTAAAATATTATTTACCAGGTGACTTATTAACTAAAGTTGACAGGGCAACTATGCAAAACGGTTTAGAAGCTAGAGTTCCATTGTTGGACCACCGCTTGGTAGAATTTTCACTGAACTTGGATGAAAAACTCAAACGAAAGGGAGGTGACAGCAAATATTTATTGAAAAAAGTACTTTATGAATATATTCCAGCAGCGTTTTTTAATCGGCCAAAATGGGGCTTTGGAATTCCATTAAATTTATGGTTAAGCAATGAATTGAAACCACTGTTGGATCAATATGTGAATGAAGAAGCATTATCAAAATATTCCTTTTATAAAGTGAATGAAATAATGGAGTTGAAAAAACAATACCTAGAAGGAAAGACCTATTTGTTTAATCAACTTTGGTTGGTTGTTGTTTTTAACATGTGGGTTGAATCAATTACGAATTGAAAAGTGATTAATTACGAATAGGGGCAACTATATTCTGAAAAACACATAAGCTCAATAACTATCACAATCAAAACTCAGTCTCAACTATCCCCGTTAACCATTAATAATTAACAGTTAAAACATTATCTAAGATAAATCCTTGATACCCTTTTATTTATGCTCGTCATTACTTCGTAAGGAATTGTGTTTAAACGTTTTGAAAACGTCTCAATATTGATGTTTTCCCCGATAATTTCAACCTCATCACCTGGTCGGCAAGCGGTATGACTTACATCAACCATCGTCATGTCCATACAAACATTTCCGACAACAGGACAGCTAACGCCGTTGATAAAAACAGCACCAACACCATTGCTTAGACTTCGTCTAAATCCATCAGCATATCCAATGCGCAAGGTGGCAATTTTCATTTCTTGCTTTGCAGTAAAAGTTCTACTGTAACCAACAGTTTCACCTGCTTGAATAGTTTTGATTTGCGAAATCGTAGTTTTCCAGCGAATGGTTGGTAAAAGCTCATCTTTTTTAGCGGTGGAAGTATATCCAAACACGCCAATCCCCAATCTCACCATGTCAAATGCAGCAATTTTCCCAAATTTACTTGTTCCTTCACTGTTTAAGATGTGAAATAGAATGGGGTAATTTAGTTCTTCTTCAATTTGCTTTTTCATCGCCTTGAAACGTTGAATTTGCATTAAGCTATAATTGTCGTCAGTGTTATCAGCATCAGCTAAATGGGAATAGACCGATTTTACTTTTACTTCAGGTAAGGTCTTTAACTTCTCTAGTAGCTCAGGCAATTCATCTGGGTAAAAACCCAATCTATTCATTCCTGTTTCTACGGTGATGTGTATCGGAAAGTCAGTGATTTTATCTTGTCTTAATCTCTTGCAAAAAGCCTCTAATTGCGCTACAGAAAAGAGTGAAGGCTCTAATTGAAAACGGATAATGTCTTCAAAAGCATCAATTTCCGTATTCATAATAAGAATAGGAAGAGTAATTCCATTTTCTCGTAATGTTGTTCCTTCATCTGTGTATGCAACACCTAGATAATCTATTCCTAATTGTTGTAGAAAGTGCGGGATATTCACATCACCAGTACCATAAGAAGAAGCTTTTACCATCACCAAGGTCTTTGTTTCTTTTGGAAGCTTTTTCTGAAAGGTTAGAATATTGTGCTCAATGGATTTTAGATCGAACTCTACCCACGTTTCATGTTTTCTATTTTTAAACAGTAAAACCGTTTCCTTCAATCGCGAGCGGTAAGATCCTTTGAAAAGAATACTTGAATTTTTTACCTCAAGCAATTCTTTTGGAACTTTGTTGTCCTTTATTAGAAAAAGTTGAGTAGGAGCATAGCTATTTACGACATTAAGGATGGCTTGTTTTCTTTTTTCCTCGACAAAGGAAAGGTCCAATACAACAATTTTGTCTTTGCGTTCATCTGAAGAAAATTGATAAGAAAGCGCTTGTTCTAAAGCGTCTATATCAATATTGTAAGAATCATTAATGATGAGGTTGTTGTCTTGTCCTTCAAAGACTTCCATTCGATTAGAAAGTACAGGTAAATGGTGCACTTTTTTCAACAGTTCCTCTTTATCAACACCTAAGAAATTTGCAACATGCAATGCGATGATTCTATTGTTTGGGTAAGAAAGTTGTGAAAAATCTATCGTTTTCCAATCCTCAATATCTATCAGCTCTGCATTGACTTTATTTCTACGTAGTTCGCTTTTATGTTCACTTAAAGCAAAAGTGATGTTGGTGTATTTGAACAATTTTAAATGTTCTGCTGCATGTACTTTTTGTGATTCAAAGTTATCAGCATAAAAATGTCCAATACCTGTATAAATACCCAAAGTCGGAGAAACCATATCTTCGATATACTCCATTTCGTTGGGGTGGGAAATATCCGCTTCGATAATTGCAAAATCGTGTTGGTCGGTCATTTCCAATAATGACATGGCTACTCCAATTTGAGAATTAAAACTTTTCGGACTGCGAATGATATTGAATTCATCAGCCAATAAAAAGTAAAGCCATTCCTTGATGGTCGTTTTACCTAAACTTCCTGTAATGGCCAATACCGGATAGGAAAATTGATTTCTGTGATGTTTAGCAACCTGTTGAAGTGCCCGTAAAGTATCATCTACTTTTATAATTGTTGCATCGTTAGGTAATTCAACTTCTTGACTTACCACAAAACTTCGAATTCCTTTATCGTAGGCTTTTTGTAAAAAATCGTGACCATTTCTTCTTCCGTTTAAAGCGAAAAAAGCACCATTGCGACTAGTGTTAATGAGTCGCGTATCATAATATATAATATCAATTGGCAGATCAGGAAATGTTCCTACATCTCCTGAAACAATATTGACTAATTCTTTATGGGTAAGCTTTAAATTCAATGTTTGATTTTATTATAACACGATCTACACAATGGCTCATATTCTTGGACTGCGCCAACCAGAACTTGTTCTTTCTCTTTTGTTTTACGGTGCGAAAACTGTGCTAAGTTACCACAAGACATGCAAATGGCATGAACTTTTGTAACATATTCAGCGGAAGCCATTAAAAAAGGCATAGGTCCAAACGGTTTAGCTTGAAAATCCATGTCGAGTCCTGCACAAATAACGCGTACTCCGTTTGAAGCAAGATGATTAGCAACCCTAACAATATCTTCATCAAAGAACTGAGCCTCATCAATGGCTACAATTCTTTCAGAAGACCAATGGTTTAAGATTTCTTTTGCAGTATCCACCTGAATGGCCTCGAAAGTAGCACCGTTATGGCTTACCACACATTCTTCACTATAGCGTTTGTCTATTCTTGGTTTAAACAACAACAAGTCCTGACCAGCAAAATTAATACGTCTCAATCTACGAATTAACTCTTCAGTTTTGCCCGAAAACATTGATCCGCAAATTACTTCTATCCAACCACGGTACTTCCCATCTTCTGGGAATTGCTCTAAAAACATACGCTACTTTTGATTTGCTACAAAAATACAAAGTTGTGGAAGTTTTTGGTCTTTTTTTGTAGGGAAGAAATTAAAAGTTATACACGTGGAGGAAAACAGTGGTAGGTTAAAAAAAACGGGACATCATTTGAGATTGTCCCGCTTGAATACGCTGTGCAATGTTATTTACAGTTTTTTTTCGAATTCTTTTTCCATTGCTGCTTTGAAATCTGCTTTTAGCTCATCAGTAGAGTATTTCTCTTCTAATGATCTTTTCCTTAAAGACTTTAATATTTATTAAAATTGAGCTCAATAATTAATTTCTCTATTCTTTCACTATTTTAAAAGTAGAAATTCCATCCGTTGAAATTACTTTCATAATGTAAAGCCCTTTATTAAATTGCGAAATGTTAATTTCTGTTGATTGATTATCAAAAGAAAATAGTTTTTTGCCATTCAGGTCATAAATTTCTGCTGATTTGTAATTACCATTTATATGTAATTTACCTTTAGAAGGGTTAGGATAAATTGATAGAAGCTTTTGTTTGTTTTTGGTCATTGAAGCAGACGGATTTTCTAATTTGAGTATATAAAGGTCATATCCACCAGACGATGTTAATATTTCACCTCCATTTACTTGGTCGAAATTTCCGCTATTTTGAAAAACACCTGCAGTATATAAGTTCCCTGAGTTATCGCAAAAAATGGAAGTTCCAGTTATTATTTCTTCTCCTCCAAAAATTTTTGCCCAAACAAAATCTCCAGAAGCTGTTAATTTAAACATGAAAGCATCATAGCTGTTTGTCTCCGAGGTTAGGTCGTAAACGCCTGGTCCAGGGTCAAAATCTATTGTTTGAGCGAATCGACCTGTACCAAAAATATTTCCATTTGGGTCTAGTGTGATGTCATATCCGGATCCATAACCATTACTGCTGCTTCCAAATTGCTTAACCCAAACAAATTCGCCATTTGAATCTAATTTTAAAACAAAAATATCATTCATAGCTGTTAGGTTATGCTCTCCAGGTCCTGGATCAAAATCAACAGTGTTTTGAAACTGACCTATTGTGTAGTTATTTCCATCGTTATCGGTAATGATAGAATACCCAATATCAAGACCAACTCCTGTATCTCCTAACTCTTTTGTCCATAAAAAGTTTCCATTAGAATTTACTTTTGAAATAAATATTTGGTAATTACCAGAACTCCATGTTCCTCCTGTAAAATATATATTTTCATATGAATCAACAACAATACTTTCTCCCGTATCATAACCAGCGTTTCCAAGTTGTTGAGCCCATTCAAAATTGCCGTTAGCATCATATTTTGTAATAAAAGCATCAGTGTTTCCTGCAGAAGTCATGTTATAAGTTCCACTTCCTGGGTCAAAATCTACAGTGCCTCTAAATTCCCCTGTAGTATAGATATTTCCATTACCATCAATTGTTAAAGACTTAATTCCATCTGCTTGAGAACCACCGAAACTTTTAGCCCAAACAAATTCACCATTTGAATTTAATTTTAAAACAAACGCATCCCTATCACCATTAGAGGTTAAATTATATGTACTTGAATCAGGATTAAAATCCGAAGTACCAACAAAACTTCCTGAAATATAAATGTTTCCATTTACGTCTGTTGCCACATCAGATCCACCATCATTCGCCACTCCACCTAGGCTCTTTGCCCACAAAAAACTTCCATTTTCATCCAGTTTTGAAACAAAAACATCTGGAGAGATATATGGGGGGGTAGTGTAACCACTTGATGAGAGTTCATATGTTCCAAGTCCAGGATCAAAATCTACTGTACCCATAAAGGAGCCTGTATATATAATATCTCCAGAATTATCAACATGAATGTCTCCTTGGAATTCGTCATAGTTACCTCCTATCCTCTTTACCCAATCAATAGATGATGTTTGAGCTACTAAAATGACAGAAGGTACGTAAAAAATTAAAAGTGTAAATAATTTCTTCATAATATTTAGATTTAATATAACATTTAAATCTTTACAAAAATCATGCCTATTAGTCAGATCTACAAGAGTTTAACCTGGTCAGGGTGTTCTAATATGGAACAAGTTTTGCCTAATATATCATGAAAAATAAAAAACGTTTATTTGAATTATTTATCATTTTGAAAGGTCTATTTTCATGGATGACTGTAACAATCTATATTGATTTATTTCATACTCTCCTCCCTAAATTTAGATGGAGATTTTTTCACTACTTTTTTAAAAGCCTTACTAAAATATCCAGGATCTTCGTAACCAACTTTCCATGCGACTTCGGCAACGCTATAACCTTCTCGTATAAGTTCTTTCGCCTTTTCTATTCGAACAGTTTTAATGAGAGCAGCAGGCGTTTGATTAATTAAAGCCTTAATTTTTCTTGTTAATTGACTATTGGATAGGCACATTTCATCCGCTAAATCGTTGACCCCAAATAACACCTTATCTATGTTAGCACTAATCGTTGTTTCAATTTTCTCAATAAACTCTTTATCTAATTTACTGAGAGAATTAAACGATTTTTCTTTAGAAATTTTGGTAGCGTGTGAAAAAGCCCTTTTTAAAGCTGTTTTTAGCTTTAATATATTTTTTGTCCTAAGCCTAAGTTCCTTAATTGAAAAAGGCTTTGTGAGATAATCATCAGCTCCTATTTCTAGACCTTCGATTTTATCATCAAACGAACTTTTAGCAGTGAGTAACATTATCGGAATATGTGAAGTTAGCATATTCTCTTTTAGTCTTCTAACCAAGGAAACACCATCTAATTCAGGCATCATAATATCACTAATGATGAGGTCTGGAAGATACTCTTGCGCTAGTTTTATTCCAGTTTTACCATTGTCTGCTTCTATATACTGATATTGATTCCCTAGGTTTTCAGTAATTAACTTTCGTATTTCACGATGATCTTCAATTACTAAAATAATTGGTTTTTCTTTGCTTAATTCGATTCTTTCTGAATTTCCTGTTGATTCAAATGGCTGTTCAATATGTGTTGGTACTTTTATTATATCATCTATTATATCATCCGTTTTGAATTCATTGAACAATAGTCTTTGCGCTTCCTTATTAGATTTAAGTCGAACAATAAAAGTTGTACCTTTGCCCTCTTGCGTTTCTATTTTTACCATACCGCCATGTAATAAAGCCATTTCTTTTACCATGGCTAGACCTATTCCCGATCCTTCATACGCCATTTGACTAGTCTGGTTAGCCTGATAGAAGCGATCAAAAATAAACTCAGTGTGTTCTTTAGCAACGCCAATCCCTGTGTCAATCACTTTTATTTCAATAAATTCAGTGCCCTCATTGTACAATTCTACATTTACTTGGCCATTTTTTGGAGTGAACTTTAATGCGTTCGATAATAGATTCGATAAAATTGATTTTATAGCCTCTTCAGAATAAATAAAATTTTCCTCCTTGAAGTTGGAGTCTGTCAGATTTTTAAAATTGAGCTGAATATTCTTTTGATGGAAATAAGAATAAAAGAGATTTATCGTTGTGTTTATAAAATCAATTAACCCCCCGTTTTGGGTAAATTCTAATTGATATTGTTTGTTTTCGATTTTTGATAGTTTCATGAGCTGATTGATAAGCGCTAATAAATTATTACTTGAATCTTGAATCTCCTTGAAACGTTCTTCTAGACCTTCATTCTTATGCTTTTCACTTAATATTTCAATATTTCCTTTGATTAAACTTAATGGAGTTCTGAATTCATGTGTTATATTGGTGAGCAACCTGGATTTGAATTCTTCCATCTTTTCTAATTCATCAACCCTTTGTTTTTGAAGCTTTACATTCTTCTTTTCAAGTTTAATATATTTTCGGTTCAAAAAGTATAGTCGGATAAAGACAAGAAATAAAATTACAGCCACAGCAAGGCCGATAAATAAATAATTCCGTCTTGATTTTTCCTGCTCTAATTTTGCTTTTGCTATTGCTTCTCTCTTTTCTTGTTCATATTGGTTTATTGTTTTGCTTGTTAAGTAGATGTTCTTATCAACTGCTTTAGAAAAATGAGCGTACTTTTTATAATGTTGAAGAGCTATATCATTATTGCCGTAAACCTCTTCTACATGAGATAGGTTTTTGTAAATAAACGGTAATTGTTCTGTTATTTTAGAATTCAAACAAAAGTTTAGGGCCTTCATTAATATGTTTTTACCATTGTGGTGCTGGCCTTGATGGATGAAGCTAGCTGCAACAAGAATTTCAGCTTCCATTGCGGCATAACTTAAGTTTAATTTTTCAGCATAACGTTGACTTTCTTTGGCAAAATCAATCGCTTTATCAAATTGTTCAATCTCAAAATATAGTTTTGCAAGTTCTAGGGTAATATCTGATTTTTCTTTTGAATTATCAATAGTTTTGACAGCGTCAAAAGCGTTTAAGAGCAATTGTTCTGCTTTCTTATAGTTTCCTTGAGCAAGATAAATCTCTCCGTCCTTTCTTGTGGTAATTACATCAATAAGTCGATTCTTTTCATGTTTATAGAGTTCCTTATTGCGCTGATTATATTGAAAAGCTAAGTCAAAACTTCCAATGTCTTTATAAATATCAGAAATCTTACTATTGGTGAGTTTTTCTCCAGATTTGTTCTTATCTATTTGATAATGTTTAGCCGCAATTATATAATGTTGAACAGCATTGAGTCTATCGCCAATCTCTAAGTAACATAAACCAATATTTCCGGCTGCTAATGCTATTCGATGATTTACATTAATGGTCTTAAAGATGTTGAGTGCTAACTTGAAATGATAAATAGCTTTTTCATAATCTCTTTTCCAATAATAAGTGTAGCCCATTAAATCGTAGAAAAAACCTATTCTTATAGAATCTTGGTATTTCTTACTAATTGCCAGACCTTTTTGATAATAATGTAAGGCTTCAACAGTATCTTTGAGTTGAATACTATTCTGACCCATGAAACGATAAATAAACCCCAACTCTTCTTCTTGATGGTTATTTTGTAAACTTATCTCAGCTAAAAGCAATGTTTTTTGAGACTTTTCAAATAGACCTTGATCAAAATATATAGAACCAAGAGATGAAAGTGCTGAAGATTCTGCTTTTTTGAAATTATGATTTTTCGCAAAATGCATAGCGGACTCGGCTATCGCTATTGCTGTGTCAAATTGTTTTATGGTAGAATACAGTCGGGCAAGTTCAACCAGTTGAAAAGCATAGTCAGCATTTTTTTTATCTGGGTCGATCTCTTTTTCAAGTTCTTTAATCTTATTCACTTGAATAGGTTCAAACACGTTCTCCTCTTGAGCAAAGAGTTCGAAAACAAAGAAGGCGAGTGAAATTATGAGCAGGATTGCTTTTATCAAAATCTATATTTTTTGATCTACAAAAGTAAGTATAGTAATTTATATTTTTTGATATAAACATGAAAATAACGGTGATAAAAGAATCACGCATAACAACCTGAAAGTCTTTGTGGTTAGGGGTTTTTATGAAAATACAATGCGTTAAAATCACCAATTAATGACGAAAAATCACCCCATTGACAACTGTAATTAGAAGTAATTTTGCGGCACTGTTTAATTTAAAAATTGATGAAATGAAAAAGGTATTTTTAGTAATGGCATTGGGAAGCTTCACGTTGTTTACAACATCTTGTCTAAAGAAAGAACAAGGATGTTACACCCAAAATGGTGGTTTATTATACACTGAAGAACAGCACAAAGCTGAGGCAGCAGAAAATGGGAACCAGTATGGTTTTGTTGAACAATGTGAAGCATTGGGTGGAAAAGTTCAAGAAATTGATTAATAATTATTAACCTACCACTATCGTCCGTCTTAAGTTAATACTTGAGACGGATTTTTTGTTTTAAACGTAAATGAGTTTATTATCTATTTACATTATCCCTTTACTTAAATCTAAGTAGCTACCTCAATACTAGAAAGTATTGTGTTGTTTACAGATTTCGAATTAGGCGTCATACATTGGTATATCGATGTAAAACCCACTCTATATATCTCTTATTTATCTAGTTTTGAGGTAACCACTCATTATATTATATAAAAGCCTTTTGAGTCACTTTATTGCTTTATCCAATCATCTCGATTGTCAAACCATTTGTGTCTTTTGTCACTTTAGCCAATCCATTTTTGGTTAGACCTTTCACGCCTTTATCCCATTTTTTGTTGCTTAATCCAGCTTTTTCTTTCAAAACATTAAGATCCATGGTTTGCTCTTTGGCTAACAAATCAAAAATGAGTTGCTCATCTTCTTTTAATTCAGGTCCTTTCTTCGCTCCGAACTTCTCTGGTTTCATTTGCGGGAAGAATAAAACTTCTTGAATTGCTGGATTATCAGTTAAATACATAATTAAACGGTCCATCCCAATTCCTAATCCTGCTGCAGGTGGCATTCCATACTCTAAAGCACGTAGGAAGTCTTGATCAATCATTTCTGTTGCTTCATCATCTCCTTTTTCGGCTAAGCGAACTTGTTCTTCAAAACGCTCTCTTTGGTCGATAGGATCGTTCAACTCTGAATAAGAATTGGCGATTTCTTTTCCACATACCATCAATTCAAAACGCTCTGTAAGCTCAGGGTTGTCTCGGTGAGATTTACACAAAGGAGACATTTCTTTAGGATAATCTGTAATAAAGGTGGGTTGAATGTAGTTTCCTTCACATTTCTCACCGAAGATTTCATCAATTAATTTCCCTTTCCCCATTGTTTCATCAACGTCAATTCCAAGGTCTTTACATGCTGCCCTTAGTTCATCTTCAGATTTTCCGTTGATGTCAAATCCTGTAAACTCAAGAATAGAGTCACGCATAGTAACTCTTGCATAAGGTGCTTTGAAATCAATTTCTTGACCATTAAAAGTTGTTTTGGAGCTTCCATTAACGGCAACAGCACAATGTTCTAAGAGGTTCTCTGTAAACTCCATCATCCAGTTGTAGTCTTTATACGCTACATAAATTTCCATTGCAGTAAATTCTGGATTGTGAGTTCTGTCCATCCCCTCGTTCCTGAAGTTCTTTGAGAATTCATAGACACCATCAAAACCACCAACGATTAATCTTTTTAAATAGAGTTCATTGGCAATTCGCATGTATAATGGAATGTCTAAAGCGTTATGATGTGTAACGAATGGTCGTGCAGCAGCACCACCAGGGATAGGCTGTAAAATTGGCGTTTCAACTTCCATATACCCAGCGTCGTTAAAGAAATTACGCATTGCTGTATAGAGTTTACTTCTTTTTACAAAAATGTCTTTCACGTGTGGGTTTACCACTAAATCAACATAGCGTTGACGGTATCTTAATTCTGGGTCTGTAAACGCATCGTGTACTTTCCCATCTGCATCCGTTTTTGGAAGTGGTAGGGGTCTCAAAGATTTTGAAAGCATGGTAAACTCTTCTACTTTAATAGAAATTTCTCCCACTTGCGTTTTAAATACTTTTCCTTTGATTCCAATAAAGTCACCAAGATCAAGTAATTTTTTAAAGACATCATTGTAAAGTGATTTATCTTCACCAGGACAAATTTCATCACGGTTAAAGTAAACTTGGATTCTTCCAGTATCATCTTGTAAATCTCCAAAAGATGCTTTCCCTTGAATTTTACGGCGCATTAATCTACCTGCAATCACAACATCCTTATCTTCTTCAAAGTTGTCCTTAATCTGTTTGGCCTTGTCCTTCACAGGATATAAGGCTGCTGGATAAGGATCGATACCTTGTTCACGTAATTTGGTCAACGTTGCTCTACGTTGTACTTCTTGGTCAGACAATTCTAAATTGCTCATAGCTTTTAATTAACCGATTTAAAATTTATTTTAATGTGTAAAGATAGTTATTATACTAATTTATCTTAATAATCTAGTATTATTTAATACTAAATATTGCTTTGTAAAAAGTGGGTAAGGCATTCCTTTCTTCAACTCTATCGAATTACATTGATTAAAAAAATAGTGCATAAAAAAAGCGGACAATCACTTGTCCGCTTTAATCACAAGAGTATATTTTTTATTGAATTACTAATCTCTTAGTTTGCTTTATTCCACCAACGTTAACGTTGATAAAATAAACACCAGCATCAATAGTGTCAATGTCTAGCATTACTAAGTTTTGACCATTGTTAGCTTGTACTGTATGTGATTGGATGTTTTGTCCCATCATATTAACTAATGATACGTTTACATTTTGGTCCTTTTCCAAAGTGAAAGACACATTTGCAATGTTGTCTGCAGGGTTTGGATAAACATTAAATGCTTTTAGCAATTCATGATCCTCAAGATTTAAAGAAGGTTCGTTTGAAGAACTACCTGAGTAAATATTAATGTCGTCGATAAAGAAGTTATTTCCTCCATCAGACTCGAACTCGAATTTTACTCTAAAGTCATCAACCCAATAAGACGAAGTTATGTTCGCCATGTGAACCGTTACCCAGTCCGCAGGAGAGCTAGGTGCCCAATCACCAGAAGCCACAATGTTTCCAAGGTTACTCCCTTTTAGTGTTTTACGCTGAACCCATGACTCACCACAAGAATTGGTGATAAATACCCTTAACCATTCTTCGTTTGATGCAGATCTTTTTCTATATGCATAACGGAAACTTAAGGTTACTTGACTAGAAATTGATGATAAATCAATAGGTTGAGATATAATGGCGTCTTTATTACCTGCTGCTTGACCAAAGTTTCCTAGTTTTGCAGAGTGGTTTCCTGTATGTCCAACTGATGTTGTGATATCAAATGCCGCATTATTTCCTTGATTCTCAACCAACCAAAAAGAATAATCGATATTGTTAGTTCCTTCAAAGCTTTCTGTAAAAGGCAATGATGCAGCATCGTTTAAAACAGTAATAAACGCTGTTTTTGTTTTTGATTCAGTTGAAGAACCGTCAGAAACAGTTAGTTGAACTTCATATGTTCCAGGAGTATTGTAGGTAATCGCTGGGTTTTCTGCAGTAGAAGTTGCTGGACTTCCGCCAGGGAAACTCCATTGTCTTGAAGTAACTGCATTATATGACAGGTCATCAAAAGTTACCGTCTGTCCTTGACAAACTACTTTATAGTCAGCATCAAAATCTGCTGTACAAAGTACTTCTGGAAGACTCACACCTGTTGCTGCAAGGTTTGCCGCTGTGTGGATGTTGTTTCTTCCTCCTGTAGAACTATTTAGAGCTGCATGCATACGTGCTTTTTGTCCTTCTGTAAACATTTTAGAGCAGTAAGAATACTCCATAAAGTTTTCAACGTTGTCTAGGTTTCCATCACATGTTGTTCCACTTAGGTTACAAGTTGTCCAACCTTTAGTAAGTGGTGTATCAGCAACTCCGTCATCAATATTACAGTTTGATTCAATACCTGGATCATTAGAATCTCCCCATAAATGTGGAAGGTTTAACCAGTGCCCAACTTCGTGAGTTAATGTGTGTGCACCGTTTGAACCAGAAGTACCAATACTCCCCACATAATTATGAAGGACATGGATTCCATTGCTCATGCTTGCACCCAACCAGTTGTTTGGGTACATTGTATAACCTGCGGCTCCACCTATATCTTGGGCGACAAAGATGTTAATGTATTTGTTTCCTGGCCAGTTACCATGTTCTGCTTGAACCGCAGAAACTCTATCTGAACCATCTCCATCGCTGGTAGCACTTGAAAAAGTTCTTGTAATTCCATTGGTGCAGTTCCCAGAACCATCTTTTTTAGCTAGTTTGAATTCAACTTGAATATCTGCAACACGACTTTGAAACTCTGGAACGACTTGAAAAGCGCTTGCGTTTAATTTCTGGTAATCGTCATTCATGTGCTGAAGTGCATTTAACACCTGCTCATCAGAAATGTTTTCAGGCCCACCTTGGTGAATAATGTGAAAAACGACTGGGATAGTATAGAGAATGACATCCGATTTTTCAACTGTGTTTGAAGTTGAAATTGGATTGTTGGCGATGTATTCTTGTATAAACAGTTCATTCGCTTCTTTTTCTGCTAGGTATTGAGCTCTTTCTTCTGGAGATAAAGCGTCCACGAATTCTTTTGTTTTTTCATCCGTGTGGCAAGGATATGGCTCTTGAGCATAAGTCGCAGAGAATGCTCCAAAGGCAATTGCAACGGATAATAATATTTTTTTCATAATTGCGTTTTAATAATAAATTTTTAGCGTCTGTAATATACAGCGTTTTGGAAGATTTTACCTTTATCATTCTTTAAACGGTCCTATTTGTTGATTAAGTGACCGATTCAAAAGAAAATAAACGTTAAAACATAAATTTAAATCTTTTTTTCTAAACGAACTGTACATTAATTTATATATAGAACACAAAAAAACTGTCTATTGTTTGAATCCTAAAACTCATTTCATAAACTGTCAAGCTTTTTATTGCTTAAAGCCTTTCTTTATTTGAATTCTAATAATTAAAAAAGGCTGCTCCAAATGGAACAGCCTTCATTTTCACCTTTATTGGTATCAGAAAAAGTTAAAACTTTGCTCCCGACAGGTCTCGGGAGTTGTGCATCTCGTTTTAGCTTCTAAAAAGCTAATGGTCAACTACTTTTATAACCACAGAATTTTATTCCCATGTGAACCTATGGTACTTTTAGTCCATAGTGGTTCAGTTTCAATTAGTGATTTTCTCCTGTCATTTTCTTTGGATCAACCCATTCATCATATTCTTCAGATGTTAGGTAACCTAGTTCTAAGGCAGATGCTTTTAAAGTAATTCCTTTTTCATGTGCGTTTCCTGCAATCTCAGCTGCTTTGTAGTAACCGATTTTTGTATTTAATGCTGTCACCAACATTAACGAGTTATTGACCAATTCATCAATACGGGCTTGATTTGGCTCAATACCAACAGCACAGTTGTCTGCAAATGAAACACATGCTTCTCCAATCAATCGTGCTGATTGTAATAAGTTTGCAGCCATCATAGGCTTGTAAACGTTCAATTCGTAGTGACCTTGCATACCACCAACAGTAACCGCAACATCATTCCCCATAACTTGCGCTGCAACCATAGTGATTGCCTCTGCTTGGGTTGGATTTACTTTTCCTGGCATAATTGAAGACCCAGGTTCGTTTGCTGGGATGATAATTTCACCAATTCCTGAACGCGGTCCAGAAGCCATCATTCGGATATCATTGGCAATTTTGTTGATTGAAACAGCCAATTGTTTTAATGCGCCATGCGTCTCTACCAAAGCATCGTGTGCAGCTAAAGCTTCAAATTTATTTTCAGCAGTAACAAATGGTAATCCAGTAAATTCAGCAATTTTTTTTGCTACCAATTCAGCATATCCTTTCGGAGTGTTGATTCCTGTTCCAACTGCAGTCCCTCCTAATGCAATTTCTGCTAAGTGTGGCATAGTGTTGTCAAGCGCTTTTAGCCCGTGGTCTAATTGTGCCACATAGCCAGAAAATTCTTGGCCTAATGTCAATGGTGTTGCATCCATCAAGTGCGTTCGACCAATTTTCACAATGTCTTTAAAGTCTTTTGCTTTTTGGTCTAAAACATCACGTAAGTGTTTCACCCCAGGAACAGTTGTTTCTACAATACGCTTGTAAATCGCAATGTGCATTCCTGTAGGGAAAGTATCATTTGAAGATTGTGATTTGTTTACATCATCATTAGGTTGGAGTGTTTTTTCTCCTTCTCCTAATTTGTTTCCGGCTAAAACATGAGCGCGATTCGCAATCACTTCATTTGTATTCATGTTTGATTGTGTTCCAGAACCTGTTTGCCAAATTACTAATGGGAATTGGTCATCGTGTTCTCCAGCAATGATTTCATCACATACTTGAGCAATTAAATCTCTTTTTTCTTCAGTTAGAACACCCAGTTCACAATTGGTATAAGCAGCAGCTTTCTTCAAATATGCAAATCCATGGATAATTTCCAATGGCATTGAAGCTTCAGGACCAATCTTAAAATTGTTTCTAGAACGCTCAGTTTGAGCACCCCAATACTTGTCGGCAGGTACCTTTACCTCACCCATTGTGTCTTTTTCCACTCTATATTCCATAATATATCGTTTTTTATTAAATTATTTTTTACTTTTACCGCATAATATAGATTACAAAATTAATATATCATGAGTATTTTCGGTATTGTTATGTTTATTTTAATTGGAGGTATGGCTTTTTGGCTATTATTATTCCTTATGGCATTCGCTGTTCCTTATTGGATTACTCTAGGTGCTATTGAACAAATGCGTCCTAAGAAAGTTTTTGACGACGAGGAAGAAAAAGCTTAAAAGGCTTTTCGTTAAGATAATATTTCTGGGAATTCTTAAAGGGTTCCCTTTTTTTGTTGAGTAGATTCTACCTTTATTAGATAAACTAAACATCTAGTACAAAAAAACTTTACCTAAGGTTATTTTGCGATCCACAAGTTTGGGTTTAATTGACTCACTGAATTTCCTTTTACATGATGTACTTCAAAGTGAGCAACAGAAATATCGCCAGTAGGGTTAGGCAATAATGAACCAATGGGTGTTTTAGTTTCTACCATACTTCCTTTGGTAACATATACATCCTGCAAATTGGAATATACCGTACGGTAATCACCATGTTTGATAATCACCACTCTTCCAGCTCCAGGAATATTTATGACACTTGTCACCTCACCTTTGAAAACCGCTAGTACGTTTGCATTTTTTGGGGTGCTGATATCAATTCCATTATTTTGAGTGTAAACATTTGGTAAAGTCGGGTGCTTATTTTTCCCATAGTCTTGACTAATGGCACCGCTTTCAACAGGCCATGGTAACTTTCCTTTATTAGAAGCAAAGTTTTCACCAATGAGCACACTTTCAGCAGTAAGTGAAAATTCCTTTTCTGGTTTCTTCGGCTTTTCAACCGTCGGGGTATTAGCAGCTTTTCTTGCTTCTTCAGCTTCACGTTTTTCTTTGGCAATTCGCGCTTTTTCTGCAGCAATTTCCTTCTGAATGGCAGCAGCAATTTCTTGTTTTAACCTTTCCTTATCCCTTTCTTGTTTCTCTAATTCTTTAAGTAATTCGTCCTCTTGTTCTTTAAAACGCTTATATATTTCTTCTTTGGCCTTTTTGGTTTTAACAATTTCTGCACGTTCAACCTTCTTTTGGTCTGCTAGCTTGAGTTGTTTTTCTTTTTCGAGGTCGAGTTCCTTTATTTCTTCTTTTAATAAAACTGTGTTTTGTTGAATTAAGCGCATTTGTTTCTGCTGAATCTCTGCTAATTTCTCAAGGTATAACTTTCTTTTTAAAGCCTCCTCGACTGTTTTTGCGCTAAAAATGAACATCAAATCACCATATTTATTACGTTTTTTGTAGGCATAGAGTAGCAATTGGGCATATTGCTTTTTGAGGCGTTCAATCTCTGCATTGAGCTCTTGTATTCGGCCTTCTTTCTGTTCGATTTTTAGTTCTGAAGAACGAATTTGATTGTCTATGTTGCGCAAGAGCTGTTCACGAAATTCGATTTGACGTTCAATAAGGTTAACTTCCTCTAATGAAAGACGTGTGTTTTTCTTCGATTTTTCTAGAAGTGTCTTCGTTGATGCAATTTGTTTTTCTAATGTGGCTTGTTCATTTTTGAGACGTTGAGACCCAGACTGTGACCACACAGGGGAGGAGACAGCAAAAAACACTATTAAAAACAAGAATACAATCTTATTCACACCTTTCATATTTATTCGGTATCGCTAAATATAATACTCTTGGTTCATTTATAATTGACTTATTGTATTTAAAGTCTATATAAATATCCTCTCTTGGGGTTTTAACATTGATGTCCCCACTTGTCGGAATACTATAATTGTCAATCATTTCTCGACCGAAATAGTTAACAGTAATTGTCGTTGTGTCTTTCGGACTATCAATAACCAATCGCCTTAAAGACTTGGTGTCATTGCTTAAATAATAACGAATCAATACATCGTCATCTGCGTCTAAACGGCGAATGTTCCTTTTGGGCTGAGATGAAACGATATAATTGTAGGGGTCTTTGATTTGGTGATATTCTACATTTGAATCCCAGGCAATAGGCATTCCCAAAATCAATTCCTCGATGTTTTCATGCTTAAAATCAACATTGAAGGTCTTTTTTAAGTAGGTCATACCTTCTTGAATGTAGCAGTTATTACGTTTATCAACAATGGTTAAGGTGTCTGGAGTAACCATGGTATTGTAAATAGGAATACGAGCAAATGTGATTAGGGCGTGAAAAGCACTATCTGTTCGCATACGGATTGAAGTCTTGAAGGACACATTGTACTTGCTGTCAGAATATTTGGAACTTAACTTTGTGTAGAAATGCTCCGGACGTTCTTTAGAAAGGCTGTCTAGTCGATTAATCAACAACTCTTCCTTTACCTTTGGTAACTTGTGTGTGTTCTCTTCATCTGCGCTTTTCTTCGCGCCACAAGAAGCCAAAGAAATCATCAGAACAGCTGAAAAAATCAGTTTAGTTATATTTCGGAGCATAATATGTAACTTCTTTTATTTTTTTGGATAAAACCCTATTTCTAGATTCGTATGTTTGTGCTTTTTCCCATGCTTCTATTGCACGTTGAGAAGCTTTATTTTTAATATACAAATCACCTAGTAAATCATACAACTCTGCATTGTTCAACAATAAATCAATTCCTTTTTTTAGGGACTTTATACCCTCTTGAATTTGATTACTATTTAATGCTACAGTCGCTTTAGCCTTGTAATAGTTAGGGTTTTTGTTTTTATCTGGAATATGCTCTAATAATTCTTTTGCAACATCTTGAGCAATATTGGCTTTCGCTAGACAAAATGCATAGTTGATCTTAATGTTTGGATTATCAGCATCTTTTGTTAAAGCTTTTTCAAAAGCAACAATTCCTTTTTTGTATTCTTTTTTGTGAAAATAAACCTCTCCCTTTCGCATGCTGTAAAGCGCAGACTGAATTTCATTTCCTAATAGGTATAGTTCTCCAGCTGCCAATAATTGAATCGCTTCATCTGGTTTGTTTGTTGCTAATGCACCCTCTGCAGCAGAATAGTAAGTGAAAGGCATTGTCGGAAATAAGTCGATGGCCTCCATTCCATCTTTGTATAAAGCTTCATACTCCAAATAGTCACTTTCGAAGTTTAATAACTTTAACCAAACCTCGAAATTGTTGGGGTTGACCTTACTGGCTTTTTGGTATACTGCTAATGCTTCTTTACTTTTCTTTAGGATTTCACAGGAGTTTCCATAATTCAATAAGACAAGGTCGTTCTCCGGAAAGCTAGCATACATCATTTTTGTCGCCATGATAATCTTGGGATGATTTAGCGCAAGGTGTTTACTCATTTGGTCGAGAATAGATAGTTGTTGATGTACGTTGACATCTTTAAACGAGAAAACTTTAGGAGCAATCTCTATAAACTTATCGACTTCGTTTTGTTCTAAATAATTATTGGCCAATACAAAGTGAGCAATACCATTGTTAGGGTCGTTGTCAATCAATTCCTCAATCATGTCGATGGCCTTGTTGTTTTCGCCTTGTTGTTCGTAATAGCTAATCACACTTTTTAGTACCTCTAGGTCGTCTGGAAACTCTTTTTTCAGTGTTAGAAGGGTTTCTTCTGCTTTCACAGTGTTTTTCAACTCTGTGTATAAATCGGCTTTCATGATGGCCAATTCTGGAACAATTCCAGTTTGTTCTTGAAGATTGTTTAGTTGTTCAATTGCAGCTTCATATTTTTTATTGAATATCAAAACCTTGCTGTAGCCATAAATGAAGTCTAAGTTTCTTGGTTCACGCGTGCACATTTCCCTAAAAAGTAATTCGGCCTCTTCAAAGTTTGCTCGTTCTGCATAGATGTAGGCCAATTCTTGGAGGTAAACAGTGTTTTCGGGGTCTAAATCATAAGCTTTTTTAAAGTTTTCAAGAATGGCTGTACTGTTGTTTTCAGATTTGGCAATCTCTGCCAGTCCAAAATAAACGGCATCATCGTCTTGCTTTTCTTTAAGACATTCGTTGAATAACTTTTTGGCTTCGGTATAATTGCCGGACATTTTCTCACGAACGGCTTTGTGAAACAGTTCGATATAAGGATGGTTTTTTGATGAAAGCACCTCAATATCATCTAATGCCTCTTCTTGAAGCGATTTGTTCTTTCCCCTTTGACCTATAGCGGTCAAGGAGAAGAACAAAATAAACGATATGAGGAAAAACTTTTTCATTAAATATCCATTGTGGTATAATCTCCAACACTTAAGTCTTGCGGAGTTTTATTAATATTCGAATGATTACCAACCATTGAATCTTTAAGATTTATGTTTTTTATGCTTGCATTAGATTGAACAATAGAGTTTTTGATGATACTTCCATTTACCTTTGTGCCTTGCCCCAAAGAAACATGAGGTCCAACAACGCTATCGTTTAAAACAACATCCCTGCCAATAAAACAAGGAGGGATAATAACACTGTTGTTAATTTTAGCTGATGGATCAACAAGTTCAATGTTTTTATCTCTATCAAACTCTAAAACACGCTGATTGGCATTTACAGTCACAACTTTATTTCCACAATCTAGCCATTCAGTCACTTTTCCAGGCTTGAAAATCTTGCCTTTTTCAGTCAATCGTCTTAGGGCATCAGGAAGTTGATACTCTCCTCCTTTGATGATGTCGTTATCGATGAGGTAATTTAATTCTGTTTTCAGGTCTTTCCCTTCTTTGAAATAATAAATTCCAATCATAGCAAGGTCTGAAACAAAAGTCTGTGGTTTTTCAACAAAGTCAATGATTTCGCCATTGTCATTCATTTTAACCACCCCAAAAGCACTAGGGTCTTCGATTTGTTTTACCCATAAAATTCCATCGTCTTTAGGGTCAATCTTAAAATCGGCCTTAAATAAAGTGTCTGCAAATGCGACAACGACCGGACCATCAAGCTTTTCTTTTGCACATAAAACGGCATGAGCTGTTCCTAAAGGTTCAGTTTGGTGATGTATACTCCCTTTAGCGCCGAGACGCTCAGCAACTTTTATTAATTCTTCTTCAACCTCTTTACCAAAATCACCAATTACAAAAGCAATTTCGTCTATGGGTTCACTACAAACTCCTGCAATGTCTTCAACAAGACGGTGAACAATTGGTTTTCCACCTACAGGTACAAGTGGTTTAGGTACGGTTAAGGTGTGTGGTCTTAAGCGAGAACCTCTTCCCGCCATTGGTACGATTATTTTCATGATTTATTTTTTTCCTGTGCTTCCAAAACCTCCCTCTCCACGATCAGTTTCAGAGAGCTCATCGGTTAGTTCCCATTTGGCTTGCTTCACTTTCGAAAAAATAAGTTGGGCGATTCTATCTCCATCTTCAATAACAAACGGGTCTTGTGAAAGGTTGACTAAAATCACACCTATTTCACCACGGTAATCTGCATCGATTGTTCCTGGACTATTCAAAACAGTGATGCCGTGTTTGATGGCCAATCCACTTCTCGGTCTAACTTGTGCTTCATATCCTTCTGGAATTTCTATAAACAAACCTGTTTTCACAAGATTTCTTTCTAAAGATTGAAGTGTAAAAGGTTCAGAAATATTTGCTCGTAAATCTACACCAGCAGAAGCTTTTGTTTCATATTGAGGCAAATCGTGTTTCGAACGATTGATGATTTTAACTTTCATTCTTCCTTTTCTGTTTGTTGTTAAATACTTAATGTAATTAAATAGATTGAATTCCATTTTTTTACAGTCTCCAAAAGTACTTTTTTTTCTTGAGAATCCTTTGAGTATTGACGGATTTATTCCTTTTAGTGTTGTGTGCTTTCAGAATGCTTTGTACTATTTACTCTAGGTTAACTGGTAGAGGTCAAACTTATGCTCGATTGGTTTTGGGCTTTTCCATCCAATAGACCAATGCAACATAGAGCAAGATAAAAAGATTGTGAATTACAAACTGTACTATTCCCGCTTCAATATTGATCCAAGAAAGAAGTAGATAAATTAAGACTGCAACAATACTGTATAAACCGAATTTTCTTAAATTATAAGGGATTGGATAGTGCTTTTGACCGAGGAGGTAAGAAACAACCATTTGTCCGCCATAAACAATAAAAGTGGCCCAAGCACAGGCCATATAGCCATAAATTGGAATAAAAATAAAGTTTAATGTTAAGGTTAAAACCGCACCACCCATAGCGATATAAGCCCCAAACTTTGTTTGTCCACTGAGTTTATACCAAATACTTTGATTAATATAAATTCCTGAAAAAACATTCGCCAATAGGAGTATAGGAACAATTCTTAAACCTTCCCAATAGGCTGGGTTTGGAATGAAATATTTGAATATGTCAAGGTTAAGTGCGACTCCGAGAAAGCTCAAAAACACGGCTCCTACAAAGTAGTTCATCACTTTTACATAGGTTCTGTTCCTGTCTTTGTTTTTAGCCTGAGCAAAGAAAAAAGGTTCTGCAGCATAGCGATAAGCCTGAAGAAATATGGTGACCATCATGGCCAATTTGTAACTAGCACTGTAAATACCTACCTGAGACTCTGCTAAAGTCAAAGCAGCTTCCGTTGTAAATTCTCCAATTGATTTTTGATAGGTGAGGTGCTTGAGTAAAATACGGTCAACGGTTTCGTTAATGATGAAAGCGAATCCTGCCAATGCCAATGGAAAGCTGTACTTCACCATACTGCGTATAAGTTGAGTGTCCCATATCCATTTTAACTTTAAAAAGTCTTTGTAAAGAATGGTTGGTTTGGCCAATGAAGCGATCAGGTTGGCCATCAGAATAAAACGTATTCCGACTGCTGGTTCATCTATATTTGGCTGAAAAACCAAAAGCATCAAGATGAGGTTCAGTCCAATGTTTAAGCCTATTCCTGTGAGCTGGACTAGCACGAATTTTTTTGCTCTCTCCTCGGCGCGTAATTTTGCCAAAGGGAGGGCTGATGTAGCATCAATAACAACGATTATTCCCAGTAGAATAATATATTCAGGATTGTTAGGGAAGAGAAGTTTATCGGCAATCACGCCATTGAAGAAAAGAATCAACAAAAGAAAAACTATGTTGACAACTATGATACTCAACATGGAATTACGGAAGATCTTTTCTTTATTTTCAGGATCATCAGAAAGAAACTTGAAGAAAGCGGTTTCCATTCCAAAAGTGAGCAATACCATTAGGAAAGCAATCCACGCATAGAGTTCAGAAACGACTCCATAATCTGAAGTGTTAACAAAAACACCAACGTACAAAGGAACCATTAGGTAATTCAACAAACGTCCAACGATGCTTGATAAACCGTAAACCGCTGTTTGTCCTGCTAATTTCTTTAAAGGGTTGCTCATTCCGATACAATATTAGCGCTAAGATAAATGGAATCTTTGGAATGCCGATTTTCTAATTGTTTTTTGTGATTTTTATGCTTGTCGAGAGGGGTTGTGAGTTAAAACAGCTGTTGGTTGAGTAGGTCTCCCATTTCATGGGTTTTGGAAAGGTTTTATGCCAGATTTAATAAATATTTCACCTACATTCGTGGGGTAAATAAAATGCTAGAGCATTAAATCTGGCTTTTTTGAGATGATATTTTACGCTTATATTACCCCATATTATTGAAGTCTTTATTTTGTTAGTTCAAGGGTTTTAACCTTAAATTGCTTTTTTTAGTATGGTCGCATGAAAGTACTACTCTCCCTTCATGATCTCGGCGAAAATCTTCAAGGATTCTAAACGGTCTTTTTGATGGTATAAATATGAAGTGCTGATCAGTTCATCGACTCCTGTTTCTTTGATGAATTTTTCAGTTTGTTCTTTCACCTCATTCTTGTCACCAATAAAAGTATAGTTTAACATTTGTTGAAGTGCTGGGTGACTTCTCAATTGGCGAATATCATCGTTCATTTCAATTGGTGCTCTCATATAATCTAATTGTTGCGTGAGGACTCCCAACATCATTCTGTACATGCTTGTAGAACGGCGTTCTGCCTCTTCAGAAGTTGCAGCAGCAATTACGTTTATTCCGGCAATAGTATAAGGTTTATCCAAATATTTTGAAGGTTGGAATTCATTGTGGTAAATAGCCAACGCTTTGTGTAATTGAGCAGGAGCAAAGTGACTTGCAAAAACATAAGGTAAACCTTTTTGAGCCGCAAGATGCGCGCTATCTGTACTCGATCCTAAAATGTAAATCGGAACATCAACCCCTTCTGCAACAGTTGCGCGGACTTTTGTTGCTGACGAAGTGTTTTCAAAATAACCTTGAATCTCACTTACCTCATTGGGGAAGTTGTGAACCGATTGCATTCTATCACTGCGAATAGCATGTGCCGTTACTTGATCAGTTCCTGGTGCTCTTCCTAAACCTAAGTCGATACGGTTTGGAAAAAGATTTCCAAGAGTTCCTAGTTGTTCAGCTACCAACAAAGGTGAATGATTGGGCAACATTATCCCACCAGAACCCACGCGAATTGAATTCGTTTTGGCTGCTATATGACCCATCAGTACTACAGTTGCAGAACTGGCAATGCTTACCATGTTATGGTGTTCGGCTAACCAAAATCTATGATAACCCAATTCTTCGGCTTTTTGAGCCACCTCAACACTGTTTTTAAACACCGTTTCATGTGTGGTATTGTCGTTGACCATTGCCAATTCGAGTATAGAATATTTTGTATTTTTCATAGTTTACTTTGTTAACTAATAGTAAGACAATTGAGAATAGGATTTGTTTAGGGGTTTATTGAATAGTTTCCGCTTAAATGAAGACTCCCCCCCTTTGGAGGGGAAGAAAAAAGGATAATCAAACAAAAAATGCCGACACATCGTATCAGCATTTAACTTTTCTAAAATAGAAAGACTAATTATTTGCAAAGCTAATTGATTTCGCCTCTTAACTCCCTACTCTTCCATAATCCTAAATAAAGCTGAAGCTTTATTTAAACTCAGGTTTTCTTTTCTCCACAAAAGCGGTAGTCCCTTCAACAAACTCTTCTGTTCCAAAACAATTTCCAAACTCAGCAACTTCTACTGCGTAACCATCCACACCGTCGGTGTAATTTGCGTTTACAGCTTTCATTGCCGATTTAATTGCATTTCCAGAGTTGTTGCAGATTTTACTTGCGATTTTTTCAGCCAAAGCCATTAATTCATCTTGCGCAACAACATGGTTTACCAATCCCCAATCTTTTGCTTCTTCTGCTGAAATCATTCCTGCAGTGGTAATCATTTCCATTGCTTTTCCACGTCCAACCAATTGTGCTAAACGTTGTGTTCCACCATATCCTGGAATAACACCTAATGAAACTTCAGGTAAACCGAGTTTAGCATTGTCAGAAGCCACACGAATATGTGAAGCCATAGCTAATTCTAATCCACCACCCAAGGCAAAACCATTCACTGCAGCAATTACTGGTTTAGATAAATTTTCAATAAAATCGAATAATTTCTTTTGACCTTCAGCAGCAAGTGCTTTTCCGTCTTCTGTTCCAAAATCAGCAAATTCTTTGATGTCTGCACCTGCTACAAAAGCTTTATCTCCGCTTCCTGTTAAGATGATTACACGGGTTCCCTTGTCGTCGTTAGCGGCTTTTAAAGCATGGTGTAATTCTTGAATTGTTGCTTTGTTTAAAGCATTTAACTGTTTTGGACGATTCACAGTGATGTAATGAATACGCTCTTTTTGTGCTGTCGTTATATTTTCGTAACTCATATTGATTTTTTTATGCTAAAATAATCAATTACGAATTACGAATAGTGGAATTACGAATTAAAATTATAACGACGAATTTGTTTGCAGCACTTCTTCCGTCAGCTGACGGAGAGATACAGAGGGAGGGTAAAACAGTGTGAGAAACAGAGCGAAAACGAAGAGTGGAAAACTGGTTAATCACTTACGAACGGCTTTAGCCCTCAACGAAGTTAATTACGAATAGTGGAATTACGAATTAAAACAACATTGAAACGTTAGTTCGCAGTATTTCCACGAAAACTTTGGAGTCTATCCAAAATTTTGTGTTTACGCTGAAATTCACCCATTTATTTTTTAGGTTCAATTCTTTCTTCAAAGTTA
>NZ_CANNGT010000001.1 GCF_947504225.1 Brumimicrobium ulvae | reverse complement strand
TTAACTTTGAAGAAAGAATTGAACCTAAAAAATAAATGGGTGAATTTCAGCGTAAACACAAAATTTTGGATAGACTCCTTCTTACCTATATCCGTATCTTCAAGACGAATTGTAACATCAAATAGTATTTTATCACATTTAAACTCTAGATAGTTTTTATCATAATAATATCCTAATTTTAATGTATCAGCTAAATCGGTACTTTTTTTGCCGTCAAAACAAATATTAGCGTTAGAAACAAACAGTTTACCCACCGTTTCTTCCGAACTCTCTATTAGTTTCATCCTATCTGCTTTATCATAAAATTCTTTTAGCGAAATGGATTTTAACTGACAACCTACAATTTCTGCCAAACTAATAAAATCATCAACATCTTCTATACTTTCGTTAGGATAAAAAAGAAACCTATCATCATAATAGATAAGAGTACCATTAATATTTTTGGGTTTAACACAACATTCATGAACACCACTAATATTGATCGCTAAAAACATTAATAAAAAAACAATTCTCATAATTTGGTTGGTTTTTCTGATGATGATGCTTTCTCTTCATCTGTTAATCCCTCTTGATTTTCGCCAACTGTTCCTCCAGTTTCAACATTAAAATCTACATAGTGATTTAACAAGTAAGTTCCTACTCCTAACTTAGAGAAAACTCTACCATAATTATCATAGTGTGTCTGATTTAAATCTTGCTCCCCTGCAGGGGTGATTTATGTATGGAAACCCAAGGCCACGAGAAGCTGCGCTAATTCGCGCGGCATCTTGGGATGAAAATATGAACGGTAATTAACACACCCTTGTCAATTATTACTCACATGGATAATACGTTTGCTGCGTTTGATAGAACAATTGGCCGTCAAACCAATAATTACTAACCTCAAAAATGACAGAATCTACACTTTGATGAATACACTTGTATAAGGCCTTATACTGTTTTTGGACTTCTTGATTATCGACAAACGTTAATCTTGTATTATCAAAACTAAAACTTAATGGGGTGCCTTTATTTATGGCAGTTCTATTATCATAACTATCAGTTGTCATTTGTTTAACCAACGTGCATTCTTTAGAAAAGTTAGCAATCCAGACTGAATCATCGGATATATTAAGGAATACCCTATATGGTTGACCAATATCGGCAGGAACTTCTTCGCTCATATAGAGACCTATAATAGGTGTAGGAGCTTTTTCTGTTTTTGAAGAAACATTTTTGTTTGTTGCACACCCAGCCAAACTTACAATGCTTAAAAGGTATATTATTTTTTTCATTAGCCACCAGTATTTGTATTTGTATTTCGTCTGTTGGTGTTATTGTTCCCTGGATTACCACTGTTACTTGGAAGCACGGCAGGTGTGTTCTGTCCTCCTCCTGAATTATTTGGAGTATTGCCTCCTCCAGAATTAGTCGCACCCGCAGTGAGATTGTTAGTAATTGCTTGCTGAACATTCGGACAAGGCGCAGGACCGTTAACAGCCTCCCATTCGGTTCTGAGAGCTGTACCTTGTGGTATATCGTTACCTGAAATATTATCATTATTCCTTCTGGTAATCATTTCCTGAGACCTTTGAGCAGATTGCATTTTTACAGTTCTACTTATTGTTATTCCTAAGAACTTCTTCGTTACAGAAGTAAACACCCTGGTATCAGTGTATGTCATATTTATAGAATATATTGAAGTAGTGCTATTAGGGTTTCCAGGGCTAACTTGAATCCTCGCAGATGTAGAACCGAATGGCAAAGGAATCGAACCAGTTCCAGAAACAGCACCATTTGTTCCTCTTTGATTACCTGAATCATCAGTAACTACTAACGCATCTGGTTCTGTTCGCATGTCATAATTAACATTTACTTGAGATGTTGTGTTCCCCATATTTACAGTGACATCCAATGCTCCACCAGGTGTCGGTTCTCTTAAATTAACAGTCTGGGTACATATTACATCCATTTCGTGTTCAATTTCTGTTGAAATTAACTTAATTTTTGGAAGATTCCATGAGCGTTCTTGCCTGTTTCTATTAAACCTAAATCCGAATCCTGATGTTTTCTTTTTATCAAAATCGAAACAATCATCCATTGGGTCTTTTTTCTCCATTCCCTCCAGCTCAACAAAACGAATAACATTGTTCTCACTAAATGCATACGGGCTATTCCAGTGATATTGACTCGCTAAAGGGTCAACCGCAAAAAACCTTCCGATTCTTGGGTCATGCATTCTATACTTGTAATTGATACTATTTCCTTCCCCTTTCACCTCGTCATCCTTCTCTTGCCCTTGGAAGCCATAACGGTATTCTCCAGTACTTCCGTTTCTACCCGGCATTTGCATACCATATGCGTAATAATCACTATAACTCACCACATCAGCAAGAAAGTAATCGATATTACCATTTCCATCAGGCACAGGTAATTTACGGTCGGTAACTACCTCTAGCACATTCCCCAAATGATTACTCATTTCAAAGTATTTATCTCCAATGATATTTTGTGTTGCGGTATTAATATTGACTAAATTTAAATCGCTACTTGCTATAATTTCGCCAATTTTTTCTTGACCTATTCTGCTTGAACCGTATAGATTTCTTTCTGAAAGATATAAATTATTATTTGAAATACCATTTTCCTCTTCATTTTTATGTTGATACATCGCCATTTGGTTTCCTTGGGCGTCTAAAAAGTAATATGTACTTACTGTCTGTCCACTTTTTGTTACATGCTTGGCGATTCGATTGCCCATAGCATCATAATCAAAGCTGATGAAGTCTCCATTTTCGTATTGGATTTCTTTAACTTTATTGGTTACAGTCCATTTTATAGTATCAATTCCTTCATCAACATCTTCAATTAACTGTCCTATTTCATCGTATTTATAATTATTCGAAGTAATTGAGTGATCGATATCTGCATCTTGGAATAATGAAGCTCCGGCATGATCTGTTATTCCTGATAAGCGATTGTTATGACCATTGTTAATTGTTTCATTGTAATGGTATTCAAAATCATCCATTAAAATAGATGCATTTCCATCCCAAGCATTCCTTTTCAAAGTTTCTAAATTTCCATTTTCATCAAAAGAATAACTTGAAGAATAACCCGATTCGCTAGCAACTTGCCCAACAACTCTATTATAGCCCTTCATCGATTTTATTCTATTCAATTGATCATAGGTATAATTCGTTTGATGTGTTGCAAGAGCATCCTCATTTTCATCTGACAGCGCTGTGAACATACTTCGGATATTTCCATTGTATAAACTGGCGTTTAGATTAGGCGATGAAGGAGTTGTCGCTTTTGAATGATTTAAAAATGCGGTGTTACTTGAATTGTAATCTCCGTCATAGTAACTCAAGCTATATCCAAAAGCATCCTTTGCAACGTGTTTGTTAATGGTACTCGCCACTTGCGAATTTGCGGCCTGAGCACCACCCCAGCCCATCATTGTTTCTTCATCTATTTCTTCACCGTTTACGGCCTTAATCCAGCCTTGAATTGTATAAGCGTAGTCCATAGCTTGAACTTTACTGTGACCAATTTCTGTTCTGGCTAAAGGTCCGTGGTCGTAATAGAAGTATTTTGCATCTTGTTCATAGATTACTCCATCTTTTGAAGTAAAAACATTGGTAATTCTATTGTCGGCATCATAGTTATATTTATGCCTGAACTCGTCGGTTTCTCCTTTTTGGTAGATTACCTCATTAACGTTTCCACTTACTAAATCATAAGAATAACTTAGTTTTTTTATGGATTGGTTTAATCTGCACAAAGTTGTTAATTTTGGGAACTACAAATAAAATTTAAAAAAAGATGATCAAACAAGGAAAATCATATTCAAAAGACGGACATATTGCATTTATCGTAGGGAATGAATTCAAGACTGTAGAAGGCATTCCAACAATTGTTGAAGAACAAGCAAAGAAATTCATCGCTTCTGATGATAAAACAGATTATATAAAATTAGGTGAGCAATTTATT
The DNA here is from genome assembly GCF_947504225.1 of Brumimicrobium ulvae. GTDB lineage: Bacteria > Bacteroidota > Bacteroidia > Flavobacteriales_D > Crocinitomicaceae > Brumimicrobium > Brumimicrobium ulvae. The sequence goes on along the minus strand of NZ_CANNGT010000001.1, from coordinate 524,037 downwards.
TTCTTCGTAAAGGAGAATGATGATTTGGAAAAAATGCGTGTGGCTGGATATGAAACTCGCACAAAGTTAAGCAAAGAAGCAAAAGAACTATTTATTTCTGGAAAAGGAGTTTCTGCTTTAGCACTTGCTGAAGGGTTAGCATTGTCTAATTACCAATTCTTAAAGTACTTCAAAGACGCAGATAAAAAGCGTTACCAATTGGAGAACATTACTTTACTGGATGCTTTCGAAGCCAAGGACATTAGTCGTATAAACAATACAACAAAAGCTGTTTATTGGTCAAGAGATATGGTGAATGAACCACTTTCTTACTTGACAGCACCACAGTTGGCCAAGGAAATAAAAGCATTTGAAAGCGTAGAAAACTTAACAGTTAAAGTCCTGGACAAAAAGAAAATAGAGGAGTTAAAAATGGGCGGACTTTTGGCTGTTAACCTTGGATCTATTGATGAACCCACATTTACTATTGTAGAATACAAGCCGAAAAATCCGAAGAATAAAAAACCGATTGTTTTGGTTGGAAAAGGGGTGGTTTACGATACTGGAGGAATGAGTTTAAAACCCACTGCAGGTTCTATGGATTCCATGAAAAGTGACATGGGAGGAGCAGCATGCATGGCAGGAGCAATTTATGCAGCAGCAATGAATAAATTAGATCTTCACCTTATTGCTTTGATTCCAGCTACGGATAACCGTCCGGGTGGAAATGCTTACGTTCCTGGAGATGTGATTACAATGTATGACGGAACAACAGTCGAAGTTTTAAACACAGACGCTGAAGGGCGAATGATTTTAGCAGATGCTCTCGCCTATTCGAATGAATTAGATCCTGAATTGGTCATTGACGCAGCCACATTAACAGGAGCGGCAGTTGCGGCAATTGGACAAAAAGCTTCTTGTGTTATGGGGAATGCCAATCAAGAAACCATTGATGCTTTGGTTAAATCGGGGAATAATGTTCACGAAAGACTTGCGCAAATGCCATTTTGGGATGATTATGCGGAAGAAGTAAAGTCAGCAATTGCAGATTTAAAAAATCTTGGTGGAAAGTATGCTGGAAGTATTACAGCGGGTAAATTCTTAGAACACTTTGTGAAATCTCCTTACATTCACTTGGATATTGCAGGTCCTGCTTACTTGGATTCTGTTGACAACTACAAAGGGAAAGGCGGAACTGGTGTTGGAGTGAGGTTGTTGAATAATTTCTTTGAGAACTATTAGGGAATTACGAATTAGACAATTACGAACGACTTTAGCCCTCAACGGAGTTAATTACGAATTAGACAATTACGAATTAGGGAATTACGAATTACGAATTAGGGAATTACGAAATAGAGAATTACGAATTAGACAATTACGAATTACGAATTACGAATTAGGGAATTACGAATTAGAGAATTACGAATTGGTCGGTTACGAATAGGTTAAAGCAAATCAAATATTTAATTTTGTTCACCAGAATAAAATTTACTAGCAAAATTTGTGTTATTTTAAACCGATATAGATTCCAATAAGCGTGAAAGAAATTATAAAACAATTTAAAGATAAAAATCCTAAACCATTGTATTTGTTACATGGTGATGAGTCTTTTTATATCGATGAAATTACTGACGCAGCAAACAAGTACATCTTAGACGAAAGTGAACGTGATTTCAACTTAACTGTTTTATATGGAAAAGATGCTGATATGGGGCAACTTCAAGAGCAAGTGAAGCAATATCCAATGATGGCTGAACGTCAATTGGTAATTGTAAAGGAAGCGCAAGACATTAAAAGTTGGGGGGTAATGGAAGCTTATTTTGACAACCCATCCCCTACTACCGTTTTAATTCTTGCCCACAAACACAAGAAGGCTGATTCCAGAAAGAAGTTCTTTAAATCCATTAAGAAAAACGGAGTGATTTTCGAGAGTAAAAAACTCTATGAAAATCAAGTTGATGGCTGGATCATTAACTATCTTAAAGGAAAAGGATATACCATCAATCAAAAAGCAACAATGCTCTTGGTTGAGTTTTTAGGAACAGACCTTGGAAAAATAGCAAAAGAACTCGAAAAACTAATGTTGGTACTTGAAAAAGGAACACAAATTAGCGAAGTTCATATCGAAGAGAACATTGGAATTTCTAAAGACTACAATGCTTTTGAATTAACAAATGCTTTGGCTTCTCGCGATATATTAAAAGCCAATAAAATCATTAATTATTTCGAGCAAAATCCGAAAGCAGCCCATATAACACAGCTAATCCCACTGTTATTTGGATTTCATGAACGATTGATGAAAGCACATTTTTCGAATGCGACTGACATCAACGGACTAATGTCTGCTTTGAAAATGAGCTATCCAGCAGCTAAAGAAGTCATGCAAGCCAAGCGAATTTACAATCCAAAGAAGATTGCGAAAAACATTGCTACGCTTCAGGAATACGATTTAAAAAGTAAAGGAATTAACCATGGTCCGGGAACGGATGCAGATTTACTCCGTGAATTAATTTACTTATTGATGCACTAATGAGAAGGTTTTATATTGATATCGACGCTTTAGATCGGAATGAAGTTACCTTACCACCAGATGAATCAAAACACGCTGCGAAAGTATTGCGCATGCTACCAGGCGATCAAATGGAAATTGTAAACGGAACGGGCGTTGTTTTTACAGGAGAAATTACAGATAGTGCTCCAAAGGCAGTGGTCGTAAAGAAAATAGATTTTCACCAAGCAAAACAAGACGAGCATCATATTCACATTGCCATTGCACCGACTAAAAACAATGACCGATTTGAATGGTTTTTAGAAAAAGCTACTGAATTAGGCATTCATGAAATCACACCAATTTTATGTAAGAATGCTGAACGAAAAAAGATAAAACACGAGCGTTTTCAAAAGATTCTCGTCTCAGCGATGAAACAATCGAAGCGTTTATTTATTCCAAAGCTAAATGAACTCACATCAGTTGACGATTTTATCAAGGAACATCCGAATGGATTAATTGCACATTGTTACGAAGAAGAAGAGCGAAACACAACGATACAAAAGCAGCTACAATTAGATGCAAGCAAATGGACAGCACAAAACACACCTATTTTAATTGGACCTGAAGGAGATTTCACTCTAAAAGAAGTCGAAAAAGCACTTAAAAATGGATATCAAGCCGTAACTTTGGGAAAAACCCGTTTACGAACAGAAACTGCGGGTGTTTATGCATGTATGAATGTTAAACTATTTTTTGAAGAACGCTAGAATAATAATTATGAGATTCCTATTCATCATCTTTTCATTTTTGATTTTTCAATTTACTTTTGGTCAAGGCACTTATCAATTGGCAGTGTTAAAGTACAACGGAGGAGGAGACTATTATGCCAATCCAACCGCTGTACCCAACCTTGTGAAATTTGCCAATCAACAACTCAATGCCAACATCAGTACCGAAGTGCCTTATGTTGAAGTCGGTTCTCCTCTACTGTTCACCTATCCGTTTGTTCACATGACAGGACATGGGAACGTAGTTTTTTCGAATGCAGAACGTGAGAATTTGAGAAACTACTTAATCGGAGGAGGATTTTTACACATCGACGACAACTATGGAATGGACCAGTACATTCGTCCAGAATTGGAGAAGTTATTCCCTAACATCGACCTGGTAGAATTACCATTTGACCATCCTCTTTTTAATCAAAAATATAAGTTTCATGGCTTACCGAAAATTCATGAACACGATGGTGAACGTCCACAAGCATTTGGTCTCATCATAGAAGGGAGGTTAGCACTGCTGTACACATACGAAACAGATTTAGGAGACGGTTGGGAAGACATCACAGTACACAACGACACGCAAGAGAATCATGAAAAAGCATTAAAAATGGGGCTTAACATTTTACAATTTGCTTTGATAAAAGGAGGTTTAGAATGAAAACAATGATGAAATATGTAACGCTTATCTATTTATTGTTCGCTTGTAACTCAATTGTCATAGGACAACAATTAAGCTATGAAGAACCGCCCCGTCAAGAGAACACCTATTTGTTTGAAGTGCTCAATTATGACCGTCAGCCCAAACCTCCAACATACATTTACAATCGAATTTTACAAATCCATGAAAATGCAATGCCGCTTTGGACAGCACAAGACAGTATGTTCTATGCTTATGAAAATGTTTATTTACAGAAGTTTGAATTGGCTTTAAGCGTTTTTTCAAGATTAAACACCGACACCATTGCTGAACCTCACGCCAAATCATTGTACAGAACAACTTTATTTAAAACCAAAAGGTTTGAATTACTTGCGGCGTATAATGAAAAAACCTTAAGGGAAAATTCAAATGCGTTTTACAGTGTAAAATCAGCCTATCAAGACCTTGTAAAAGCATATATTGCCAACAGAACAAATACATTTATTCCAGATTCTACAGCTATTTTCTCCGTTTTAAAAGACCCTGCCTTAGAAGAGATGAAACGTAATGTTTCACCACATAAAAACAGATTGGTCGATATTGCCTTTGCGATTGATTCTGCATTTCGTCAATTTACAATCCTCCACGACGATGCAGATTATGTTCTTTCGAAAGCCTTTGAGGAAATGGCTGACTTTCAGCGAGATTATTTTTATTTAACCAACGCCTATTTTTATTACTCTGGTTCAAGACATTACAATAAAAATGACAAAGAAGTAGTGACCAAATACAATCAGGTCATTAATGAAATGAACAAGAAAAGGTATTTATTCATCAGTTTTAAAAATAAGTTCGGGAAAATCATTAAAAACAGATATCGTTTAGAAGATGATTATATTGAAAAAGTAGCACCTGAAGATACTGTATCAATGAAGGCCTTATACCCTGCTCCCAAAAAAGAAGTCAAAAAAGATTATCTGCCTTGGATTGACTATCCCATTCTCATAATGATTATTTTGGGACTCGCTTTATTATTCGTACTGCTTTTTATGAAAGTTAAAAAGTAGGCTTCGAGAGCCTTAGCCTACTTGTGAGAAATATCAGTCTAGTTGTAAGAATCTTTCAAACTGGAGATTAATTTACACTTAATCACCTCAGAATTCGTTTCTATTTCTGAATAGCTTCATAAGCCATTACTGCTTTTCTAACAGAGCCATGCTCCAGTAAAAGTGCTTTAGCTTTTTCAAACCCAATATCACATTGTTCCGCAACCATATTTGCACCACGGATCACAAGTTTTGCGTTACTCAATTGCATATCAACCATCTTGTTTCCTTGAACCCGTCCAAGTCCAATCATAAGGCTCGTTGAAATCATATTGAGAATTAATTTCTGTGCAGTTCCCGACTTCAATCGTGTACTTCCAGTTACGAATTCTGGACCAACCACAGCCACCAAAGCATGTTGTGCAAGTTTACTCAATGGACTATCAGGATTACAAGTAATTCCTGCGGTAAGGTTTCCTGCTGCATTGGCTTTTTCTAAGGCCCCCAAAACATAAGGAGTTGTTCCTGAAGCAGCAATTCCAACAACGATATCATCAGTTTGAATTTTATACTCCTCCAATTCTTTCCAGCCTAAATCGCGATTATCTTCTGCATTTTCTACAGCAATTCGAATCGCAGCGTCACCTCCAGCAATCAATCCAACCACCAAACCTTGTTCAACCCCAAAAGTAGGTGGGCATTCAGAAGCGTCTAAAATTCCAAGTCGACCACTGGTTCCCGCACCAAGGTAGAACAAACGACCGCCTTTTTTCATGCGTTCTAGTGCAGCCTCTACAAATGCAGTAATTTCTGGAATAATTTTCTCAACAGCCAAAGGAACCAACTGATCCTCTTTATTCATTGCTGTTAATTGTTCTTGTACGCTTAGCGACTCTAGGCTATCGTAATTACTAGATTGTTCTGTTATTTTATTCAAAGGGAATTGTTTTGAAAATTAATGTTTGTCAAAATACTTAATACATCAACTGCTTTTTGGCTTTATTTTTCCAACCTGCTCTGCTTTCATAATCCACAAAGAAAATTTTTAAATCTGCTCTACTTTCATAGTCAACGAAAAAAATCTTTTTATCTGCACGGCTTTCATAATCTACAAAAAACCATTTTCCATCATTCTTTCCAGCTCTGCTTTCATAATCGACTTTATACACCAACAAATCAGCGCGACTCTCATAATCTACAACAAAGACTTTGACATCTGCACGACTTTCATAATCAACACTATAAACTGTTTGACCATAGGAAATAACACTTGCTATAAATGTCAATCCGAAAAGAATGTATTTTGAAATCATAATTTCTTATATTTAGAACTGACCAATTTACAGAAAATTATTCTTATATAAAACAAGTCAGCTGGTTCACTGACAAGGTTTAGATTAAAGTAGTACAATGAAAATTTTGATAATTGAAGACGATCCAGATTTAAACACCAATATTAAAGAGGCTTTACTTTCAGAGAGTTATTCTGTGGAAACCGCATTTGATGATCAAATAGGAATGAAATTGTTAAAGAAAAACATTTAAGATTGTGCCATATTAGACATTAACCTTCCTTTTATTAATGGTTTAGAAATCTGCAAACAATTTCGTGATTTCAATACACAAACCCCAGTAATTATGCTGACCGCATTTCGTGAACTTGAAGATAAAATAGAAGGAGACAACCAAGGTGCTGATGACTACTTAACCAAACCTTTCTTTATGAAAGAACTGATGCTCCGTGTCAATGCGCTAATTTAAAGAAGAAGGACGCGTTGTCACACGTCTTAGACAGTGAATCTGGTGTAATTAAAGCACGTGTTACCATTCAAAATGAGGATTTGTTGTTTAAACCGGGAATGTTTGTGGACGTTATTGCTATAGAAGAAACAAAGAAAGAAGTATTGACCATTCCCACTGCTGCGCTCATTTTTGACAACAATCAAAATTACATTGTTATTTATGAAGATGACTGTAATTTAAAAACCAGGGCAGTCGAATACATTGGACAAATCAAAGGAACATGTTACATCGAGGATGACTTGAGCACAAGTGAAAAAATCATCACCAAAGACCATCTGTTGATTTACGAGCAAATTAAAAACCTTCAAAATATAGATTAATGAAAAAGTTCATTCAAAACATAATAGCTTTTTCGTTAAAGAATTCCATTATTGTATTTTTCCTTACCGGAGTATTGATTGTTACCGGAATCATTAGCTTGGTGAACACACCTATTGAAGCTTTCCCAGATGTAACCAATACACGAGCGAGAATCATTACACAATGGCCAGAACGAAGTGCTGAAGAGGTCAAAAAGTTCATTACCCTTCCTTTAATGAAGGAAAAGAATACCATTCCAAAAAAAGCTGAAGTTCGTCCAATTGTAATGATTGCATTAATGGGCTCTATGAGGCTTTTTCCAGCCGCATTATCAACAGGAATGGGTTCTGAAATTCAAAAACCTTTGCCCATCATGATTGTAGGAGGATTATTAATTTGTATGATACTTTCACTTACTGTTTTACCACAAATATTTTATTGGTCCTATAAAAAAGAAGATGAAAGAAAATTAAATCACCGAAGATTAAGGAATGGATAGCATCTGTTTGATAGGTTCAGAAAATTATAAGTATTTTTGCACCCACTTAAAACAGAGAGTCAAGAACAATGAATAAATTTATCCAAAGGTTCACCACTAATCCGAAAAACGATATTCTAAGTGGAGTAACAGTATCATTAGCGATGATTCCTGAAGTAGTAGCCTTCGCTTTTGTGGCGCAAATAGATCCACTGATGGCACTGACTGGAGCTTTTATTGTAGGTTTGGTCGCCGCTATTTTTGGGGGAAGACCTGGATTAATTTCGGGTGCTGCAGGTGCCGTAGCGGTAATTTTCGTAACGATGATTGCAGATGGCCACACCAAAGGAATGCTCTTTGATCAACCTGTAGAGAACATGGGGTTCTTCTACCTCATGGCTTGTGTGATCCTGATGGGTATTATTCAAATAGCAGCTGGTGTATTCAAACTTGGTCGTTTTGTTAGGCTGATTCCACATCCAGTGATGATGGGATTTGTAAACGGTTTGGCTATTGTTATTTTTTGGGCTCAAGTTAAGATGTTCTCTCATAAAGAATTGGTTATTTCTGATGATGGTGTAAAAGAATACGTGAGTACATTTATGCATGGAACAGAGCTCTACATTATGATTGGCCTTGTACTTCTTACCATGGGAATCATTTGGTTATTGCCTAAATTAACAAAGAAAATTCCAGCAGCTTTGACTGCAATCTTAGTTACAACATTAATCACCATTGGAATTGATTTAGATGTTTCTACTGTGGGTTCTTATATTGTTGAAGGTGGAGGAACAGGGTTAAAAGGAGAACTTCCAACTTTAAACATGGAACTCTGGCAAAATCTCCCCATTAATCTCGATACTTTAAAGTTCATTCTCCCCTATGCATTCTTAGCGGCTTCTGTAGGATTAATAGAATCCTTAATGACCATGAATTTGGTTGATGAATTGACTGAAACTAGAGGAAATGGTGACCAAGAATGTATTGCACAAGGTACCGGAAACATCATGTCAGGACTCTTCGGAGGAACAGGAGGTTGTGGAATGATTGGACAAACGGTAATTAACATCAACGCTGGTGGACGAGGACGTTTATCTGGAATAATGATGGCTTTGACCTTGCTGACTTTTATTCTTTTTACCGATAAATTAATTGAACAAGTTCCCATTGCTGCTTTGGTTGGAGTAATGTTTATGATGGTCATCCAAACTTTTGCTTGGTCAAGTTTCCGTATTCTTAAAAAGATACCGAAATCGGATGCCGTGGTATTGATCATCGTTTCTGCTGTTACCGTAATCTTCGATTTAGCCATTGCCGTTTTTGTTGGTGTTATCATCTCTGCGCTATCTTTCGCATGGCAAAATGCAATTCGAATTCGTGCAAGAAAACGATTCAAAGAAGACGGAACAAAAGTTTACGAAATTTGGGGACCTTTATTTTTTGGTTCCATTCAAGCCTTCAACGAAAAGTTTGATCCGAAAGGCGACCCTGACTCAGTAATCATTGACTTTGTTGAATCAAGAGTTAGTGATCATTCTGCATTAGAAGCAATTTTCAATATTGTTGGGAAATATGAAGCCGAAGGAAAAACCATCAAGTTAAAACACTTAAGTCAAGATTGTAAAAACCTAATGTACAAAGCAAGTCCTAAGTTTAAGGAAGTAATTGTGGACGATGTAGATGACCCAAGGTATCATCTTGTGGCTAATCCTGAAGATTTTCCAAAACCTCTTTCAGAGTATAAGTTGTAGTCAGAAAAATAATTCGTCAAAGAAATAATCTTATATATTCATGAAAATTAAATAAAGCATATCTTTTAATGCTTTAAACCAAGAAGATGAGGGGTTGTAGTACAACTTGTTTCTGAACTACCATTAAAACAACTCCAATAATTCTTCGATATCTCTGAGTTTATATCTGAATTGCGGTTGATTTGAATAGCTTCGTTTAATGTCTAGTAAATACTTTTTAATAATCACAGTATTTGGAGAAGGTTCAAATTGTGCTCGGTTTTGTGGCAATCCTTCAGAAAGATAAGCTTCTTTTAATTGCTGTGGGTCAATGATCAATCCTTTTGTTCCTACGCCAATGTAGAATAGAACTCCATTATTGTCTATTCCCCAATCCAATATTGAAAGCAAATTGTCTTTGTCTAAATAAGCCAAAACAAAAGGCGCTCTATTGTTCATTGTCGTAACTCCATAAATTGGTATGTCTAAGGATTGTGCCACCATGCTGTAAATTAGCCCCAAGGATAAATCCGTACCTTCTCTAGTATCTAGGACAGAGTTAACATATATTTCGAATGGCGAATAAGGTACTTTTTCAACCCTAATGAAATCAAAAACATCAAAAAAGACTTTATTCAGTGCATCTACTTTTTCGAAACTGGTTTGTCTTGAATTCATTTCCATCCAGCACTGGTGCCTCAAATCACGAAATTTCGAAGTAAATTCTTCTATTTTTAAATCTGGAAATTGATAAGTACAAATGGTATAAACCGCTTGCATTAGACTTTTATCGTCTGAGGCTAACCAATCCTGAAGAGCATTTTTCACCCTGTGAAATCGAAGGCAACTTAAAACTTCAGAAACATTTTCAATTTGACTAGGTCGCGAGAAGCAATCTTCTTCCATTACTTCCAATTCAGGAATAATTTCAACACCATATTCTAATAATTTATTTTTGGCGTGTTCCACGACCATTGGGTCCGAATCATCCATAAGTTTTATTAAAGCGTGTATTGAAGTTTTTGTTCTCACATCACAAAGGTAAAGCAGAAAGCCTTGTGATATTTCACAATCTCAACTTGTTATAAAAAGTCAAATGTTAATATAGGATAAAAATTATCGGAAGTGCAGAAAATATAACAAAGGGCCAACACTACTGACCACCTCATATTTCTCGATTGATCTCCATTCACCTCGGTCTCACTTAGCCACAAAAGGTAGTCAAACTGACCTACAATAATTTGAGTGTTTTGTTAAACAAAGTGATAAATACTGCATCTCTTTTTTGTCAGTTAGTGTGGTTTATAGGGAGAAGTGATAAAATTTACACCGAGAACACAAAGAGACCTCTTAATTCACTATTTTTGCACCATGCGTATCGATATTTTAACAGTTGTTCCGGGGTTATTAGAAGGACCATTCAGTCATTCTATTTTACAACGCGCCAAAGATAAGGGCTTGGCAGAAGTTCATATTCATAACATTCGTGACTATTCTACCGATAAACATAAAAATGTAGATGACTATCAATATGGTGGTGGAGCAGGAATGGTGATGTCGATACAACCCATTGCAGCATGTATAGAAGAACTTCAATCGCAACGTAAATACGATGAAATTATATACATGACTCCAGACGGAGAGTTGTTTGAACAATCTACAGCTAACCAATTGAGTAGAGTTGACAACATCATTATTTTATGTGGACATTATAAAGGTGTCGATGAACGTGTGCGTGAGTTATTCATTACCAAAGAAATATCCATAGGCTCTTATGTTCTTTCAGGTGGAGAATTGGCCGCTGCCGTTGTTGCAGACAGTATAATTCGATTGCTACCAGGAGTTTTGAATGATGAAACTTCAGCATTAACAGACAGTTTCCAAGATAATTTGCTCTCGCCTCCTATTTACACACGTCCAGCAGATTACAAAGGACATAAAGTTCCTGATATTTTACTTTCTGGAAATTTCAAGAAAATTGAAGAATACAGGGAAGAAGAGGCATATCGAAGAACAAAAGAACGCAGGCCCGACTTACTGGACTAAAACAGTATTTAATCAAACAACTACCTAGGTTACTAAACAAATAAATTATTGACATAAAAGGTTTTGAAAAATTATATCTCTATATTTGCATGCACTTTAACCTAAATTGAAGATAGGCAGATAGACATGCAGTCTAGTGCTTATCATAACCAAATCATTATGGATATTTTAGTATTCAGTATTATCGTTTTTATAACTGCTTTTTTAGCGGGCTATTATTTAACCCCTAAAATTAGAGGTTTAATGTTGACCAAAAACTTGACTGCTGAACCAGACCATAGATCTTCGCATGAAAAGCCTACACCTAATCTGGGTGGAATTGCATTTTATGTCATCCTCATGCTTTCTTTTTATTTCATTTCTCCATACGATCCTAGCGACATAGTCATATCACTTATTCCTGGCTTGACCATCTTGTTTATCGTGGGGTTAAAAGATGATTTAATGATTTTAGCACCCTTAACAAAATTGTTGGCACAATTGGCTGCGGTAACCTTATTTGTATTCCACTATTGGAGAAAAATAGATTCGCTCAATGGCTTTATGGGAATTGAAGATTTAGACCCCATTCTCGGTGGAGCAATAGCGATATTTATAATGGTTGCAATAATTAATGCCCTTAATCTTATTGATGGAATAGACGGACTTGCTGCAACTGTTTCAATTATCATGTTCTCTGCATTTGGATGGTTTTTCTATGCCATTGAAAGTCAATTTCTATTTCTTGTGTGTGCAGTTATGATTGGTGCATTATTGGCCTTTTTAAGGTTCAACCTTTCATCGAAGCAAAAAATCTTTATGGGAGATACTGGATCAATGATTCTCGGGTTTATCATTGGGGTTATGGCTGTTTCTTTTTTGTCACTCGACATTGAGGCCTTAAAGAGATTGCCGATTAGGGCTGAAAACTTACCCATCGTTATTGGCGCTATATTGATCATCCCTTTCTTTGATACTGTACGCGTTTTCTTTATTCGTATTGCCAAAAAGAAAAATCCTTTTAAACCAGATCGTTCTCATATCCACCACATTATTATTGACACTTTCAGCATCTCCCATAGAAGAGCTAGTTTTGTGCTTGGAGTATCCAATTTCCTCATTATCATATTCATATCTTACCTAGGTGTAACCACAAGCAATTGGGTATTGTTGATTTTCTTTGTTTGTTTATTGATTCTTTTTAGTGTATTCTTTTTTATCATCAATAAGTCAAGTTGGTTCCTCAGGTTGAAAAAGCGTAATTCCTTAATGAAAAAATAATGAGCATTGAAGCCTAACAAATGAACCCTCATCCTCCTTCGTTGATGGTTACAGTAAATAGTCTTGCCTTGGAGGAACAACTATTCTTTTTAGACCATCCTTCAAGCAGATCACTCCTCTGGCTGTGTGTTGAATAATTCGTATAGGCGTAATTGTTTATGACAAGGTCCTGTCCATCGAATACAGCATCTCCTCTGTGCACATTGAAATTACTTGGCTAAAAGGTTAAAAATCATTCTCTGAGTTTTACCCTACTCAGACTTAAATTGATAATAAGACTTCATCAAGACCACGGTTGTTGACAAAAAGAAACCGATAACCATGAAAACGATGATCTTTTTTAAGTTATTAATTAAATCCGACTCAGTTTTAAGTTCAGGAGAAGTCAACATGTAATAACTATTACTAAAAGGAAGGTTAAATATATTTGAAAGTGTACCATTTTCTTTGTTCTCAATTAATTTAGTAAGAAGTAACTCTTGTCTTTCCAAGTTATTTAACATTGTCTTTAACTGAACCTCTTCAACTGTCAAAATAGTTTCTTGATAATATTGATTTCCTTTATCACCACTCAACATCATAGAAATGATCAAGCCTCTTTCACTTCCTTCCAAACTATTAATCAAACGATCATCAATTAGTTCTTTAAAATTGGTCTTATCTGTTTTAACTTTAACGCCGCTTTTTAAACCTTCCTTTAACTCATCTATTAACTTCTGTTTAATATCAATAGCAAATTGAAGATTGTCTATAGTAATTCTTTTCTCTGCTATAAACTGATTATACATATCGTTTTGAATTTTTCGATCTGTATTTTCTAGGAATGTGGTCAAAGCCGTTTCATTGACATCCACCAACTTTTCTGGGTTCGAACCAGATACCATAAAGTCAAACTTATTCGCTAGAACTACTTCAGTATTTTGAGGCCCCACTTTAACTTCTTCTGCTTCAAATTCAAAAGTAAACTTATCTTGGTTTAAACCTCCTAATTTATTGAGTACTTCTTTCTTAAAGTTAGTCTCTTCCAAAGCATTTAAATAATGAATTGGATCTATTGTTTTCAGGTTGTATAAACCATAAGGTGTGTTAATTTTACTGTTTAAGCTAATCGAAAAAGAAGATTTTGCAGAATATATTCCGGGTCTTAATAAAAAATAAGCAGAAGCCACTAATGCAAAAGCAATAGAGACTATAATTATGACCTTCCTATTCAATAACAAGGTGTAAAAATAATCGAACTCCTTTTTCTTCATGTCAGCGTTATGTGTAGCTTCAGCCATAGTACAATGTTTATTTTCCAAAACACAATGATAAGAACTATTTTTAAATTTAGGCCTTCTTAGAATATTTTATTCTGAATTCCTCCATGCTTTAAAACGAGCTTCAAAACCCTTTTAATTTCAGTCCTTCATTCTTTTTTCCTCTTACCTTGTTATGATTGTACACTCAATTTCATTATTGTAAAAGTGACGCAATTGTAATGTGCTTAAGTTTAGTACACTCCTGTTTTTAAGCGAGGAACTATTATTTGAAAGCTTCCCTTACATTTGAAGAGGTTAGTTTGGTCTTTTCAAATAATAATTGCTTTATTTCCTTTTCATTGTCTCTAAGACTAATTTCTTTATATTCGCAGCTATTAAAAAAGATTACTTTACGACCTCAATATTTGAATATCTTGGGACTCGTATTGGCGAAGCCATTTAAAACACTAATCCCAAACAGCAAAAGACGATGAAAGGAATTATATTAGCAGGAGGCACAGGTACACGCCTACACCCCTTAACTATAGCGGTGAGTAAACAGTTATTGCCTATTTACGACAAACCCATGATTTATTATCCTTTGTCTGTGTTAATGCTTGCTGGCATCAAGGAAATCTTAATTATTTCTACGCCTCACGACCTTCCGAACTTCAAAAAACTCTTAGGAGATGGAAGTCAGTACGGCATTCAACTCAGTTACAAAGAACAACCCAGTCCAGATGGGTTAGCACAAGCCTTTATCATTGGCGAAGAGTTTATTGGTGATGATGATGTATGTTTGGTATTAGGAGACAATATTTTTTACGGTGCGGGACTCAAAAACTACCTTCACGAAGCAATAAACACCGTTCAACAAGAAAGAAAAGCCGTCATTTTCGGTAATTATGTTTCAGATCCAAAAAGGTATGGCGTTGCTGAATTTGACAAGGATAACAATGTCATCAGTATTGAAGAAAAACCCCAGCAACCAAAATCTAATTATGCTGTTGTCGGACTATACTTCTACCCCAATTCAGTGATTGAGGTAGCCAAAAAAGTGAAGCCTTCACACAGGGGCGAATTAGAAATCACCACCGTAAATCAGCATTACTTGTCTCAAGAAAACCTAAAACTTCAAATTTTAAGCAGAGGTTTTGCTTGGCTAGATACAGGGACACATGAAGCTTTAACTGAAGCAACAGAGTTTGTAAAAGCAATAGAAAAAAGAACAGGGTTAAAAATTGCATGTTTGGAGGAAATTGCTTATAACAATAAATGGATTAGTAAAGAAGAGTTACTTAAACAAGTTGATGGAATGAAAGGGAATTATTTTGAATATCTGAAAGAATTAATTGAAGATTAAATATTTATATATAAATGAAAATTAAAAATATTTGCTGTATTGGAGCTGGATATGTTGGAGGTCCAACCATGTCAGTTCTTGCACAAAAGAATCCAAACATAAAAGTAACAGTAGTTGACATCAATCAAGAACGAATTA
The DNA here is from genome assembly GCF_947504225.1 of Brumimicrobium ulvae. GTDB lineage: Bacteria > Bacteroidota > Bacteroidia > Flavobacteriales_D > Crocinitomicaceae > Brumimicrobium > Brumimicrobium ulvae. Next base: position 508,746 of record NZ_CANNGT010000001.1, on the reverse strand, counting down.
ACTCTTGGAATGATGAAAACTTAAATGACTTGCCGATTTATGAACCTGGACTTAAGGAGATTGTTAATGAAGCCAGAGGAAGAAATTTATTTTTCAATACTGATGTAGAAAAAGCAATTGACGAGGCAGATATGATCTTCATCTCTGTTAATACGCCTACCAAAACTTATGGAAAAGGGAAAGGAATGGCAGCGGATTTAAAGTTTGTTGAACTATCTGCTAGACAGATTGCAAAAGTAGCAAAGTCTGATAAAATAGTTGTAGAAAAATCTACTTTGCCTGTACGTACTGCTCAAGCAATTAAAGATATTCTTGACAACACAGGAAATGGAGTTAAGTTCCAAATCTTATCAAATCCAGAGTTCTTAGCAGAGGGAACAGCGATTCAAGACTTACTCAATCCTGATCGCGTTTTGATTGGTGGAGAAGAAAGTACAGAAGGAAAGGAAGCAATAGATGCGTTAGTAGATATTTATTCCACCTGGATACCAATAGAGAATATACTAACAACTAATGTTTGGTCTTCTGAACTCTCTAAATTAGTTGCTAATGCTTTTTTAGCACAAAGGGTTTCCTCTATCAATGCCATTTCTGAGCTTTGTGAAGTGACAGGAGCAGATGTTAACGAAGTAAGTCGAGCGATTGGGATGGATAGCAGAATTGGGCCTAAGTTTTTACAATCTTCTGTAGGATTTGGGGGTTCATGTTTTCAAAAGGATATTCTCAACTTGGTTTATATTGCAAAAACGTATGGTTTACATGAGGTTGCTGACTATTGGGAACAAGTGATCATTATGAACGATCATCAAAAAAGAAGATTTGCTGATAATATTGTGAGTACCCTATACAATACGGTTTCAGGAAAGAAAATCACTTTCTTAGGCTGGGCGTTTAAAAAAGACACCAATGACACACGTGAATCTGCAGCTATTTATGTGGCTGATGCACTAATGAATGAACAAGCGGAAATTACAGTTTATGATCCTAAAGTAAGTGAACAGAGGATTTATGAGGATCTAGATCACTTAGGCACGCGTAGCCCCGAAGAAAACAGAAGATTACTTAAGGTTATTAATGAGCCTTATAAAGCGTGTGAAGAAGCACATGCAATTGCTATTCTTACCGAATGGGATGAGTTCATTGGTTATGATTGGAAGAAGATTTATGAGTCTGTTATTAAACCAGCTTTTATATTTGATGGAAGGAAGCTTTTGGATGGAAAAACTATTAAGAATATAGGGTTTGAATATTATGCAATTGGGAAGTAGATAACCATGTCAACATCTAAAACCATAGCAAAAAACACCCTATTCCTTTATTTTAGGATGTTTCTGGTCATGGGAGTCACACTCTACATGTCTAGGATTGTCTTAGATCAGTTGGGTGTTACTGATTATGGTATCTATTCTTTAGTAGGTGGAATAGTTGCTATGTTTGGTTTTCTAAATTCTTCGATGTCCTCGGCTACTCAAAGGTATTTGTCTTTTGATTTGGGTAAAAAAGATGAAAAACGATTACAAAAAACATTTAGTGCAACACTATCCATCCATATTGTAATCGCTATTCTGATATTATTAGTAGCAGAAACTTTAGGGCTTTGGTATGTCAATTATAAAGTAGTTTTGCCACCCGATAGACTTTTTGCTGCAAACGTTGTTTATCAATTCTCTGTGTTAACGGCGTTAGTTGGCATTATTCAAGTGCCTTATGATTCCCTTATCATTGCTTACGAGAAAATGAACATCTATGCGTATATCAGTTTAGTTGAAGTAGGTTTAAAATTAGGTTTAGTTTTTCTTTTGGTCATCTATGGAGGTGATAAATTAATTGCCTATGCAATAATGATGTTTTTAGTGTCCTTAATCATTAGGGTCGCTTATCAAATCTATTGTCGGCGAAACTATAAAGTAAGTAAATTTAAATTTGAATACGATAAAACTTACTTTAAGGAATTGATTAGTTATTCAGGGTGGAGTCTTTTTGGAGGTATTGCTTCAGTAAGTAGAGGACAAGGAATAAACATTGTACTTAACCTATTCTTTGGAACGTTAGTAAATGCGGCTTACGGATTAACGCTACAGGTTCAAAGTGCAGTCAACCAATTTGTCACTAACTTTCAAAAAGCTGTCAATCCTCAAATCATTAAAACATATTCAGAGGGAAATTTAGAACAGATGCAAAAACTCATCATTCAAAGCTCAAAATATTCTTTCTTATTAATGTTTTTTTTAGTCATGCCGATAGTGTTTAATACCGATTTTATATTAAATCTATGGCTAAAAAAACCTCCAGAACATACCGCTATTTTTGTGCAGTTAAGCTTGATTGCAATACTTATTGACAGCATATCCTATCCTTTTCGAACTGGAGTCCAAGCTACAGGAAATATAAGGCAATACCAAGTAATAGTTGGAACAATACAAATACTTTCTGTTCCAATTTCTGCCGTCTGGTTATATTCTGGAGGAAAACCAGCAACTGTTTTTTATTCAATAATAATCGTCACTATTCTTTCTTTGATCTGTCGTATTTATTTTATTAAAAAACTGGTTGGAATGAATTTACAGAATTTTTTTCGTCAGGTCTTAAGTAGAGTTTTTATCATCTGCTTTTTAACGTATGGGGTTTCACTAATTCTTAAACTATTTCAATTTGAATCAGATTGGTGGAGGCTAATAATCTCGGGGGGTATAACTTTTATTTTAGTTATTTTTGGGCTCAGTAAACAAGATTTTTTTATGATCAAAAAGTTATTAATTAATAGAAATTAGATATGAAAAAAGTCATTTACCTTTTTTGGTTTACAAAAAAAGATCACTTCAATTTCGGTGACGATATAAATCCGTTTATTATAGAAAGTTTATCCAATAAAAAGGTAAAACGAGTTATGGTTTTTAGCAAGAAAAAATCAATAATTTTTAACTTTTTAAAAATTATTCGTGGTTTTTTCTTAGGTTTTTATGACAACTCTGTTTTTATAGAGTATATAAGGTCTCTCACTCATCCTGATTATGTTGTATGTATTGGAAGCATACTTCAGAACAGTTTTTCAAAGAAAGCAAAAATATGGGGTGCAGGTATTATTCATAAAGAAAGTTTTATTCAAAAAAGTGAATTTCATGCTGTAAGAGGTCTAAAAACAGTAGAAAGAATAAAAGGCTTAGGGTATAATTTTACAGGTAAAATCGGTGATCCTGCGCTTCTTTTACCATTAATATATAATCCGAAAATTCAAGAAAGTGATACCATTGGAATTATTCCTCACATAACTCATTTTGAAGCCACTAAAAGCATTTTTAATAATCCGGAAAAATATACTTTAATCGATTTAAGTGAGAATGATATCGAAAAAACAATTAATGCCATTAAATCCTGTAAGTACATACTATCTAGCTCACTACATGGCTTGATAGTTCCTCATGCTTATAACATACCTGCTTTACACATGCAACTTGAAGGTAGTCTAGCAGGAGATGGAGTAAAGTTTTTAGATTATTACTCCTCTGTCGCTATTGAGGAATATAAACCAATCAGTATTCCAGACTCAAATACATTAAATTCTGATTATTTTAAAGATTTATTCAATCAGCATAATAAAAATGCATTACCCAAAAAAGAGATAATCAACCAAGTTCAGAAAGATTTATTGTCTGTGGCACCCTTTGAATTAGCTGATAAATACAAATCATACATTACAGATTAATGAAAATTACCTTAATTGTTCCAGTTTATAATATAGAAAAAGATCTTTCATCTTGCTTAGACTCTATTTTAAACCAAGACTTTAAAGATTATGAACTATTACTGATTAATGACGGGAGTACTGATTCCTCAGGGGAAATTTGTAATAAATATGCATTAAAAGATAACCGAATACAAGTATTTCATCAAGAAAACAAAGGCGTTAGTGCAGCTAGAAATTTAGGTTTAGAGTGGGCAAAAGGAGAATGGATTTGCTTTGTTGATGGTGATGACATGATACATTCCAACTCTTTGTCTACTTTAATCAAGGCAACTGAAAACAACCGATTGGAAATGTTAATTGCGAGGTCTTTTGTATATAAAAATGGAGAAACAAAAAGTGAAAGATATAAATTTGATGAGACTTTTTTAGAGAAGTCATTTGACGGGTATGAGTTGATAACTGATAAATCTTATAAAAGGGGCTCTGTTTGCGGTTGTATTTTCAATACCAACTTTTTGAAAATTAATAAAATAAAATTTCCTCTAGATTTAAAAATTGGTGAAGACAGTATTTTTATAACCTTAGTTCATTTATACAGTCAATACATTGTTTTCATTGATCAAATATTTTACCTAATCAATGAACGCGAAGGAAGTGCGTCAAGAAGCTGGACCCCGGAAAAGGTTTTAAAAATGACAGACAGCATTACTTTTATTAAAAATTACATAGAAAAACATCCACAACTCTCAAAAAGTCAACTTGCCATTTTAGATTACAGAATATACGGTGTTGTATCTACTTTATTTTATAATTTTTATTATTGCTTCTCTTTTAAATATTTTTTCAAAATAATGAGGAATTTAAAAAATCTAGTACCCGTTAAAATTGAAACTTTAGATATTCAAATGAGTAAATCCAAAGTTAAACTCCTCAATTTTTCTTTACCTCTTTTTGCAGTTTCTGTTTTGTTAAAGCAATTGTTTAGAGAAAAACTTAAACAACACAGCTAATGCTTCAAAGCTTATTTGTATACTCCTCATTACTAGGTGTAATGATACTGTTTTCTTTGGTTACTCAGCAAAGACATAGCTACTCCAAAACATTATCATCTGAAGGAGAAAACAATTCATTTTGGAAGATATATATAATCTTTCCTTTAATTGTATTTTCAATTATTTTTGGAATGCGTTATGATGTTGGAACAGATCACTTAGCTTATATTTCAACATATAGCGAGGGGATAGTTGCTTCAAAAGGTGAACCTATATTTGATGCAATAACTTATATTTTTCAAGGCTTAGGCCTACACTACGTCTATTATTTTACTTTTCTCGCATTTATACAAGTATTTTTCTTCTTTTATGCCTTCAAAAATGAAAAGTATTTATTTCCATTTTTAGTTTTCTTTTTATTTACAAACTTTGAATGGTTGTTCTGGATGAATGGGATCAGACAAGCATTGGCACTTTGTATATGGCTATTTGCTATCCGATATATTGAAGAAAAGCGCTTTTGGATGTATTTGTTATTTTGTATTATAAGTAGTTCTTTCCACTATAGCGCCTCAGTACTTATAGTATTTTATCCTTTATTAAAGAATGGTAGAGATTATTTTAAAAGTATAAATCTTCAACTTTTAATACTTGTTTCTGCTTTTATAATTCAACAGTTTTTCACAATATTATTACCTAAAATTGATGTATTAATAGGATTATACAAATCAATTTTAGGAGGTGGAAAGGCTTATACTAAAAGCTATGGAATAGAAGGGCTGATGAAAAGTTATATTGATAGAGGTGGAACGAACTTAGTATATCTAGCTAAAATATTAATGAATGTAATTATTATAGCACATAGTAAAAAGTTAAAAGAGTTTTATAATAGTAAGCGATTTGTAATCATATACTTTTTCTTTTTCTTTGGGTTAATAACTTTGTATATATTCCCGATTGGATACATAAGTATAACAAGACCTTTTAGATATTTCTACATTTTTGACACGATAATATACGCATACTTTGCTTATTACTTATTAAAAAATAGAACACCTCAAAACCAACTTTTATATCTAATTTTCATTGTTTTGTTTATTGGTGTTTTTATATCTGCGATTCTAGTTGCAACCGAAGATTCAAACATGTTGTATCAGTTTTATTTTGATCAAAAATAATGCTCTATCTAATCTTAATGAGCTTATCTATAAAAAAGAATGAAACGTGTCTTTAAAAACAACAAAGACAAGCAAGCTTAAGTTTCATCTAATCAAATATTGTTAACAAGAGTTAAAAAGAATCATAATTATGAGACTACTAATTAGATTGTTAATTGGATATATATTAAAACTTTACTCTAGAAAACAAAATAGAATATTATCATGATTCTCCATATTACAAATGATTACGCAAATACACCGGTTTACAAAAATCTGATTATTAATCTTGACGCTAATAGTATTGAACAAATTGTCTACACTCCTGTAAAAAGCGAAAAAAGTATTGGTAATAATTGGGTTGAGTTAAGAGAAAAAAAATCAAATATTATTTATAGCAACATCCTTAACCTACACACTGACAGGGCCTTATTCAACATTAAAGTCAGTAAAATTTATAAGGATATACAAGCAAAAGTAGATATCAATAATATTAAACTCATTCATGCTCATACTTGGTTTAGTAATGGTGCAGTTGCTTTGAAACTATATAAAGAATATGGCACTCCCTTCATTATATCAGTAAGAAGTGCAGATTTAAATCAATTTTGGAAATTACCTCATTTAAAGACAATAGGAATTGAAATTTTAAAAAATGCAAAACATATTATCTTTATAAACCCAAGCTACCAAGAGCGATTTACTGAAATAAAAAGAATTAAAAATTTAGAGGACAGTATTTCAGAAAAATCGACAGTGATTCCTAATGGTATAGATCCTTTTTGGATAGATAATGTTCAATCAAAAAGAACTCAATTAAGCAAACCTATCAAACTACTCTATATTGGTCAATTTACAAAAAGAAAAAACGTAGTTAAACTCATTAAATCAATTCAAAAACTAATTGAACAAGGAGTTCAATGCGAAATGACGCTTATTGGTGGTGCAGGAAATCAAAATAAAAAAGTGTTGTCTTTAATTGAAAATGATCCTAACTTTAATTATATTGGAAGGATTAATAATAAAAATGAATTGAAAAGAGTTTTACAAAGGTCTGACATCTTTACAATGACTTCTTTAAAAGAAACATTTGGTTTAGTTTATGGCGAAGCGCTTTCTCAAGGAATACCGGTTCTTTACACAATAAACGAGGGTATAGATGGAGTATTCGAAAAGACCATCGGGGTTGGGGTTAATCCACACTCTATTGATTCAATTTGTGCTGGTATCAGAAAAATTATTAATGAATATGATAAGTTTGATTTTATACCAAATCAAATTGTAGAAAAACTAGATTGGAAAAACATAACAGTAAAATATTTAAAAGTTTATGAAAGTGTTTCAAAAACTTAATGAATTTTAATTCATAAACAACACCAGTTTAATTACATAATATGATAAGATCTATCCTTTTTAAACTTAAAAATCTATTAAGATTTCCAATTAATCTTTATAAAAAAAATAAAATTTCAATCAATGCTAGACTTAGCAAGAATGTATTAATTTCTCAATCAAAAATAGGTTTCAATACTTATATTGGATGTAATGTGGTTATCAACAATACTACAATTGGAAACTATTGCTCTATTGCGCCTGGTGTTCAAATAGGAGGAATGGAGCATTCTTTTTGGTGGTATAGTACTTCTACATTCCTAAGTGATCAATGTGTATCGGATAAAATAACTACAATTGGTCATGATGTATGGATTGCAGCTGGCTCAATCATTAAACAAGGAATTAGTATTGGTGACGGAAGTGTGATTGGAGCTATGTCCTTTGTAAATAAGGATGTGCCACAAAACAGTATTGTTTTTGGAAATCCTGCTAGATTTTATAAACATAGATTTACTGAAGATGTTTTTAAGGAGATTAGTTCTTCTAGGTTTTGGGAGTTAAATCAAAAGGAAGCTCAATTGATTATAAACAAACTAAAAATGAAAAGTGTTTTAAAAGAACTTGATATAAAGTAATTTAATATTCTAATGATATAAGGTTCCTATATTCACATTTTCAGTTTTTTTAGTATACATAAGAAATAGCTAATTTTATTAATTAACGATACAAAACAACCTTTATAAATTCAAGTAACCTTTCCATGCTGCACATCTCCATCATCTGTCCAACGTACAACGAAGAAAAATATATCAAAAAATGTATTACCTCTATGCTTAGGCAAGATATTGACCAAAAGGAAATGGAATTAATCTTCGTGGATGGACGTAGTACTGACAAAACCCGAGAGATAATTAAAAGTTTTCAAGATGACTATTCTTTTATAAAACTGTTAGACAATCCTGAAAGAACTGTTCCTTTTGCAATGAATTACGGTATAAAGGCAGCTGTTGGTGACACAATTATTCGCATTGATGCACATTCTGAGTTTCCTCCTAACTACATAAGGGTCCTAAGAGAACGGCTTTTCGCTTTAAAAGCAGACAATGTCGGACCAGTTTGTCTTACGCTTCCTGCTACAGACTCTATTGAAGCTAAAGCCATCGCAACTGCGTTAAGTAGTTCTTTTGGTGTCGGAAATGCTTATTTTAGAATTGGAGCTAGTAAGGTCATGGAAGTTGACACCGTTCCATTTGGATGTTTTCACCGCAAGGTATTTGATGAAGTTGGAATGTATGATGAAGAGTTAATTAGAAATCAAGACGATGAGCTTAATGCTCGTATTATAAAGAATGGGGGTAAGATTTTTCTCCTACCCGATTTAATGGTTAAGTATTATGCAAGAGACACCATCAAGAAAACACGTAAGATGTATTACCAATATGGGCTCTTCAAACCTTTAGTAAACAAGAAAGTTGGAAGTCCTGCTACAGTTAGACAGTTCTTTCCTATGTTGTTTGTCTTGGGATTAATTTCAGGACTTATGTTAAGTTTTGTTCATCCTGTTTTCCTTTATATTTATCTTACTGTCTTAGCGTTATACAGTGTTGGTGCTTTATTTTTCAGCATCAAAGACGCAAGAGATAAAAAAGAGATTCTATTTTTACCTTACATCTTTCTCACTCTCCACTTAGCTTATGGCTGGGGATATTTAATAGGAATATTTAAGGTACTTTCAGGTAAAAGTTTTAACGCAAAAATTAATAGATAAATGAAAATTCCATTTGCACCTCCTTACATTACAGAGGACGTTATCAATGAAGTTACTGATTCACTTAGATCAGGTTGGATTACCACCGGTCCAAAAGTAAAAGCACTAGAAGAAAAAATAAAAGCATATTCAGGAGCTAAACAAGTCCTTTGTGTTAATTCATGGACATCTGGAGCTATTTTGATGATGCGCTGGTTAGGAATTAAAGAAGGAGACGAAGTAATCGTTCCTGCTTATACCTATAGCGCAACAGCATTGGCTGTATATCATGCTGGAGGGACTCCTGTAATGGTAGATTCAGGAAAAGATTTTAACATTTCTGTGGAGGAGATACGCAAAGCAATTACTCCAAAAACAAAAGCTATTTTACCTGTAGACATAGGTGGTTTCCCTTGTGATTATGATGAAATCATGAAAATGGTAAATGCTCCAGAAATTAAAAATTCTTTTAATGCTACCTCTCCTATTCAAGAAAAGCTTGGACGTATATTAGTTTTAAATGATGCAGCTCATTCTTTAGGAGCAACTTATGCAAATGGAGTAAAAACAGGAAGCGAAACTGATGTTGCCGTATTCTCATTACATGCAGTAAAGAATGTAACCACAGCAGAAGGTGGTGCAATTTGCATGAACTTACCTGCTCCATTTGACAATGAAGAGTTATACAAAGAATTAAGACAAATGAGTCTGAACTGTCAAACCAAAGATGCATTTTCAAAAAGTAAAGCGGGAGGTTGGCGCTATGACATTACTGGATTAGGAATGAAAATAAATATGGCAGATGTGAATGCAGCAATTGGACTTGCACAAATGCGTATCTATCCTGAAATACTAAAAGAACGTAAACGCATTTTCAATAGCTACAATGATTCTTTGAGTCAAGAAAATTGGGCTATCGTTCCTCCAGCTATTGTGGATGGAAAAGAAAGCTCTTATCATATTTATGCCTTAAGAATAAAAGACATTACAGAAGATCAACGCGATGCCATCATTGATGAAATTTCGAAAAATAATGTTGCCGTAAATGTTCACTTTATCCCGATTCCAATGCTTACTTTTTTTAAAGAAAAGGGTTTTAAAATAGAAGATTATCCCCAAGCATACGATAATTATAAATGTGAAATTTCATTACCCATTTATCCACAATTAGACGAAAATGAAGTAAACTATGTTATTACAACAGTTAAAGATGCTTACAACACGGTGATGCTATAAATATGTTAAAAAGAGCTTTTGATATTGTATCTAGTGTTTTCGGTCTGTTGTTATTGAGTCCCGTGTTTATTATCGTTGTAATTTGGATAAAATTAGATTCTAAAGGGCCTGTATTCTATAAACAAGTTAGAGTTGGAAAGAATAACATTGACTTTAAGATTCTAAAATTCCGCTCGATGCGCCAAGATGCAGACAAAGGAAGTTTAATCACCATAGGTGGACGAGATCCAAGAGTAACTCAATCGGGTTACTATATTAGAAAGTATAAACTCGATGAACTGCCTCAGCTAATCAATGTTTTGAAAGGTGATATGAGTATTGTCGGTCCGCGTCCAGAGGTAAGAAGATACGTTGATCTATATACTGAAGAACAGAAGCGTGTATTGTCTGTTCAACCTGGGATTACTGACATTGCCTCAATAAAATACAGAAATGAAAATGAGCTTCTTGAAAACGCAGTAGACCCAGACAAAATATACATTGAATCAATTATGCCAGATAAACTAAAACACAATTTGGAATACATTGATAAACAATCCTTTTTATTTGATTTAAAACTGATAGCCCAAACAATAAAAGAGATTATTATCAATTAACTTTACATGATAAAGCTTAAAGACAGACAAAGAATCCTAAATGGTATCTTAAAGTTGGTTAAATAGTCACAACTAATTTTATCTCTCCCTCTCCCTTAAACTCCTCCCTCTCCCTTAAACCCCATGAGACTCTCCTATTCTTATTCTCAAATTTTAAAGGTAGCATTTCCATTAATGCTCGGTACTTTCATTCAATCGATTGTGATGATTACCGACGCTGCTTTCTTAAGCCGTTACAGCACCTTAAGTTTTGATGCTAGTGGAAACGCAGGATTGATTTACGTCACTTTATTTATGGGACTCACAGGTCTAGGTGATGCTTCACAAATCATCATGGCCAGGCGAATTGGTCAAGGACAACCAAAAGCAGTAAACGCAGTCTTCCAATCTGCGATGCTGGTCATTTTCTGTTTTGCAATCGTCTTTTTCCTCATGATTCAAACCAGTGTTGGAGACATGCTGATGGGATATTCGAAAAACAAGGCCTTAGCGCAAGAGCAAATAGACTTCCTCTCTGTTAGGTCCTACGGTTTTTTCATGGGAGTTTTAATGCTCAGTTTGAACAGCTTTTTTATGGCGACTGGGAAGACTTGGGTAATTATGGTCAGCACTGCTATTTTTGCCTTTTCAAACATTATTCTCGATTACCTGCTCATTTTTGGTTTTTGGAAGGTGCCACCTATGGGCGTTGAAGGTGCCGCACTAGCCTCTGTTATTTCAGAAGGAATTACAGCCACCGTACTCTTATTTTTACTTTACAAGTCGAAGGAAAAATTGATGTACGGTATATTTTCAAAATTTCAAATTACCATTAGAAGTCTTCAAAGGCTTTTCAAAGTCGGAATGCCCTTAGTAATTCAAGGTTTTTTTGCTTTAGCAACCTGGACCGTTTTCTTTACTTGGATAGAACAAATGAGTACCTACGATCTTACAGTTTCTCAAAATATTAGGGCTATTTACTTCTTGGCTTTTGTTCCTATATTCGGATTTGGCGCAACAACAAAGACTTACGTTGCTCAATATATGGACATCAAAGACAGAACTGTTATCCCCAAAATAGTGCGTAGAATTCAGTTTTTAATTATGATTTTCTTGCTCCTTATTTTTCATGGTGCACTACTCTATCCAGCACAAATGATTGCCATTATTAATCCAGACCCAACTTATATTGAAGACAGTGCTTACATTTTGAGAATGGTATTTGGTTCCATTTTGTTTTTTGGCTTGTCAACACCCTACTTCCAAACCATCAATGGCTCTGGAAACACAAGAGTAACATTAGCCATCGAAATCATTTGTATGGTTTTATACATCAGCTATGCCTACCTCACAATAAAAGTTTGGAATTGGAATATTGCTGCCGTTTGGACAGTCGAGTACCTCTATTTTATATCTTTGGGACTATTTTCGATACTGTATTTGTACATTTTTAATTGGCGTAAAAAAGAATATTAATGAAGAATAAAGAAGAGCTAGATATTGTTTTTATGGGAACACCAGCGTTTGCTGTAACCATTTTAGAACAACTGATTAAAGAAGGATATAATATAAAAGCCGTGGTTACTGCTCCAGATCGACCTGCCGGAAGAGGAAGGAAATTAAAAGGAAGCGCAGTTAAGGAATGTGCAATGGCTTATGAAATCCCGATTTTACAACCCACAAATTTGAAAGATGAAGCTTTTGTTTCTGAATTAAAAGGCTTCAAAGCTGATTTATTTATTGTTGTGGCCTTCCGAATGCTGCCAAAAGTCATTTGGGAGATACCACCAATGGGCACCTTTAACCTCCATGGATCTTTGTTACCACAATACAGAGGTGCTGCCCCAATCAATTGGGCCATAATCAATGGTGAAAAAGAAACAGGCGTTACCAGTTTCTTTATTGATGAAAAAATTGATACAGGTGAAATTATCTTAAGTCAAAAAATGCCCATTCATGAAAATGAAACTGCAGGTGAATTACATGATAGAATGATGGTAGTTGCCGCCCAAACAGTTGCCGACACCGTGGAATTAATCAGAAAAGGAGAAGCTCAACCTAAACCGCAACCTGAGGGAGATCTTAAAGAAGCACCGAAAATTCACAAACAAGATTGTTTAATTGATTTTCATCTTCCCATTAATGAAATCCATAATTTTATTTTAGGGATGTCTCCTTATCCTACTGCCTGGATGAAATTAAAGAACAAAGAGAATGGACAAGAGAAAACTTTAAAGGTGTTCAGGTCGGAATGTCCAGAAATGAAGGAAAACACAAAGGTTAAGCTCGAAAAACAGGGTAAAAAACTTATTTTAAACGCTTTAAAGGGTTCTATCCATCTTTTAGAAGTACAACTAGAAGGTAAAAAAAGACTAGATTACATTTCGTTTTTGGCAGGATTCAATCCAGAAGAGTGGGAAATTGTTCATTAATCCTCCACTTTAATTGATTAGATTCTCGTCAACGAAATGCTTATTTAAAATCATGCCGATTTATATATTTTCCCAGATATTGGGCCTTAATCGACAGAAAAATGGAGTTGGTCTGAATAAAGACTTATTAATCTTTTACTAAAAAACTATCAAAACCACCTAAAACACTTATAAACAAAGGTTAATTCGTACCACTTATCAACAAAATGACAGTTTTATCAACATATTTTCATTTTTTTTTGCTCAAACACTTGTGAATGGTGGATATTCCTATATATTTGCTGAAGTATAATTTTTTAACAAACAAAAACCATAACTATGAACAAAGCAGAGTTAATTGAAGCAATGGCTTCAGAAACTGGATTGTCAAAAGCAGATTCTAAAAAAGCTTTAGACGCATTTATTAACGCAACAACAGGAGCATAAAAAAAAGGTGACCGTCTTTCATTAATCGGATTCGGATCTTTTTCTATTTCAAAACGTGCAGCTAGAGTTGGAAGAAACCCACAAACTGGGAAAGAAATTCAAATCGCAGCTAAAAATGTTGTGAAGTTTAAAGCGGGTACAGATTTATCTAACGCAGTTAACTAAGCAATTCAAACAAAATTGCAGGGAGCCCAAAAAGCTCCCTTTTTTTTGCTCTAAACTTTATTTTTATGGAAGAAAAACTACTTCAAGCCCTCTATCAAATCATAACCCCCGAAAAGGTAGAGAAATTTGAACGCATTGCTGCAGATAGAACACGGCATGTTACAGTTGCAGTAGAAAACCTTTTTCAAGAACACAATGCAAGTGCAGTAATGAGAAGCTGTGATTGTTTTGGTATTCAAGATTTACATATCATTGAACAGAACAACAAATTCAGTGTCAACAGAGATATTGCTATGGGTGCTGGACAGTGGGTGAATCATACGCATTATTCTGACAACCTCTACCCGACCACAAAATGCATTCAATCTTTAAAAGAAAAAGGGTATAAAATAGCTGCGACGACTCCACATACAGATGCCTACACCATCAACGATGTGCCTATAGATCAACCTATCGCATTTTTGTTTGGAACAGAGCAAACGGGTTTGTCTGAAAAAGCCTTGGACCTCTCAGACTATTATGTCAAAATACCAATGGTTGGATTTACAGAAAGTTTTAACATATCTGTATCGGCAGCACTCACCATCAATGCAATCCGAACAAGATTGGAACAACAAAATGATTTCGAATGGAAGCTTAATAAAGAAGAACAAACGACTTTAAAAATAGAATGGTGTAAAAGAATCATCAAAAATCCAGATTTGGTTATAAAAGACATGATCCGCAGAATTAGAGAAGAAGAAGCGTAAAAGTCAGTTAAAAAACCAGTTATACATACTATTTTTATTATATTTATCGGACATACTAATTAAAATAAGATAAAATATGGGAAAAGGCGATGTAAAAACAGCAAAAGGAAAACGTTTCAGAGGTTCATATGGTAATTCTAGACCTAGAAAAGCAGCTTCGACAGTTGTGATACCAGAAAAGAAGGAAAAAGAAACTAAAAAAGCAACTGCTACCAAGAAAGCGCCTGCTAAAAAAGCTGCAGCTAAAAAAACAACCACTACTAAAGCCACAAAACCTGCAGCTAAAAAAACGACCGCAAAAGCAACGACGAAAACTAAAACTGCAGAGAAAAAAACAACAGCAACAAAAAAGGAAGAAAAGCCTAAAGCTGCTGCAAAAAAAGAAGACAAAGAAGACAAATAGTCTTACCTATATATTGAAGAGTCGGCATTATTGTCGACTCTTTTTTTATTCTGTTTTCTTAAGGAATAATTGATTAAACCCTATTGAAAACACTTATTTTTTAACATCTTTGTAAAAAAAGAAAATATGAAACATAATTTTGGAGCAGGTCCATGTATCTTACCTCAAGAGGTTTTTAAAAAGGCCGCAGAAGCAGTTCTTGATTTTAACGGATTATCGATTCTAGAAGTTTCACATAGAAGTGCTGACTTCGTTAAGGTTATGGAAGAAGCTAGAGAAAATGTAAAAAAAGCACTAAATGTCCCTGAAGGATACACCGTTCTATTTCTTCAAGGTGGTGCTAGCTTAGGTTTTTTAATTGCAGCTTATAATTTAGCAGGCAAACACAAAAGAGCAGCATACATCAACACTGGAACTTGGGCAACTAAAGCCATTAAAGAAGGGGTTAATGCAGGACTAGAAGTAGTCGAAATCGCTTCATCTGAAGATAAAGGTTTTAACTATATTCCTGAAGTAGAAGATATTCCTGAAGATATTGATTTCTTACATTATACCTCTAACAATACCATCGTTGGAACGCAATTTAAATCAATCCCTAAAACAAATGTTCCCTTGGTTTGTGATATGTCTTCTGATATCTTTTCTCAACCAATTGATGTTTCTAAATTCGATTTAATATATGCTGGAGCACAAAAGAATTTAGGCCCAGCTGGAGCAACATTATACATTGTAAAAGATAGTATTTTAGGGAAATCTCCACTTCATATCCCTACTTACCTTGACTTGAACGTTCACGCCAAAAAGGACAGTATGTTCAATACTCCTCCTGTTTTCTCTGTGTTTGTTTCTAATTTGAACTTGAAACACTTAATTAACAATGGTGGAGTTGAAGCTATCGCCAAATTAAACAAAGAGAAAGCTGAGCTTTTGTATAACGAAATTGATAGCAACCCGAACTTCGAAGGAACAACAACTAAAAAAGACCGTTCTCTGATGAATGTTACCTTTAGATTAACAGATGAAACTAAAAAGGAACGCTTCGATAAACTTTGGAACGATGGAAATATCGTTGGTTTAAAAGGACATAGATCTGTAGGTGGTTACCGTGCATCAATGTATAATGCCCTAGAACTAAAAAGTGTACATGCTCTTGTAGACATCATGAAATCACTGTAAAACAAAAAATACAATGAAAATTTTAGCAAACGACGGTATTTCGCCGGAAGGAATAAAAAAACTCGAGGCAGCTGGATTTACAGTTGTAACCGAACATGTGCAACAAGATCAATTGATTGATACAATCAATAGTGAAAACTATGTTGGGCTTCTTGTTCGATCTGCAACAACAGTCAGAAAAGACCTAATTGACGCTTGCCCAGGACTAAAGTTTATTGGTCGTGGCGGAGTTGGAATGGACAACATTGATGTAGAATACGCGAGAGAGAAAGGAATTACTGTAGAGAATACTCCTGCAGCTTCTTCTCAATCAGTTGCTGAATTAGCAATGGGCTCATTATTCGCTCTTGCACGTTCAACTTACGATTCATACAAAGAAATGCCGAGTAAAGGTAAAGAAGACTTTAAGAGCCTTAAGAAGAAATATAGTAAAGGTGTTGAATTACGTGGAAAGACCTTGTTAATTATTGGTTTTGGCCGAATTGGACAATCCTTAGCGAGCTATGCTTTGGGAGCAGGTATGAAGGTGATTGGATTGACACGTACAGCACGAGAAATTGAAATTCCTATTACAATAGATGGTGTTGGAGAAGTGATCAGCACTGTTAAAACTTCTACGGATCTAGACGAAGTTTTAGGAAAAGCTGACTTTATTACCATGAACGTTCCTAAACAGGAAGACGGAAAAGCGGTAATTGGAAAAGCAGAGTTTGCAAAAATGAAAGATGGTGTGCGCATCGTTAACGTTGCACGTGGTGGAGTAATCAATGAAGATGATTTGATTGAAGCTTTAGAAAGTGGAAAGGTTGCTGCTGCTGCACTAGATGTTTATGAAAATGAACCTTCCCCTAGAACTGACCTTCTAGAACATTCAGTAATCGCTAACACGCCACATATTGGAGCTGCTACTGCTGAAGCTCAAGCAAGAATAGGTACTGAATTAGCAGGTAAAATTATCGATACTTTAAAATAAACTCATTTTTAATGAATACTTAAGCGTTTAGTCTTGTGATTAAACGCTTTTTTATTCTTCTATGTGCTTGTGTATCTGTCTGCTTTGATTTTAAATTTTGTAGTCCATAAAAATCAATGTATTTTTAGATTCAATCGCATACTAATATCTTTATAATAAAAGGAAATGAAAAGGTTAATTGTACTTCTGAGTTTATCTACCTGCTTCACATTTGGATTCACCAACTGCAATAAGAAATGCGCCTCAGCAAATCCTACTTGTGAAGAAACAGTACCTAATGAAGCATGTATGGCTCACTTTAACAGATGGTTTTACAATGCCGACAAAAACAAATGCGAACTTATTTCATACAGCGGTTGTTCTGCCAAAGGATTCGAAACTCTTGATGATTGTAAAGCATGCGAATGCAATTAACCCGCAGTTGGAAGTTCTTTTTTTCTTAAGAATCTTTTCATCAAGTAGGCAATAATAAAGGTGGAGAAAAAAGAAAAACTACCATATAGAACTGCGATAAGTGAAAGCCCGTCAATTTGAATCACATTATTGGCCAAGAAAATAGCCAAGGCTGAATTTTGTAGTCCCATTTCTATGGCAATAGTATACTTTCCCTCATGATTGATTCCTGTCCAGCCAGAAAGGTAGAATCCTACAAACATGACGAACACATTTAAAAATAATGCAGGAAGTAAGAGTTCACCATATTCCGCCACAGATTTGGTTCCATTCCCCTGCTCATCGATTAAAACCAGTAAGAAAACAGTAAAAAGAATTCCTGGTAAAATGTACCGTAAAGGCTTGCGAATTTTCTCTACGAAATGAGGTAAATAATGTTGTACTATAACACCTGAAATTACAGGCAATAAAACGGTAAACAAAACTTCTATAAAGGTATCATACATTGAAAGCTGAACTTCTTTAGAGGAAGTCCAAAAGAATGAAAAAGCAAGGTCTAAAATAAACGGAATCGTTAAGACAATCAAAAAACTATTGAAAGCCGTAATCGATACAGACAAGGCTACACGTCCTTTTAACATGTAGGTAACAATATTGGAGGAAGTACCGCCAGGACAAGCTGCAATCAACACAATTCCCAACTGATAAATAGGATCCAACTGAAAAGCAAAAGCAATTCCAAATCCAATCAATGGCATAAGCACCAATTGTCCAAACAACCCAAATAGAATCGCTTTAGGTGCAACAAAGACCCTTTTAAAGTCTTTCGCTTTAAGCCCCATACCAATCCCAAACATGATTATTCCAATAGCAATTGGCAATAAATAGTTTAAGAGTGTTTGCATGTTTTAGGTATTAGTAGGCTTTTTTAATACGATCCATCGCCCTTTGATCGTCTTTTTCTTTTAAATCTTGACGCTTATCGTATAATTTCTTTCCTTGAGCAAGAGCAATTTCTATTTTTGCAAGTCCTTTATCATTGATAAAAAGTCGCAACGGAACAATCGTAAAGCCTTTGGTCTTCATTTTTTTATCTAGCTTATTGATTTCCTTTCTATTCAACAGCAGTTTTCTATCTGCCTTTGGTTTATGTTGGTAAAAAGAAGCATTTCCATATTCTGCAATGTGCATATTCCTCAGAAAAACCTCTCCGTTTTCGATTACACAAAAGGCTTCGAGTATACTCGCTTTTCCAAGACGAATACTTTTAATCTCTGTCCCCCCTAACTGAATTCCGGCAACATACTTATCAAGCAGCTGATACTCAAATCGAGCACGTTTATTAACAATATTTATTCGGTTATTATTTGCGGACATACTTTAATTGTTTTGTTGAAACCAGTTGATCTAAATCAATTTGATTTAAACGAATTACCCCAAAGTAAAAGAAAATTACGGTTGTGGTCATCAAAACATGACTTAAATCCTCTTTATTAAACCAAAGATGCGGATTATACTGCAATGTGAAAATAAAAATCGAAGGAATAAGAACAATTACAGCAAGCACGGTGTACTTAAATGAGCTTAATCCTTTTCGCCAATAGTAAACACCAAATCCTAAACAAAAGAATAAATAGGTAATTACAGCATCAGCCATCACAAATATAAAGGACTGTAATGCTATCGCTAAAACTGTAAAAACAAGGAGTTTGACGTATAGAAGTCCCATGAGGACTTTATAGAGTTTTGGACTCAATACGTTTAAGCTAATCATAGCTTTCCCCGCATGAAAAGCTGAGAACAATCCTAATGTCCAGGTCGGAAACTTTCCATAAACTCCAGTATAATTAAAGAACATGTGCCCAAACCCACTAAAAAAAGTGCTTAATCCGAAAAGCAAGTAAAACATTTTCCAGTGTTTTTGAAAACTATTTTCAACAGGATTAAATCTAAAGTAAATCACAAAACAAGTGATGGCAATCATCATGTTTGTTACTAAGGCCATTGGTTCTTGAAGGCATAGTCCAAAAAGATTGAAGGGCAATTTTTCTAAAGGGATGTCACAAAGGTTCTCCATAACTGATATTAAAGGGGCAAAAATAAGGAATTCTTTCAAAAGAAACGAAATGCAATGGAAAACATGAAATATTCTGAAAAATTTAAGATTTTCAATAAATGCTGCTTAACTTTGTAGCCGTGAATTTACCTTCAAAATATCTAAACGAAGCTGTTGAACAATTCGCTTCTTTACCTAGCATTGGGAAAAGAAGTGCTTTGCGATTAGTACTAGAGCTTTTAAAGCGCTCACCTGAAGAAATAGACCGGTTTTCAAACGCTGTTAGCGCCATTAAGGAGAACATTAACTATTGTGATAGCTGCGGAAATATTTCCGATGAAAAAATATGTACGATCTGTGCCAACCCAGCACGTGATCATAGAATGGTTTGTATTGTAGAAGACATTCGCGACATCATGGCCATTGAAGCAACAGGAAGTTACCGCGGAATCTACCATGTGCTTGGAGGGGTTATTTCACCAATGGATGGACAAGGACCTGAAGATTTAAACATCAACTCACTTCTTAACAAGGTAAAGAACAAAGAAATAGACGAGATTATTTTCGCATTAAGCGCTACGATGGAAGGTGACACAACAAACTTTTACATCTATAAAAAAATATCGCCTACAGATTTAACTGTTACAACACTCTCTAGAGGAGTTTCCATCGGAACAGAACTGCACTATGCTGACGAACTCACACTAGGGAGGTCTATTCTTCAAAGACTTCCATTTGAGTCGACATTCAAACAAAGTTAATTTCTAACTGTCTTTCCTTTGTTTTTTAACGAATTATAACTATTGTTGTAATCGAAATCAACAAAGACCCCAAATGCTATATATCCTTCATCTCCTCCTTTCAGGTTATAACATTTTAAGCCCCAGCCCTAATCATTTCACTTTAAATATAGAGCAAGCTATATTCTTTGGCTTTTTCAAAATTCAGTCCACATCCAATCAAATAGAGTTTGACGACAAATGGGTTGCTGCTGACGGAAGCAACAATATCTTCTTCTCCTTCCCTATTACCGTTTTAGTTTTCTTTGCCTTTATTGGTGTGCTGATTGGACTCTTGGTTGTTTATTATTGGAACCGAATTCTAAAGAAAATTCTGAAAAGGAAAAAAGAAACTGAACTACAGCTCAAAGCCCTACTTCTTGAAGTAAAAAAGAGTGACGAAGATAAAAAAGTTCTTCTTCAAGAAATCCATCACCGTGTAAAAAACAACCTGCAAATTGTTTCGAGCATGCTCAATATGCAAGCGAATTCTATTGAAGACAGGACTACAAAATTGGCCTTAAATGAAGCCAAGGAACGCATCCAGACCATTGCTTTGGTTCACAACAAAATCTACAAGTCCCCAACCATCGGGGAAGTCGATTTAAGAGACTATACACAGTCGCTTTTTGAAGACCTCAAGTCCCAAGACCCTTTAAACTCAAATGTACAACTATCGGTCGACGCTTCCTCTTTAAAAATAGCCATGGATTCACTTGTTCCACTTGCATTGATTTTAAACGAACTTTACAGCAATAGTTTAAAACATGCTTTTATACAACAAGACAATCCTTTAATTACAGTTAAATTCGGATGGGAGCCAACAAGTGAAACGCTTCACTTCATTTACAAGGACAATGGAACTTGGAAAAAAGCTAAGAAGCAAGACAGTTTTGGGACAACCTTAATAGATATTTTTACCGAACAAATCGATGGTGAATACACACTTAACAATAAAAAAGAAGAGACCAAGTATGGTTTTAAATTTAAAATTTCAAGTCAAAATATAGTTGATTCAAATACCTAACCCAATCGGACCCAACTCCCTTTTAACAGATGCATTTTTCTTTTCATAAAATTCTTAAATTTTTCGTGCAATTTATAATATTAAATACTATATTGTGTAAACAAATAGAAAGTAGAACGTTTACTTTATTATATTCACCGAACGTTAAAAACGTTCATAAATTTATTTATCATGGAAGTATTTTTTAACACTGACAAAAACATTGAAGCAAAAGAAAGAATCGAAGCTTATTTCACGAAACAAATCAAAGAAGATTTAGCACGTTTCGAAGATAGAGTAACCCGTGTTGAAGTTCACCTTTCTGATGAAAACGGAGCAAAATCAGGTACAAAAGATAAAAAATGTGTTCTAGAGGTTCGTCCACAAGGTTTAAAACCTGTTGCTGTGACAAGCCACGACGATTCTATTGAAAAGGCGATAAGTTCTGCTACAAAAAAGATGGAAAGTAGTTTGACCTCTCTTATTGGTAAATTGCAAAACCATTAAAGAATGAAATAAAACAAATGACAATAGCGTCCTCTATACGAGGCGCTATTGTCATTTTATCCCCTTTTATTTCAACCTTTAATATTAACCATTCAAAACCCTAATTCCATATTTTAACCAATTGTCCATAAAGATTCAATAAAATTATGTTTCTTTGAAGACTATAAATTAACAACCAATAACAAGATGAAAGTATTTTTTACTACGGTGTTGGCAACAACATTATTCTTTGGGTTAAACGCTCAAAAAAACAATATAGATTTTGTAGAGTACGAGTTAGACAACGGAATGCATGTTATTTTACATGAAGACAATTCCACTCCAATTGTTGCAGTTTCTATAATGTATCACGTAGGTTCTAAGAATGAGAATCCAGACAGAACAGGATTTGCACACTTCTTTGAGCACCTTATGTTCGAAGGAAGTGAAAACATCGAAAGAGGTGAATTCGACAAGTATATTGAACGCAATGGAGGTACTTTAAATGCCTACACTTCGCAAGATAAAACCTATTACTATGAGATTTTTTCTTCAAACAATTTAGAGTTAGGACTTTGGTTAGAGTCTGAAAGACTATTACATGCCAAAGTTGACAATAAAGGGATTGAAACACAACGTGAAGTTGTTAAGGAAGAAAAAAGACAACGTGTAGACAATCAACCTTATGGGTCCTTTATGGCTGAAGCATTTGATCGATTGTTTCAACAGCACCCATACAAATGGACGCCAATTGGTTACATGGAACATCTCGACGCTGCTCAAGAAGAAGATTATGTAAACTTTTACAAGACTTTTTATGTTCCTGCGAATGCAACATTATCAATTGCTGGAGATATCAACATTGAAGAAGCAAAGGTTTTAATCGATAAATACTTCTCTACAATCCCTAAAGGACAAGCGATCAACCTTTACCGTGACTACTTGACCTTAGAGGAGGAAGAGTTCGCAAAAACTTATGGAAAAAGTAAGTCAGTTTTTAACGACAAAGATTTCTTTAGCAGTGATTCTAAGGAAGGAAAAGCATTGATTGCTGAATACGAAAAGAAAGAAACTGTAATTCCTCGACCTGAAGTTGTAGAGCCTTCATTAGAAAAAGAAATCGTTGATACAATTTATGATAACATTCAATTACCCGCAGTATTTATTGCGTATCATTCTCCTGCTCAAAACTCAAAAGACGCTTATGCATTAGAAATGCTAAACACAATACTTTCTGGAGGAACAAGCTCAAGAATGAACAAGAATATTGTTGAGGCAAATGAATTGGCCGTTGCAGCATTCTCTTTTTCTTTCCCATTAGAAGATCCAGGTATGGCTCTTTTTGCGGGTATTGCAAGTAAAGACACAGACGTTAAGGATTTAAAAAGCGCTCTTGATGCTGAAATCGACCGTGCAAAAACAGAATTGGTTTCTGAAACAGAATTCCAAAAAGTAAAGAACCAGTTTGAAAATGATTTCTATTCTTCAAATAGCTCTGTTGCAGGTAAAGCAGAGTCTTTGGCGAATTACCATGTATTTTATAACGACGCCAACTTAATCAATAAGCAACTCGAAGTTTACGAAGACATTACTCGTGAAGACCTTATGAAAGTGGCGAATCAATATCTTAAAAAAGACGCCCGTGTTGTATTGTATTACCTACCAAAACAATAAGCGTAAAGCGTGTATTAACATTCAAAAAAGATGAAGATGAAAATGAAAAATATATTTATAGGAATGGCCGTTGCGTTAACATCTGTCTTTTCGTACGGACAAATTGACCGTTCCAAAGCACCTGTCCCAGGAGCCGCTCCAGAAATTAACATTGCAGATCCTGTTGTCTTTGACCTAGACAACGGTATGAAAGTAATTCTTTCAACGAACAACAAAATCCCTAAAGTTTCTTTTAACCTTGTGATGGGTTCTGATCCTCGATTAGAAGGTCAAAAAGCAGGTTTATCTGAAATGGCTGGAAGCCTGTTACTTTCTGGTACAGAAAACAGAACTAAAGATCAGTTAGACGAAGAAAAAGACTTTATTGGAGCCTACTTATCGGCTAGTAGTTCTGGAATTTATCTTAGTGTTTTAACAAAACATATGGACAAAGGCTTAGATCTGATGACAGACGTTATGAAAAATGCAAGCTTCCCAGAAAGTGAATTCGAACGCATCAAAAAACAATTTGAATCTAGCTTGTTTTCTACTAAATCGGATGCTAGTTCAATGATGTCTAACGCAATGTACAAAGCCGTTTTTTCTGATGAACACCCTTATGGTGAAGTAATGACCGAAGAAACACTTAACAACATCAAGCGCCAAGATGTAATTGATTTCTACAATAAACAATTTACACCAGCAGGAAGTTACCTTGTTATTGTTGGTGACATTGAAGTTGAACAAGCTAAAAAAATTGCCAATGAACGTTTTGCAGATTGGGAAGGTGGTGTCCCTTACGAAAAGGAATACAACCATGGCATCAAACCCAATGGAAACCGTGTGATTTTCGTTGAAAAACCTGGGGCAGTTCAATCTGTTATTAGCATTGCTTTTCCGGTAGACATAACTCCAGGGCATGAAGACCATATACAACTTTCAGTTTTGAATAAATTGTTAGGTGGTGGTGGATTTGGAACACGTTTAATGCAAAATCTACGTGAAGACAAAGCGTATACATACGGCGCATATTCTAGTTTAAACATTAACAGAAAAGGAAGTTTACTTTCGGCAACAGGAAACTTTAGAAATGAAGTGACCGACTCTGCAATCGTTCAATTCTTATATGAATTCACACGCATTACAGAAGGTCTTCCAACAGAAGAAGAACTAGAGTTAAATAAAGCTTCTATGGCAGGTAGTTTTGCACGTACTTTAGAGTCACCACGTACAATTGCTAATTTTGCCTTAAATACCTACAGAAACAATCTTCCTTCAGACTATTACCAAACTTATTTAAAGAAATTGAGTAAGGTTTCTGATGCTGACATATTACGTATGGGTAAGAAATACATTACGCCAAACAATCTTAACATTATTGTGGTGGGAAATAAAGAAGTTTTGGAAAGCCTAAAACAATTTGACGCTGATGGTGAAATTGAGATTCTTGATGCATTTGGAAACCCCGCAGAAGAAATTAACTATGCTCCTGCAGATATTTCAAAAACTGAAGTCTTTGAGAACTACCTAATGGCTGTAACAAAAACTTCATCGATGAAGAAAGCGGAAAAGAAGTTAGGAAAAATAAAGACTCTAAAAAAGGAGGCTACCGTGATTCCTGATGGCACACCAATGGAATTGAAAATGACCACTTATTTTCAAGCGCCAAACACAAACGCTACCAAAATGGAATTCAACGGTATGGTTCTTCAACAAGAAATCTTTAATGGTACTGAAGGAATCACAAAAGCGATGAATCAAACAGGTGGTTCAGATATAACAAAGTACACAGAAGAAGAAATAATTGCGAAGAAAAAGACTTCTGCAGCATTTTCAGAATATAGCTTATTGTGTAATACTGAAGATGTTGAACTCCTGGGTATTGAAAACAAAGACGGTGTTGATCATTATGTAGTTCAATACAAACTTGGTGAAACAACCACAACGGCTTACTATAGTAAAGAAACAGGTTTAAAATCATATACAAATAGCCTGGAAGTGACCGAAGAAGGTCCACAAAGTATCACTACTATTCACAGTGAGTATACTGACTATAAAGGGTATTTATTCCCAAAAAAGACTTCTCAGGTTGTTGAATCTATGAGTATGACATCAACGCTGAATGCGGTTGAAGTGAATGGAAAAATAGATGCAAAAGTATTTGAAATAAAATAAACTTTATTTTATCAATTCTATAAAAGCGGACTGAAATTAGTCCGCTTTTTTTGTCCCATATTTCTCTTCGCCCCCTTTTATTTAAGGAATTAATCAACTTACACATCAAAATATTAAATCAAAATTGTTAAACTTGTGCAAAGCAATTAACAAATGAAGAAAGTCATTACCATTCCCAATGCCCCCGCTCCTATTGGACCGTATAGCCAGGCGATTCTAAAAGACAACACTTTATATGTAAGTGGACAAATCCCGCTTGATCCTAAAACTGGTGAATTGCAATTGGACAGTATTCAACAAGCAACTCAACAAGTTATGGAAAACATTAAGGCTTTGGTTGAAACTGCTGGACTTTCTATGAAGGACATAGTAAAATGCAGTATTTTCTTAAAAACAATGGATGATTTTGCAGCTGTCAATGAAGTTTATGCAAGTTACTTCCAGTCAGAACCACCAGCAAGAGAGACAGTTGCGGTAAGGCAATTGCCTTTAGATGTCCCTGTTGAAATATCTTGTATAGCGATGCGTTAAGCATTTTATTTTATTATGCTTTAGAAGCTTTGGAAAACAAATCAATTCGCATATCTGTAATTATCGTCAACTACAATGTTGAGTACTTTCTCGAACAGTGCTTGAACTCTGTATTTGATGCACTCAAGAACATTGAAGGTGAAGTTTTTGTGGTCGACAATAATTCAATTGATGGGTCTGTCGAAATGGTGAAACAACAATTTCCTCAAGCTCAACTTATCGCCAATAAAAACAATGTTGGATTTTCAGTTGCAAATAATCAAGCCATTCGTATTGCTAAAGGAGATTATGTCCTATTACTTAATCCAGATACCGTAGTTGAGGAAGACACTTTCCAAAAATGTATAGACTTCATGGACAAAAATCCCGAAGGCGGTGGTTTGGGAGTTAGAATGATCGACGGAAAAGGACATTTTTTGCCAGAAAGTAAAAGAGGACTCCCTACTCCTTCTGTTGCATTTTATAAAATATTTGGCTTTTCTCGTATTTTCCCTAAAAGTAAAACCTTTGGAAAATACCATTTAGGCTATTTAGATGAACATGAAACCAATGAAGTTGAAATATTAAGTGGTGCATTTATGTTTATGCGCAAAGAAGCCTTAGATAAAGTTGGTCTCCTTGATGAAGCCTTTTTTATGTACGGTGAAGATATTGACTTGTCCTACCGGATAATCAAAGGAGGTTATAAAAACTTTTACTTTCCTGAAACGCAGATCATACACTACAAAGGAGAAAGCACAAAAAAAAGCAGCATTAACTATGTCTTCGTTTTTTATCGTGCAATGGTCATCTTTGCAGAAAAACATTTTTCACAAAAGAACGCCAAACTCTTTTCATTTTTCATCAATTTAGCCATATACTTCAGGGCAGGTCTAGCATTATTGAACCGTTTTATCAAACGTATTTTTCTACCCGCATTTGATTTCGCAGCCATTTTACTCGGACTTCACTTTCTAACGCAGCTTTGGTCCTTGGAAAGTATAGATTTTCCAATTCATATTTTAAAATACTCACTACCAGGATACACGATTGCATGGTTGGCCACTAACTTTTACTCAGGAGCCTACGATTTTCCCATTAAACTTAAATCGTATTTCTCGGGAACATTAATAGGAACAGCAATTATATTGGTAGTTTACGCATTGCTTCCCAAGGACCTTCAGTTTTCAAGACTTTTCATCCTTTTAGGGGCAGTTATGGTTTTGAGTTACTTCTTACTCTCTAGAATTGTTTTACACCTAATTCTGGGTAAACGCTTCGACCTTAGAGGTGTAAAAAATAAAAACTTTGCAATTATTGGTGAACCCAATGAAGTAGATCGTGTGAAGCAAATATTAAAAAACACTCCTCATAAAGTCAATAAAATTTACCCTGTTTCTCCCACCCATAAAAAGACGGAGAAAGACAGCGGGGTTTTGAATCAATTGGATCAGATCATTGATATTTATGACATAGATGAAGTTATTTTCTGTGCAAAAAACACCACTGCTGAATCAATTATCAATTGGATGTCAAGAACCGCATCAAACAAAGTTGAATTTAAAATTGCGCAACCCAATAGCATGTATCTTATCGGTAGTAATTCTATTGATACCGCGGGAGATTTATATTTGATGGAAATTGACAACATTTCTACACCTTCGAGCAAACGAAACAAGCGTACCTTTGATCTTATTGTTGCATTATTTGTGTTACTTTCTCTCCCCCTTTCAATTTGGTTCTACAAAAATAAATTAAAACTCATACAAAATAGCTGGTCTGTGCTCATTGGTAAAACCTCATGGATAGGCTATTCTTACGATGAAAAACCCATTTCAAGAACGCTTCCCCAAATCAAGAATGGTGTCCTTACTCCAGCTGAAGGAGAATCAGCGAACATGGACAGGACCTTACGTTCAAAGCTGAATTTAATCTATGCCCGAGACTATTCGATAATGAATGACATAGGCATTCTGCGTAAATATTGGAAAAGGTTAGACCGATAAATCAGGACTTTTCGTTTGTATTAACCGAATTTTAGGTTATTTTTGTGCTGCAATAAAAATGAGTATAATTCTATAAATATAAATATGTCACAAGTAGAAATTCGTCTTCCAAAAATGGGAGAAAGTGTTACCGAAGCAACCATTACCAATTGGATTAAAGGTGTTGGTGATACAATTGAAATCGACGAACCACTTGTAGAAGTGGCAACAGACAAAGTTGACAATGAACTTCCTTCTGAAGTATCTGGAACTGTAGCAAAAATTTTCTTTGAAGTAGATGAAGTTGCTCAGGTTGGTGATGTTATCGCTTTAATTTCAACAAATGGAGAGGTAGCTGATGATACAAAAGAGGAAAACACTGAAGTTGAAAAAGCCGCTGAAGTTGTTGATCAAACCGTAAACGATGCTGTTGCAGCAGTACATACGAGTGGAGATTTAGACAAAAACGGACCAAGCGGGAAATTTTATTCACCATTGGTAAGAAGCATTGCTGAGAAAGAAGGCATAGCGATGAATGAATTAGAAAGTATCAACGGAACTGGACAAAATGGTCGAGTAACGAAAAAAGATATTTTTGATTATATAGAAAACCGAGGTAAGCAGCCAGTTGCGGCAAAAGAAGTTGCTCAACCAACTCCTACACCAGCACCACAAACAGCTGCACCGGCACCAAAACCAGCAAGTGCTCCTACTATGGAAGGTGATGAAATCATTGAAATGGACCGCATGAGAAAATTAATCTCAGAGCATATGGTTCGATCTAAACATACCTCACCACACGTAACTTCATTCGTTGAAGCAGACGTTACTGAGATTTGGAACTGGAGAAACAAAATAAAAGGAGAATTTAAGGCTAAAGAAGGTGAAAACTTTACTTTTACGCCAGTTTTCATTGAAGCAGTTGCAAAGGCAATAAAAGACTTCCCATTGATTAACATCAGTGTTGATGGTGACAGAATTATCAAAAGAAAAGACATTAACATCGGAATGGCAGCAGCACTTCCTTCTGGAAATCTAATTGTTCCTGTAATTAAGAATGCTGACAGATTAAACCTATACGGTTTGGCCAAGCAAGTTAATGAGATGGCCAATAAAGCACGTCAAGGAAAATTATCTTCTGATGAAATCAGTGGCGGAACTTATACAATGACCAACGTTGGTACTTTTGGGAATGTAATGGGAACTCCTATTATCAACCAACCACAAGTGGCTATTCTTGCAACAGGTGCAATTCGTAAAGTACCTGCTGTAGTAGAAACACCTCAAGGTGATTTTATTGGAATCAGATATAAAATGTTCTTATCGCATTCTTATGACCACAGAGTTGTAGATGGTGCTCTAGGAGGTATGTTTGTAAAAAGGGTTGCTGAGTATTTAGAATCTTTTGATCCAAACACAAAACTCTAGTCGTATAGATCCTTTATAAAATTAACTCGTTTAGATTTTCTAGACGAGTTTTTTATTACATTTACATTTATGAAAAGCTTAATTATCAATTTATTAGTTCTGATCATCAGCATAAATAGCTTGAATGCTCAGATGACTGACCAACAAATCGATGAGTTTTTAAAAACCGCTACAGATCGAGAATTAGTTCAAAAAAACACCACATTAATGTTGGAAGGATTTTTTGATCAATCACTTGTAATCGCTGATGAACTTTTGAAGAAAGAACCAGATAATGCCAACTTCAATTACAGAAAGGGGTTTGCTATTTTCAACTCCACATCTGATTATTCAAAAGCAATTCCATACTTGTTGAAAGGAAAAGAAAAAATCAATGCCAACAGCGACCAAATGTCTCCTCATGAAAAATCAGCTCCAAGAGAGGTACTATATTATCTAGGGCGTAGCTATCACCTTACTAATGATATTGATAACGCGGAAAAATATTACACAGCATATTTAGACAATACCTCCAAGGAGAATAAATTTGTTCTAGATGCCCAATTGAGACTTAAACAGTGTGCAAACGCTAAAGAATTGATGGCGATACCCCGAAATTATCATATCATCAATCTTGGTGATAAAATCAATACTGAGCACCCAGAATACGCTCCCATTATTTCACTAGATGGTTCGGTATTGTATTTTACATCCAGAAGATTAAGAGCTGACGGCTCTAATAAAGACATCAAAGAACCCTACAAAAACCTACATCTCGAAGATGTATATTATGCACAACGCATTGATGTTGAAACTTGGGACACTCCTCAACTTATGGATTTCTCTTTGCCTGAAAGAAATGAAGCGACAGTGGCTGTAAGTAGCGATGAACGTTCTTTTTATATCTACAAAGATGATGCTGGTAACGGAGATATCTTTAAAACAGAATATAAAGACAGTAAATTTGAAAACCTTTCTCCAATAGATGTTGAAGGTGTCAATACTGAAGCTTGGGAACCTCATATTACAGCGAGTCCAGACGGAAAGTACAAGTACTTCTCTTCTGACCGAGAGGGCGGTTTTGGAGGTCGAGATATTTATAGAATCACAAAACTTCCCAACGGACAATGGAGTAAACCAATGAATTTAGGACCAACAATTAACACTCCATATGATGAAGATTCACCATTTATTTCTGTAGATAATAAAACACTATATTTTTCACACAATGGTGAAAAAAGTATAGGAGGTTTTGATGTTTTTGTAAGTGTTTTAAATGAAGAAGATCAATCTTGGAGTGACCCCATTAATTTAGGCGTCCCATTAAATTCAACAGGTGATGATATCTATTACACCACAACCGCTGATGGTTTAACTGGTTATTACACCTCATTTAGAGCAGATGGTTTCGGAGAAAAAGATATTTACGAAGTTCGAAATGATTATTTAGGCATTGATAACATAGCAGTTTTAACAGGTAAAGTTAGCTCCACCACAGGAGAACCAATTCCTGAAGATGTTGCTTTTACCTTAAAATGTTTAAACTGCGCCCAAGAGTCTATTAGAGAAATCAATTTACGTCCTTCTGATGGTGGATTTTTCGCAACCTTAGAAAAATGTCGTGACTATGAAATCATTTTCCACCACAAGAATGGTGAAGAAGAATTTTATCGTGAAAAATTCAGTACCGATTGTAACCAAGGATACGACAACAATGTACATGATATTTTAATTGATTTAAATACAATGTCGGTCATCACAGATGGAGATGTCCAAGAAGTTAATGATTTTGTTTACTCACCATTAGAAATCAAACACTTCTTTGGTTACAACAATATTGAACTAAGCACAGCAACAGGTGGACTAAAAGATTTGGTTGAAGAAATGTCAAAACAAGCAGAGAACGGAAGAACAGATTTTGTAATTACCATCAATGCTTCAGCTTCCAAAGTTCCAACTAGAACCTTTAAAAACAACATGACCTTGGCCAATAAAAGAGCGCGTTATGTATATGATTTATTGGATGAATACTTCAAAAATAATGAGCAATTCGAGAATGCCGTTAAATTGAATATTAACAAAATTGGAGTGAATGGACCAAGTTATAGCTATGGAACACATACCCAGATTGATAAATATGCTCCTTATCAATATGTAATCATTCAGTTGAATGGACAATCTGAAAATGATGAGGAAATGAAAGTCATTAAATCAAAGGATAATGAATTGAAAATGATGCCAAAATAATAGTCTTATTTTTGTAACTATTTATGCTAAGTCAAGTATATATACATGATTCAATTTAATACCATGGTTAGTTCTACAATTAAGTCTATTTTAATTTTCGTAGTTTTGTGCATTTCTACGATAAACTTTTCACAAAATCTTACAGAGCAACAGCTCAATCATATAGTTGAAACCAGTACGGAACCAGAGTTAGTAAGACTTAATACCGAACTGATCATCAATAAAAATTATTACCACGCTTCGATAGTGGCTGATAAACTATTGACTTTTAATCAAGAGAGTCCAAATTACAACTACCGTAAAGGGTTTTCAATTTTTACGAATGCTACATTTTTCAATGAAGCCATCGCCTATTTCGAAATTGCAATCACTGACGTCAATAAGAATTACGACATGTTATCTCACAAAGAGCTTTCAGCGCCTATTGATGCACTCTATTACATGGGTCGTTCTCATCACTTGTCAGGTAAAATGGATCAAGCAATTGAGTATTACCAACAATTTCTAGCACTCATTGGCAAAAAGAATGTTTTGGTTCAACAAACCGAGCTTTACATTACACAATGTCATGAAGCAAAAAAAATCATGAAAACACCTGTAGATTATGAAGTAATAAACGTTGGAAGCACTATAAACACAGACAAACCGGAATACAGCCCTGTTGTTTCACTGGATGGTTCTGCATTGTATTTTACCTCGAGAAGACTTCATTCAGACTCTGCAAACATAAACATTAAAGAGCCTGGAACAAACTTACATTTAGAGGATGTTTATGTTTCCTATAAAGATAAAAACAACCAATGGACCGTGCCAAAAATCATGGACTTTTGCAAGCCTGAATACAATGAGGCTACCGTTGCGGTGAGTACAGATGAGCGCAGAATTTATGTGTACAAAGACGAAACAGGAAATGGAGACATCTATTATTCCAACTTTGAATCAAGTGAGTTTCAGGAGTTGAAATTTTTAGAAGACAAAGGAGTTAATACAGAGGCTTGGGAAACCCACATTACCGTTTCACCAGATGGCCAACGAAAATACTTCGCATCAGACCGTGAAGGAGGATATGGAGGAAGAGATATTTATATGATAGAAAAGTCTGTTGATGGCAATTGGAGTGAACCTGTCAATCTTGGCCCAACCATTAATACACCTCACGATGAAGACGCCCCATTTATTGCAGTAGACAATAAAACCATGTACTTTGCCCATAACGGTCCAAAAAGTATGGGTGGTTTTGACATCTTTACCACTCATATTCAAGAAAATGGAGAGTGGTCGGAACCTTTAAATTTAGGCTACCCGCTAAATTCAACAAGTGATGAAATTTACTACACAACAACAGTAGATGGGCTTACAGGGTATTTAACATCGTACCGTGATGGTGGATATGGAGACAAAGATATTTATGAAGTTAGAAACAAGCATCTTGGTGTAGACAACATTGCTGTTTTACTCGGAGAAATAGAAACCAAAGACAAGTCTCCATTACCTGAACACATCGCTTTCACCGTTAAATGTTTAGATTGTGATGACCCTTATGAATTCACATTGTTTCCAAGAATTTCAGATGGAACTTTCTTTGCTTCACTTTATCCTTGTCAAGAATACGAAGTGACATTCCATAAAAACAATGGTGAGGAAGAAATTTCTCAAGAAATCATAAAAACAAATTGTGACCTAAAGTATGAAGAAATATACCGTAGAATGGTTCTAGATATTCCTGGATTAACAGTAATGAAACCGGAAGAATTAATACAATCTTACAAACCTCTGGCAATGAAACATTTCTTTGGTTACAATAAGAATAAATTGGATCCAGAAAAAGGAGCATTAAAAATATTTATGGATTCATTGAATGCCCAAATTAAAGATGGAAGAACTTCTATCGAGATTGAAATCAATTCTTCTGCATCTACTGTACCCACCAAAACTTTTGGTCACAACAGAGTTCTTGCAGAACAAAGAGCTCAAGGAGTGAAACATTTTTTGGTACAATATTTTAAAGAAAAAGGCATCTCTGATTCAATCGAATTAAAAATTAATAACATTTCTATTTCAGGTCCGGCTTATTCTGGCGATTATCAAAACATTGAAAAATATGCCCCTTTCCAATATGTTGAATTAAGCATAGGAGGAATTAATGTTCAAGATACAGACATTCAATTGCTTGAATCTAAAGACGGATCACCCAAAGTAGAAAAAAACAAAGTGCTTCACCTCAAAGATCAGCAAGGAGACACCTTCACACAAGGAGAATTTAAGGAAGGAGAGTACCAATATCAAGTCATAGTAGGTATCTTCGAAAGAATTCATTACGCAGAAGGAATGGTAAAAAGTACGACACAAAAAGGTTTTGATGCTAAAATCATCGGTAAAAGGAACGGAATGCATGTAGTATCAGCAGGTTCTACCAATACACACGAAGAAGCAGTAGCGCTTTTAAAGCGTATCCGAAATGAAGTTGTCCCTTCTGCTTGGATATTAAACATAAAGAATTGATATTTGTGAAACGATAACTTTAAGGTGGGTTATAAGAACCCACTTTTTTATTTTATATATATGAGCTTAAATTTAAAAAATGACCTTTGTGTCTTTGATATTGAATCAACTGGATTAGATGTATCACAAGACAGAATTGTAGAAATTTCAATGTTGAAAAAAAGTTCAACTGGAGAAGAATCTAGTTTAACTTTACGTTTAAACCCAGAAATGGAAATTTCAAAAGAGAGCTCTGAAATTCATGGAATAACACAAGAAGACATTAAAGACGCACCTACATTTAAGGAAGCTGCCGATCAGATTGCTGATTTCATTGGAAGTTCAGATTTGGCTGGATTTAATTCAAACAAATTTGACATACCTATGTTAGCCGAGGAGTTTTTACGTGTAGGGCATTCATTTGATATGCGTGCAAGAAAATTTATAGATGTTCAAAACATCTTCCACAAAATGGAGCAAAGAACCCTTGTAGCTGCATATAAGTTCTACTGCGACAAAGAATTGATCAATGCCCATAGTGCGGAAGCAGACGTTATTGCTACTTATGAGGTGCTAAAAGCACAAGTAGAGCGTTATGAAGAACTTGAAAATGATATGGATTTTCTAGCAGAATTTTCTACTCAAAATAAGTTTAAAATCATTGACTTCGCAGGTCGTTTAGCAGAAAATGAGAAAGGAGAACCTGTTTATAACTTCGGTAAGCACAAAGGCAAAACCATTGAAGAGGTAGATAGAAATGAACCTGGTTATTACGGCTGGATGATGAATGGAAATTTCCCTCGTTATACCAAAGCTGTGCTAAAAGCTGAGATGGAAAAAATCAAAGCGAAAAGACAAGAAAATAAAAAAGCAAGGTTAGAAAAGGAGGAAAAACGTATGGAGAGTAAAATCGAAGCGTTAAAAAACAAATTTGGAAAATAGTTACGCATGAAAATTATTTGTATTGGAAGAAACTACGCGGATCACGCCAAGGAGATGAACTCTCCCCTACCCGAAGTTCCGATGTTTTTTATGAAACCAGACACTGCGCTCTTACCTAAAAAGAATCCTTTTTATTATCCGAACTTCACAAAAGACTTACATTACGAATGTGAGTTGGTAATTAAAATCAACAAGTTAGGTAAGAATATTTCTGAAAAATATGCCCACGAATATTACGATCATGTCGGAATTGGGATTGACTTTACAGCCAGAGATTTACAAAAAATATGTAAAGAAAAAGGACATCCATGGGAAATCGCTAAATCCTTCGAACACAGCGCTCCATTAGGAACTCATTTTCTTCCTTTAGAAGGAAAGAATATACAAAATATCGACTTTAGGTTAGAAAAAAATGGAAAAATAGTACAGGAAGGAAGCAGTAAAGACATGATTTTTAGTGTGGATCAAATCATTGCTTACTTATCTAAATTTATGACACTTAAAATTGGTGACTTAATTTTTACAGGAACACCTGAAGGAGTAGGTCCTGTTCAAATCGGTGACCACTTGGAAGGATATATTGGAGATGAAAAGTTGTTGAACCTCAAGATTAAATAATCTTCTCGCAATAAACATAGAATCAATTGGAAGGAAAAATAACAATATCTAAAACGGTTAGGTACTTCACCCATGGGAATCCAGATACAGCTGAAAACATTTGGCTTGTACTCCATGGTTATTCACAGTTGCCTAAGTTTTTTATACGTAAGTTTCAAGCACTCGATCCTGAAAAAAACTTTGTCGTTGCACCGGAAGGCATGCATCGGTTCTACCGAAAAGGGACTCAAGGACGCGTAGGTGCTTCTTGGATGACCAAAGAAGCTCGTTTAGATGACATAGAAGATAATCACAAATACCTAGACAAGCTAGCAGAACACTTACTTAAAGGAAAGTCGTATAAGCAACGTTATTTACTCGGTTTTTCACAAGGTGGTGCAACGGCCACTAGATGGCATCAACGCGGAAGTTATAATGCCGATCATTTTATTTTATGGGCCAGTGTTTTTCCAGAAGATATTTCTATTGACGAAGAAAAGTCAGGAATGCTCAATTCAAACAACTACTTTGTGGTTGGAAAATCAGATCCTTATTTTGAAGGTAAACTTGACGAGGTACAATCCTTCTTCGAGAAACAAGATTTTCAAACGACTGTTAAAATCTTTGATGGTCACCATGATATGGACACACAAACACTGCTTGAAATTGCCAATGAGTGCGAATAAACAGTTAAAGAAATCAAACAATGTACTCCTCATTTAAGTTTTTATTACTCCTTTGTTTAAGTTTTTTGTTTGCATGTACGCAAGTTGAAAACGCTCCATTGGAAAACCATTCTATTGCTACCGATATTGATTCCCTTTCATCATCAGGACCTGTTCTGGTTATTCATGGTGGTGCAGGAAGTATGCAACGAAAAAACTTTTCCACAGAATAAGAAAAACAATATAGAACTGCTTTAAACTTTGCTTTAACGGAAGGTTTTAACTTACTTAAAAATGGTGGAACAGCAAGTGAGGCGGTCATCAAAGCCATTCAGATATTAGAAGCCGATTCACTTTTCAATGCTGGAGTTGGAGCGGTATTAACCCATGAAAAAACGGTGTCACTTGACGCCTCATTTATGGATGGTGCAACAGGTCAAGCGGGTGCAGTTTCAGGCATCAATAAAGTAAAAAGTCCTATAGAATTAGCCTATACCATTATGAATCACTCACCACATGTTATGCTTTCTGGAAAAGGAGCTGAACAGTTTGCAGAATTACATGGTTTAGCAAGCGTAGCACCAGAATATTTCATTACCCAATCAAAATTGAATCAAATCAACAAAGTCTTATCTCAAAAAGACAGTATGTCATTGTCATTTTATGATCCGAACATCAAAGCTAGCAAAATGGGAACAGTTGGTGCTGTTGCATTGGACCAATCCGGAAACCTAGCAGCTGGAACTTCAACGGGTGGAATGACCAACAAGAAACATGGACGAATCGGTGATTCTCCAATCATAGGTGCAGGAACTTATGCCGACAATGCCAGTTGTGCTGTTTCGGCAACTGGACATGGTGAATTTTTCATAAGAAATGTGGTTGCTTATGATATTGCTGCGCAGATGAAATATAAAAACCTTGCATTAAAAGAGGCTGCTCAAGCAAGTATCGATAGACTTTCAAAGCTTGATGGACTTGGAGGTGTAATCGCCCTAGACCGTAATGGAAATATTGCCATGCCTTTTAATACTAATGGAATGTTTAGGGCTTATGCAAAAGCCAACGGCGAAATCGTTATCGAACTATTTGATTAAACCTTTCTTGTCCTGCTAAGCTTCTTTTACTATCCGAAAACCCTTCTTTATAAAGGTATTTCTTTTGTAAACTTTCATAGGGACGATAGATGTAATACACTTCTCCGTTATAGATTTGAACATTTTCTACATAACGATAGAACAAAGTGAATTTCTCTTCTCTACTTCCATCCAGTAAATTGATTTCATATACATCAGTATAACCTGCATCGTCATAGACAGTATAAATTTTCTTGGTGATGGGGTCCTGATACATGCTTCTCTCCCAACCCGATTTCACAGGGTCTTTATGAAAATCTATGGAAATACTGTCTAGTACTGTACCTTCAAATCCATCATAAATAAACATCGCATCTTTATAGAAATCAAAAACATACACTTCATCATCAACCAGAAATAATTCACTGTAGGGTGCTTCATAATAAATCGAATTTGTGAAGACATTTGCGCCTACCCATACTTCCCTATCTATTCCTGTTTCAGACTCCATATCCCAAGCCCAAAGCTTGGTTCTTACGTCGGCCCACTTGTATTCGGCTCGGTAATGTTCCATCATTTCTGAATCTTCAACATGATGTAAAAGCGCATGACTTGTATCCGAAAGTTGTACATTATAGAAATCGAAAGCTGGATAGTGTGATTTATACGTTGTAAAATACAACTGTTCGTTATTCAAAGTATCCAAAATAGGTTGAACAAAATTATTTAATTGTTCTCTGGGAACCTTAATTAAGGTGATGTGCTCTGAGTTGGTAATCATATAATCCGTGTATTCACAACGCAAATAAACACGGTTGCGATAATCGGTGTCTAATCTCAATGCTTTTCCAGGCACACTTCTTCTTGAGATTACGCTATCATTTTTAAAATAAATCAACTCACTTGCAGCACTTAAACGTTTTGGGTAGACCAATAAAATCATTATTTCTTCGTCAATCACTGCAAAATCGCTAACACTAATTCGCTCAGAAGAAAAAGCTACGCTTGGTTTATAAGTTGCTGTAACATCAAATTCTGTTGAGAATTGTCCGTCGTAACGCAAAACGAACTCCAACAGAATATTGCGTTCTTTTTTAATGCTGCGTTCATGCAAACTTAAATTCACTAAGGTATCAATGTTGAAATATCCCGATTTTTTAATGTTTATCTTAATCAATTTATTTTTTGGAATCATAAAAGTATGAATGGTATGATGCGATGTCCATTGATCTACTAACACTAAATTATTAGTACTTTTAATTTTGACTTCAACGGAATCGATTGAGGCGTTTGTCATCTCATCCACAAAATCCAATTGAAGATTTACCTCTTGGGCATAACTCCCAAAAGTCAGAAAAAAGAATATGTAGCAAAAATTTCTCATTGTAGTTTTCAGTAGAGATGCAAAACATTTATAATTCCATAAACCAAAACTAAGGAAAGTAGTCATATAAAGAAAATTAAGGACTTAAATCTGAGGTTTGGTCGAAGAAAGAAATTCTTATTGCCTTTATATTATGGGTCTAGCAATAATTTCCTTATCTTTCTAAAAGAAAAAGATATTATTTAAAATCACAACGTAAAGGGTAAATAATGAAACTCACAAATCAGATTTTTAAAGGGGCAAATGGAAGAGCGTCATTGATAGATTTCCAAGAACCTGATGATTATGAATACGAAGATCTTGTGGTTTTCATACATGGGTACAAGGGATATAAAGACTGGGGAGCATGGAACCTGGTTCAGTCGTATTTTGTAAGAAACGGAATGGCATTTTGTAAATTCAACATGAGTCACAATGGTGGAACTACAGATGAGCCCATTGATTTTCCAGACTTAGAGGCTTTTTCGTTGAATCGTTACAGTTATGAATTAGCTGATGTTAAACATGTGTTGGACTGGCTTTCAGAAAAAGTTGAACTTACGAATAAAAGAGTGCACCTTATTGGTCATAGCCGTGGAGGTGGTATTGCCATTTTAGCGGCAAATGATGTTAGGGTTTCTTCTGTCATTA
Source organism: Brumimicrobium ulvae (assembly GCF_947504225.1). Taxonomy (GTDB): domain Bacteria; phylum Bacteroidota; class Bacteroidia; order Flavobacteriales_D; family Crocinitomicaceae; genus Brumimicrobium; species Brumimicrobium ulvae. The sequence goes on along the minus strand of NZ_CANNGT010000001.1, from coordinate 469,223 downwards.
CGTGGGCGAGCATCTGTGATATTGCCTGTCGTTTTCCAGAGGATGAAACTTTAAACAAATGGAAAGAACGTGGACTTTATACTGTCAAAAACGCACGTACCCAACAAGATATGCCCCATAAGTTTGTTCTCTATGAAGATTGGGTACAAAACAAAGAGGCTTTAAATATTGAAGCCAAGGCGAAAAAGATTAAAATACCAACACTGCATTTACATGGAGATAAAGACGATTCTGTTTCCATCACAGAATCTGAGGCATTAAGTTCTTGGACCAATGGAAAGCTAATTATTATCAATGGTGCGAATCATACATTTGACACTTATCATCCTTATGAAGAAAAAGAAATGCCACACAAATTACATGAAACTTGTGTTTTAAGTCTTCAGTTTATTGAAGGTCAAATTTAATTTTAGTAAGTATTGAGGGTATTGAGAAATTAACATTCTGATATAAAAGTTTTCATGCTCAATGACTTAAATAAAAAAAGAAAAAAAATAAACTTAGCATTCATAAAATTGCTATGATTTATTCAATGGAATATTGTAACTTTACAGGTAATAAATAACGATAAATTTTAACGCATGAAACTTATTTTCATATCAATATTGGGGTTATTTTTGGTTATATCATGTACTTCTAGCGAAACACCGCAGGAGGAAAAGGATAATGGAAGCATGGTTGAGGTTCCTGTTGTGGAAGATTCAATTGAAGAAAACTCTGTCACGTCTAAACTTGCAAACCAATGGGTATTAGTCAACCGTACCAATACCAAGAAAGACAAGGAAGTCGAGTTTTCTAATGACAATTCTTTTATTGTAACGCAATTTGAAACCAATGGTTTCTTTAGTGTTTATGACTTAATTAAAACAGGAAGTCAAGAAAGTGATAATCAAACACTAACTGTTCGTTCATCAGGTCAATGGGAAGTACATAATGAAAATGAATTGGTAATGCGTCACAGTTACAATGATTCATCAAAAATAGATGCCTATATTATTGAAACCTTAGACGATGATAATTTAGTCATTCGAAACAGTGAAAAAGACATCATTGATTCTTACACTAGAAAAAAGTAACTAAAATCATTCAACAATAATAGAGACTATTTCTTTAAGGATTAGTCTCTTTTTTTTATCATTATGTTAGAATCCCTTCGCAAAAAAATTCACCAACTCCCTATATTTGCAAAGTTTATCATTAGACTTTTGTACCCTATTACCCTGTATTTTATTTTTCACTTTGGACTTCACAAAGCTTTAGGTCTTGAGGTACAAACCATTCAGATATTATTTCTAATTCTTTGGTCTTTAATTGAATGGCAGCTTTTCTTTAAAAAACCACAAACAGAATAAATTCACTCTTCTTTTACCTTACAAGAATATGTTTCTGACCATCTAAATTAAGGAAATAAGTTCCCGCCTCTATGTCACCAGTATAAATCGTAATCTTTCCTTCAGTACGTTCAATTCCAACAATCCTTACCGCTTTTGCCATAAGGTCATATAGCTGAACATTCTTTATTTCTTGAGATGACTCTACAACGATCAGATCTTTAAAAGGATTCGGGTAAACATTAACCTTATCCACCAAGGTTTCGGCATTTGTACCCAATGGACTCCCACTGGTAATTGAGAAATTATCAAAGGCAGCGTAGGTAATGTTATTACTTGAATAATAATCTGATGTTTGAACAAATATTTGCATTGTAGAGGTCGGTACAATATAATCTACAATTCTTTTTGAGACGGAGGTCCATTCTTCGAAAAGCGCAGGATTATGACCTTTCTTATCTATTTCAACAAGGTCTATCCCGTTAGAAATACTTACTGTTAAAGTATCATTAAACGGAGTGTATCCATGGTAATTAAAAAACCAACGATCAAAATTTAGATAAGGGTCTGTAACATTAGACAAGTCAAATACAGGTGATATTAACATTACCTCTCCTCCCATCACACTAACACCATCTTCATTTCCTGTCAAATAACTAAAATCACCACAATCATTTGGGCTGTCAAAATCAGGATTAGAGTTTAGCCCTGTCGAACTATTGACAAATGGAACTTCTCTCACCCAGTCTCCCATATCAGCAGAAGAAGTTGTTGACCAACCAAAATCAAAAGAGAAATCATCACTGTACCCTTTTCCTAAAACAAATGTATATTCATTCATAGTTGGAGAGAAACTTACAAGTGCACACTCTGTATTCAATCCCCATTTTCCTGCAGAAACATAAAAGGTATCAGAATAGCTTAAGCTTTTTACGAATTCCCCAATGCCATTAGTTTGATCATCAAACATAATTCCTTGATGCTTGATTCTTACGTCAGCGCCTAAGACGGGGATATTGTTTTCATCTACGACATTAATACTCACATTGTATTGTGGTAAGGGAACCAATTCTATGTCCACAGATAATGTGGTGCCTTCGGTTAAAGTCAGAACAGTATCTTTGGGTTCGTAGCCATATTTTTCAAATCGTATAGTATAACTTCCTGAATTCACTGTTCCTGTTTTATACGAACCATTCACTTTTGTTTCCTCAGTATGAATTCCACCAATAATGGTCACCTCAACGCCTTGAATTGGGTTACTGTTATTGGCATTAGAGACAACACCTTCTATTCTTGCCGCATGGTTAAAGTTAGACCCCAGAATAAATAATCCATTTTCAATATCCGTGGCTACGATTGTTCCAGAAGCAAAGAAAGGATAAACACCCCAATTTCCAATTGTATAGTTTGCAGTACCTGGGTAAGTGTCATAGCGTGCTACTTCGACCATATTGTATGGATCTGCAATATCATGAATAAGTACACCATCCGCATAATATGAGGTAATCAAAAAATCGCCATTCACATGTGCATTATGAGGAACAACGCCGTCTCCTGGACTGGATTGAATTCTATCTGTCTCGAAAATATTATTTGGATCTGATACATCATATGCTGCAAGGTAAGCTCTAGTAACTTCATCTGTGGTAAATGCAAAGTTTTGGTCGGCAGTAGTCCAAATATTATGAGAAAAGCTTGAAGGAGTAGCATGACTCCCTAAAACTACAGGATTTGATTTATTAGAAACATCTACAATGGTAAAAAATCCATCGTTGATATGAGCAGCATACAAAGTATTATTAATTACGTATCCGTCATGAATATACCAGTCATCAAACTCTCCAACTTCGATAGGATTCATTGGATCTGTATAAAGGTCAAGAATAATTGCCCCACCATTTCCATAATTACTTCCGAAAATATAGCCATAGCCAAATTCATCAATAAATAAATTATGAGCAGATTGCCAAACCATTGAAGTTCCAAAATAATTTGTGGTATTAACGATAGGGTCATTCGGTAAAGGAGACAAATCAATAATCAACAAACCATCATCTGCTTCGGTGGTTACATAAGCAAAATCACCATGCGTTTTTATGTCACGCCACACACTTGTGAGTCCAACATGCCAATAAACTTCCGTAGGATTTTGAGGGTCGGTAACATCAATAATACTAACACCTTTTTCAGCGCCAACTAATGCATATTCATTCCCGAATTCATCGGTATACCCCCAAATATCATTGAGTTGAGTATTATGCAGTGCGGAATAATCAATATGTGAAAGTGAGTCAAGGTGGTGATTTTGTGCAAATAAAATGAAGGGGCAAATAAAAAGAAGTGTGTATATAAATTTCATAAGTGAAGTTATAAATTAAAATTCGTTTCAAAGCTATTGAAGAAAGTTACTTCATCACAAAGGATAAAGTAACACATTGACAAAGCTTTACCATGTGAATTTAATTTAAATTCTTGAATTGTGTAAATCCTATGAAGTCTATTTTATTATATTTTTTCTTAGTTTCTTCAAAAGCAGTTTTTCCGGTATTCTTTTTTGGGCTTGGATGCACTATTGTAATATCATAGTTTGGAAATGCACTTACAATCAAGTCAGTTTCATAAAGCTTGCGATTTAAACTTGTTTTCCCCAAATCGAAATCAATTCCCTTAATGATTTTTCGTTCTTGATGGTTAAAAAGATCCATTGTAAGATTGAGCACAGAATCTGGAATGACAGAAGAAATAGCGATATCTTTTGACCATTCTTGAAATTTATTGGAGTAATAAAAAGCTTTCCATTTCAAATGAAACACTGGACGTTTAGCAACACTTTTCTTTTTATGTTCTCCAAAGAAAGCCTGTGTTAACTTTTCGAAAAACACTTGATCTAGCCATTCGTTAATGGTTGTAGGCTTACTATAAACAATAGCGCTTTTAGTTCTCTGCGAAAGAGCATCCAATTGATCAACTGAAAAAACAGGGTCGAAAAGTAAAATTCCTGCAGATTCATTCCGATGCACATCAACTTTTTCCTTCAGAGCTTTGAGGTGTCTATTGACTGATAAAAAAGTATTGGGGTGAAGGGTTTTCTTTAATAAATCTAGTCTCGAATTAGAAATAAACAAATAAGGACCTTGGCCTCCACCTGCTAACAATCCAATGCTAAACAACTCATCTGTTAGGGCATTCGTTTTATAATATACAATTGAATAAAAAGATTCCATACTTATAATTTCAAAAGGTAATTCTCTATTTCTGCGTAAGCAAAAGTTTTAAACTCGGGATCAAAGCATTGCTTAAGTTCATTCCAATACTGGTTTCTTATTGAAGGATATAAACTTACTTGATATTTTAAATCAGAATACAAATTTTCATGATGTAGCGCATCAAACTCTTCTAAATATTGCCTTAAATCCTTACGAATATACCTAAAAAGTTTTTTGTATTCTGATTGAGTAATCCCCAGCTTGTTGAGGTCCACAGCTTCAAATCGTATCCCTTCTTCTTTGGGCAAATGCGGATAAGCATCCACAACAAAACGGTCTTTTTTCCCAGGTATTAGTAGCTTTTGAGTAGAGGAGAAAATAGGAAAGAACAAGTTGATCAGGAACATTTTAAAAAGCGAAGAAGGATTTAATAATCGATTAAACTTCCGCTTAGAAGACCAAAGACAATGCATCCAATCGTCAACCTGAATAATCCCTTCAGGCTCCTCAGCACAAATGTACTTAACCTCTTTTAATTTAAACACACCCGCTTCAAGCTGCTCGACTTTAAAATGTTTATGAATAATTGTAAAAAGACTTTGTGCCAATAAAAAATCGGGATAAAGCGGTTGAATAAAAACAAACTTTTCCATTTCTGGAGTCAGCAACACTGATGGTGCAGACTGGATACTGTTTGAAATAGTCAATGGCTTTAACTCACGCATTATTTAGCCGTTTTGGTCAACATTGGAACAAAGCTAAAATCACCATAAGTCTCCTTTTTCCATTCGTCTTCTCCAAGTTTAATCAATCGGGTCATGATTTGTTTTTTCCCTTCTCCTATAGGAATAACCAATCGTCCTCCCACCTTTAGCTGTGTCTTTAAATCCTCAGGAATGAAAGGTGCTCCACAGGTCACCAAAATACTATCGTAGGGTGCGTAGGAAGCCTTCCCTTTGTATCCATCACCGTAGAATAAGTTTGGGGAATACCCCAGTTTTTGAATGATGGGTTTCGCTTTTATATAAAGTTCTTTTTGACGTTCAATAGAAACGACCCTAACACCTAATGCACAAAGAATTGCCGTTTGAAATCCACTTCCTGTACCAATTTCCAAAATACGATGTCCTCGTTCTACCTCCAATAATTGCGTTTGAAAAGCAACAGTGAAGGGGTGACTTATGGTTTGTCCTGCCCCTATTTGAAAAGCCATGTTTGAATAGGCTTGACTGGTAAAAGAGGAATCCAAGAAAAAATGCCTTGGCACTTTGTCAAAAGCTTCCAAAATGGCCATATCAGAGATTCCTTTCTCCTTTAACTCTTCAATGAGCTGGCGCCTCATTCCTTTATGTCTATACCCGTCAATCATCCGAACAAATTTAAAGAAAGATTTAACATTTATTGACCCTCATCGATTTTCTTTTCGGTATTCATTTGTTAGTAATTCTTGAGTTCAAATATTCAATTAGTTTCCTATTTTTGCCTAAAAGTAATTTCTTGAATATTTTACTGACTATACTTTATCTCTGTCTTTTTCTCCTGATCACTTATTGGATCAATAAGAAATATATGCCTAGAATAAACAAGATGACACTCTCTTTATTGTTCTTGGTTAAATTTGCTTATGCCTTATTTTTCTTGTACGTCTACACCTATCATTACGGAGGAGGAGAATTAACTGCTGATGCAGGAATGTTCTTTAAAGAAAGTAAAATTCTACACGATGTTTTTGCACAGTCACCAGGTGATTTTTTTCAGTTCTTGTTTGGATTAAATGACGACCCTGAATTCATCAATAAATATTTAGACAACACCACTCACTGGAATGGAGGACAACGTTTTTTGCCCAATGATTCCCGACATGTAATTCGTGTAAATGCCCTTTTACATTTCATTTCAAATGGAGAGGTTATCATTCATTTTATTTTTCTCAGCTTCGCTTCTTTTATAGGAGGTGTAGATCTTTATCAATGGCTTAAAAAGAAGTCTAATCTTCCCCCAAGGTTTTTGCTAATTCTAATGACTTTAACTCCTAGTATTGCTTTCTGGGGAAGTAGCATCATTAAAGAACCATTAATGATTTTAGGACTTTGTCTGTTTTTAAGGGGAGTATTTGATGATCTTTCTATCGGAAGAAAAGCCTGGCGCATTGTCATTGGCGGCGCATTAACTTTTGCATTTAAACCCTATGTTATTCTTTGTTTGTTCGTGATGTTGTTGTTTTACCTGGTATTCAGTAAATTTTTCCAGAAACAATGGCTTGCTATAATAGTGTTTGGAACATTAGGAATTGGCGCTCTGGTTGGAACAGGATACGCCGACAAAATGGCCTATGTAATTTCGAATCAACAGGAAGACTTCATTAACCTAAGGGACGGTGGACTTTATATCCACGGAGACGAAGAACATTTTTACTACATCTATTATAGCAACCGGACTCATTTTTCATTCGAAGATGGAGTGGCCACTCTAGAAGAACCTGTTCATGCCTACTACATGAAAAAGAATGAAAACCATGAACGTTTTCCAATTTATCTCGACCAAGTTGGGAAGAGCTATCCAATATACCTAACCCTACAGGAAACAGGAAGTAAAGTTGAGGTGACATTGATCAAAGATAATTTCTGGCAAATGCTTTTGAATGGTCCTGAGGCAATTTTCAACTCCTTTCTCCAGCCTATTCCAAATAAAAATAGCTCTTGGCTTCAATACCCGGCTTTTGTCGAAAACTTGTTTCTTATTCTCGCTGCTGTGTTGAGCTTTTTTATCTTTCCTAAAACTCTAGAACAAAAAGACAAACGCATCACTGTATCCTTGGCCCTATTTGCACTTTTAATTGCGCTTATCGTTGGGTGGACCACTCCTGTTTCTGGAGCAATTGTACGCTACATTGTTCCAGCCCTCATTGCGACAGTAATTATATTCGCACTTAAATTTGACTACAATAAAATAAAGAAAGGACTGACTAAAGTGAAATCTTAAATTCTGTTCCAATCCCCTCTTGAGAATTAACGACAATTTTCCCTTTGTGCATATTGATGATGTTCAGGGTCGCTGTCATTCCTAAACCAAGACCATTTTTACGGTTGGTAAAGAAAGGGTCAAATAAGTTCTTTTGCGTTTCTTCGTCCATTCCTTTTCCATTGTCCTTGATATAAATTACTGGATTTCCTTCTTCTAAAACCAAATCAATGTACAAGGTTGGATTAGGTGTATCCTCCATTGCTTCAATAGCATTAATAAAGATATTAACCAGTGCGATTTTGAGTTTCTCAGGATCCCATTCCCCTTCGATTGCATTGTTTGGGAATTGTTTCTTAAGGGTAATATTGAGTAATTCAACACGGTCTTGACAAAACTCTATCGCTGCATCAATAATGGTTTGAAGTTCAGAATGAACCCTTTCCAACTCTGGGGGGCGAGCCGACTTCAGTAGATCATCGATTAAATCAGAAATACGCATGGTATTGCGCTCAATCATTTGCTCAAGGACCTTGGCATCACTATCATCATCAGTTAAAGCAGATATTTCCCCCACTGCTAATCTAATATTCGTTAAGGGATTTCTAATTTCATGAGCTATCATTCTCGCCATACGTCCAGACATGCTCATTTTTTCAGCTTTTTTCAACTCAGCTTCTTGCTCCATGATTTTGGTTAAATCACTTATGGCAATATGATAGGTATTCCCATCGATATTTGAAGCTTTAGGTAAATGGGCTATGGACAAAATAGCTACAATATCCTGGTCTTTAGATTGATTAAGCAAAGTTGTTTTGAACCCTTTAATAAAACCATCTTGTGTCAGCTTACTGATAAAAGATTCGTAATCAAAATCATACTTAAACAATTCTTTAAAAGAAGATCCTTTCAAGGGTCTGTTTGAAGCGTTTATATCATGAAAAACTTCAATAAATGCCGCATTGTATTCCATTATACAAAGGTCTTCATCTAAAACCAAAAATGGCTCCATACTCAATTCAAATAAGCTACGGTATTTTTTCTCCTGTGCACGAATAAATCTTTGCTGATGATATCGTTCTAAAGCATAGCGCAGAGCCCGCTCAATAGTATCAACGCGAACCTCTCGCTTCACCAAGAAATCTGAAGCTCCCATAGCCATGGCTTTCTCATCGACCGTATAGTCACTTGATCCAGTGAGTAATATCAACGGTTTAAGAATGTTACGCGCTCTAATTTTCTCAATAATTTCAATTCCCTCTCCCTTTCCTAAAAAATGATCAATCAGGTAAATATCATGCTCATCTTTTAAAATTTCAGCCTCGGCTTCATCAAAATCATTACACCAATAAACGTCGTATTCTACTGTTTTTATTTTGGACAAATAATGACTCATGATCACATAGTCATCTTCATCATCTTCAATAATTAAAACCTTAACACTCATAAACTTTAGTTTATTGGAAGAAATACAATGAATGTTGCTCCATTTCCTTCACTGGATTCTGCAGTTATTCCACCCTTGTGATTCTCACAAATCTTCTTACAAATTGAGAGCCCTATCCCGGTCCCCTCATACGTTGAACGACCGTGTAAGCGCTGAAAAACAGCAAATATTTTATCGGTATACTTTTCGTCAAAACCTATCCCATTATCTGCCACTGTGATTTTCCAATACATCTGGGAATGGTCAATGGCTAGCTCATCAAAAGGCAAGGTCTCCGCTTTCACTAATTCACTTTTAATTGTTATGACAGGATCAACCTCTGGCTTTTTAAATTTGATGGCGTTACTAATTAAGTTTTGAAACAATTGACGCATCTGAATTGCATCAGCAAGGATGGAGTTGGGCAGTGATTCAATCTGAATGTTTGCATTACTTTCCTTGATGGCAATCTCCAAGTCTCCCAAAACAGTTTCTACCACATCTTGCAAGTCAATTTTCTCAGAAATATCAAACTGTCTGGAAATACGTGAATACGAAAGTAAATCTTCTAGTAATTCCTGCATTCGTTCAGCTGCTGATTGCATTCTATGAATATGTGAAACAACGGTTTTTTGGTTAATCTGATCCGAATTCAATTCTAATTCTATCATTTCACCAAACGTCCTGATTTTTCTCAGGGGTTCGTTTAAATCATGAGAGGCAACGTAGGCAAAGTTCTCGAGATTCTCATTCATTGAACTCAACTCTAAATTAATTTGGTTAATTTCCTTCAAAAACCTTTCACTTCTCAAAATTTCTTTCCTCATTTTGAAGAAACTGATGAACACGATAAGCATCATTACACCACCAAAAACAGTCAAAAGTAACATTGCATTTCTATTGGCAATTCCTGCATCCCTCTGATTACTTTCTCGCATTTCATTGTTAGCGTTTCGAATACTTTTTAAGGTGTTCAGAATTTTTTTAGTCGTTTCATTTCCTACCGACATTTGCTCCATTTGAATTTCTTTCGACATAGAGTTTTGCGTCATCATGTAATCGAGCACACTGATTCTTTGATAAATCAAATTGTTTAAAACCTCTGTTTCATCATCCGCAAAGTGATGCGCTGAACAATGATCTCCTAGCCGTTTAACATATTCTAAAAGCGCTTCCTTTTTGTGTTGATATATGGCTTTACTTCCAGCCGAATGAGTAATCACATAACTATAGGCAGCACTTTCCAATTGAGAAGTATATTGAATAATCGCATTTGTTTTTTCAACAGTCACTCCATATTGTTCAGCTTGTCTTCCTGACTCCCAAGTTCGGTTAAGGAAAAATAATGATGTGATGAAATAGCCTGCAATTAACGCCAGCGATAACATCAAAAAATAATTATAGTAACTTAATTTTTTATCTTTTATCATTCTTCTAATAATCCATAAGCATTCAGCTTATTGTACAACGTTTTCCTATCAATTCCTAACACCTCTGCCGCTTTCGTTTTATTGTTATTGCTCAACGACAATACCCGAATAATGGCTTGTTTCTCTGCCGCTGCTGTAACATCTTTCAGAAGTAAAGAATCAGTTGGCTTACCCTTAACATTTGAACCTTTGTTTTTGTTCCAGTAAAAAATATCAGGATGAATAATTTCTTGAGGTAAATCATCCTTCTTTATTATTTTGGATTTTGCCATTAAAACAGCTCTTTTTATGGTGTTTTTCAATTCCCTAATATTTCCTGGCCATGGATAGTCATACAGCACCTTCCAAGCTTCCTCGCTAACAGTTTCAACAGATTTATCTAACTCTTCGTTTGACTTTTTAAGGAAAAATTGAACAAATTCAGATAACTCGTCTTTATTTTTACGCAAAGGGTTAAGTTCAATTTTGAATTCATTGACTCTGTAATAAATATCTTCTCTAAAACTACCTTTATACATGGCTTCTTTTAAATCTTCATTCGTAGCTACAATAATACGAACATCTACAGGCATGTCTTTTTCACTACCCACCTTACGAATGACTCTTTCTTGCAAAACACGAAGTAATTTCACTTGATTTTCATAAGACAAATTACCAATTTCATCAAGAAACAAAGTTCCTCCATTGGCCATTTCAAAACTCCCTTTTTTATCAGAGGTCGCACCTGTAAAAGCACCTTTAACATGACCAAACAATTCACTTGACGCCAGTTCTTGCGGCAAAGCCCCACAGTCTACCGGAATAAAAGGCCCATTTTTTCTTTTAGAGGCATTGTGAATCATTCTTGCTACAACCTCTTTCCCAGTCCCACTTTCCCCTGTAATAACAACGGTCATATTGGTCGGAGAAACAACATCTATTAATTGCTGAACATGTTTAGAATAGGCGCTTTTAGGAATTAGAAATCCTTCTTGAGGTGGGATTGTTTTAGAGATTGGTTTTACAACCGGAAAATCATCATTTACTTCTTGAAGAGGTAAAGATTTATCCTGCATTTTTAAAGCATCTTCCACCAACAAGAAAATCTCTTCCGGAAAGATCGGTTTAGTAACATATTCATAGGCTCCAAGCCGAATGACCTTCACTGCTTGATTTACATCTGAATACCCTGTAATAACAATAATTGGAATTTGATGATCGATAGCTTTGATTTCCTCAAGGATTTGGAATCCATCTTTGTCGGGTAAACGAAAATCTGTGAGTACAATGTCAATCTTTTCTTTCTTTACGATTTCAATTCCTTCTGCACCTTTAAAAGCAATACGTACTTGGTATCCTTTCCGCTCAAAAAATCTTTTCAGCAACATGCAGATATCTACATCATCATCAATTATTAATAAAGTATCTTTCGCCATTTACTTTGCATTTAGCATCATTTGTAGATGTTCCACAAAAGTGTCCTTTTCGAAAGGTTTAGCCAATAGCCCGACCGCACCTAATTCTGTTGCACGTTGTTTCTCTTTGCAATGATTGAATGCTGTAATTACAAGTATTTTCACTTTTGGATTTACTTTTTTTAAAGCTGGAATTACATCAAATCCATATCCATCCTTTAGACATAAATCGAGCAATACAAAATCTGGAAGACTATTTTTTAACACCGTTGTTACCGCCTCAATTGAATCAGCTTCTATAATATCAAAGTCAAAGTGACGATTTACAATCGATTTGTACAATGCCTTGATATCACTTTCATCATCAACAATAAGTAAAACTGGGCGTTCCATGTGAAATTAATTTAATCCTTTAATTAGAAAACAACACAATCATCACTTGGTTCAAAAATAGCATAAATTAAGAGAGAACCTTTACTTCAACAAAGGAATTGTAGAAAATAATACACACTTTGTTTTCTTTTATTTAAAATAAAGAAAGTTCAATTGATCTGTATTAAAAAAATTTCTTACCAAAGGTAGAATTTGATCTTCTCCTTTTTTTGAACGAAAAACATTTAATTTATTTATTCCTGTAAAATCGAGATATAGTTTATTACTCTGTGTTGATTCGTCTATAACTTTAACGACTAATTTTTGATGTTTTGAAAAACATGTATTAAGCCATCGATCTATCTTTCCTTTTGCTTTTTCTTTGCGTATATCTTTAAGGTTATTGATCATAGGTTGAAATCCGATCGGACTAGATTTAAGTTGAATAACAATATACAAAGGTTCAACCGTTCGACTAAACAAACACAGCTTGCTTTGGAACTCTGCTTGGAGTTCTTCTTCTAGTATGAACAGTAAATTTGCTTCCACTCTACAAAACTCGACAATTTATTAGTCAAGATTACTGATTCATACAAGAAATTAAAATGATAAAAATCAGTATTTGTCGATTCGGTAAAAGTCTTTAATCAATTAAGCCTCATTTTACTGTGCTAGTGAATATAAAAAAACAGTCAACTTAAAACACGCTCTCTATCCTCAATAGTCTTTTTTAATAAAAGATTTTATCTCATTGACTTGTTTTTGGATCCCTTTAACAGACTTGAGTAAATCATTTTCAGAGATGGTCACTTCCGGCAAATCGTGAGCAATGTAATTCACAAACTTCCAAATTTCAATCACTTCATTAATATCAAGTAGATAGGGCTCGTATAGCGGATTAGTAGAAGACAACTGAATCACATTTTCCTTTCCTGGAATTTTATTCACTATCTTAAAAACAATTCCTTCCTCTTTGGTAATTATGATGTAGGGTTGATTATTTTTAATTGTTTCCCAGTTTTGGACGTACTCAGCAACAACATGTGAACCTGATGAAACTGGAGGCATACTATCACCTGAAATTGGAAAGGAGCGGTATTTCCTATCTTTTTTCAAAAACGGTAATTGAAAGGTGGGTAAGACTTTGATATAATCAGGATCGGCATAACCTAAAGTATAACCTGCGCTGGCTTTTTGTGGAACCATTTCAATTACATCGTTGTTTTCTTCAGAAACCATGGCTGTCAAAACGCGAAGCTTCCTTCCTTTCACATCAGCATAAACTCCTTTTTCAATGGCTTGCCAATCACTCTCTGTCAACTCATTCATGTTTCTTTTCAAAAGGTCATCCATTGGAATACGGTAAAACTTACTCATTTTCACCAAATTCTCTATTCCAGGCTCTGCAACTCCATTCTCATATCCAGAATAGGAAGAACGGGTTAAACCCAATTCTTTAGCCACGTCTTCTTGTGACATTTTACGATATTTCCTGAGTAATTTAAGATTAGATGCTAAATAAATCTCCATTTTTCGCCGATTAAATGTTTATATATTAATCAAATATACGAAAATATTTTAAGCAAACTAAATGTGTTTCAAAATAAAAGAAACTGACTTCTCAAAAAAATGAACGTATTTTTCTTACGACTTCACCTCCTTCTCTTATCAATCTATCTGTAATTAGCTATCACAACCCACAAAAGAATGAACTCTAATTCGAAACCTCAATTGATCTCACCTCTATGCTCTTGCTCAATACATAATACTGTCTTGCTCTTGCTCAATACTCCATACTGTTTTGGGTCAGTCTCAAAAATTGGGGAGGAATTCATCCTCACTTATTGAGCGATAAGTGATGGATTTAATCACTTTTGTGCTTAAAATTTTAATGATACAGTTTGTTCTAATTGTTGAATTAAGCCGTTAAAACGGCTGATATTATAAAGTCTTAGATTATTGAATGCGGGATGAATCCCGCATCAATAGGTGATTGATGGTTTTAACCACTTTTAAGCTTAAAACGCTAAATAATCCTAATTCGGATTGATAAGCATTTATGCTTAATCCCCAACATTTAGTCTTGATCCACATTTATTATAATTAAAAAACATAATTCAATATAGAAACAAAAAAGCCCAGACATTTCTGTCTGGGCTTTTGGGGTGGAAGATCGGTCTCGAACCGACGACCTCCTGAACCACAATCAGGCGCTCTAACCAACTGAGCTACAACCACCATAATATCATATGCTTCTCTTTTACGATTCTCATCAAACGATAAAAAGAATAATCACTATATATTCTGATTTATAAATCTGAACCGTTGTTCAAATCGGATGCAAATATATAGAAAATAAAATCAATCAAAACTTTTCATCGGCACTTTTTTATAAAAAAAAGTTTCTACTTTAAAACTCTGCTGTAAATCAGCGTTTTGTTTAAATTCATTTCTATAAAAAATCCAGAGTCTTAGACTTTATTCCTTATAAACTGTTGATAACATACCAAAAAAGACTGCTTTCCTTAATATACATACAGTATATTTGTAAAAAATCGTTGAGATGATAAAAATTGGATTAATAGGCGCAGGACATTTAGGAAAGATACATTTACGTTTAATTAAGGAGCTTCCAGAAGTATTTGAGTTAGTCGGAATCTATGACAGCAACCCTAGACAGGCTGCTGAAGTCAGTAAGGCATATGATTGTAAAGCCTTTTCTTCTGCTGAAGCATTAATCGACGAAGTAGATTGTGTTGATATTGTAACGCCAACAACTTCACATTTTGAAATGGCCTCGATGGCCATCAAACGCTCTACACATGTTTTCATCGAAAAACCAGTTACACAAACGACCTATGAAGCCCGTGCATTATTAGCACTTGCAGAAGAAGCAAATGTAAAAGTGCAAGTAGGACATGTGGAACGCTTTAACCCAGCATTTAGAGCTGCAATTCCCTATTTTGACCAACCTATGTTTATTGAAACTCATCGTTTGGCTCAATTTAATCCACGTGGTACAGATGTTCCTGTTATTTTAGATTTAATGATTCACGACATTGATGCTATTCTTAGTGTTGTAAAATCTAGCGTACGTAAAATATCTGCTTCGGGAGTTGCGGTTGTTTCAGACACACCAGACATTGCCAACGCACGTATTGAATTTGACAATGGTTGTGTTGCTAACTTAACAGCATCAAGAATTTCACTTAAAAACATGCGTAAATCTAGATTTTTCCAAAAGGATGCGTATATCAGCGTTGATTTTCTCGAGAAGGAAATGGAAGTTGTTCAAATGGAAACTTTGGAAGGAGAACCTGGACCTTATGACATGGTCATGGAAATGGGGAACGGCAAACCATCCAAAAAAATCATTTTTGACAAACCTGAAATTGAGGAGATTAATGCTATTAAAGAAGAACTCCGTACATTTGCAGAAGCAATTCAAAATGACACTACCCCAATTGTGTCTTTAGAGGATGGTTTGTTGGCTTTAGATGTTGCGGAACAAATTCTCGAAAAATTAAAAATGAGCGGATCGTTAATTGAAAAGTAATATTCTTTACTTTTTAACGTTTCTTCCTAAAATTCACAGTAATGAAACACATTTTTACATATACAATTGTAGCCTTACTTTTTTTCTCATGCGCTAAAGACCAACCTGAAGTTGCTTGGTTAAAAATTGACAAATGGGATCTTGTTGCTAATCCTGACGCTGAAAATCCTCAAGGTGAATTGTCTCACAACCTCAACCAGGTTTTCGTGAATATGGATGGAAAAAGTCTAGGTGTGTATGAATTACCTGCTAAAATTCCAATTATTGGAGACGGAGCTCATGAGTTTGTACTTATTCCAGGCATCATTGTGAATGGAATTGGTGAAACCAAAAAAAGATATCCTTTCGCAGAGCAATTTAAAGAGATCATCACCCTAAAGAAGAATGACACGGTTTCCGTTTCACCTAAAACACGTTACTATTCCGCTTTAAATTTTTTAATTGAAGATTTTGAAAGTCCGAGCATGCAAGTAGATGTTGCTACAGAATCTACCGCTACCTTAGGGAGAAGCAGTGACCCTGAAATTTTAGTTTGGGGAAATAAGTATGGAGACATTCAATTGAATGATGCTGATTCTTCCATTTCATTTGTGACTAATTTTCAAACGGTTTTACCTAAACTAGGAACAGAAGTGTTTTTAGAATTTGATTACATGAATACCAACTCTATGTTAACAAGTACAATCGCATATGGAAATGGGAATTATCATGAAAATCCTTACGTCATTGTTGCCCCACAAGCAGAAAATGAAGCAAAATGGAAACATGTCTATATCGATTTAAAGGAAAATATCTCATATCATCAAACAACACCAATTAACGAAGTTCAATTCACATTGAAACTTGATGAATTAGGGACATCTAAATACTTCTATATCGACAATATTAAGTTGATCTACCCATAGCTTAAGCATGAATCAAAAAAGGTTAAAAACATTATTCATTTCAGTTGACCTACTTACAGCTGGAATTGCTTGGGCACTTTTTTTCTTTTACAGAAAAACATTTATCGAACAGGTCCCATTTGAAACTTCAGACCGATTTTTCATTGGACTTATTGCTGTCCCAATATTCTGGTTAGCCGTATATTTCGTTTTGGGTACCTACAACAACCTTCGCAGAATGTATTTCATGCGCATTCTCTCCTACTCTATGCGCTCATTTCTCTTAGGAACTTTAGGAATTTTCTTTTTCCTTATTCTTGACGATGAAGTATTCATTCATACAGATTATTACAAATTATTGATCGCTTTATTTGTAATCCACTCCACCCTAACACTGATCCCTAGATTGATTATCACGAACTACCTGGTCAAACAAATTGCCACAAGAAAATCTGGATTCAGAACCTTGTTGATTGGAGGGAGTAAAAAAGCGGTTGACATTTATAAAGAAGTTGAAGGACTACCCAAAGGAACAGGATCTATTTTTGTTGGATTCATTAACCTCAATGGTATTGACAATGAGCTATCAACACAACTTCCTCATTTAGGTCACCTAGAAAATCTTGAAAGAATTATCGATGAAAACAATATTGAGGAAGTAATTATTGCCTTAGACTCATCGGAGCACGAACGTTTAAAACGCATCATCACCCGTTTGCAAGGTCGAGAAATCACCATAAAAATCGCTGCAAACATGTATGATTTATTGAGTGGTAGCGTTAAAATGACCAATATTTTCGGAGCACTACTCATTGAAGTCAATGATGATTTAATGCCACATTGGCAATTTGTAGTCAAACGCCTTATGGATTTAGTGGCCTCAACAATCGCTATTATTCTATTACTTCCAGTTTACATCGTACTTGGCATTTTGGTCAAATCAACATCCAAAGGACCAGTATTTTTCTTGCAAGAACGCGTGGGCAAAAATGGAGTTCCATTCAACATTATTAAGTTCAGAACAATGGTGGTAGATGCCGAGAAAGCAGGCCCTCAGCTTTCCTCTAGCAATGACAATCGCATCACGAAAATCGGAAAGTTTATGCGCAAAGTTCGACTCGATGAAATCCCACAGTTTTGGAATGTGATCAAAGGAGAAATGTCACTGGTAGGCCCACGACCTGAAAGACAATTTTTTATTGATAAAATTGCAGAACGTGAACCACAGTTTTTACAATTGACAAAGGTTAAACCTGGGATTACTTCGTGGGGACAAGTTAAATTTGGATATGCAGAAAATGTGGATGAAATGCTTCAACGCATGAAATACGACTTACTTTACATTAAGAATATGTCCATTGCTATAGACCTTAAAATTTTACTTTATACCATAGGTATAGTATTAAAAGGAAGTGGAAAGTAATTATTGATACTTGAAGCTAATAAATTATTGAAATTTTCTTTTCTAAAGTCCCAAAATATTGTCAGTTTAATTCTATCTTTGACCCCGATGGAAACGCAAGTAATTCTCAACGCAAAGCAGTTTAATCTCACCCTGCAACGGCTCTGTCGACAACTCATTGAAAATCATAATGATTTCTCAAACACCGTTTTAATTGGATTACAACCCCGAGGGATAAGGGTATTGAATCGTTTAAAAATTCTAATCGAAGAAATCTTAGACAAGGAAATTCAATGCGGAAGTCTGGACATCACATTTCACAGAGATGACTTTAGAAGACGTGCCACACCCCTTATTCCTAGTGTAACAAATATTGATTTCTCCTTAGAAAATAAAAACATTGTCCTGATTGATGATGTGCTTTATACCGGACGAACGATCCGTGCAGGTTTAGACGCCATGCTCGCCTACGGACGTCCAAACAAGGTTGAGTTACTGACTTTTGTTGACCGAAGATTTAAACGCCACCTCCCCATTCAAGCGGATTACATAGGAAAAACAGTAGATTCACTCGTTTCAGAACGCGTAAGTGTAGAATGGAAAGAAATAGAAGGAGAAGATAAAGTGTTATTATATACCCCAGAAAGCAATGGATAATTTAAGTGTTGGACATTTAATTGGAATTGAAGATCTCACTGCAAGAGACATCGAAATTATTTTTGAAACTGCAGATCGATTTAAAGAAGTTATCAATCGCCCGATAAAGAAAGTACCTTCACTACGTGACATTACCATTGCTAATGTTTTTTTTGAAAACTCGACAAGAACAAAGCTCTCATTTGAACTCGCTGAAAAAAGACTCAGTGCAGATGTAGTGAACTTTAGCGCAGGTAGTAGCTCCGTAAAAAAAGGAGAAACATTAGTGGATACCGTTAACAATATTCTTTCAATGAAAGTCGACATGGTAGTCATGCGTCACCCCAATCCAGGAGCAGCAAAATTCTTATCGGAACGGGTTAATGCCAGAGTCATCAATGCAGGAGATGGAACACACGAACATCCAACACAAGCTTTACTAGACAGTTACTCTATACGTGAAAAACTAGGAAGTGTTAAAGGCAAAAAAGTAGTAATCGTAGGAGACATCTTACATTCACGTGTTGCATTATCGAACATCTACGCCCTTCAAAAACAAGGTGCAGAAGTGATGGTCTGCGGCCCAACCACCCTTATCCCTAAATACATTCATGAATTAGGGGTTAAGGTAGAGCATAATCTTCGCAAAGCACTAGAATGGTGTGACGTTGCAAACATGTTGCGTATTCAATTGGAAAGACAAGACATTCAGTACTTTCCTTCGCTTAGAGAATACACTATGCTTTATGGTTTAGATAAAAAACTCTTAAATAGTCTAGACAAAGAGATTGTTGTTATGCATCCTGGTCCAATCAACCGAGGAGTCGAAATAACGAGCGATGTTGCCGACAGCAAGCAATCCATCATCCTTAATCAGGTCGAAAATGGAGTAGCTGTTCGCATGGCCGTAATATACTTATTAGCCGCAAAGATAGATCGTTGATAAATTTTATTATTTTTGGATAAACGCAAGCAACAAAATGAACTTTACAGTAATAAACCATACAAACTATAGCATTATATCTTCTGAGGTTGACAAACTCAACAGCACAAACGCTTCTGAGCTAAAAACCAGCATCTTAAATTTAAACAAGGAGAATGTAAGTCATTTAATTATTGATTTATCTAAAACTTCTTATTGTGATTCCTCTGGATTAAGTGCTTTGCTTTCTGCCAATAGATTGTGTAAAAATTCAAATGGGAAATTTATCTTAACGGGGCTTCAACCAAATGTTAAAAAGATGATTGAAATTGCACAGCTACACAGGGTACTTTCTATAACAGAAACCTTAGAAGAAGCAGAAAAAGCGATGCCTTAAACTTATGAGTTTCAATGTCACCATCTTAGGTTCAGGAGCTGCGGTCCCTACTTTAAAAAGAGGTACTACAGCACAACTCATCAACTGTCAACAACGCTCTATCTTAATTGATTGCGGAGAAGCTACTCAGCTTCAAATGCGAAGATTCAAAGTCAAATTTCAAAACATTCAACTTGTACTGATTTCACATTTACATGGAGACCATGTTTTTGGACTCCCAGGATTAATCAGTACCATGCAACTATTGGGAAGAAAATCTCCCATGACAATGATTGGTCCAAAAGGTTTAAAAGAATTTCTACTCTCTCAATTCAAATTGGTAGGATTATACAATGGATTTACCTTAAACTTTATCGAATTAGACCCTGAATTTGAAGGCCTTGTTTTTGAAGACAAATGTCTAAGAATAAATAGTTTTCCTTTAAACCATAGGATTGCCACACATGGATATCGCATTGATGAAAAGCCAGGAAATAGAAGACTGGATAAAGAAGCTTTTGACCAAACGGGTGTGAGTACTTCTTATATCAACAAATTAATTTCAGGAGAAGACATCGTTGACAACAATGGCATAATGGTTCGTTCAGAAGACGTTACCTATTCGCCAAAACCAACAAAGTCATACGCATTTTGTTCCGATACAGCTTACCACCCACCTATCATTGAGCATTTAAAAAACGTTGATTTGCTTTATCATGAGGCCACATTTATAGACAAAGAAAGTGAACGCGCATCAGAGACCTTTCATTCTACAGCAAAGCAAGCAGCAACAATTGCATTAAAAGCCAATGCAAAACGGTTGATTCTAGGTCACTTCTCTGCACGATACAAATCAATGGAAAATCATTTAGAAGAAGCTCAAACGATCTTCGAGCGTGTTTTTGTACCTGAAGATGGAGAGTTCTTCAACGTATAAATAAAGAATCAGGGAGCGACTTTCTTTCTCCAAAAGTTTATAAATCACTCAACAATATCGAACATTTCCGCTGCTTTCTTACGGGAAAATGCATTAAAATGCCACCATTCAGTTTGAATCACCCAGAATCCTCCTGCCCTCATTACCTGTCTCAGCAACTTTCTATTTTGAACTTGGTGTGGTGTCAAGTCTCCAGAAGCTAAAAATTGTTCCTCATGTCTTGGATAAGCAATCTTCCTCAAATCATCATACCCTGCTCCCATATCAAACCACTGATCAGAATTTTTATTTTTAATGGTCAAATCAACCGCACAACCATAATTATGAATACTTCCATTAGCTGGATTACTTACAAATTTAATTCTGTCATTAAAAGGAATCGTATCAAGTGCATCCCACATGGCTTGTTGAACAGAACGTGGTCGAGTGCCATCAAATACTAACAAAGTGAGAGACGAGTCGATTTTCTGCAAAGCCTTTTGTGCCAATGACAATCTTTCGGCGACAACAGGCTGAAGGTAGACCTTATGATAATCGGGATAAAGCACTTGTCCCATAAAGTTATCAGTAGTTGCATACTTCACATCCACTTGAATAGTCGAATCAACACTTTGAATATCAACAAGACCAGCGGCCAACATCTTTTTTTCTAAGGCGCTAATTTCTTGAACAGTATCAATAATTTCTTGATCTTTTTCAAATGAAGAATCATTACCCCACACCTCTTGACCTTCTAAAGCAGGTACTTTATCAATAGGTATCTTAATTGATTCCTGCACTTCTTCACCGTTACAAGCAAAAAGCAAAAGTAATATGAACAGTAAAATACATTTATTCGACATCATGACTAATTTCAATTCTTACAAAGGTAAAGTTATTAACATCTTAGGAAAAGTATAGGAAGAATGAAATAAAAACAAAATATTTGTATTTTGGTCATTAAATATTCATGATATGAACGAGGAGCAGAACTATGAAAGTCAGCAAGAAGTACACTCAAAAGTAGTCCGTGCTGGAAAAAGAACCTATTTTTTCGATGTAAAGTCAACACGTAATAATGATTTATACTTAACGATCACGGAAAGCAAAAAGTCTATTCAAAATGGGAAAACCACTTTTCAAAAGCACAAGATATTTCTATACAAAGAAGATTTCGAAAAATTCAGTGATGCTTTAGGCGAGTCCATTAATAAAATTAACGAGCTTAAACAAGAGGGGAAATTTGCAGAGGCAGAAACAGACCTATCTGACTTCTCCTCAGTTGATTTTGAGGATTTACCGTAGAGGTACTGATTTTCTAACAAAAATCTGTTACTATAAATTTACGATTTTAAGCGTACCAATAAATTAATATTGCGTATCTTGTTCAATCATTTGTACTATTTAGAAAACTTAAAATAATATGGGGAAGATTATTGCCATTGCAAATCAAAAAGGAGGTGTTGGAAAAACAACTACAGCTGTCAATTTAGGAGGTAGTTTTGGGGTATTGGAGTATAAAACTTTGATTGTAGATGCAGATCCTCAAGCAAATGCAACATCTGGAGTTGGTTTTGACCCAAGTCAGACCAGAAATATTTATGATTGCTTAATCAATGATGTACATCCTTCTGAAGTCATCTTAAAAACAGAAAATCCTAATTTGGACATCCTACCTTCTCACATTGATTTGGTTGGAGCAGAACTGGAGATGATTAATATGCCAGGACGTGAATACCTTATGAAGAAGGTTTTAGACAAGGTAAAAGACAGCTATGACTTTATCCTTATTGACTGTTCTCCTTCTTTGGGTTTGATTACAGTAAATGCACTAAGTGCAGCCAACTCGGTAATTATTCCTGTACAATCAGAATACTATTCACTAGAAGGATTGGGGAAACTTTTGAATACCATCAAAATTATTCAAGGACGTTTAAATACAGATTTGGATATTGAAGGGATTTTAATTACACTTTATGACACCAGGTTGCGTTTAGCGAATCATGTTGTGGAAGAATTAAAAACCCATTTCCAAGACTTGGTTTTCGACACTGTCATTCACAGGAATACCAACTTGGCTGAGGCTCCTTCACACGGTGCTACAATCATCATGCATGACGCAACAAGTAAGGGGGCTGTGAATTACCTGAACTTGGCAAGAGAGATTATACAAAAACAAGAAGCGACAAAATTAACAGACGACAACAATAAAATTTCATTAGAAGATGAGCTCTAGTTCTAAAAAACGACCAGCACTTGGAAAAGGATTAAGTGCACTATTAGAAAGTTCTTTAACGGATATTACCTCTGAAGATTTATCTGATGCATCCGTATTGGGATCGGTTGCTTTGTTGCCAATTAGTGCAATCGAAGCCAACCCATTTAATCCGAGGACACATTTCGAAGAAGAAGCCTTACAAGAGTTGAGTGACTCTATTGCAACCCATGGTATTATTCAACCAATTACTGTACGGAAATTAGGACGTAGCAAATATCAACTTATTTCAGGGGAACGTCGATTTAAGGCTTCACAAATGGCTGGATTAAAAGAAATCCCTGCTTATATTCGTGTTGCAAATGACCAAACAATGCTTGAGATGGCATTGGTGGAAAACATTCAAAGACAAGATTTGAATGCCATTGAGGTTGCGCTTTCTTATCATCGTTTGATTCAAGAATGTAACTTGACGCAAGAAAAATTAGCACAACAAATTTCTAAAAGTCGTACATCGATTACCAACCATCTGCGTTTGCTTAAACTTCCTGCTAAAATTCAATTGGCTGTTAGGGAAAATGAAGTTTCAATGGGACACGCAAGAGCCTTAGTTGGAATTGATGATACAGATAAACAAATTGAAATTTTCGAACGTGTCATTAATGAAAAGCTTTCTGTCCGTGATCTAGAAAATATTTTACGTGAAGAAAAAAACAACAACACAGAAGAAAAGAAAAAAAGTACGGCTAAACCTGTCGTTACCGAACAACAAAGTCAATTCACCAATGGATTCTCAGAAAAAGTGGCTGCAAAAGTTCAAATCAAAAAACAGCCTTCTGGAAATGGTAAACTGATCATTAATTTCAACTCTGAAGTTGATTTGAATAGAATAATTGAAATACTGAACGAATAAAAGAATGCGATTAATTCTTGCTCTTCTTCTTTTTACCCCTTTCGCAATCAATGCCCAAGAAACCGATGCAGAAAAATCTGGTGATCTGGATACTTTGAGCGTAACGTTAGTAAAAGACAGTACGCATTCCCCAAAAAAAGCAGCATTGCTATCTCTTGTTCCAGGAGGGGGGCAAATCTACAATCACTTGGCAATGCCAAAGGGAAAGAAAAAAGCATTTTGGAAAATTCCTATTATTTACGCTGGATTAGGAGCTACTGGTTATTTCGCCATTCAAAATCATTTGACGCAAAAAACATTAAAATCAGAATATTTATTCAGGGTTGAGAAAGGGTATCCCAACCCAGACTTACCAGCGTATGCAGCTTATGATAATCAAGGAGTACTTACGCTTTTTGAAAATGCTCGTACGAACAGGGACTTAATGATATTTGCCTTCATCGCGGTTTATGGATTGAACATCCTTGATGCACATGTTGAAGCCCACTTTGTGAACTTTGATGTTTCAAAAGACCTTACGTTAAGTCTTCAACCAAGAATGCACGATTTCAAAACTCCAGGACTTGCATTGACACTTAATTTTCGTTAATTAAAGTCGATAAAATGCAATAGAAAAGTAAATTTGTAAAGCTTCAAAAAACGAATGAAATGAAAGTGGTACTAGTTGGATATGGAAAGATGGGAAAGGAAATCGAAAAGATTCTTCTTTCGCGTGGTCATGACATTATTGGTAAAGCTACTGAAGAATCACCATTAAACGATGCTATGATTAAGGATGCTGATGTTGCCATTGATTTCTCAACACCACATTCAGTGCTTGAAAACATCGATTTCTTATTGCGCAACAACATTCCTACGATTGTTGGAACAACAGGTTGGAATGCATCATATTCAAAAGTAAAAACACAAGTTGAATCTTGCAATGGAGCACTAGTACACGCATCAAACTTTAGTATAGGCGTTAATTTATTTTTCAAATTGAACGAGCAATTGGCCCAACTAATGGAGGAATATGCGGAATACACTCCGAGCATCACCGAAATACATCACACTGAAAAGTTAGATGCACCGAGTGGAACAGCAATTACTTTGGCCGACGGATTAATTCACAACTACAGTAATCTTACCGATTGGTATTGTCAAACCGCTAGTTCATCAAGCACTCATAAAAACAGCAATAATCAAGTCCAAGAAAAGTCCTTGAAAATTGAAGCCCTACGTGAACACGACGTTAAAGGTACACACCGCATCGATTATACATCAACAATTGATACCATTTCTATTCAACATGAAGCACACAACAGAACAGGATTTGCTCTTGGCGCTGTGATTGCCGCAGAATGGATTCAAAACAAAAAAGGAATATTTACAATGAAAGATGTATTACAACTTTCTTAAAAATTAAAAACAATGTCTGCATTATATTATTATTTATTTTTTCTGATCTATCCATACATCGCAATGTGGTGGAAGAGTTTTCCTAAAGCTGGACGCAAATCATGGGAGGCACTGATTCCAGGTTACAACTATGCCATTGCTTCAAAAATTGCTGGTCAACCTGCATGGTGGGCCTTTTTAATGGTCATCCCAGGAATTCATATTGTAATGTGGATGGTATTTAATGTTAGCTATATCCGTAAACATGGATTTTTCTCATTGACCGATACTTTACAAGGAATTTTCTTCCCCTTCTTGATAATGGCCAAGATTGCGAATGACGAAACTGTTCAGCCAACATTCACTACAGATTGGGAAAAGCAAACTGACATTGAACGCAGAAAAAACGGAGATCATTTGGTCCTCTTTTTAACACTACCCATTATCGGACATGCCGTAGCATTAACTTTAGGTTTATTACAAAAGAAGAAAAAAGGACGCAAAACAATCATCAAAGAATGGGGAGACAGTATTTTATTTGCCTTAGTTGCTGCAAGTGGAATTAGAACCTATATTTTTGAACCTTTCCAAATCCCAACTGGATCCATGGAAAAAACATTATTGGTGGGAGATTTTTTAGTGGTGAATAAGATGACCTACGGTTCGAAAGTTCCTGTTACTCCTCTCTCCTTCCCGCTTGTACACAATACCATTCCATGGGTTGACATCAAGTCATACACGACATTGGAAAAATTAGAATACACTCGTTTACCAGGTTGGTCGGAAGTAAAAAACTACGATGTTGTGGTATTCAATTATCCTTCTGGAGACACCGCTGTTTATGACCCAAGAATGCCAAATGGATTAATGGGGCACGATTATCATGGTATTGTAAACAGTGAAGCCCGTAGGTTATTTGAAACCTCAATTGACAAGAGTAAAATTCCTGATCGAAATCTTGAACTTCAAAAAAGAAGAGCACAGTTGTCTGAAAAATATGAAGCGTCAAAGCTGGATAGTGTTATGGCAATTGAACAGCAAAAACTCGAAAAAAACATTCAAAAGATTGTCAATAATTTGTACCAAGATTTTATAGACGATTTCGAATATTGGAAAGACAAAGCACGACATGAAATTGCAGTCAACAAGAGAACTTACTCTAATGCAGAAGAAAGAGTAATTTCGCATTATGGAGTTGTTTATCGACCTGTCGACAAGAGAGAAAATTACATCAAACGTTGTATTGGAATTCCTGGTGACTCTATACGAATAGAGGATGCACATGTTTATGTGAATGGCGAAGCTGCTCCAATCTTCGAGCATCAAAACTTACAATACATTGTTTCTAACATTTCACTTCCTTCTCCTCAAGTAATGAAAAGTAAGTATGGATTAGAACTCAATAGAGATTATTATAGTAGTAATGGAGGAGCGATGAATCTTACAGAAACAGAATTAGCTACATTAAAGTCAAAATACCCTTCAGCTCAATTCAAACTGTACAATCGATTAATTGCTGATGTTTCTAAACAATCTCCAGGTGAGAAAGTAGGGAATTTACAATATTATCCAAAGTCTTTTGACCATAGCAATACAGAATCTAACTTTTCTACTTTTTGGGTTCCAAAGAAAGGAGAAACAATAGAATTAAACCCTTATACTGTCACTTGGTACAAAAGAATTATTACGGCTTATGAATTACATTCCTTTGAAGAAAAGGATGGTCAATATTTCATAGATGGTGAGCTTGCAACACATTACACCTTTGAAATGGATTATTACTGGATGATGGGAGACAATCGATACAACTCTGCTGACTCTAGAGTTTGGGGATTTGTTCCTGAAGATCATATTGTTGGAAAAGCATCGATGGTTTGGTACTCAAAGCATCCAGCGGGAGGAGTTCGTTGGGAAAGACTATTTACTGGCATTGAATAATGATTTATTCTTCGAATTATTTTGGTACCATCCCCTACTTTCAATCTATTGCACAGCGCAATGAGATAGCGATTGATTTGTTTGAACATTATAAAAAACAAACATGGCGGAACCGTACCCAAATCTTGGAAAGCAACGGTCCAATGTACCTCAGTGTGCCCGTAATGCGTCCCAATGGAAGTAAAAGTCCAGTGAAAGACATCCTGATTACCCACGACATAAATTGGCAAAAAGACCATTGGAAAGCAATAGAAAGTAGCTATAAGCACGCCCCTTATTTCTTTTATTATGGTCCGCAGGTCAAAGCATTAATTTATCAAGAAGAAAACGAGCTTTACAAATTCAATTTAATTATTCTTAAACAGTTTTTAAAATGGTTAGATTTAGATATTAAAATCTCTTTTACTTCGGAATATGTAGTTCCAGAAAACTCAGAAGATCATCGGATTGCTTTAGACAAAAAATCTTTCGAAATAGTTCAAAAACCATACATTCAAGTTTTTTCTGATAAATATCCATTTTATCCGAACTTATCTATTCTTGATTTGATCATGAATCAAGGTCCTTTAGCAAGAAACTATCTTCTTCCTCAAAAAAATAAATAAAATCACCAATTCAAACCCATTGTGTATCAACGTGATAACATTATCGGTTTGAAATTTAACATATTTTCTATAATTATCACTTGCACGGAAGTAATATTTAAGTATCTTTACAGTGATTTAGGTGGTTAGGTTAGGTTGATTAGCGAGAGAGAAAGGACGCCTGTCCATTCTCTCTCGCGCTTTTTAGGGGTATTTATTTTTTAAAACACATCCTTTCAATCACCGATTACATCATCGTAACATTTCTTTTTAAAATCGCGTTTAAATTTTTTCAAATCGTCTTCACTTATAGCATTCGGAGTTGTCATTACCAATAAGTCAACTAATTCACCCTGTTTTCTAAGTGGCAATTGTTGGTATGGATGCAAGTTTAAGATAAACCCTAAGCGTTCATAAAAACCAATTCTACGTTGGTTCATTTCTGTGGTTGGCGGCTCAACTTCTAACAAAATATTGTCAGGACTTTCAGCAATAAAATCCAATAAAATAGACTTCCCGTAACCTTTTCCTCTATGGAGATCTAATGTTGCAAAGTGTTCAATAAATTTCAATCCATCAAATTGCCACCAAGCAATAAAGCCGATGAACTCTTCATCTTTATGGATCACTTCAAAATGATAATCTTCATGTTTTAAAACTACTTCTTGAATATCCAGTTCTCTTTTTTCATTGGATGGAAAAGCATTTTGATATAGGTTCCAGGCCATTTTAAAGTCAGAATGAAGTGTTGAGGTATGTCTTGTTCTTTTCATTTCGCGTATAATAACAAAGCATAAAAATAGGGCCGATTTTTCAATCGACCCCAGTGTTTTTTTAATAAAATATGAATGGAAATAGTTACACTACTTAAATTCTTTTTGTATTCATTTTCACATCATCTGGCTCCTCTTCTTCTGGCTCATAAAGATATCTTTCTTTACTGTCATCCATTTCATCCATCCACTCAGTATGGTGTTCCGCAGCCATCGTTCCAGTAACAACACTCTGAAAAGTTTTATCCCTATAGGTAAGAATATTTTCTTCTTTATCATTGAGCCATTCTTTGAACATTTCAGCTACTTTATCAATATTGAACTCAGGATAATCCGAAAGTTTTATGATGTCCTTGATATAATCCGATTGGAAATCAACATGATCATGCCCTGTTTCCAGTTTATCATTTCTATCCAACCAATAATCGATGTCTTTTCTTCTTTCTTCAATTGAAGGCAGTTTAAATTCTCCTAACATGTAGTCACGTGCTAACCATGCTTGAACATCAAACATATTAAAAGTATAATATTGATCTTGCATCCCCAGATAAATTAACTGTGGTAAATCATTAAAGAAAACACCTTTATAAAGATGATCAGGG
This sequence comes from Brumimicrobium ulvae, assembly GCF_947504225.1. GTDB lineage: Bacteria > Bacteroidota > Bacteroidia > Flavobacteriales_D > Crocinitomicaceae > Brumimicrobium > Brumimicrobium ulvae. The sequence goes on along the minus strand of NZ_CANNGT010000001.1, from coordinate 440,006 downwards.
TATAAGTTGTTCTTCGTTTTCAAGCGCATCTCATCTGGAAGGAATGGGAATTTATGCTGATATCCTGTACACATAATAACTGCGTCAAAACGTTCAGATTCACCATTTTTAAAGTGCGCTACGTCATCTTCAAAATGCGTTACCAGAGGCATTTCCTTAATTCCTTCTGGCCAATCAAGACCAATTGGGTTCGATCTGTAACTTAACGTCACCGATTTCGCACCGTGCTTATGACATTGCACTCCGATATCTTCGGCAGAATAACTACTTCCAATCAATAATATGTTTTGATCTTTGTATTGATCTGCACCTCTGAAGTCATGGGCATGAATTACATTTCCTGGGAAGTTTTCGATTCCTTTAAAGTAGGGCATATTCGGCGTTGAAAAATGCCCTGATGCAACAACGAGGTAATCAAATTCTTCAGAATAGGTTTTATCGTTTTTTAAGTCATCTAAAACCAAAGTAAACTTTTTAGTTTCTTCATCAAAACTCACCCATCTTGCAGTGGTATCAAAACGAATATAATCCCTTACATTGTCTTTTTTAATTCTTCCTTGAATGTAATCAAAAAGAACAGGACGTGGTGGATAAGATGAAATGGGCTTTTTAAAGTGCTCATCAAAAGAGTAATCAGAAAACTCCAAGCATTCTTTCGGTCCATTCGACCATAAATATTTATACATACTTCCGTGAATTGGTTCACCATACTTCCCTACTCCAGTTCGCCAGGAGTAGTTCCACATTCCACCCCAGTTACTTTGTTTTTCAAAGCACACTATTTCAGGGACTTCTACGCCCTTTTTTTTAGCTGCTTCAAATGCTCGAAGTTGTGCTAAACCACTAGGTCCAGCGCCGATAATACCTACACGTTTTTTACTCATAATTTTATATATTTTGACGACACTCCACAATTTGCACAAGGAGTTCGACTAATTAATACTTACTTTTTAATAAAAAAACTGCTTTTTATGGCAGAGAAAAGTTCAATTAAACTTTTTTCTAAAGAAATAACTGAGACATTATGTCTGTTATTATAACGATTAGCTGCCCAGTAAAAGGGGAAACTAAAAAAGAGAAACAAGAGGGCCATTTGCGGCTTTTTCTCTTAAAGTCTTTTCAAAAACCTGTGCAAACATAGTGAATTGTTAGCGATTTTCCTAATTTCATTTCTTTGATCCACTGATAACGCTGGATATGAGCCCGTTATGATTGGTAAATTCAGCATACAGAACACCAACTATATGCAACAAAATAAACGGAATTAAATAGAATAATGATTTGACATGGAAAAACTCCATAGACTTCTTATATTCTATTGGTCCCAATGAAATAATAAGACTGGTTACCAAAGAAATCACCACACCAAAATAAAATAAGATATACACCCACCTTTGAAACTTTTCCTTCCTCGAGACGTTTTGCTCAAGTGGATTTTGAAACCTCATATACCCCAAAATAGGCAGTGTAAAACGAATTTAAAACAAGGCCGTTAAGATATCCCCCATATAGATATACCAATTCCACATTGGTTTTCTAATTTTTTCCTAGTTGAATGAGTTCTTCTTCTGACAAATGTTGATTTTTAGTCGTCAAAAAGTCACCAATAATATCAGCGATATTAAATTTATTGAGCCACGTCTTGCGCAGGAAAATGATCAGTAAAAGAAAGGTAAATCAAATGGCAATGGCCCAATGTATTATTCTATAAATGCGCGAGTAGGATTTCGTTTTCATGAAAAGTGTATTACGTTGACAAAAATGGTTCATTGCAAAATTAAATACCTAAATCTAGCACTTAGATCCTATATAAATAAGGAGGTAAGACACTCGAACTGAAATGAATCACTTAATCGTGATGGGCTCACCTAAGAATTTTGGATTAACTCCAAAAAAACAATCAATAACAGCTTTACTTCTGGCAAAGTACTCTCTAACAGCTGTTTTAAATCCGTAAGATTTAGAAACATCTTTGGCGTTAAATCCTATAGCATCAATACCATTTTTCTCTGCCAAATAAATCGCTCGTTCATTATGAAATTTTTGAGAAATAATAGTCAATTTAACTTGTCCGAATATTTTTTTAGCCCTGACAACGGAATCCAAAGTTCTAAAACCAGCATAATCTAAAAATATTTTTTCGGCAGGAATACCGCGTTTTACAAGTTCTTCTTTAAACGCTTCAGGTTCGTTATAATATTGTGTACTGTTGTCTCCACTGACAAGTACAAATGCTATTTTTCCACTATTGTACAATTCTACAACAGCATCTATTCTGTATTTAAAATACAAATTGATTCCACCTTTCGCTCTATATTTGGCTGTACCCAAGACCATTCCAACGCGATTTGACTCAATTTGATCTGTATCAAAATAGGTTTTACCTTCCGCTGTATTGACGATAATTTGATTCGAAACAATTGCAAATACTAAAGGAAGTACCACCAGCAAGACTGTTAATAGCAGAACTTTCTTCTTCTTCCTTTGAATAAATTTTATAAATCTATTTTTCAATTCCTTTAACTGTTGTTTTCATAGATTAAAATCTTCTAAGTTTGAAAACTTACACTGATTCAAAGATGAAAATGTTATTATTCTTTTGTCAGCTTAAAGTAAGCAATGAATGCTTTGAACATTCGTTTTCTTACTGCTGGTTAAAGTTAGACTTAAAGAATCATAAATCCAATCAAAATTTCAGAAATAAAAATGAGATTTAATGCTCAATTTAAATGATGGTCTTCTTTAATCCTTCTAAAACAAAATACCACATGTAATGCCACATAGACCTTGTTGGGTCACGCTCAAAATCTTTAATTTCACTGTTTTTTTTAATCGGTGGATCAAGCAGTTTACTGGCCACAAATGAAACTATTTTTCTTTCCTTACCTTTTTTATTATAAACATCAAGTTCAATGTTTTGGGATTGAACCATAAAAGTTCCATGGGCAGTACCTCTAGATTTCATGTGTGACTTTAACTCTGTTATTTTCCCACTCAGTTCGACATTCACTGCAGGTCTCAACATGCTATTCACAGCATTAGTTTCGATGTTTTTGGCGTGGACGTCCATGATAAAAGTTTCTATTTTAGCCAATTGATTATAAGCAATATCAACCCCTACCATAGATCCAGGACTGACACAAAAAGTACCTTTTAGAATAGCATTTTTGTTTTTTTCTGGAAGGTTGTGAATATTAAAGAGTTGAACATTCACGTCAAAAAAGTCTATCGTGCTGAGTTTTCGATCTTCTCCAAGCATTGAATAAGTGATTTTTGAGTTTTTTGTTTCCAAAATTTCACCATCGATTTCGAAGTTCAATTGTTGAACCATTTGTCCATAAGTCAACTTATGCTGAGTGTTTTGTGGAATGGTTTTATCCCGATAAACATCTAAATTCAGTGAGTCAATATTGATTTTATTAAACAACACTTTTTCCAATTCGTTATTGCGCAATACAAAATCAACGCTATCTAGGATTATTCCATGTGCAAAAAACGAGACATGATCTTTTTGTTGTGGGATATGATGAATATATTCTGTTTTTGAATAACGTGTTAAAACACTGAAAGTATCTAACTGTAAAATGTTGTCACTATAAGTTAAGTTCATCAAGTTTAAATCGTGAATATCCTTTGTTTTAAAATGCAAGGATTGGAGATTCACCCTGAGCAATTGATCAAAACTAATGTTTTCCAAATCTTTTAACTCCGCACTCAATTCAACACCTTTGGCACTAATCAAGGTGTCCTTTTCCTCGATAGAGTATACATCCATCTCACTTAGCTCAATCGATTTCAACAAAAAGGGCCGAGATGTTCTTTTCTTTTTAGAAACCCCACTAGAATCTGAGCTAAGCTTATAATAATTAACCCTCACTCCTTGTGCTTTAGACGATTTTACAATAATGGTATCAGAAAAAATAAGGTTAATCAGTCCAATATCAAGTGCCACATCTTCTATGCTTACCTCAACCTTTTGGTTTTTAAAGTTTACCTCTCGCAAAGAAACATTCCCTAAAAAGTTCATTTTAAACTCGCCAAAACTCAATTGTTCCTCTTTTTTCAGCTGTTTTTCGATATAAGACTCCACCAAAAACACAGCTCCAATACAAAGTGAAATCAGAACAGAGACAGCAAGTAGTATTCTTTTTAATGCTTTCATAAATAAGTTTGAATCAAAATAGTAATATTAGGAATAAGAACCTCAAAAAGTATCTTAAATATCATTAATTCTTGAAACGGGTTAAAAATATCACGAAATTTCTTCAATTGAAATCATATCACATTTTTAAAATTAAATTTGTTTCAGAAAAAACACCCGTGGAGATAAAGTTAGAAATAGTACACGAAGACGAACAACTGATCGTGATCAATAAACCTGCTGGACTATTGGTTCACAGAACAAAGATCGCACGAGATGTGAAAGAGTTTGCTTTACAATTATTGCGTGACCAAGTTGGTTACCAAGTCTTTCCTATACACCGTTTAGACAGAAAAACATCTGGAATTTTATTATTTGCCAAGCAGAAAGAATTTGTTCATCCCTTTCAGTTGGTTTTACAAGATCAAAAGACACAAAAAAGATATATTGCTATTGTTCGCGGTTATTTTCCTGAATCTATTACGGTTGACCATCCACTAATCAATGATGAAGGCAAAAAACAAGACGCTTTAACCCAATTTAATTTACTAAAACATACCGAGGTCCCTCTCCCTTTTGGTAAATTCAACACTTCACGTTATTCATTGATAGAAGCCTTTCCCCAAAGCGGTAGAATGCATCAAATTCGTAAGCATTTAAATCATCTCCGCCATCCCATCATAGGTGATCGTCCACATGGATGCAACAAACAAAACGCTCTTTTTTTAAAAGCGTATGGTCTAAAAAAGATGTTACTTCATGCCGAAAGTATACATTTTTCACATCCATTTACAGATAAAATAATAGAAGTTAAGGCGGCCTTACCAAGGCATTTTAATCAAACCATTTCTGATTTGAATTTATAAAATATAATAGACAAAAAAGGGTGTTCTGATTGCTCAAAACACACCTAATTAAAAGATTAAAATAGATGACTACTTGTTGCAGTGATCAAAGTAAGTCTGAACATGAATAGGGAATTCTTTCCACACCGACTCTGAAGCATTATATTTCTCTACGGCTTCTTTACAGTCACCATAAAGTTTAGCTCCTTCTTTTTTATATTCTTTTTTGGTGTAGTAAACAGCTGGTGCGTCTCCTTGCTTAACGTAGTATGATTTATCAAGACCTCCAGCTACAGTAATTCCCCCTGGAGAAAAAGAAGCACCTTCACTTGCTAACGGGTCGAAATAAACTCTGATATCACCTGCTGATGAAGTGTTTACCAACTGTAGAATTCCAGTAAAAACTTTTTTCTTTTTCTTGAACTCCGTAGTTTCAAAGAAAGCATAACCATCTTTCATCAAACCTGGATCTAAATCTGTTTTACTCCACTTGTCAACAGTAGTTGCTGTCTCAATTGCTGAAGATATTTTTTGCAATCCACTTGGAGCAAGGTACATGTGTTGAATTTTATCTGAAAGGTATTCTACTTTCCCATTGTCATTTTCAATAGTGATACTCACAAAGTTTCCTCTTTTTCTTTTCAACTTCTTGATCAAACCTTGTACTTCAGTCCCATCTTTTAATGTGATTTTTGCAGGTTTCTTACTAGAAAATCCATCCATCCCTGGTGTAAAACTTTGTGCTCCTACTTGAGCAGTAAACGAAATTGCCAATGCGGCCAATAATAATTTAATGTTTTTCATAAGTAATTGTGTTAATTTAACCCATAAAAATAGTAGATTAAAGAAGAAAAGCATTACCATTTATCATTTATAATTGAAAAATGTATTAATCAATAAATAGTTTTATTAGAACAACCCTAACTGTCCATCACTTTCAAGACACTCCGTTCGTAAATTATCATTCAATTCAACAGTCCCTTGCTTTAACCATAGTTTTGCTTGTGTTGCATCCATAATGAGCGGCATTCTTTTCTTAATATTATGAATTTCGGCCATAATTTCATTCGCTGAAGTGGTCAATAATGAAAATGAATTAACTGTCTCACCACTTTTGGGGTTTTCCCAAGAACTATAGAGACCTGCCAATCCAAAGACTGCAGTGTCGTTTAAACCAATACGGTATTTTTCTTTTCGTTTTCCTCTACTGTCCAACCATTTCCATTCATAGAATCCTGTTACAGGCAGGACGCATCTTTGCGCTGTAATTTCTCTAAAAGAGGCGACTTCATTTAAGGTTTCCAACTTTGCATTCAAAGTATGTTTTCGAATGTCTTCTGTTTTGGCCCAATGTGGAATTAGCCCCCAGTTTAAAAATTCAAAAACTTCGGGTGAGTCACTTTTTAAAACCGGTAGCAAAGGAAATTCAAAGCCATTGATGATGTCTTTCGGTTGATACAAAGCAGGCATTTTAAACTGCGCATTAAACTGCTCGGTTAATTCTTTGATGGTTGCTTTTTGCTGGACATTATAACACATTATTTACTCTTTAAATGAAAAAAAGAAAAATTACGGGAGTTGTATTCATTCTCAAAGAGGTGGGGATAATATTTCTCCATTTCAGCATTCATTAAATCAACAGGAACATCATCAAATTCGCCATAAAAATGAGTGTACTCCATAAACTTTTGGCTTCCTTGATAAGCTTGAAATAAAGCATCCTCTTCTCCTTCCCATTCTAATGGTTCAACTCCAGAGACCTTACAAATTAGTGGGTCAAATGCTGGAGTAGACTTCACCCATTTCCCATCAATATAGGCTGAAACATAACCATGAAAAACGATTTCTTCACGACGCAAAGCCTGCGTCAGTTTTTCAACACCTATATGGTTAATAACAATTCCATAACCTAATTTTGAGGGAATCCCTAAAGCCCTTAAACCTGTCGCCATAACGATAGACTTCTCCACACACCAGGCTCGACTTTTCTTTGAAATAGTACTTGACTTCAAAGCTTCAGGACGCAAATCTAAATGATATGGATTGTAAATAAATCCGTCCCTTACCTTATAATAAAGCGCTACAGCCTGTTCCTTTTTTGATTTGGATAAGTCAATATCTGCAATTAACTCTTTCGTGCTTTTATCATTCACCTCTAAAATTGGCGTAGATCTTAAGTACCTTTCTTGCTCCTCTTTGGTCATGGTTCAAATTTACCAATATTTAATGATGAAATAAATACTGCTCCGATGAAATTACGCTTAGTAAGGTTAACAGCATAAAAGATTAACCATCTCACTGACAACTGTAACTTTTGTTTCACTCCTAAAGTTTAGTTATATTTAAATTTGAAACAAACAAATCAAAATGAAGATGAAAAAACTAATCCTTACCCTCATTTCACCATTGTTTTTCATGGCCTGTAGCTCACCTGAAGATGGACAAAATCTTTCAAATGATGATCAAAAGACAGATTCCACAATGATTAATCAAGAGCTCAGTAAAGAAGAGTTAGAGCGCTACCGAGAAATAGGAATTCAATATGCGAGTACTACGCAAAAGGCTTTGGGACAAAAATTAACTCAAGCATTGTCCAAAGGAGGTGCAGAACACGCCCTTCAGTTTTGTAATATTCAAGCAATGCCTATAACAGACAGCATGGCCAACCTTCACAACGCTGAATTATCAAGGGTTAGTGACCGACCACGAAATCAAAGTAACACAGCAAATGCAAATGAGTTAGAACAAATAGCGCATTTCAAACAACTCCTTGCGGATGGAAAAGTTGGTACTGAACTTCAACCTAATATAAAAATTGATGGAGATCAAGTTCATTTTTATTCGCCTATTGTGACCAATGCAATGTGTTTACAGTGTCACGGTTCCAAGGAAGAAATGATACAGCCTGAAACACTTGCATTAATTTCGGACTTATATCCAGAAGACAAAGCTACAGGATATCAAGCCAACGAAGTCAGAGGGATTTGGAGTATTATTTTCGAAAAACAATAGTTCATAAAAAAATAAAGGCATGAAAAAGCTAGGCTTAATTGGAGGTACTTCGTACCATTCAACAATAGATTATTATAGAATGATCAACGAAAAGGTAGGTGATAAAATCGGTAGAGATCAAAATCCTCCTTTAATTTTATACAGTTTGAATATTGCCCTGATGCGTTCTGGTGATGAGGAGAAAATCAAAAATGAATACCTAAGAATTTCAAAAGAATTGATTTCCATCGGAGCAGAAGGAATAATAATTTGTGCCAATACTCCACATATGGTTTATGATTTTGTACAAGCCAGAATTAATGTCCCGATTTTACATATTGGTCAGGCCATTGGTGACTTTGCAATAAAGAACAACTTTAAAAACCTCGGGTTATTAGGCACTAAGCCTACTGTTAAAAAGAAATTTTTAGAAAACTATTTAAAAGAAAATTATCCCTTAGACATCACACTTCCTGAAGAAAGCGAAATTGATCAAATACACCATTATATTTCAAAAGAGTTAACCCAAGGTGTATTTTCAAAAGCGTCAAAAGAGTATTTTTTAGAACAAATGAAGTCTTTAGAAAAAAAAGGCGCAGATGCTATGATTTTAGGGTGCACAGAATTGCCTTTGCTCATTAAACAAGAAGAAACAGAATTTAATTTAATTGACACTACGGGTTTACATGTTGACTTAGCGGTTAATTTTATCCTTGGTCAATAAAAAATCAACTATTTCTAAATGAATGTATACACGAAAAAATAAGAGATCGGTCTTAAAAACTGGGGAGGAATTTATCCTCACTTATTGAGCGAGCAAGTGATGGAATTAACCACTTTTGTACTTAAAACTTTAATGAAACAGTTTGTTCTAATTGTTGAATAAAGCCGTTAAAACGGCTAATATTATAAAGTCTTAAATTATTGAATGCGGGATTCATCCCGCATCAATAGGTGACAAGTATTTATGTTTAATCTCCAACATTTAGTCTTGACCCAAAATAAGTTTAAAAAGAATTTTGAACCAGAAAATATAACCGAGTGAACATCAATTTCCCCCCTAGTACTAATCCATGATTCTTAAAATCGAGGATTTAAACGACAATCGAATGATCAGTGATCAAGGTTGACTTAATTCAAAACTTGAAAACATAGCTTGAACAAAATGCCATAAACTTCATCGTTTTTCCTTTTTTAAGACACCTGTTTTTCTTTATCATTCCATCTTTCTACTCAGTAGAAGAATAAAAATCTTTCAGTAATATTTTCCTATAAATAACGGTGAGGAAAATAGCATAAGTCAATGCCATCACCATCAATCCGAGCAAAGAGAACACGAATAGCGTTTTTGCAGACAATGCACTTTCCGTATCAGATTTAATGTCCCGAACAATTTCCTCTTTGGTCATCACCCTAAACTCTGGATTATGTACACGCAATGTATCGACATAGGCTTCACTTTCCATTTCTCCATAAATAATGTCCATTCTTTCGGTTACTCTATTTTCAATAAAAGAAGGATTAATGTCATCATAATAAAAGAACATGAATACCGAAACAATCAAAACGTAAGGTGCACCAGCTGTCAAGGCATTTTTTATATCAGACAAAGGAGTTCCTGTTCCGAAACCTTCTTTCTTTTTTTCGTAATACAAGCCAAGACTAATGGCCAATAAAAGAAAAAGATTGTTGATTAAACCTGGTTTTACAACATCATCTTGGAAGATGTTAAAATACAGGAAGATCAATTTTAAAAACATCCACGCTCCTGAGAACAAGAGCGCAAATTTTAGGGCTGGTCGCATAATTATCCGTTCATTGAAACTAAAAACTCTTCGTTACTTTTCGTGTCTTTCATGTGGCTTTTCATAAATTCCATTGCTTCAATTGGGTTCATATCTGCAATATGTTTACGCAACAACCATACACGTTGAAGTGTTTCTTTATTCATTAATAAATCTTCACGACGAGTACCAGAGGTTAAAATATCGATAGCTGGATAAATACGACGATTTGCAATTTTTCTATCAAGTTGTAACTCCATGTTACCTGTTCCTTTGAATTCTTCAAAAATTACCTCATCCATTTTAGAACCAGTATCTGTTAAGGCAGTTGCAATAATCGAAAGCGAACCACCATTTTCAATTTTACGAGCCGCACCAAAGAAACGTTTTGGACGTTGGAGAGCATTTGCATCTACCCCACCTGACAAAACTTTACCAGAAGCTGGAGAAACAGTATTGTAGGCACGAGCCAGACGTGTTATAGAATCCAATAGAATACATACATCATGACCACATTCCACCATTCTTTTGGCTTTTTCGAGTACCATATTGGCCACCTTTACGTGCTGATCCGCTGGCTCATCAAAAGTTGAAGCAATCACTTCAGCATTTACACTTCTGGCCATATCTGTAACCTCCTCAGGACGTTCATCGATCAGTAAAATAATCAAGTATGTTTCAGGATGGTTTGCAGCAATTGCATTGGCTACATCCTTAAGCAAAACAGTCTTACCTGTTTTTGGTTGAGCTACGATCATACCACGCTGTCCTTTTCCAATTGGAGCAAACAAGTCCATAATTCGAGTAGACATTGTTTCATCGCGATGGCCCGTTAGTTTAAACTTCTCATCAGGAAATAAGGGGGTAAGATATTGAAACGGCACGCGGTCACGAATAAAAGCTGGATCACGTCCATTAATAGAATCAACCTTCACCAAAGGGAAATATTTTTCACCTTCTTTTGGAGGGCGAATTGAACCATATACAGTATCTCCTGTTTTTAGTCCAAATAATTTAATTTGACTGTGGCTCACATAAACATCATCTGGAGATGACAAGTAATTGTAATCTGATGAGCGTAAGAAACCAAAACCATCAGGCATCACCTCTAAAACCCCTTCAGCAGTAACAATTCCAGAAAGGTCATACTTCTTTTCTCTGGCTTTTTGATGATCTGATTTGCGGTTTTGATTAGGGTTATTGTTTTGTTTATCGTTATTTCTTTGCTTTCTATCGTCACCGCTAGCTTTTACAAACCCCTTTCTTTCACGGTCCTTATTGTCTTGACTTTTATGGTCATTCGACTTGTTATCTCGTTCTTTATAACGCGGTGTTCTTTTATTTTCAACCTTTACATCTTTATCCTCTTTTGAAGGACGTGGTTTTCTTTCCTTTTCTGTAGAAGAAGAAAAAAGGTCTTGATCTTTCGATGGTGTTTTTTCGGTCCCTTCTTTATTTGACTTTTTGGCAGTATCTTCTTTTACTGAAGTCGACTTTGAAGTAGAGACAGTTCTTTTACGTATTCTTGGTTTCTCATCAGTTTTGGTCGAAGGAGATTGCTCCCCCTCTTTAGCTGGTACCGACTTAGCTTCAGTACTTTTAGCTTCACCGCCGTTAACTATTAAGTCTATCAATTCTCCTTTTCGGAATGATTCTACTTTTTTTATACCAATTGCTTTTGCAATAATGCGTAATTCAGGAAGCTTCTTCCCGGCTAATTCGTCTTTTTTCATTTATATGAAATAATATTATAAGAGATAACTATAAAGGTTGTAATATATTCTATAGAGAGTACCGCAGAGTTGCGATGTCACAATAATACAAATATTCTTTCTTATAAAACAAGGAATAGAAAAAAAAGATTGATTTTTTTAATGTAAGGGGCTTCATAATAAGCAAAAAAGCCCTGAAGTATTCTCCAGGACTTTAATGAGTTTAAGTTAGTCTACCCTATCAATAAGGTCTGCTTATTTTTTCACAAATTGCTTTACCATTTCTTCACCTTGATCATCTACGATGACAAACAAATAAACTCCTCTTGACAATTCGGTTACATCAAAAACAATTAGTCATTAAATATTCCTAATAAAATTTAATGACTTTAGAATAACGTAAAAAGTAAATTAAGGTTGTTTATGTATCCAAAAAAGAGTAGCAATCATTTCTAGAAACTGTTTTTTTTTATTGAAACCAGGGCAACAGAAGAATTATATTTGTTTTATTTAAAATAGATCTTTTCTCACAACCTATTCGTTATCTAGGAGTTGAGATCCAATCAAAATTTATTTTGAATATTTTTTAAAATAAATTCACTTAAAAGCGCTTTTAGAAATAAAAAACACTTATATTTGTCCCCGCAAAAGAATAACGATTCTTTAAACAAAATTGACAAAAAACATGATCAATATAAGCGAGAGTAGCTCAGTTGGTAGAGCACAACCTTGCCAAGGTTGGGGTCGCGGGTTCGAATCCCGTCTCCCGCTCGATATACAATTTATTGATATAATAAAATAATAAACACCTTCCTGCTCGGGTGGTGGAATTGGTAGACACGTTGGACTTAAAATCCAATGAACATTAGTTCGTACGGGTTCAAGTCCCGTCCCGAGTACAAAAAACAGAGTGAGAATAAGAGCGAAAGCTAAAATTCCACTCTGTTTTTTACTTTATACTGTTCTCTCATAATTACTTTTCCCTTTAACTTTTAAGGATTTCGAAAGCCAAGTTCAACCTTCATATTTTCATTTATCCTTTTCTCATAAACTCAATCTCTATCATTATTAGGAATAAACACATGTCCTTCTCAATAAGGAATCATCCACATTTTGTATTCTCCTATAATTTGATCTGAAGCTTTTTTTTAACACTTTAGTATTTCTGTCGTTACCAGGAGCTTGACTACAATCATTACATTTAAAAATCAGCATTACTTACATTATTAATAATGTTTCTTTTAAAATGATCAAAGCATGGTTCTCGATTTTTTTAACCGAAAACATTACGAATCGAATAACTTCCTTGTGAATACTTATTGGCATCCGTAACAAAGCTGTTCTCACCAAGAAAAAACTTCCCTTCGTGAATTAATTCTACTCTTATTCCTGTTGCAGCAAGTAATTATTAAAACTATAATTACCAATCACTTACCCTTCCCCACCTTCTTCTTAATCTCATTCAATTTAAACAATGCTTCAACTGGCGTTAAAGTATCAATGTCCATATTGGCTACTTCATCTCGAATACTCTCCAAGATAGGGTCATCTAATTGAAAAAAGCTCAATTGCATATCCGCAGCGTTTCCCGCTTCTTTTACCTTTTCTCTATCTGAACCACGATTGGAGGTCTCTAGTTCTTTTAACATTTTAGTAGCACGTTCTATGACAGGATTAGGCATTCCTGCAAGTTTTGCAACGTGGATTCCAAAACTATGCTCGCTTCCCCCTTCAATGAGTTTACGCAAAAACAATATTTTCGTTCCTACTTCTTTTACAGAAACCGTATAATTCTTAATCCGTGGAAACTTATTGGTCATTTCATTTAACTCATGGTAGTGCGTAGCAAAAAGTGTTTTACAATGCGCTTTAGGGTGCTGATGAATGTATTCAGCAATTGCCCAAGCGATTGAAATTCCATCATATGTACTTGTTCCTCGACCGATTTCATCCAGCAAAACCAAACTACGGGGAGAAAGGTTATTCAAAATACTGGCTGTTTCATTCATTTCAACCATGAATGTTGACTCACCAGAAGAAATATTATCCGAAGCACCTACCCTTGTAAACACTTTATCAACAAGTCCAAGCTTTGCTGACTTTGCAGGAACAAAACATCCCATTTGAGCCATTAGAGAAATCAAAGCAGTTTGACGTAAGATCGCACTTTTACCAGACATGTTTGGTCCCGTAATCATAATGATTTGCTGGGTTTCATTGTCTAAATAAACATCGTTTGGAACATAGTCCTCTCCTACTCCAAGTTGATTTTCAATAACAGGATGACGGCCATCTTTAATATCGATTGCATACCCTTCGTCCAATTCCGGACGATTGTAATTATTTGCTTTTGAAACTTTCGCAAAAGAAGAAAGACAATCCAATTGACCAATTAAAAAAGCATTAAACTGTATTGGATTAATATAGTCGGCCATAGCCAAAACGAGTTCGGCAAATATTTTTCGTTCGATGAGGTCTATTTTATCTTCCGCTCCAAGTATTTTCTCTTCATAAACCTTTAGTTCTTCAGTGATGTATCGTTCAGCATTGACTAAGGTTTGTTTACGAATCCATTCTTCCGGTACCTTATCCTTATGCGTATTTCGTACCTCTAGATAGTATCCAAAAACATTATTAAAAGCCACTTTCAAACTTGGAATCCCTGTTCGTTCAGCTTCTCTTTTCTGTAAATCTTCTAAAAATGAACGGCCTGAATTAGACAATTTACGCAATTCATCCAGCTCAGCATTGAATCCGTCAGCAATAACCTTCCCTTTACCAATCTGCACTGCAGGATCATCATCTAATTGCTTTGTAATTAAATCAATCAATTGTTCACACGGATTCATTCGATCTGCAATACTCAACAAAGCTTTCGAATTGGTTTTCTTTAACAATTGCTGTATTGGCGCTAATTCCAGAAGGGTATTTTTCAATTGGTTGACTTCTTTTGGATTTACCTTTCCAACCGCAATTTTGGAAGCCAATCGTTCCAAATCATAAATATTACCTAGGCGTTGAGACAATTCAAAAGCGAGTTCCTCATTTTTAATCAAAGCATTTACAGCATCCAAACGAGATTCTATAATTTTCAATTCTTTCAAAGGTAAAACCATCCAACGTTTCATCATTCGGCCACCCATTGGAGTAATTGTTTTGTCCAGTACAGACAATAAAGTCGCTCCATTTTCATGCGGTGAATTAATAAGCTCTAAGTTTCTGGTTGTAAATCGGTCTAACCAAACATATTTATCCTCTTCAATTCGACTAATTTTAGAAATGTGTCCTAGTTCTTTGTGCTGAGCTTCAGAAATATATTGTAGAATTGAACCCGCTGCGATTATACCTTCTGTTAAATCTTCTACTCCAAACCCTTTCAAGTTCTTTGTTTGGAAATGTTTATTTAAAGATTCACGTCCAAATTCTTCTGTAAAAACCCAATCTTCTTGACGAAATGTATAGAATCGGTCTCCAAATAATTCTTTAAAACTTTGATCTTGTTGGCGCGAATACAGAACTTCACTAGGTTCAAAACCTTGCATCAATTTGTCAATATACTCGGAGTTCCCTTGAGCAATTAAAAATTCTCCAGTTGAAATATCTAAAAAAGCAACACCATGTTCTTTTCTTCCAAGGAAAATCGAGGCCAGAAAATTATTCTTATTGTGTTCTAAGACCTGATCATTTAAAGCTACACCTGGGGTGACCACTTCAGTCACTCCACGCTTAACGATTTTTTTGGTCATTTTTGGATCTTCCAATTGATCACAAATAGCAACACGTTCACCTGCTCGAACTAATTTTGGTAGATAAGTTTGTAAAGAATGGTGTGGAAACCCAGCCAATTCAATGTGGGCAGCTGTTCCATTTTTTCTTTTCGTTAAAACAATACCTAATATACGAGAAGCTTTAATGGCATCCTCTCCAAAAAGTTCATAAAAATCTCCTACACGAAACAAGAGCATCGCTGTCGGGTGTTTCGACTTGATCTGATTGTACTGTTTCATCAGTGGTGTTTCTGCCGGTTTTTTTTCTGTCTTTGTTTTCGCCAAAATGAAAATGTTTGTGTTAATTTGCAATCGGTAAACATACAATTTTCGTTGGAGAGTCCAATGTTTAAAGGAGTCCAGTTATCAATACTTATGAACAGAAAGTTAAAACTTTGGGAGTTGAATCGCCCAACAGTAGAGGAGTTTAAAGAAAAAGAAAAGTTTCCACTTGTGGTGGTGCTTGACAACATTAGAAGTTTAGCAAATGTCGGAACGTTTTTTCGAACTGCTGATGCATTTAATGTTTCGCAAATTATTTTAGGCGGAATTACTGCTCAACCACCTCATCGAGAAATTCAAAAGACAGCGTTAGGGGCTACTGAATCTATCGACTGGGAGCATCATGAAAATCTAGTGGATGTACTGAAACAATATCAAGCAGATGGATATGTCGTTTATGCAGTTGAACAAGCTGAGAAAACGACTTTATTGCACGAAATGAATGTAAAACCGCAAGAAAAGCACGTTTTGGTTTTTGGAAATGAAGTGGATGGGGTTCAACAAGAAATTATAGATATCGCTGATGTGGTGTTGGAAATTCCTCAATTTGGAACGAAGCACAGTTTGAATGTTTCGGTTTGCGCTGGAGTTGTACTTTGGGAATTTGTGAGAAAGGTGGGGGCCTAACCACAAAGTTCACAGAGATTTTCACGGAGATGCACAGAGAAAAGCAAGAGAAGTTACGCGAAAATGCGCAGAGATAAGAGAAAGAAAAGGAGTATTACACCTTTGCGAACTTTGCGCCTTCTTAGTGCCCTTTGTGGTTAAAACCAGGATACCGTTTCTTAAAATCAGTTAATTTCGCCGTTCTATCCACCTCAAATTGCTTTGCTGCTTTAGATTCAGGATGTAAAGAACGGTGCTCAAACAACATTCGAATCTTATCGTATTCTAAACATATCTTCTCTGTTTCAGCTGTGAAATACGTTTCTTTAAATCGATTCCAAATTTCATCTACCGCTATTGCATTTGGATGAACTCCGTCTTTTGAATAATAAGCATAATCACGCATTTCATCCATCATTAATTCATATGCTGGAAAATATTCTACGTTGCCATAATGATCATTCAATTGGTGAACTGCATTTAGTAAAACGGCTTTGCTGCGTGAGTTTTCTATCAATCCATCTTTGGTGTGGCGCACTGGACTTACCGTGAAGATAATTCTCACATCGCTTTCAGCTTTTAGGTTCTCAATGACGTTACTCCATTTATTGGAAATCTCTTCAACTGAAAGCAATCGCTTTTCAAAATCATTTTTGGCGGCTTTATGACAATTTCCTACAATGTGGTTAATGGATTTCTTATGATACACCCATGCTGTTCCAAAAGTTACGAAGAGGACTTTTGACTGATTTAAATTATCTAGAAAGTCATCACGAAGAACCTTTAGTTTCGAACGCAGTTCTTCTTGACTATATGCAAAGCAAGTACTATTGGCTAACCAAGACAAAGCAACACCTTGTCGTTCAAACACGGAATCCATTAAGACCTCATCCTTTACCAAAAGTATCTCGGCCAATGAAATTGGATTAAAAACTACTCCAAATGGATTCGCTTGAACAGGAAATCCAGCTTGTGTCATTTTCGAAGATAAATGTTCTGAGAAACAACTTCCCAGAAAGGAATATTGTGATTTATAATCAACAATTTTATTTTCAGAAATTTTTACTCTGGTCTTTTGCATGGCTTATGCGTTTTCTGATAAGGTTTCTTCCAACACTCTACTCCACCCTTCCCATTTACCATAATCTCCAATTGTTTCATTGTGCCAAAGTGCAACAAAATTTCCGCCATAAGTTTGAACTTCCTTTTTGAGACTTTTAACAGTCCTTACCGATTCTTCTATGGTCAATCCCATGTATTCATTCAATGTTCCATCCATATAAGAAATGGGATGTAGCTTTAAACTTGAAACTCGATTTTCTATTAAATTGAACCACATAAACGGTCGAGCAAGACCAGCACGAAATCCTAACTGATCGGCATAGGCCAAAGAGTAGTCATCCGTAAACCCCACCCTTTCTAAATCAATATATGTAATGGGCAACTTGACCTTCAAAAAATGTTGTCGGGTATGAACTACCTCGCGATCGAGAATTTCTTCTAGACGTAATTTTTCTTCCTTTAAGCTTGACTTAGATTGGTTAGAACGATAACTCGGATGTAGTCCAACGTGGGCAAACTGGTCGACTTCATAAATCAATCTACGGTGGTGAAGGTTTTTGTAATCGACATTTCTATCGTAAGTTCCATAATCCCCCAGCAACCAAAACACTTTAACATTAAATCCACGTTTTGCAATAGCTTCAATTTGATCGAAAGTATCATAGGGGTCTTTTTTTCTGCCCGCCAAAACCTCTTTCCGTTCTTTTATTCGCTTTTTGTCGTTTTTAATAAAATCCTTTGTCGTACTCATGAATTTTCTCCATCCTTTTTTCAATCGATAAGCATAGGTATTATCAATATCGAAAGTTGGAATCACATTAAAAGGAATTTTCTGTGCGTTCAAAACACAAGCCGTTTGTGTTTCTATAAATGCAATAAATTGTTCTGACCAGCGCTCAACAATCAGTTTATCGAGCCACTTCATTTCAAAAAGCAATGATTTCGCACCAATGTTTCTATCGTGTTGATCGGTTTCTTCTTGAAGATAATCATCATATAATGAAGCGACATAAAAGATACTGGCCAAAATATCTGGCACACCATCAAAACTCAACACTTCATTTTTATTCCATTCGGCTTTAAGGACAATATGCTTAACGATATCGTCTTCATAAAGCAAAGTTGATGGATAAATCTTAGCGTCTTCTGAAAAGGCTAGATCTTCAGAGTAGGCTAACTTTGGCAAAGGCGCTTTTTTAAAACTTTCCTCATCATACACTAACTGATAGTCGACCTTTCTTTCATCAAAGACAAGCGACAAAGTATAACTTAAGCGATATGATATTTGGTCGGAATATATTGTGAGCATAATGCTAATCTACTTAATTTTTGTTTGAGGTAATACGCTAAACGTTAAAAATAACACATAATCCTTTAAAAATCATAGCGTGCCAACCTACCGTTCGATACACTTCACAATCTCCCCTGCGATAAACTCAGCTGCTTTTCCATCGCCATATAGACTCGGGAATTCTGCATCTTTCATGTCAAGCATTGCACGGACTCCATTAACAATTCGGTTTTGGTCTGCATCAGCGATGACAGCTACACCTTGCTCTACAATTTCAACCCATTCAGTTTCTGGACGAAGGATTACACATGGTTTTTTAAAGAAATAAGCTTCTTTTTGTAATCCTCCACTGTCGGTAATAATAAGTTGACAATTCTTTTCTAAAGAAATAATCGTCAAGAAGGAAACTGGTGGAATAATTTTAAATTGTTTACATGCTTTAATTTTCTGGTGAAACTCCTCTGAAAAGTGCTCTTCCATACACTTATGTGTACGTGGATGCAATGGCAGTACGATCAAATGGTTTGGGTAGAGCTCAGTTATTTCTAAAAACGCTTCAAAAATTGCTTGTAGCTTGGTCGGGTCATCTGTATTTGCACCTCGGTGAACGGTGGCTAAGAAATAAGGTTTGTGATGTAAGTCTAACTCCTGATGCGTTGTTAAATTCTCAGCTGCAATATCAGAAAAATAAAGACTATTATCGTACATAACATCACCACTGTGGTAGACTTTTGGGTTGTCAGCAGTATAGGGTGCTACATTATCTAGTTTAAATCCTTCGTTTTTTAAATGTCTTACTCCAGTTGCTGTAGGAGAAAAAAGCAAGGTCGAAACATGATCACACATAATGCGATTAATTTCTTCAGGCATAGATTTATTGAAACTTCTTAATCCTGCTTCGATATGCACAATTGGAACCCCCATTTTGGAACCAGCAATTGCTCCTGCCAAAGTTGAATTCGTATCACCGTAGACCACAATTGCATCTGGCTTTTCCTTTAGAAATAAATCCTCTAATCCTTTTATCATCTCAGCTGTTTGCGACCCGTGAGATCCAGAACCAATATTCAGATTGTAATCTGGCTTTGACAAACCCAATTCAGTGAAAAACACCTCTGACATTTGCTCGTCATAATGCTGTCCGGTATGCACTAAAACCTCTATCAGTTGATCTGCATACTTAGTTTTGATTGCCCTAGACAGGGCTGCTGATTTTATAATCTGTGGACGAGCGCCAATAATGGTGATGATTTTTTTCATGAATGCAATTTGAAAAACGAAAATAAACAATTTGTAGGAATCTCTCTCCAAAAGTTCAAACGAAAAGAATCATTAGAAATACCAAATAGACGGTATGAATAAACCAAACATTTTTTGGCATTTTTGCACATTCATGGGAAACAAGAAGAAAATAGCATTGGTTGGAAACCCCAACTCGGGAAAAACCTCTTTATTTAATCAACTAACGGGGTTAAATCAAAAGGTAGGTAACTATCCAGGGGTTACTGTTGACAAACGTTCTGGAACAATTAAGTTACCCAACCAGGAGTTATGTGAACTAATAGACTTACCAGGAACTTACAGCTTATCTTCAAAAAGCGAGGATGAGAAAGTGGTTCAAGACATCCTATTAAATCCTAAGTCTGCAGCTTTTCCCGATTTAGTCATTCTTGTTGTTGATGGGACAAATCTTCCCCGAAATTTATTTTTAGCCTCTCAAGTGATTGAAATGGGAATTCCTACAATCATGGCGATTAACATGGTGGATATCGTGGAGAAGTCTGGAGATCAATTAAAAATAAGAGCTATTTCTGACTATTTCGATGTACCTACAACGGCTATTTCAGCACGTAAAAACAAAGGAATTAAGGAATTGTTAGAATTAGCAACGACTGAAATAAAACCTTCAACTAAATCACTTTTCAATAAAGAAAAATACGAGAACATACTTGCTGAGGCAAAGCATTTATTTGAATCAACAACGCCTTATATGTTGTTTAAACAAATCAACAATGCACAATCTTTACTGGATGAAAAAGGATTGATCGAATTAAAGGCAATTATTGAAAAGAAGAATTTTGAACCGCTGAAAGAAGAAATTTTAGAAATTAGTGATCGTGTATCGACAGTCAATAAAATAAGTACAACTTTTTACATCAAAAAGACGCATAAAAAGCAAAGCACAGTCACTGATAAAATTGATCAGTATGTGACCCATCCTTTTTGGGGATTCTTGATTTTCTTAGCGGTCTTCTTTCTACTCTTTCAAGCCATTTTTACTTTTGCATCTTATCCTATGGATTTCATCAACGACAGTATCGTTGATTTAGGAGCATGGGTTGGTCACCTCCTTCCCGACTCTTGGTTTGCAGACTTTATTGCCGATGGAATTTTTGCAGGTCTAGCGGGGGTTTTGGTCTTTGTTCCGCAAATCATGATTCTTTTCGCATTGATTGCCTTGCTCGAGGATACGGGTTATCTTTCTCGGGTGAGCTTTATGACGGATGGACTATTAAAGCGCTTTGGTATGAATGGAAAGTCGGTAATTCCTCTTGTTGGTGGTTTTGCTTGTTCGATTCCTGCAATTATGGCTGCACGTTCCATAGAAAACAAAAGAGAACGGTTCATTACTATTTTCATCATCCCATTGATGTCTTGTTCTGCAAGATTACCTGTATATGTCTTCTTGGTTTCCTTTATTGCTCCAAATGAATACCTGTTTGGTTTTATCAGTGTGCAAGGTTTATACATGATGGGATTGTATTTGCTTGGTTTTGGTGTAGCTTTATTGGTAGCCATGGTCATCAATCTATTTTCGAAAAGAAAAAGTGATGGAAGTTTTATTCTGGAATTGCCCAACTATAAAATTCCTAGCCTTAGAAATGCCCTTAATGCGGCCATCAATAAAGGGAAAATATTTGTTCTTCAAGCGGGTAAAGTGATTTTGATTGCCTCAATCATATTATGGGTCTTGTCCTACTTTGGGCCAGGAGATCGATTCGAACAAATTGATGAGAAGTACACGACTTTAATTGCAGAAAATGAAGTTTACGCTGATTCATTGTACACTCAGATGAGCAGTGAGAAATTAGAGAACTCTTACTTGGGAATCATGGGAAAAACCATCGAGCCCGTAATTCAACCTTTAGGATTTGATTGGAAAATCGGAATTGCAATTGTAGCTTCTTTTGCAGCACGTGAAGTTTTCGTTGGTACAATGTCAACCATATACAGTGTTGAAGGAGGAGAAGAAAACGAAAAAGGACTTCGAGCAATTAAGTTCTCTTATGCAACAGCATTCTCCTTGTTGATTTTCTATGTTTTTGCTTTACAGTGTATGAGCACCATTGCAATTGTTAAACAAGAAACTGGAAGTTGGGGTGTTGCAGGAATACAATTTTTAGTCTTTACTGGGATTGCGTATTTGGCTTCATGGTTGACTTTTGTTTGGTTAGGATAGAAATAAAGCTTGCGCTTTACAGTAGAGAGTGTGAGTAGGGAGTATTGAGAAGTCAAAACAGGTGACTGAGACTCTCCAAATCACTGCTGTTTCTTTTTCAAAAAGTAATATTTTATAATTCAGTTTTTTTCCTTTAACTTTGCTTATATAATGCATATAAAAAGATGAAAGAAGAAGGTTTTAAAATAGAAGAAAGAGCAAAAGTCAGTCCTTCATTAAGCGGTTTAGAAGATTGGATTGAAGGGGTTATCATCAAGATTTTCAAGAATCCTTTTTTAGGAGATGAAATTGCAATCAAAGATGAGCATGGGAGAATTTTCTTTGGTGAAAAGAAGTACTTTAAAAAGAAATAAGAATGTTTGCTATCAGTTTTGACATGCTTATTTCTGATCTAAAAACTCATTACGGTGAAGTTTATAATAATGCCTATTATGAAATCGCAACAGTTTTAGAGAAGTTTGGATTTTATAGAGGCCAAGGCAGTGTTTATCTATCTACTAATAATAACATGGCCAATTTATTGCGTGCAGTAAACGCATTAAAAAATATTGATTGGTTTAAGAGTTCGGTTAGAGATATTCGAGCTTTTAGAATTGAGGATTGGTCTGACTTCACCTCATTCATAAAGGAGGATTAAACTTCCTCTACAATTACAGCCCTTACGCAAAATCACAATATGGTTAAATCAAAAAAACTGGAATTTTTCAATCCCAGTTTCTTTTTTTAATTTAAATGAATCATCACTGATTCTTTTTTCGATTTTTTCACTTCAATACTCTTTGAATAATTCAGAATGAATTGAAGTGTAGTTTTCGATGGCTCTTGTTTATCCTCCACCATCCCCGGAGCTGTTTTTGAGTAACTGTTTGCCATAAGCATTTATATTTGAGTTTGATATATAAACGCAGTATATTTTAGTTTATTTTAAATGTTGAAAATTAATTAATAAAAACCAACATACAGCACTAAAGGAACAGTAGATTTTACTGATTACATCAGCATACCTCCACACACGTTTAAAGTCTGTCCGGTAATGTATGTAGACATATCAGAACCTAAGAAAACAACTGCATTTGCAACATCTTCTGGAGAACCACCACGTTTTAAGGGGATACTATTTCTCCATTCTGCAACCACTTTTTCATCCAATACTTCTGTCATTTCAGTTTCGATAAATCCAGGAGCAATAGCATTGCAACGGATACTACGTGAACCTAATTCTTGAGCAATTGATTTTGTAAATCCAATCATCCCCGCTTTAGATGCAGCGTAATTTGATTGACCAGCGTTTCCTGAAACACCAACAACTGACGACATATTGATAATCGAACCTTTTCTGGCTTTCAACATTGGACGCTGAACAGCTTTCGTTAAGTTAAATGCAGATTTCAAATTGGTATTGATTACCTCATCCCACATTTCTTCGGTCATACGCATCAACAAATTATCGCGCGTAATTCCAGCATTATTAACCAGTACATCAACAGTTCCAAATTCTTTTACTACATCCTCCACCAAAGTTTGTGCAGCATCAAATTCTGCTGCATTCGATTTGAATCCTTTCACTACTCCACCATCTTTTGTGAGTTCTGCGATTAAGGCATTGGCTTTTTCTTCTGATGATAAATAGGTAAAAGCTACTTTTGCTCCTTCTGCAACGCAACGTTCTGCAATTGCTTTTCCGATACCTCTTGAGGCACCTGTAATCAATACTACTTTATCTTCTAATAACTTCATTGCTGTGTTTTTCAATTTCTAACAAATATAATACTCCTGCAATAGTGAAATGACATTATTGAGGAAATTTTATGCCCACCTCCTCTTTTTTTTAGTCCGAGGCTATAGGCTCGTTAAGAATTTCATTGTATCTACTCCATCAGCATAATCATCAAGTGCAGGTGCTTGTGCTGCTCCAAATGGAATGTATTCTTTACCAATTATGGCTTGAATTTTTTCTTCATTCTTTTTTAAATACGCTTTTGCTTCCTCTTTATTTTCATAAAAGTGGTAATGCAACATAGCTACTGGAGCAAATAACTCTTCTGTTTCTCTTGTCAATAGAAATCCATTTTCAATGATTTTCTCCTGATTCATCAAAAATATGGCTTTATAATAATCGTAATTGTTACAGTATTTGTTGTGATTTATGACCTCTCCATAATCTACAATTGCGCCAAATATATTGTTTAAATCATACCCTTTTGGCAATAGCAAATGAGAAACATTACGACAGCCTAGACCATAATAGGAGAAAATATCTTTTCCCAATTCTTTTAATTCTTCAGGAGATTCTGTGCCGTCTATTAAAGCGACAGAGGTTCTGTTTTTTCGAATGACTCTAGGTAGATGTCCAAAATACTTTTCAAAATACCGTGCTGTATTATCACTTCCTGTTGCAATAACGGCTTCTGCGCTGTTCAACTTATCCACTAAATCTATTTGATTTTCTAATTCAGGTTGAAGTGCAACAACAATTTCTAATAGTAAAGGAATTAAAATCTTATCATCACGCGATAATTTGATACTGGCCTTATTGCCCGAAAAAATAGTCGAAAGGACATCATGAAAACCGACCATAGGAATATTTCCGGCAAGAATTAATCCAACAGATTTTGGTTTTTTCACTAAAGGATAACGTTCCACCCATGCAGATAAATTTTCTTCAGACAAACTTTCTCCAATCTGAGTTAAACTTTCACGAATAGAGGCCTCAGAAAACCAACCATTATGAGCTTTTGCTCCTAAAATGGCGGTTTGCATTCTGTCATAAAACTCTCCTGCTACAAATGGATTAAAAGCTTCGCGATCTGCTTTAGCTCCCCACTTCTTCATGCTATTCCCTAAAATTGAAAACGTCTTGATTGTTTTTAATCTATCCATGTGAATCTCCTAAATAATTTATGTTCAATAAAACAAAACTCCTTATCAAAGGTTTATTATATTTGCAAATGTAGAGAAGTAACGCTTAAAAAGTAGTAAAATGGCAATAATAATTACGGACGAATGCATCAATTGTGGCGCTTGTGAGCCTGAATGTCCGAACAACGCGATATACGAAGGAGGTGCTGAATGGGCATGGGCCGATGGTACCACTTTGAAAGGAATGATTACCACGTTAAATGGAGAAGAAATTGATGCTGAGCAGGAGAACGAACCTGTAGACATGGATATTTATTACATCGTAACGGATAAATGTACAGAGTGTGAAGGCTTTCACGACGAACCTCAATGTGCAGCTGTTTGTCCGGTTGACTGTTGTGTTGATGATCCTGATTTCCCAGAAACGGAAGAAGAATTACTGAAGAAAAAGGATTTTATGCACCTTAAATATTAAATCAAAGCATTCAATAAGAAAGTCAGTCTGAGCATATCACGGCTGACTTTTTTATTTCCCAGCAATACTAAGTCAGCAACAATTTTTCCACATTTCATCCAATACATTTCTAAATTTTTCGTTGCAATAGCACTGTGAAAATCAATTGAAAAGCTTATTTTCGTTATCAAACCTCAAAACCGAATGCGTGGAAAGATTTATTAATATTTTGGTCATCGACAATAACCCTGTTAATGTCAATGGCTTACAAGCTATGTTACTAGGAGGTGGTAACAATTTAATAATCTGCGCTGATGAAGCTTCTGCTCTTCCTGTTCTTGAAAAAAGAAAAGTAGGAATCATTCTCATCAATATTCAAAGTGAAGCCGTTAATGGTTTTGAACTCCTTCAAAGGTTAAAATCCAACCCTAATTCTCGTGACGCCTACAAAATTGTTATTAGTGACACCTCTTCTAGTGGTGCACGATTGGTAAAAGGATTTAAAGAAGGAGCAGTCGATTATATTACGAGTCCCTTCAATCCCAATTTGGTCAAAGCGAAAATTGAAGTATTCAAAACCTTATACTTTAAAGATGTTCGAATCAATATGTTGTTGGAAAATATATTTCCTACAACAATTCTAACAGACTTAAACTCAATAGGCCGGTTTTCTCCTAAGAAAGTGAATGAAGGTGTGGTTTTGTTTACCGATTTTGTTGCATTTACTAAATCAGCAAAACTCAAAAAACCTTTAGAACTACTCCGTGAACTTGAAGGCTACTTCAAAAAATTTGATGAAATCATGGACCGCTATTGTCTTGAAAAAATCAAAACAATTGGAGATGCTTATATGGCTTTGGCAGGAGTTACAGAGAAAAATCAGAATCCAGCCATACGTGCAACATTAGCCGCTATAGAAATTCGTGATTATGTCATTAGCAGAAAACAATTGGCTAATGCCACTAATACCAGTTCTTGGGATATTCGCATAGGATTACACTCAGGTCCGTTGGTTGCAGGAATTATCGGTTCTAAAAAAATCAGTTTTGATGTTTGGGGGGATACCGTAAATATTGCCGCAAGAGCCGAACAAAATTCTGTAGAAAATAACATAACGGTGACAGCTGATGTGGCCAAACACATTCTTCCTTACTTTGACATTACGCATCGTGGAGAAATAAAAATAAAATACGGAAGCTATGTTGATATGTACTTTGTCGACCAATTAAAAACGGAACATTCTTTATTTCAGGAAGGAAAAGTACCCAATAGTGATTTGCGTAATCAATGTGATCTTCCTCCAATGGATTTTGAATTTACACGTCGCTTTATGATCAATAAATTAAAATCATCCCTTCCTGACGAGTTGGATTACCATAACATCAAACACACCTTAAATGTAGAACGTTCTGCAATCAGAATAGCCAATTTGGAAGGTGTTGATGGTGAAGATTTGATTCTATTAAAAACCGCTATTCTTTTTCATGACTCTGGATTTATTGTTCGCTACGAAGACAATGAACAATTTGGAATTCAAATGGCGAAAACAAAGCTCCCTAAATTTGGATATAGTCCAGCGCAAATTGAAACCATTTGTGAAATCATTTCTGCGACCAAAAGTGACCAACAACCTAAAACACTATTAGAAAAAATCATTTGCGATGCTGATCATGATTATTTAGGTCGTGCAGACTACCACAACATTGCCAAAACATTGAGGAATGAGCTCTCCAATATGGGACGTGAAATGACCGATCTTGAATGGATAGATTTTCAGTTGGATTACCTAGAAAAGAAACATCGTTTTTATACCCAGACATCCAAAAACATACGCATAAGAAGTAAAAAAATGAGAATTGCTGAACTCAAGAAAATGAAACAACAATTACTTCAATCCTGATTTAAATTCATTAATCACATCAATATACAGTTGTTCATATTCTGGAAGAATTGCTCCTAAACTAAATTGCCTTGCTTGCAACTGCGCATTCTTTTTGAACTCATTTAAAGTCTGATCATCGTTTAAAATCTTCACTCCATTCTCTGCCATTTCATCGACGTTTCCTACTTCA
The DNA here is from genome assembly GCF_947504225.1 of Brumimicrobium ulvae. Lineage (GTDB taxonomy): Bacteria > Bacteroidota > Bacteroidia > Flavobacteriales_D > Crocinitomicaceae > Brumimicrobium > Brumimicrobium ulvae. The sequence continues at coordinate 412,680 of NZ_CANNGT010000001.1, read as the reverse complement.
GACAAATAACCAGAGTAACCTTGTTTATTTACTTCGGGAATTCCACCAGTATTTGATGAAATCACAGGAACTCCTACAGCCATAGCTTCTAGTGCTGCCAAACCAAAGCTTTCAGTTTGTGATGGCAATAGAAATAAATCTGAAAGGCTCATCAAATTTGCTGCGTCCCTAATTTTCCCAACCATCATTACACGATCACAAGCACCAAGTTCTCGACACAACAATTCCACGTTGTAACGCTCAGGACCATCTCCAATAAGTAGTAGTCTAGATTTTACCGTTTTATTGATTTTATGGAAAACACGAACAACATCTTCTACACGTTTAACTTTTCTGAAGTTGGAAACATGACAAATAATGCGTTCATCATCTTGTGCATACTTTCTTCTGCGCTCCAAGTCTTGTACTAAAGGGTCTTCTGCGAAGTTATGAATGAAATTCGGAATCACCTTTATTTCACGACTTGTTGCAAAGTGTTTATAAGTATCCTGTTTTAAACTTTCCGAAACTGCAGTTACCGCATTGGATTGGTTTAAACAAAAAGTAATTACAGGTTCAAAAGATTTATCACGACCAACAAGAGTGATGTCTGTTCCGTGTAAAGTTGTGATAAAAGGAATATTTACTCCTCGAGATTTTAAAATCTGTTGTGCCATAAAAGCGGCCGAGGCATGAGGTATTGCATAATGAACATGCAATAAGTCGAGTTGCTCATGCTCTACTACATCAACCATTTTACTGGCTAATTCAGTTTCGTAAGGCTGATATTCAAACAAAGGATAATTGGAGACCACCACTTCATGATAAAAAATATTGTCTCTAAATGAACCCAAACGAACAGGTTGTGAATAGGTAATAAAATGAATTTGGTGACCTTTTTGCGCCAATGCTTTTCCTAATTCTGTAGCGACAACACCACTTCCTCCAAATGTTGGGTAGAGAACAATTCCTATCTTCATGATTCAATTTTTGTTTAAACGAACAAAACGTTCAGCTTAAAAGTATTCAGAAAAAACAAATCAGAAGCACTGTTGTTCGTTCAAATTATCAATATTTATTTTATTCTCCCAACACTTCATAAATAACACGCTGTATCTCAGTACGGATATTCATTCTTACCAATTTCCAATTTTCTGCACTTGGATAAACTCTATTGGAAAGAAAAACATAATTAATTTCACTTTTCGGGTCAGACCATGCTACCGTACCTGTAAATCCTGAGTGCCCAAAGGAAGCTTTAGATACCGCTTCAGCAGCAGGTCCACCAGTTCCGGTCACAACAGGTTTATCAAAGCCTGCACCTCTTCTATTTTTCGGACAATATTGACACCCTGTATATTCAGCAATTACTTCAGGAGACAGGTATTGCTGTCCACCATAACTCCCCTCATTTAAGAGCATTTGCATAAAACCTGCAAGATCTGTTGCACTTGAGAACAAACCTGCATGACCACCTACTCCGTTCGTCATTGCGGCCCCCATATCGTGAACATGACCATGCACCAATTGATGTCTGTAATAGGTATCTTTTTCGGTAGGTGCAATTCGACTCAAGTCAAAGTTATTCAAAGGATGGTAACCTAAAGTAGTTAATCCCATCGGTGCATAAAACTTTTCACTTACAAATTCATCTAAGGGCAAAGAAGAGGTTTTTTCAATAATTTTTTTAGTGAAATAGTATCCTAAATCTGAATATTTATATTTTTTAGAACGCAAAGGTTTAGAAAGAATTATTTTCAGGATTTCCTCTTCATAGTTGTCACGCATATATAAGTTATTCGCGACAATAGAATTCATATTTGCAAAAGGTGTTGTGGCATACAAAGAGGTATCTGGGCGTCCATTCACCAATGTTTGAGTATAGAATGGCACCCAAGGGATTAAACCAGCTTGATGGGTCATAATATCTCGCATCTTCAAATTACCATATCCAGTACCACGCGTGTATTCGCCAAGGTAATCTCCTAGAGTACTGTCCAGAGAAAACTCTTTTTGATCTTGTAAATACATCAAAGAAGCCGTTGATGAAACCACTTTTGTGATGGAAGCTAAATCATATATTGTTTGGTTATCAACAGGAATTTTATTGTCGTAGGTTTGATGTCCAAAAGCACGTTGATAAATCACTTTCCCTTCTTTGGCAACCACCACCTGACAACCTGGATAAGCTTGTTCTTTAATTCCATTCAGAGCAATTGAATCAATACGGTAAAAAGCTGTATCTGATAGTCCCAATTCCATTGGTACCGTAAACTTCAATCGTGAAGCTGCAGGGGTGGTCAAACCAAATCCTTCTTGATAATCTTCGCTTAATGTAATGGGCAGTTTAGATACAGCTTGGAATCCACCAAAAATTAACTGTGCGGCTCTATTTTGTCCAGATTTTGTATTTTGAAAAGCCAAGATTACAGCATCCACATGCTCAAAGGGCAATCGATCATTAATGGCATATGGATTTCCAAAAATACTCACGTACACATTTGATTGTTCAGGCATTTGAGTCAACAATTCTCTCCAACCGTCAGGGTAACTAAAGTCATTTCTTGGCAACACCGACGGAGCAATAATGTTGACATAAATATTATCATAGTTTTTAAAAGCGAATTTATAAATCGCCCAAGCGTCTTTTGCTGTTTCCACATTGGCAATATCAGCCTTAGTATAGAAAGCTGCTGCTTCATTAAAGGAACTCCCATCCCCACCGATATTGATGATTAAATTTCTACCTGAAGCATCTTTAACGGGGATTGCATGCTCATTTTTTATGACTGTTAAAGCTTTTTCATAAATACTTAACTTCGCAAAATCAATTTTCTCTTGAGAAAGTACAGGCTTCTCGTTGTTTTCATGCACAATAGCATAATACTTAGCTCGCAAAACACGCATGGCTTTTTCATTCACTTCTTCTTCAGAAATTTCCCCTTTCTCAACAGCGATTCGTATGGCTTCGATGGATTCTTTAACTTTTGAAGGATATAGCAGAATATCATTCCCTGCCAGATAGGCTCTTTTGACAATATCTACATCCCCATAATGCTTGGTCAACGCCCTCATGTTCAAGGCATCACTAATGATTAATCCATCAAATTTTAATTCCTCACGTACTATTCCTTTTATCGTTTTGGGTGATAAACTTGAAGGCAATCCAGAATCATCAAGTGCTGGAACATTAAGGTGTCCCATCATAATTGCAGAAGCTCCAATCAATCTTCCTTGTCGATAAGGCAACCAATCTATACGGCTCAATTCAACTTTAGATTTATTTACGGTTGGCAAGTCCAAATGCGAATCGACATCAGTATCACCATGGCCAGGAAAATGCTTCATACAAGTCAATACGTTGAAATTTTGCATTCCTTTGATCATTTCGTTGGATTGTTTTGAGACAAGCAACGGGTTTTCACCAAAAGACCTGAAGCCAATGACTGGATTTTTAGGATTCGTATTGATGTCAACCACAGGCGAGAAATTCAGGTGAATTCCCAATTCATTCATTTCTGCCCCCATGGCCTGAGCAATCAAATGGGTACTGGCTAAATCATTTGCTGCTCCCATCGTTAACTGAAAAGGATAACGGTCCTGATCACTGATTCTCATACTGCTTCCCCATTCTCCGTCAATTCCAACAAGCAATGGCAATACACTTTGATTCTGGAAGCGATTAATTGCAGTTTTTGTTTCTTCGGTTGTTCCTTGAAAAGTAATGATTCCTCCAATTTTATGGACACGCACCAAGGAATCGATGAGCTTTAAATGAGCTTCGCCTTTTCTAGGCGTAACTTCAACCATAAAACTTTGCGCAATCTTTTCTTCAAGGCTTAATGTTTCTAACTTCTCCAAGGCCCATTGAGGAGAAAGTCTCATGTATGCAGGTAGGCCTGTGGATTCTTTTGTAGCATCATTAGGAACAACACTTTTTTGCACAGACCAACTCACGAGTCCACTAGCAAAAACAAATAAGAGCGTAAATATTGCGGTAATTTTCATGAAAGTCTAAATTCTGAGGTTTAAATATACGATATAAATCAGTCCTACTGAGCAAATTCTCTGCCGAAGTGTCACAACTTAACCACTTGGAATAAATATTGAGAACAAATATAATCAAAGCTTAAACTTCAGCTTGTGTTCATTAGAAAAATGAATAAATAAGATGCTTTAAATGATTTTAAAAACTTTAAAATTTGATGTATCTTTATGCTTTGATATAAAAAAGGTCAGAATATGCTAGAGCGAATTAGGTTCATGAAAGTGAATCGCAACAAAAGATTTGATTATACACCTCGATATTACGACGCACGTAAAGAGCGTATTCGTCTGATGCAAAAAGCATACAGTGCGGATGAGAATGCTACTCTTACTGAGCAGCAAGCACGTTTACGTGATAAAATGCACAATGCTTGGCAATCTGAAAAATCTTATAGTCAACAATCTAGAGCGGCCAACATACGACTGGTAATAATTTTAGTTGCTTTACTTTTCGCAACCTACTTTATACTTGATTATGTTGATATTTTTGCAGCTGAAGTAATTGATTTAGAAAAACAATAAATAGAACCACAAATTAGGATTAAAGAATGTCAGAAGTAATTCGTTTACTCCCCGATAATATAGCCAACCAAATCGCCGCTGGAGAAGTTATTCAACGACCTGCCTCTGTGGTCAAAGAATTAATTGAAAACGCTGTTGATGCAGGCGCGACTAAAATAGAGTTACACATCAAAGACGCTGGTAAAACATCTATTCAAATCATTGATGATGGGAAAGGAATGTCTGAAACTGACGCCAGAATGTCATTTGAACGTCACGCTACAAGTAAAATTACCGCTGCAGCAGATTTATTCACCTTAAAAACCAAAGGATTTCGAGGTGAAGCACTTGCCTCAATTGCCGCCATTGCACATGTTGAAATGGAAACCGTTGAAGAAGGCGAACAGGTTGGAACCAAAATAGAAATCGCTGGAAGTAAAATTACGTCACAAGAGCCTTGCTCTAGAGCAAAAGGGACCTCAATTTCTGTGAAGAATTTATTTTTCAATGTTCCTGCAAGACGCAACTTCTTGAAGTCAGACAATGTTGAAACAAAACATATTGTTGAGGAATTTAATCGCATTGCTTTGACCCATCCAGAAGTTGGGTTTGTACTTTCACACAACGGGAACATTATCCACAGTTTAGATAGTGCAGGGTTAAGAAAGCGAATTGTAGACCTTTTCGGACGAAACTTTAACAATAAACTGGTCCCCATTGAGGAGGAAACAGATTTAGTTAAAATTACTGGCTTTATTGTTAAGCCTGAATTTTCAAAAAAAACCCGTGGTGAACAGTACTTTTTTGTCAACAATCGATTTTTCAAGGACAGCTATTTTCACCATGCTGTAGTTTCAGGATATGACAATTTAATTGCCCCGAAACACTTTCCGTCTTATTTCATCTATCTTGAAGTTCCTTCGGAAACCTTAGATGTAAACGTTCATCCGACAAAAACTGAAGTTAAATTTGAAGACGGTAGAAGCATCTATAGCATCTTGAGAAGCACAATTAAATTAGCCCTAGGAAAGTACAACATTGCACCCAGTTTAGATTTTGAACACGAGCCGCAATTTGACTTATCAATTGAGCAACAAAATAGTCCGATACGACAACCTGAAGTTAAAGTAGACCCTACTTTTAATCCATTTAAGACTTCATCCGATGCTGCAGGTTCAACTTCATCCGGAACGGGTTCTTTTGGAGGTGGTTCAGGATTTAGTGGAAGTGGCTCTTCAGTTTCATCCAACAGTTTTAAGTCACTTCGTCCAAACAAAGAAGAATGGGAAGACTTTTACAAAATAACCGAAGAAGTTGAGCAAGAAGAAACAGAAGTACCAAGCAATGAAATACAATATGAAGAGCCTTTGAAGTCCAGCACCCATAAAATGCAACTTCACCGTAACTTATTATTGGTTCAGGTGAAATCTGGAGCGCTTTTGGTTCATATCAACCGTGCGAATGAGCGGATCTTATATGACGATTTGATGGAGCAATTCATGTTGTCTCCTATTGCTGGACAGCAGTTGATGTTTCCTTATGAATACAACATACAAGCCACCCAAAAGCTGGAGTGGGAAAACAATTCGACACATTTAAAGCGACTCGGTTTTGATTGGAATTGGCAAAACAACACCTTGGTTTTATCCAGTGTACCATCAATGCTCGAGGTAGAATACGTGACGCAATGTTTAGATGCAATAATTGAAAAAATAACCCATCAAGACCTCGACAAAGGAGAACTTGTTCACGAACTCATTTTGTCACTTTCTGCTGCGGCAACCAATCATAAAAACAGAACTCTTTCTGAAGAAGAAATGAACTACTTGGTTGATCGTTTGTTCCAAAGTGAGCAACATCAATATTCTCCAAGTGGAAAAAAAATTATGAACACAATTTCAATTGAAGAATTGTACAATTATCTATCATGAATAATATACTCGGAAACATGCCCCCTGTGGTCAAAAACATTCTTCTACTGAATGTTGTCATGTACATTGTAAAAACGCTTGGAGAAATGCAAGGCATTCCAATTACCAATCTTTTGGGTGGATATGTATTTAACTCGCCTTTCTTTGAGCCTTACCAAATGGTAACGCATTTTTTTATGCACGGTGATTTCTTCCACATTCTTTTTAACATGTTTGCATTGGTCATTTTTGGAACTTCTTTAGAGCAAGTCTGGGGACCAAAACGCTTCTTTATCTTCTACATGGCAACTGCTTTAGGAGCCTTTTTCTTACATCAAATCGTTGGTTATTTTGAAGTCAAAATGATAGAAGAACAACTTGTTTCAGCTGGATATGATATTTTCCTACTGCAAGAAAAAATAGCTTTATATCGCTCTGGTTCTATTAGTACATTTGGACTTATTCCAAACACACAAGGACTTGTACAAGATTATATGGCAGGAATCTCAACACCAGTGGTAGGTGCTTCTGGAGCTGTTTACGGAGTATTGGTTGGGTTTGGATTCCTCTTCCCTAATACGCGTTTGATGCTGCTCTTTCCGCCTATCCCAATTAAGGCTAAATACCTTGTAACCATCATGGTAGGGATTGCTATTTACAACTCTTTCATCAACAACCCTGGAGACAACATTGCACATTTGGCCCATTTGGGGGGTGCTATTGTTGGATTTATCATGGTTTATATTTGGCAAAGGGACAAACGTAAATTTTATTAAACTATGAACCGTACGTTTAAAGACGAAATTAAATACCAGTGGAATAACGGAGGGATGCACATCAAATTGATGGGAATCAACCTTGCCGTGTTTGTTTTGATTAAAGTTATCTTGGTTTTTGGAGCACTTTCTGTTCCACAAGGGTATCTCAATCCAATGGAGAATGTTGTTTTTGACATCTTTACATTGCGCGGAGATTTTCAAGGCTTTTTGACCCACCCTTGGGGAATTATCACCAGTATTTTTGCCCATTTTGATTTTATGCACTTTGCATTTAACATGCTTTTCTTTTATTTTATCTCTCGCTTTTTTCTCCTGTATTTCTCCAATCAAAGGATGTTATACACCTATATTTTAGGGGGATTAATGGGGGGAATATTTCAAATACTAGCCTACTCCATCTTCCCAGCCCTTCAAGGGAGTCATATTTTTGTAGTTGGTGCTTCCGGCGCTGTGAATGCAATATTTATGGCTGCTGCTTTTTATCGTCCAATGGCTGAAGTTCATCTCTTTGGAATGATCAGATTAAAAATGATTTACATTGCAGGGGCTTATATTTTATTGGATTTAATTCAAATGGGGGGCACAGATAACGTTGCGCATTTTGCTCATCTTGGAGGTGCTGCTTTCGGAATTTTATCCATTTATAACATTGACTCTAAAAAGAACGTGATCAATTTTACTAGAATCACGGTTGAAAATTTAAAAGCGAGCCTTAAAGGCAAGCCAAAAATGAAAGCACATAAAGGTGGAAAAGCAGCTGGTAAAACTACTGCGCAAAATCTTTCCGATGAGGAATACAATCTCAATAAAAAGAAAAAGCAGGCTGAAATTGATGCGATTTTAGATAAAATATCTAAGTCTGGATACGATAGTTTAACCAAGAAAGAGAAACAAATCTTGTTTGACCAAAGCAAATAAGACATGAATTGTTAACCCTTATGATTTTTAGTCTGCTCAAAATAGGAATTCGTATTGTCACACTTGCCTTTACACTCGGACTACTTTTGAGTTATGCTAGTGCATGGATATCTCCAAAATCCTTGTGGTTTTTTCAACTTTTGGGCCTCGCCTATCCCATACTTTTTGTGGGAACATTGATCTTCGCACTGCTCAACTTTATGCTCACAAAGAAATATGCCTTTTCTTTAATCGTATTGCTTCTCGGAAGTTTTACACATGCCCGGTATTTTGGTGTCAGTTTTCCTAAAAACAATGAAGCTCTAATCAGCGCTTCGAACAATGAATTGAGCATTATGTCATTCAATGTTCGACTTTTTGATGCCTACCAATTAATTGTCCCCAAAATAGAAGACAGTAAGGCTGAGTTCACAGCCTTTTTCGAAGAAAATCCAACAGACATACTTTGTTTGCAAGAATATGCAGAAAACAAGTCTAATAATAAACTAATCTCTCCTTCCGAAATAATGAAAATTGGCGGATACACGCACCATGTTACCACATTAACACTAGAGGCAAAGAGGATGACAATGGGACAAGCAATTTTCTCAAAACACCCCATCATTAACTCAGGTTTAATCGGAGACTCTAGCAGGAGCATCCCTAGTATTTATGCCGATATCGTAAAAGGAGAAGACACTATTCGTATCTATAACTTTCATTTAGAAAGTATACGTTTTCAAAAGGATGAATATTCATTGTTTGACAATTCAATTTCGAGTGACAAAGATTATTCACAACGAATTACCGGTTTATTAAGTAAATTAAAAGAAGCCTATCCTCCAAGAGTTCAACAGACCCGTCAAATCATTTCTCATGCCGCAGAAACATCCTACCCAACACTATTATGTGGAGATTTAAACGACCCACCCACTTCCTATACCTATTCTACGATTACTAAACAATTTAATGATGCATTTTATGCTGCAGATTTTGGAATGACCAGAACTTATGCAGGTAAAGTTCCAGCGGGTAGAATTGATTATATTTTTCACGATGATAAATGGATTCCAACAACATTCAATACACATCATGAAAAAACACTTTCAGACCATTACGCTATATCAAGCACGCTGAAAATCATAAAGTAAAAGAGGTTTGCATTTTCACTTTAAATAAGTCACTCCAGTTAAGAATAATGAATTCTTTATGACATAAGAAAGGAACAATAAAGTCTTATTCTTCATTGTAAAGTATGTCCTATAAAAGAATGGATTAATTATTAGAACAAAGAGATGATGTAGAAGATATAAAGTCCAAGCAAAATAAATCCACTGAATCTACCTACTTTTCGCTTAAAGACCATCATTGGAAGTAGTAACAAGGCAAATCCAATCATCCATAGAATATCCCAAGACAGCACATTTTCTTCCACACCTATCGGTTTAACAATTGCTGTAAGTCCTAGAACCGCCATAATATTAAAGATATTACTTCCAATTAAGTTACCGACAGAGATATCCGTTTCTTTCTTGTAGGCAGCCACAACACTGGTTGCTAATTCTGGAACTGATGTTCCAAAAGCGACAATTGTAATTCCGATCACATGATTAGATAAACCAACTTCTAGGGCCAAAGACTTTGCACCGCTAATCAACCAATTTGATCCAAAATAAAGTCCTAGCAGACCAATTAGTAGATATAAGATGTTTTTCCAAACAGAAATTTTCTGGGTCAAATCTTCAATCCCTGGAATTTCATCCATCTCTACGACTTGACTCTTTCGAGATTTCATAATGATAAAAATGATAAAGATGACCAACAGAAAGAACAAGATGAGTCCTTCCCAGCGTTGAATCATTAAATCATAAGCAAAAACGAAGAATAAAAGAGACGCCAACATCATCATTGGCCAATCATATTTAATTGTATTACGTGCAACAGGCATTGGGAAAATCAAGACGGTAACACCAAGCACCAAAGCCAAATTGGCAATATTTGACCCAATCACATTTCCAATGGCTATTTCAGGTAAACCTTCACTGGCTGACTGCAAGGAAACCAGCAATTCTGGAGAGGACGTTCCAAAAGAGACCACAGTCATTCCTATCACTAACTTAGATAGTTTTGCTTTTACAGATATTCCGACTGCTCCTTTCACCAAGAATTCCCCCCCAGCAATCAACAAAATTAATCCTATAACAATTAGAGAGATATCAATAAGCATTAGCTAATGTTTTGTTGGTCTGGTTTAATATTTGGATTTTCATTTTTAAGCTTAGTAGATTCCTCCACTTTAGGAGAAGGCGCTTTCGTTTTCACCTCTTCTCCATCTTCATCGATGGTTTTCCCAACCTCTACAGCAGATTGCTTTAGGTCCTTTGTAAATTCTTTAACAGGTGATTCAATCGTGTTTTTTGCATCATGAAGTGCTCTACTGATGTTTACATCACGCTTCATTTCTGTGGTTGTTTTACGAATTTCGTCTTGAACATCTTGGCTAGCGTCCTTGATTTGACGCATCCCTTTTCCTAACCCTCTAGCCATACCAGGAATGCTTTTCGCCCCAAAAAAGATGAGTACAAAAAGCAAGATAATGACTATTTCAGAGCCTGCAATACTATTAATGAATATTAACATGCCGCAAAGATACGAGAAATTGAGAATTGTAAGAATTTAAAGCATAAAAAAGAAGAGTTGCAAGATGAATTTAACAGTTCCTTAGAACGACATCTTTAATTAAAATGCAATTCCGAGCGAATAAATAATACTCACCGCTCCTTTACTGAATCGTGGCAGATCTTCTATGGCTTTTATGAGTGCTTTCTGATGGTCAGGATGTAACTCGCCATATATTTGATAATCTTTTAGTCTACCTCTTGAATTAACTTCTAAATCAATCATCACACTTCTATCGAAACGATTTTCACTTTCAACAATAACGATAGGACGCAATTTTCCGGTAAAATAGTTCTGTAAAGCCCTATCACCCCCTGGATATTTAGGCACATCATCAATGGAATAAGAAGCACCGCTTCCTGCATCTTGTCCGAAAACCTGTAAAGGATTTCCTTTTTTGTCTTTTTTTGAAGAACTATTAATGTCATCAGGATTAGATTTGGCTAGGATTTGCACCTGTTGAACAGACAAGGTTATTGTTTTATTGGCCTTTGCAGATTGTGTTGAAAAACTACGGGTATTGTCTTCTGAATTTTGGCTTTCCTCATCTTCTCCAGCAGTCTTGTAGATGTTTTGATCAATAAGACTTTCCTCCTCCCACGTCAAATCTTCATTGTTTTTCTTTATTTTATCTATCTCATCGACTTCAAGTTCTTTATTGCCCTCGATGTTTTCCTCATGCTCCAAATCTTGTATTTCTTTTTCTTCAATTTCAGCATCTGACAATCCTTCCGTTTCTGTGACAACAAGATCAGACTCAGATGATTGGAAATTATTCTGCTCATTTTCTTGAACATGATTGTTCATCGACAAGGCTTTTTTCGAATATAAAGCTTCAGGCTTTTCCGTTTTAAACAGAAATACCGCTCCCAACAGGATAGCCAAAGCGCTTAACCCTATCCATACTCTGTATTTAGTCCAGAATCCTAATTCAGAAAAATAAGTATCGGATAACCTTTGCGCAGTTCTTTTAGAAATCGATTGGACAGCAGAAGATTTAATTTGTGTAGAACTTTCAACCACTGCCCTTACCATTGGATTGTCCTTCCTCAGTTGATCAATCCATTGCTTTTCAACAGCAGACAAATCACCTTTCCGATACGCTACCAAGGTCTCAAACGAGGGTAATTCATGATATTTCATTGACTGACTTGACATTTCGTTTTTCTAATTCTATTTTAAATTTCCTTTTCCCATTTTGCAAGTGACTTTTCACTTCTTTTTCAGAAATAGCTAATTCCATTGAAATTTCTTTATAGCTTTTATCATTTAAGTAAAACGCTTCAACACATTGTGACTGTATGGGCTTCAAAGATTCGAGAACTTCCTTCACCAATTCATTGATTTCTTCTTCTCTGTGATTAAAAAGTTGGTCAAACAAGCCTTCACCATGTTCTTGGTCATGAAACCCTTCAATCAATTCATCACCTTGATTTCTTCTCCTGCTGCGTTTTAATTTCAACAAGTGATTTCTCACCACCGAATAATACCAACCTCCAAAATTTTTAACCTCTGCAGTTTTCAAATCTTTGTACAGCAATTCAAAACATTCCATCACAGCATCTTCTGCATCACTTTCATTTTTCAAATAGTTTAAGGCTAGAGAAACCGTCATCTCGTTATACCGCTCAAACAATAATCCCGCGTAATAGCTATCTTTTGAAGCTTGGAATTTCATCACCAATTCTTCATCAGAATACTGTGTATATTTTCTAAGCAATTGTAGTAGCACGTAGTTTTTGTTATTTTTCTTTAGCTTAAACTTATACTATTTCTGTTTAAAAGGGAAGTTTAATCCATAAATTCCATAAAAAAACTCAACTTTATTTTCCTTCCATTCAAAAAACACGCTTTTACCCTTTGAAAAAACAGTCACTTTTGTCAGAATAAACACCTTTGTGCCATTAAAACAAAAGAAAAGTGAAATTTACTATGCATACCTTGTAAAATTATGCTGAAAAGAGGAATCTTTTTATATTTTTGTGGAAGACATTAAAACAAAAAACATATAATATGAAAATACTTGTTTGTATAAGTAAAGCTCCAGATACAACCACAAAGATTTCCTTCACTGATGGTGATACGAAATTTGACGAAGGTGGTGTTAAATATATCGTGAATCCTTACGATGAGTGGTATGCACTTGTTAAAGGTATTGAATTAAAAGAAGCGCATGGAGGAAGTGTAACTACAATTACTGTAGGAACAGCTGAAGACGATGCTACAATTCGTAAAGCATTAGCGATTGGCGCGGATGACGCAGTACGTGTTGATGTAAAAGCTGAGGATGCAGGTCAAGTTGCTGCTGAAATAGCAAACTTCGCAAAAGAAGGTGCTTACGATTTAGTTTTGTTAGGAAAAGAAACGATTGATTACAACGGATCTCAAGTTGGAGGAATGTTGGCAGAGCATTTAGACATGCCTTTCATTTCACTTGCTGAGCGTATGGAAGTCAATGGTAGTAAAGCCACTTTAGATAAAGAGATCGTTGGTGGTGTTCAAACTGTAGAAGCAGACTTGCCATTGGTTGTAAGTTGTGCTAAAGGAATGGCAGAACAGCGAATCCCAAATATGCGTGGAATTATGGCTGCACGAACCAAACCATTAAAAGTAGTTGAAGCATCAAACGCGGCAAAACAAACTTCATTTGTAAAATATGGTTTACCTGCTCCAAAATCTGCAGTTAAATTAATTGATCCAAACAACATGGATGAATTAGTTGAATTGTTACACAACGAAGCAAAAGTAATATAAGTACATCGCTAAAAGAAAAAAATTATGTCAGTATTAGTATATATAAACAGTAACGGTGAAAAGATTGCTAAAAGTGCATTTGAAGCGGTTACTTACGCAAAAAAATTAGGAGAAGTTACAGTTGTAACCAATGGAAAAACAGACGACTCAACACTTGCACAGCTTGGAAAATATGGAGCGAGTAAAGTTTTAGTTGACCGTTCATTTGAAGGAATTGACGAACAACAATTAACAAGAATGGTGGCTACTGCAGCAGAAAAAGAAGGAGCAAACACAATTGTTTTCTCTAACGACTTAATAGGAAAAGCAGTTGCCCCTCGACTTTCAGTTAAGATGAATGCAGGATTAGTTGCTGGTGCGACCGGAGTTCCGCAAGAAGACGGTACCATTCCAGTAAATGTATTTTCTGGGAAAGCACACGGATTTGTAAAAGTAAACACAGATAAAAAAATTATCGCTTTACTTCCAAATTCAATTCAACCAGAAGAAACAGGAGCTGACGCAACTGTAGAGGAATTTTCTGGAAATGCAGGAGATACTAGAGTAACTGTTAAAGACACCAAATTCCCCGAAGGAGATATTCCACTACCAGAAGCAGAGTTAGTGGTTTCAGGAGGACGTGGATTAAAAGGTCCAGAAAATTGGAACCTTATATTAGATCTTGCAAAAGAACTAGGAGCAGCAACAGCTTGTTCTCGTCCAGTAGCTGATTCAGGATGGCGCCCTCACCACGAACACGTGGGTCAAACAGGAGTTGCTATTAGTCCAAATCTTTACATCGCAGCAGGAATTTCTGGAGCAATTCAGCATTTAGCAGGTGTAAACAGATCTAAAGTGATTGTTGTAATCAATACCGATGACGAAGCACCTTTCTTTAAAGCTGCAGATTACGGTGTGGTTGGAGATGCCTTTGAAGTATTGCCTCGTTTATTAGATGCAGTAAAAAAATTCAAGGCTTCGAACTAATCATTCGATAATAAATATTATTTTTACGTGATATCAAATTAGGGAGGCAAAAGCTTCCCTAATTTGTTATACCAATTTGATTTTATAAGCTGGTATAATTATACTAATATAGTGTGTACTGAATAACTTCTTTCATAAGAGCGCTCAGTATCATACAAAAATGATGACCTTTAGCCAAGTATGGAAAAAGTAAAATTGGAAATTATTGGATTATCCTACAGTCAGACACAATCTGGTGCATACGCTCTAGTTCTTTCTGAAGTGAATGGAGTGAGAAGACTTCCTATAATAATAGGCGGTTTTGAAGCGCAAGCTATTGCTATAGAATTAGAGAACATGGTTCCCTCTCGACCCTTAACACACGATTTATTTAAAAATTTTGCAGAGGCATTCAACATTAAAGTGAAGGAGGTTATAATATACAATTTAAAAGAAGGTATATTTTATTCTAAATTGATCTGCGACAAAGAAGGTAAAGAAGTTGAAATTGACGCTCGTACTTCTGATGCCATAGCCCTTGCTGTACGTTTTAAATGCAATGTCTTTACTTATGAATCAATTTTAGGTTCAGCAGGAATTCAACTCGACCAAGAAGATGAAGAATCTGGAATTGCAACACCAATAGAAGACCCGAAAAAAAGTTCTTCTGGCAAAAAAGACAAATCAGACCTTTCAGGATTAACCATTAAAGAGTTAGAAACACGTCTAGAACGTGCTGTAGAGGCAGAAAACTATGAGCTCGCATCAAAAATTAGAGATGAAATTAACAAACGTACTTCCTAAACTATTCCTTTTTTCACTGGTATTTCTTACTACTCTTTTTGGTTTAAACGCCCAAGAAAGTAATAACGAAAACAATGACCAACAATGGTTTAGAAGGAATTTCACACTCCAATTAAATGAAAATGGTACGTTTGCAACCAATGATACATTGTTGACGTATCAAAAATCTGGGAGTTATGTTTTGGATGAGAATGAATTAATTCTCAGTAGTAGAAAATCAGACACCACTACAATCACAGAAGTTTTTCCTATTCTCACCTTAGAAGATGGGAAATTCGCCCTTGATAATCAAAGTAAAAGAGTAACCTATTTAAAAGAAAACAAAAAATTAGCGACATCGCTCTCTTTTGGAAGCATCGCACGTGGTTTATTAGGTGTAACGGCATTGATTTTCATTGCTTTTTTACTCAGTAAAAACAGAAGACGCATTAATTGGCCTTTAGTTGTCAAAGGTATACTACTTCAGGTAGTACTGGCCTTATTGATTTTAAAAGTCCCTTTTATTGAAACTATTTTCAACTTTATCTCAAAAGGATTTGTAAAAGTGGTTGACATGGCCCATGAAGGAGCATTATTCGTTTTCAGTAGTGTAATTACTGGTGATATGTCTCCTATCGTTATGAACTTTGCTACTTGGGTATTGCCATCTGTGATTTTCTTTTCTGCCTTGACCAGCTTACTCTATTATTGGGGTATACTCCAAAAGATTGTCTACGGAATGGCCTGGGTGATGAAACGCATTATGGGATTATCTGGTGCTGAAAGTGTTTCTGCCGCTGGTAACGTCTTTTTAGGTCAAACTGAAGCTCCATTGTTGGTTAAACCTTACCTTGGAAAAATGACAGAAAGTGAAATCCTCTGTTTAATGGCTGGAGGAATGGCGACCATCGCTGGTGGAGTGCTTGCTGCTTACATCGGATTCCTGGGGGGTGACGATCCTGAACAAAAAGTATTTTTCGCCAAACATTTACTGACTGCCTCATTAATGTCTGCTCCTGCTGCTATTGTTTTTTCTAAAATATTATTGCCAGAAACTGAAGAAATCAATACCGACTTAACCATTTCTAAAAACAAACTTGGAGTGAATTCATTGGAGGCTATTGCCAACGGAACGGTTGACGGATTAAAATTAGCGGTCAATGTTGCAGCAATGCTCATTGTATTTATTTCATTAATTGCACTGGCTAACTTTATGTTAGGGAAAGTTGGACACTACACAGGATTGAATGATATTATTGCAAGCAGTTCTTCACTCTATACTGAATTATCGTTTCAGTACATTGTAGGAAACGCCCTCTCTCCTATTGCTTGGTTAATGGGGGTTCCTTGGCAAGACAGTATGATTATTGGACAACTTTTGGGTGAAAAGACCATCATCAATGAATTTGTTGCTTATCCACATTTAGGGGAGTTACAAGACGAAATTTCAGGCAAATCGGTAATTATTGGTACTTATGTTCTCTGTGGATTTGCAAACTTTGCATCGATCGGTATTCAAGTGGGAGGAATTGGTGCCATTGCCCCCAGTAAAAAACCTGTTTTAGCGAAATATGGAGTACTGTCTCTCATTGCCGGAACATTAGCTTGTATGCTCACTGCTACCATGGTAGGAATGTTATTCTAAAAAATTATTCAAGATGAATTTTAAGGGAGAATTAAGAAAAATGTTGGTTGACTTCAACAGTGAAAATGTTGTACAGTATGAAATGCTATTTTTCAATACTGAAACGCAAGAAAAGGAAAGCCTCCCTATGAATGAACTTATAGGTAAGTCTATAGCGTTCGAATTTACAGGTAACATTTATTGTAAAAATTGTGGTACGAAGACAAAAACTTCATTTAATCAAGGATTTTGTTATCCCTGCTTTAAAGATGCTCCAGAGTCAGCTGAATGTATTATTCGTCCAGAACTTTGTCGTGCACACTTAGGCGAAGGAAGAGATGTAGAATGGGAAGAAAGAAATCACAATCAACCTCACATCGTATATTTAGCAGCAAGTGATGTTGTAAAAGTTGGGGTTACACGAGCAACTCAAATTCCAACACGTTGGATAGATCAGGGTGCGAATGAAGCCATAATTCTAGCCGAAACACCGAACCGTTATTTAGCAGGAGTCCTAGAGGTTGCTTTAAAGTCAGAATTCACAGACAAAACCAACTGGCGTAAAATGCTTCGTAATGATGTAGATGAAAACATTGATTTAGAAGAAACAAAGTGGCAATTAGAGGAATTACTTCCAGAAGATCTTGCGCAATACATCAGTGAAGAAGATGATTTAACCAACATCAACTATCCTGTCATAGAATTTCCAACAAAAATTAAAAGTGTTAACCTTGATAAATTGCCTTCCATTTCAGGAAAATTAATGGGAATAAAAGGCCAGTACTTTTTACTTGATGGTGATCGCGTAATGAACATCAGAAGGCACACCAGCTATGAGGTTGAGTTTGAAGTGAAGGATTAATCTCGCCCAACATCATCATTGTGAATTCTTTAATGAGGTTAGCCAAGAAAAGTTAAGCTTTTAAATGCCTTTGAAAGTGTTTCGATTTTATGTATTTTCACAGGAGAAAAAATCAGTAAGCAATCTTACGCTATCAACTCAGTGAAGCATCCATAAACTATGAAGAATACATTAACACAGTTCCAGGTTACAGTTTTGTTATTAATTATCGGAACTATACTAATTCCTAATATTGGACATGCACAAATTAAAGATAAGCAAGTCCACACTGTTGCTCCCTTACCAGAGTTGTCTTTAGATACCACACGCATTGTTGAAGTTGTTTTAAAAGACACCTTGATTATCGCAGGTGTAGGTGACATCATGTTAGGAACAAACTTTCCCAATTCTAGTTATTTACCTCCTGAAGGAAGAAGCTTGTTGGCTCCAGTTGCACATTTATTGACTGAACCCGATTGTACATTTGGAAACTTAGAAGGCACAGTTTTAAATGAAGGCGGCGATGTGAAAAAATGTAGTGATTCTACGAAATGTTATGCTTTTAGAATGCCGGAAGATATTGCATGGGACCTCAAACCACATGGCTTTGACTTAATCAGCATTGCCAATAACCACGTTGGGGATTTCGGCACACCTGGAAGAGAAAATACTGTACGCTTCTTAGACAGTATGGGTGTGGCTTATGCCGGACTTGAAGCTTATCCGTGGGATACCATAAAGATTGATGGAGTTATATATGGACTTGCCGCTTTTTCTCCGAATACAGGAACTGTAAAAATTCATAATTACGAATTGGCCAAAGCAATTGTTCAACATTTGGATAGTATTTCAGACCTTGTAATTGTATCTTTTCATGGAGGCGCCGAAGGAGCAAGTAAAACCAATGTTCCTCGAGCAACAGAAATGTTTTATGGTGAAAACAGAGGTGATGTATTTAAATTCTCAAGGTGGGTGGTTGATCATGGAGCAGATATCGTATTCGGTCATGGACCTCATGTCACAAGAGCAATGGAGGTCTACAAGGATCGTTTTATTGCCTACAGTCTTGGGAATTTTGCAACCTATGGTAGATTTAATTTAAGAGGGATTAGTGGAGTAGCACCGATTGTTCACGTTTACACGCACAGAGATGGTACTTTTATCAAAGGAAAACTACACTCGACAAAGCAATTGGGTCGAGGTGGTCCGACTTTAGACCCAGACAATACTGCTGTCAAAGAAGTTCAACGACTGAACAAAGAAGATTTTCCTGAAAACGATTTAATTATTGAAGACAACGGTAGTTTTTATTTACCTAAAGCGAATTAGAGAAGGTCGAAAATCTCTTCGTATGCTAATCGTTTAGCAAATAAAATGCGTTTTTTATAGTAAGAACTCTCATGTAATTTATCGACAACAACGCCTCGACTTGTAGCATGAAGTAACAACACCTCTTTTCCTGAGCCTTCAATAACATAAGCCACATGACCGATTGAGTTCGAATTCACATTTCTCCCTTTGAAGAAAATTAAATCTCCTTTGGTGACCTGTTCTAAATCAATTTTATGTCCTAGCTGGGCCAATCCACGACTAGTCCTGGCAACTTCTCCTCCCTGACTTTTGAACATATATTGAAGCAATCCTGAGCAATCAATTCCTTTTTCAGTATTACCAGCATATTTGTATGGTGTTCCTAACAATTGCTTACCTGTGCTGATCAAAGTATCAATTAAGTTCTCTTCGATTTGACATTCTAATTGAACTTCAGAATGAATATGTGTAGTATCTATTTCTGGATTAGACCAGCTTAGTGTCGATAAAACTATGATTGAAAAAACATTCATAAAATATTATTTGTGCTACATTAACTCGGCAAAGTTAAGCGAAAATCCAAGATATTTCCACAACTAACTGAAAATTAACAAAATTAGAAATGCGTGATTTTGTATTTTTTTTAAATCCTTAAATAAAACCACAAACAACTATAATGTATTGTAATGGAATTCTTTGGTCACATTTTTATAAGTCTCAGTATATTTTCCTTCCTCATCCCTAATGGTAAAAGTAGATTCTGACATAGCCTTAATTTTCTTTATTGAGAAGGTCAACACATCACGAACATGTCGGTTGGGTTTACCAAAAATCTTAATCCTCTGAGTGAAGTGTAAATTTAATTGAAGATGATTTAAGATTAAGCTTTCAGTTCTTTCAGCAGGAACAATTAACCACAATTCTCCTTCTTGACTCAACAAATTTGCTGAATGATTGATTAATTCTTGCACAGACATACTGTCTTCATGTCTGGCCAAACTTCTTTGCTGATCAGCAGAAGGCATTTTAGAATTAAAATAAGGAGGATTAGAAACAATTAAGTCAAATTGCACAGAAGGTCGATAGGCCAAGTAGTTTTTATGTAAAGCGTCAAAGTGATTAGGAAAGTTGGCTGCATCGAAATTTTCTTGTGCTTGCACAACTGCCTGTTTATCGATGTCTATTCCTGTCACCTTTCCATGTGGAAATTTTTGGGCCAACATAAGTGCAATCACACCACACCCCGTTCCAACATCCAGAATCTCATTGGGGAAATTTCCACGTACCAAAGCCCCAAGAACCATTGCGTCAGTACCTACTTTTTGAGGCACATGCGATTGATTAACATTAAAGTGTTTGAATTTAAACAGTGACAATAGAGCAATTATTTAAAGAGGAAAACATGGACTACTCCAAATACATCTCAATTAATCCTTCTGCCGCTTTAACGTACAACTCTTGTTGTTCGCGGTCAACTTTTTGGACCAAATCATTTCCCAAAGGCAAAAGCACTTCTTTATCCAGTTCATTATTCTGAACCTGTAAAAGCGGATTAATTTTATAATCCATCACTTGCACCACCTCACCTACTTCACCATAATTTTCATCAATTACTTTAAAACCGATGATTTCATGATCATAAAAGTTTTTACCCGAAAGAGGAGGAAGCAATTCTAGAGGAAGAAAAAGTTCTTTTTTAAGGATAAGCTTAGCGTCATTTTCAGAATCAACACCTTCAAACTTCACTTTAGCAAAGCCTTTGTCTTTCATATCGATGCGCTCCACGAAGAATGGAGTTAGGATTCCGTCTAAATCAATATAAACCGCATCTAAGGTCGCATAATCTTCTGGATTTGTTGCATCAAAAAAAAGCGAAACTTCACCTTTATAACTGTGAAGTTTCGCTACGTAACCTAAATTAAAGCAATCCGCTTTATTCATTTTTTAAACGATTTATGAGAATTACTTCTCTTCTTTTTCGTCTTCTTTTTTCTCTTCAGCAGCTGGTGCTTCCGGAGCCTCTTCAGTTGCTTCAGCAGCTGGAGTTTCTTCAGCTACCTCTTCTTCTGCAGGTGCATTCTTCGCAGCCAATTCTTTAGCGCGTGCTTCGCTTGTTGCTTTTTCAGCAGCTAAACGCTCAGCCTCAGCTTTTTTCATTGACTCAGAATGTCCTTCTGACTTCTTAGAGATTTTAGATTCTTTATCTTTCAACCATGCTTCAAATTTCTTTTCAACATCAGCTTCAGTTAAAGCACCTTTTTTTACACCTTTCAATAAGTGATTTTTGTATAATACACCTTTGTACGACAAAATCGCACGTGCTGTATCAGACATTTCTGCACCTGTTGTTACCCAATTTAATGTTTTATCGAAATCGATATCAATTGTAGCTGGGTTTGTATTAGGATTGTATGTTCCTAATTTTTCGATGAAGCGTCCATCACGTGGTGCACGTGAATCTGCTACTACTACGTGGTAAAAAGCATATCCTTTCTTACCGTGTCTTTGCAATCTAATTTTTGTTGCCATAATGTTTTATTGGTTGGAGTGCGAAACTCCTATTAATAAATTAGTTTATTTAAGTCGACAAAGATAGTGGTATTATTTTAAATAAATGAAAAATTTTAATTATAATGAAAAAATATATTCAATAGAAACTAAACATCAGCAACAGCTCTCAGATCGGACTCTTATTCATTTACAAGTAAAGTCTATTCTTTAATTTCAACCTTCCTAAGCATATTCAGCCAATTCCATCCAACGCTCTGTTTTTTCTTCAAGCTCCAACATCAATTCACCAAGTCGTTTACTGGCTTCATTTAGTTCGTCCGAAGAAACCTCACCACTTGAGAGTACAAGTGTTAAATTTTCTTTTTCGGTTTCTAATTTTTCCACCTCTGCGTCTAGTTTTTCAAACTCTTGTTTTTCTTTAAAGCTCAACTTACGTTTTTCCTTTTCTTTTGGCACTGTCTTTACTGCTTCTTTCTCCACAGGCGCTTTTGCAGATTGAGCTTTTTCAAACCTTCTTTCCGCTTGATCTTCGAGTAGTTCAGCCTTAAGTTTATCCCTATATACTGTATAGTTTCCAGTAATGTCCTTTATTTTCGCATCGCCTTCAAAGACGAAGATATGATCGACCATTTTGTCCATAAAATAACGGTCATGCGAAACAACAATTAAACAACCTTGGAAATTTTTAAGGTAATCTTCCAATACTCCTAAAATATAGATGTCTAAATCATTGGTAGGTTCATCAAGAATTAAAAAGTTCGGATTGCTCATCAAAACTTTCATCAACTTTAATCGGCGTTGCTCTCCCCCACTTAATTTGTAAACATAATTATAATGCATACTTCTAGGGAAAAGGAATTTCTCTAAGAATTGAGCAGCAGACATTTCTCGGCCTTTTTCTAATGGAATAAATTCTGCTACTTCACGAATTACATCAATTACTTTCATGTTCTCATCCACCTCAATATTGGCTTGAGAATAATATCCAAAAACAACTGTATCACCGATCACTACCTTCCCTGAATCTGGCTGTTCCTCTCCAGTAATGATACGTAGAAGGGTCGATTTACCCACTCCATTTGGACCTACAATTCCTAATCGTTCTTGACGTTTAAAGGTATAGCTTAACTTATCTAGTATTTTTAATCCAGGAAAGCTTTTTGAGATGTTGTGAAGCTCTAAGATTTTTGTCCCCAAACGTTCCATTTTAATTGGAATCTCAAGTTCTTCCTTATCAATATTTTGATTGGCTGTTTTCTTTATCCCTTCAAAAGCATCTGTTCTGGCTTTTTGTTTTGTACCACGTGCTTTTGGTTGTCTTCTAATCCACTGCAGCTCCTTTTTGAACAAACTTCTCGCTTTCCCTACTTCAATTGCTCTATTTTCCTCTCGCTCTGCTTTTTTCTCCAAATAATAAGAGAAGTTCCCTTTGTAGCGGTACAATTGCTGGTCCTCCAACTCATAAATCACATCTGTAATGACCTCTAAAAAGTAACGGTCGTGCGTCACCATAAAAATAGTAGACTTCGATTTTGAAAGGTATTCTTCCAACCATTCAATCATGTCTAAATCAAGGTGGTTTGTAGGTTCATCGAGGAATAAAAAGTCAGGCTCAGAAATCAATACTTTCGCTAAAGCAACACGCTTGCGCTGCCCTCCTGACAAAGTACTTACCTTAGCCTCATGATTATCTAGTTTTAATTTAGACAAAACTTGCTCAACTAAACTGTCTAAATCCCATGCATTTAATTCTGAAATGGCCTCAAATAAATTCGCCATTCCCTCTTCGTCGTTATCTCGTACTGCTTTGGAATACTTTTTAAAAACGTTCAGTTTAGGTAAATCATGATCAAAAACTTCTTCGTAAATGGTGTTTTCAGGATTCAAGTCATCGGCTTGTTGCAAATAAGAAATATTGATGTCATTTCTAAACACCACCCGACCGCTATCATAAGGTTCCTCCCCCATCAAGCAACGAATCAAGGTCGATTTCCCACTACCGTTTTTAGCGACTAGTGCTACTTTCTGACCTTGGTCTATACCAAAACTCAAGTCCTCAAATATCGTACGATCACCATACGACTTTGTTAATTGTTCAACTGATAAATAATTCATTAACGGATACGATCTATAGATTTAATCAGTCGTAAATCACGACGAATTCCAATGTTTGCCAAGAAAGAAAAGGCCAAGGCGATGATGATACAATAAAAACCAAACCCTAACTGTGCACTGACAGTATAGGCATCTGATTCTGGTAATGTATTGCTCTTTAACAAGTTGTACAATACGATGGTCACACCAAATAAAATAAAGTTAACTACGAATAAAATTCGTCCCAATTGCAATTGTCTTTTCAAATTTTTATACCCCATCAATACAACAACGGTAAACATGGACAATAAAATGGTGATGGAGTAAAATGGAAAATAAAATGTAGGTACCCCTTCCATTTTGTCTATAATTTCAATCTTTCCTGTTGCTTGTTTTAACAACTCTATGTTTTCATCAGTCAACTCACCTTTTAGATAAATGTCTCTTTGAACACCATAACCATTCCCATGACTAATCATTTCAAATTGGTCTTTCTGCTCTGCTTTAGTCACAAAAACATCTGTTCCAATACTTAAAAAAATCAATGCCACTAAAGTCAGCAATAAATAAATGGATTGAACGCGTTGAATCATAGTTTAATTTTTGAGCAAAGATAGGTTTTTTAATTGAATATTTAACGGGGAAATTCGTACAAGAAATAAGCAAAATCAAGCCAGAAACACAAGAAGGTATATTTTAATGCTACACATCTTAAAATGAATTAATATATTTGAACTCTACTGATTCAACAATTAATCAGCAACTTACTCATAACGAACCCATGAAGTCGATCTCAATCAACTGGATTTCTAAATACGCGATATTCATAATTATTTTGCTCAGCATTGTATCAAGAATGCCACAGCTTTTTTCCGAACATTTAATTCTTGATGGCGATGAGTGTATCGTTGGCTTAATGGCTAAACATTTTCTAGAATCGAAGGAAGTCCCTTTTTTTTTCTATGGTCAATCTTACGGGTTCTCATTTATAGAAGTGCTTTTTATTCGGGTGTTCTATTTCTTTTTAGGACCAACAGAAATGGCCGTGAAATTAGCCATGCTTTCTATGTGGACAATCGGAGTTGTATTTTTTTATAAAACACTAAAAGCAATAGGCTTCAAGTACAATGTTTGGATTCCTTTACTCATCACTCTTTTATTTATCTTCTCACCTTCCTTCGCTGCTTGGTCTATGAAAGCAAGAGGTGGATACATGACTTCTTTTCTTTTGTCTTCCATTGTAAGTTATCTGTTGTTGCAGGAAAAGTCCTCCATAAAATTGTCCCGTGCGGTACTGATTGGGTTTTTGCTCGTCATTATTTATCAATCTCAAGCTTTATGGCTGGCTGGATTAGCGCCTTTTATTGCTTATCACCTTTACCAAAAGAAAAGCGTTCGTTATGGTTTGACAATGGGAGGTGGAATTTTAGTCACAGCGATAGGTTTTTATATGATTAAATCGGGATTATCTGATTTTTGGTCTCCAAAAGTACTGGGATGGCCCACACTTAGTGTTGAGTCTTTTATCTCCATACTCGATAAAATGTACATTCATTTTACAGGGTTTTATTATCTAGGGGATACCATGACTCCTAATTTCATTACAAGACTTTTATCAATGGTAATGATGGCTGCCATTTTCATAGCGATTTTAGTCAGCGCATTTTTCATTTACAAAAAAAAGCAAACAAATTCTTTGCTCCCTATTTCCTTAATATCCGTACTTTTTTCCCTGGGATATATTTTATTGATTTCATGGTTAGGTCCAAGATATTTCCTTCCACTAACAGGCTTTGCATTAATTTTATTTTCACTTGTCATGGACCAAATCAAAAGAAAAACAATTGTCAATACAATACTTGGTGTATGGATATTGATGGGCGTTTATTCGCTCTACGACTTTAAAAACTTTGCTTTTGAGGACAAAGCTTCGCTGACCCAGCTCGTGGCTAAGTTGGAGGAAAGGAAAATCAGTCATGTGTTTTGTGAAGGTGCCTTACTGCAATGGCAGATCAATTTTTATTCAAATGAAAAAACCATTGCTCGTTATACTTCTAATGTGGACCGTTACCCTAAATATATCGCTGCAGTCGATTCTGCTCAAATCTACAGTCCAAATCAAACAGGTATTGTTGGCTATTATTACGAAGGATTAATCAAACCTTCTAAAGATTTTAGTGAAATCAACAAAAGATATTACATCTTGTCACCGGTTTCCAAAGAATTTCTCGAATACAGAAACTTCGATTTAACTAGACCTTGATTGATAACTGAATCACTATGGACGAAAAATACCATAGGTTCACATGAGAATAAAATTTTATGGTTATAACAGAAGCCAAAGTGAGATGCACTAATTCCAAGTCCTACCGAGAACATGATTTTAACACTATTTGAGACCAACAAAACATTAGACTTCAGGAGGGGCTTTCGCTAGAATAAACTTTGTTAAACTTTCCTTCCAAGTTCTCGCTTTTCCTACCTTCAAAACGAATCAAATTATGTATATTGGCCTCCCAAGAAAAAGTGAAGATAATGGAAGACAATAAAGTACTGAATTACATTAAGGATGTGTTAGAAACTATGCCAGAAGGTTGGTTAACTACAACAACTCATCGATTAGATATTTACAATGAAGAATTAGCCAAAACACAATTTTTGGAGCAATTTGAGGACTTATTTAAGAAGAATAATTCCGAAATTTCGGCATTAAGTGAATTACCAACGGCTTATGATTACATACGATTAGGACATCCATTGTCAAGTGTTTTAGAATGGACGCTTGCAAAACTGCATCATTTAAAAGGTGAAAACATCATTGCCTTTGATTCAAAAACCATTCCTGTTTTGGCTGTATTGAGGAAGAATTTATTTGACCAGAAAAAAACACAGATTTTATATACCGGAGAATTACCAGCGCAATTTGATGCTGAAATTATCCGCGAGGTTTATGGATATTCATTTGAATTAAAGCAAGTTCAAAATGTAAATGACGTTTCATCATTCGAAGGAAGTACTGTTTTTATTTCAGACCATGAAAAAACAAGTACAATCGAACTCAATCCAAACATTGATTTCTATGTGCAGAACTATGCTCATTTAGGAAGTATCCTAATGGTTAATGGGGAGAAAAACGAAAGTTACATTGCCGAAATTCAACATGTAAGAAGAAGAGAAACTATCGCGATGACTCCTGCAAATTGTCATTATGCGCTAAAATCACTCACAGAGAACAAAGTCATTGAACCCATCAATACAAACGCCCTTGAATCCGATAAATCGAGTGTTGTCGACTCCATCAACAAAGTAACGGGCACCACTTCAAAAGCTCTAGTTGCTTCAAGTGGACTCTCCATTCAATATGCAATTATGATGGGACTGATCGATGATGCGCAGTCGAATCACCCTGGAAAAGGAATCAAGTTTATTGTTCCGCCTAACTGCTATGGAGGTACGAATGACCAAGCCCGAAGAGTTGCAGCATGCTTAGACAATGTAGATATTGTTGACCTTCCTGTGGATGGAGATAATGATATGGTTCAAAGTATTGAGAAAGTATTGACAAAAATAGCAGATGAGGACGCAGTTCCTTACATTATTGCAGAAATCCCTACCAATCCAAGGGTTGAAGTTCCAGACCTTCAAGCGTTAAAAACAGCTTTGAGCAAAGAAAGAAAAACCACGAAGGGTACAAAAGCAATAGATCCGGTATTTATATTGGACCAAACATTTTGTCCTAATGTCCACTTCTTAGGAGAAGGTGAAATTCTATCTACGGTGCGCACCATTTCTTTTGCAAGTGGTTCTAAGTTTCCAAGTGGAGGATTGGTTACAGCAGGTTACTGTGTCGGTAATCAATTAACAGATGCACTTATCGAGAAAATTGAATTACACTTAGACCTTTGTGACAATGAGGCTACCGCATATCAATACGAAGTCTTGGCCAAACAATTACCGTCAATGAATCAAAGAATTATTGATGCTTACAAAAACACACGTGAGTTTGTCAACTTTATTCATGAAGTATTGCCTGCGGCAAAAATCAATTTCGTTTCTGAGGCATTGGCTGAACATGGATTCACACCATCCGTTTTTTCACTTGACCTTCCAACCAAGGGAGATACAGATGAAGAAAGAGAAGCTTATAAAAGGGCATTGAATTTAAAGCTCATTAATTTAATGATTACAGAAATTCCAAACGAAAGTAAGTTTTGTGTGAGCTATGGTCAATTGAAAGGCTGCTATTGGACTATTCCTGCAACATCTACACAAGGAACAACAAAAGAAGGTGACAAAGACTACATCGTCCGCGCTTCACTTTCTGGAAATATGGACCTTGAATTACATAAAAAAGTATTTACCGATTTTGTAAACAGCATCTAAATAAAAACGAAGGGAGGTAGAAAAACCTCCCTTTTTCATATTCATCCAATGAAAATCATACTTCAAACAGATCGTTTAATTTTAAGGGAGCTTGTGCCTTCTGACCTTGACGCTGTGTTTGCACTTGATTCAGACCCAGAGGTTCATAAATTCATTGGGAATCGGCCTTCAACAAGTAAACTCTATGCCATTCAATCCATTGAGGATAAAATAGCGCAATATAAAACGCAAGGTGTTGGGCGATGGGCAATTATAGATAAGCAAAGCAATGCATTCCTTGGTTGGGCAGGTTTAAAATTTATTCGCGATGAAACCAACAAGATCAGTAATTATTACGATTTAGGGTACCGACTTCATCCGCGTTTTTGGGGACAAGGGATCGCAACAGAAGCAGCGAAAGCCATTTTGGCTTATGGCTTTTCGGAACTCAATATCGACACTATTTATGCAATGGCTGAAGAAGAACATTTTGCATCTCACAGGGTGCTTGAGAAAATCGGCATGAGGTGTTTGGAGCTTATTAACTTTGAAGGAAAGCAGTACAAATGGTTTGCCTTGAATAAGCTAGATTTTTTATAATCTTACCCTCAGGATATTTTATACACTATAATAGAATTGGAACAGTTCCGGTTTTCCGTAAAGTGGTTAAGGCTAAGAAAGAAAGCCCATTTGATTCTGATTTTAACACTTGCAACCCTAAGCGAGTCAATTGCGCTCCCATGCTAACGAAAACGCAGCATCATTCTTTTTTGTCTTTAAATAGAATTTGGTAGAGTAAGAATAATCCAATTAAAACTGCAAATACAAAAAGCAAGAAAGCAAAAGCGGGATAACCTCCAATTGTCCATGAACTAGGGATACGCGCCATTAGCGCAGCTCCCATTATCAGCGCAGCGATAATTAATCCAGCGGTAATTCGGTTGGCCACTTTTTGAAAAGCATCTGTAAACCTCTCCTCGTCAATTGTATCCACCTTAATCCGGATTTTATTTTCAGCTAAATTTTCTGAAAATTTATTCAAGCGAAAAGGAAGATTTTCTGTTAAATCTTTCATCTCTAAAAATAGCTCCATCAGATTTCCCGGCTTGATATTGTCTTTGACTTTTTTTTGCATCAAATATTTCACGTACTCCTTCACAGTTTTCTGCATATCATATTCAGGAGTCAGGGTCGCAACGATTTGATCCATATTTAATAAAATCTTTCCCAATACATTTAAATTCACAGGAATATGTATGTTCTGCTTTGCCGCCATTTGATTAATTTCAATCAGGGTTCTTCCAGTTTTTAGGTCTTTGGCGATTTGGTTTTCACTTTCTTGAATTTTTCTAGCAATATTTTTTCTAAAGAGAGTCAGATCAACATCTTTTTCATCATACTCACTTATGGAAAGCAAAAGTTCTGACACACGGGCATCATCATAATTACTTAATCCAATCATCAACTTTAAAATTGTTTCTTGCATTTCATCGCTGAACTTAGCCACCATCCCTGCGTCCATTAGAGCAATCTGATGGTTAGGTGTGAGGTAAACATTCCCAGGATGTGGATCAGCATGTGCAAATCCATCCACAATAATTTGCTTTAAATACCCTTTGATTAAATCATCTATTAACGGTTCCATATCAAGCCCCATCGATTTCAAAGGGGAAATTTTAGTTACCTTACTTCCTTCAACAAATTCCATTGTGAGCACCCTTGAAGAGCAGTAATCCATAACGGGGGCTGGAATAAATAAATGTTGAAAATCTTTCAAGTTCGTTTTTAGCCGCGTAAGATTTTGCGCTTCTAAGTTGTAATCTAATTCCTTTAAAAGAATATAGCGCAACTCTTCAATTACACTATGCAGGCTATAGCTCCTTGCCACTTCACTTATTTTTTCTGCTTTTTCAGATAATGACATTAAGGTGTCTAAATCTTCGATAAAACGTTTTCGTATTCCTGGACGTTGAATTTTAACTGCTACAAGTTGACCATCATGAGTTATGGCTTTATGCACTTGACCGATAGATGCACTGGCCAATGGGGTTTTATCAAAGGACAAAAAAGCCTTAGAAATACGCAAACCAATTTCTTCTTTAAAAATCTCTTCAACCACCTCGTATTCCACCTCATCGACATCATCTTGTAAAGTAGCCAGAGCTTCCATAAAATGAGAAGGCAATAAATCTGGACGGGTTGATAAAAGCTGACCTAACTTTACATAAGTAGGACCCATTTTCTTCAAGTCTTCTGTTAATTCTTCTGGAGTATGATCAAATTTACTGACTACATCGTCTGAATTAGTAACATTAATTCCATCTTCAGAGTATGAAAAAACATCACTGTTCCAATACTTCAGCATGAACTTAAAAAAGCGAAGATATTTATCATATTGATCCGGAAGGAGTCCCATAGTGTATTGTTTTTTACTAAAACTAAGGAAAACCTTTAAATTTTAAGCGATTTTATGAATATTTAAGAAGTGAAATTATGCCTCTTTTGATTGTTATCTTCTTGTTTTTATTCTTTTCTACAATCATAAGAACAAGACATTAGAAAGCTGTAAATTGTTTTATTCGGACAACTTTTATATAATTATTACTGTTAAAAAGCAGTTGAATCTGGTAGATATTGAATTGGGGCTAAAATTTAGATGGAATTGATATATATTTTGTTAATTTTAATCAGATGTAAATTAAAAACTAGCTACTGAAATGAAATTCCTACTATTAATATTAATCTCACTGTTTCTATTATTTTCTTGTAACAATGAAAGTAACACCAATAAAAACAGTACGCAAGAGATTTCCGTGAATGCACAAAACCTTGCTAAAACCATCAACTACCATCCCGGTGATCCATTTATAAAAACATTAAAGGAAAGTGAGTTTTTCAAAATTAGCGGATTAGAAAACAATATATTAGAAACAAAAGAAGGTACAATTTTATCTATTCCTAAAGGTGCTTTTAGAGATAAGAATGGAAACCTAGTTGAAAAAGAAATCCATATAGAGATAATTGACATTAAAAGTATTGAAGACCAAATACTTTCAAATGTAACAAGTCAGCAAGGAGGGAAAATGCTGCAATCTGGGGGCTCGTTTTTTATTAATGCAACACAAAACGGTGATCAACTCGCATTAAATGAAGAAAATCCAATCTATATTGAAACAAACATAAAAGATCCTGAATCTGATTACTTAATTTTTGAAGGGATCAGAAATGAAAAAGGAGAAATGCAATGGATTAATCCAGTCCAACCTAGAAAACATTTGATTCCTGTGGATATAGATGAATTAGACTTTTTACCTGAAGGTTTTCAGACCGCAGTGGATAAAGGAATGCCTTTTAGGAATCATAAAACTGCAGATAAAAATTTGACCGATAGCTTGTATTATAGTTTAACTCCTGAACTGAGTAATTTAAGTAGTGAAAAACACATAAGTAGCGAAAAACTCAATGGACTTATAGACTCCAATGGAGTATTCCTTGAATATGAACGGGAAACACAAGTTGCAAATACAGAATGTAAAGGAATTGATCCCGCATCAATAAAAGTGCTTAAAACCAATAAGTTTTCAAAAACCTTTATTTCAACCAGAGATTTCGAAAAACGTTTAAAGGTAATTCACAATTTAAAAAGACCTGAATTACTTGATATTTATGTCAAAAATTTAACTCTAAACATGTCTACTTGTGATAGTATGGTTCTCAAAATGCTACCTAAAAACAGCTCTTCAGCACTAAAATTTGCTGATTTTGCCAGAGAGAATCTTGGAAACGTTAAAAACCTTCCAAAATCAATTGAAAAATTAGGTGAATATTATTCAAAAGAGCTTGAGAACACAAGGGCTCAACTCAAAAAAGCAAGAGATGATTACCAAAGTATTCTCGATAAAAAGGATGATAAAGCCAGGGAAATTGAAAATGAATACAAAAGAGTACTGACTAAAAGGCTTGTATACAGACTTGAAAAATTTGGATATGAGGTAAGATACCTTGGTTGGTCAAATATTGCAAAAGTGTTAGAACCCTTAGAGAAATTTAACTTAGAGATAGTAGTTGAAGGAGGTTCTTCTTTTGACTATGTGAATGTATATACTGTCGATAAAAACATTCAAAGTATTTTTGCATTAATCAGTTCTGACAAAATTCTTTTTAACAGAGGATATAATCATGACTTATTTCTACTCTATAAAAAACTACAAACTGCAACCTCAGTTGTCGTTGCCTACAAAGATGGCATTCCTTATTATGCTGAGCAAGACTTTAAGGTAACTCCAGAAATAAACATTGTATTGTCACCTATCCAAACCGACAATAATGAATTAAAAGGTAAATTACGTAAACTAAATAAGGGACATACAAGCTTTAATAAAATTCAAGACGATTTACAATTTCAAGCTATCTTTTATGAGGAAAGAAAAAGAAAAAAAACATTGATGAAAGAACGAGAATTTATAAATTCACTTGTCAAAGTAGCTTTTGACTGTGAAAACAATAATCAAATTGAAGTAGAATTTGAAATATAAAATAATACCCAAAGATCTTGTGGAGAGAAGTTTTTAGTTAAAAAGAACTAAATATTCTTTTTTTGTACCTTAGTGAATATAAAAACAAATAGGCTATTCGTTTATTGAAAAATAGTGAGTGTTATTACTACATAATTTAAAATCAAATAATATGAAATCAAAAATCAACCTAATAAAATCATCTGCACTATTGATATTGGCATTATCAATAATTATTTTGACTTCATGTGGTGGTCAAAATGAAAAAAGCAGTAATCAAAAAGGAACCTATGACGGCACAAATAGTTGCGAACTTATTAATACCGATGACATACGTTCTGTTTTTAATTTAAGTAATACTGTTGAAGTAGAACAGACTAAAAAGCATGGTGAAATATGTTATTATAAATGGCGGTCTGTCGAAAATAATTTGGATTACTCTGTCCGATTTGCTTTCGCTCGTTGGGATAAAAAAAGCGATGAAGAGGTAAACAAAACTTGGGAAAAGCAAAATGAAAGTACTTATAACAAGCACAACATGCAAGTTGTACCCGGCGTTGGAGATAAGGCTTCTTGGAGTGATTACGAAAAAGGCCAATTGCGTGTAGCAGCAAAAGGTCATTTCTTTTACATTTCCATATATGTTAGTCCTAAAGAAAATGATCCAATGAGTACTGATGAAAAAATTGAAAAAACTTCTACGTTGGCAAAACAAGTAATTCAGAACATATAAGATTTCTTGTTGTTATGTTCTTAGAGTTAAAATAATATAGCCATACACATTTAAAGATGAAAACCAAGAAAACAAATCCTACTGACATTCTAAATAAATTTGAAAAAGATTTAGAAAGTTACAAAAATGCCAAAATAAAATGTGGGATTATTGGTCGCAGTGGAACAGGGAAATCGTCTTTGATTAACACAATTGCTGGCGAACACATTGCTGAGGTTGGAGAAATCGAAACTACCATGAATGTGAAAGAACCGATTGAAAGCAATGGACTTTGGTTTTACGATTTGCCTGGTTGTTCAACATCTAACTTTCCAAGAGAAGATTACATTAAGGAATTCAAGGTCAATGAATTTGATTGTGTCATTTTAGTCACCGCTGATCGATTCTTTGAAGATGACTTGTATTTGATTCAAGAATTAATTAAGATAAAAATCCCGGTTTTTATTGTACGCACGAAAATTGACTTTTCAATAGAAAGGGGAATAAAAAGAGGTATTCCTGCCGAAGAGACCTATACAAAGGTGTACAATAACCTTATTGAAAATCTGAATGGATTAAAAGTTAAAGGCGTCTACCTCACTTCTGCAGACCATCCAAAAGAATACGACTTCAGTAAATTGTTGGAGGATATTTTTTTTTCTCTAAATGACTTTAAAAAGGAGCGATTCATTGCCGACATCAACATCACCAGCGAGAACATTCTTAAAGAAAAAAGAATTATTGCAAAAAAAATAGTGGTTAGACATTCCGCATTAGCCGCTGCGAATGGCTTGAATCCAATCATCGGTTTAGACATTAGTTTAGATGTGGCGCTATTGGTTAAAATGTCCAAAGAAGTCCAAACCATTTACGGTTTAAACGAAGAACAGCAAGAGTTCAACATTCAGTTTT
The DNA here is from genome assembly GCF_947504225.1 of Brumimicrobium ulvae. Classification (GTDB taxonomy): domain Bacteria; phylum Bacteroidota; class Bacteroidia; order Flavobacteriales_D; family Crocinitomicaceae; genus Brumimicrobium; species Brumimicrobium ulvae. The sequence continues at coordinate 378,525 of NZ_CANNGT010000001.1, read as the reverse complement.
TAGATAAGAAAAGTGCAAAATTTATTGCATCAAAAGCCCTACAATACACCTCGAAGTACGGCGGAAAAGAAGCCATTATTCTTCTGCTAAAGAAAGTAAGTTCGTCGGTGATTACCAAAACAGCATCAAAATGGGTACCCTTTGTTGGTCAAGCCATCGCTGCAGGAATAGGTTTTAAAATGACTTCTTGGATAGGCAGCGACATGATTAATGATGCAGAAAAAATTGCAGTAGAAACTTACGAAGCGATTAAGCAGGCTTAAAACAATAAACAGAATTCTCTTGTAGATAGACCATTAAGCGGTAGCTAAGCTAAACCCGTGAGATTTTGTCCCAAATTTATAATAATGTATTTATGCTGCTTTAGTTTTCAGACCGAAATGAGATAAATCGATATTTCAAAAGAAAATAAGGAAGAATTTCGCTAAGATTCGCAAAGAACCGCTAAGGAACGCAATGAGAGATTTATAAATTGTAATTCGTAAAACTACTTTTTCATTATCTTAGTCCAATATAAATATGTACTTATCCTTTTCTAGTATCCGAACTAAAACAAGATAAGTCAATATTTCAAAAGAAGATCATTTATGCACACAATTGATATACGCACAGTAGATGTTGTACAATACATAAGTCCTTTGCGAGAAGGAGGTTCAATGCCGGGTATTGTAAAAGCCGATGATGGCTTCCTTTACATCATTAAGTTTAGAGGAGCTGGTCAAGGTAAAAAAGCCCTGATTGCTGAATTTCTGGGAGGAGAAATAGCGCGTGCCATTGGACTTAAAATGCCCGAATTGGTGTTTATGAATCTCGGGGATACTTTCTCTAGAATGGAACCTGATGAGGAAGTTCAAGATTTGCTCAAATTTAGTGTTGGTCTTAATTTAGGATTGCACTTTTTGTCTTCCGCAATTACTTACGATCCTCTTGTATCTGAAGCTCCAGCGTTGACATGTTCTAAAATTGTAGTTTTAGACAGCTTGATTTCAAACATTGACCGAACAACGAAGAATCCAAATTTATTGATGTGGCAAAAAGAACTGTGGATTATTGATAACGGAGCAAGTTTTTACTTTCACCACAACTGGAACAATTGGCGTCAACACTTGACACGGACTTTTCCAATGATAAAAAACCATGTTTTATTGGATAAAGCCACTGAGCTAGAACAAGCCGCTGAAGAAATTAAAAACGCATTGAACAAAGATCTTATTAAAGGTATCATTGCAGTAATTCCAGAAGAATGGTTGACAGATGAGCATGATCCTTTAAGTCCAGATGAAAAACGCGCAGCATACCTTGAATACATGATGGCAAAGTTGAGAATGATTGATGAATTGGTAAAAGAAGCTCAAGATGCAAGATAAATTTATATACGAATACGCCATCATCCGTTTTTCACCACTTGTTGAACGCGGAGAGTTTTTTAATATTGGAGCTATCCTCTATTCTAAACCTAAAAAGTACCTTGCAATGCGTTTCCATATCGATCCAAAAAAACTTGAAGCTTTTAACAGCCAACACAGTACTGAAGAACTTGAAGCGTATCTAAAAGCTTGGGAAAAAGTGTGCAAAGGAGGAACAGACAGCAGTGCAATTGGAGAAATGGATATGCCTGACCGGTTTCGTTGGCTTGTCGCAACACGAAGTACAATTATTCACAGTTCAATGACCCATACAGGAATTTGCGATGACCCCGAAAAGGAGTTAGATGCGATATTTGAACAATTTGTATTGTAGGTCGGGGTTTCGTAAAGAACCGTTAATAAGTACAAAAAGAGATTTTAGATAGCGTCAAAATATTTATTTCATGCTTTAAAGCTTACCCTTCGTGAAACTTTATGACTAAATGATTCTTTGCGATTAAAACTTAAAGTAATAATCACTATTTTAGAAGTTCAATTAAAATTTTCACAAATTAATAATTCACCGATATGAGAATATTTTCGTTCCTAACACTTTTACTTTCCTTCGCTTCGCTGCATGCTCAAGAAGGATTAACATATCAAAAACCTTCGCAAGAGATCTTAGACTTGGTCGATGTTTCCCTAGCACCAAGCGTCCTCATGGATGAAAGTAAAAATTATATGATATTAATTTCAAGAGACATGTATGGGTCTATTGAAGAACTTTCTCAAGAAGAATTGCGTTTGGGAGGATTACGTATCGATCCAAAAACAAACATCGGAAGTCGCGTGAATTACTACAACAATCTTCAGGTGAAAAACCTAAACGAAAAGAAGGCAGAGGCTCTTCAAGTTAAAAATCTTCCCGATTCTCCAAAGATGACCAATTTTAGATGGTCTCCAAATCAAGAAAAATTAGCCTTCACCCACACGACAGAAAACGGTGTTGAAGTTTGGGTAATGGATTTAGCTACTGCTTCTGCAAAAAAGATCACCGAAGACAACATCAATGCAAACATCGGTGATGTCATCAACTGGTTTAATGATGGGAATTCTTTATTGGTTAAGGTCGTTTCTGAAAACAAACAAGCATTAATCGACACCGAAAGTGCAGTGCCTACCGGACCAACAATTTCTGTAAACGATGGGAAGAAAGCGCAAAACAGAACATACCAAGATTTATTGAGCAACAAAAACGATGAACATAACTTTGAACAGTTAGCACTGTCTACACTTTACAAAGTAAACCTAGATGGTAGTTCAGAAAAATGGTTAGCAAGTAACTTGTATTCTTCCATTGATTTTTCTCCCGATGGTAATTATGTTATGGTTGAGACCATTGAAAAACCATTCTCTTATTTAGTTCCTTACTACAGATTTCCTTCAAAAACAACCATTTATACCAAAGACGGAAAACAAGTTCAAACGGTTTTAGAAGTTCCTTTAATCGAAGATTTACCACAAGGATTTATGGCTGTTCGAAAAGGGAAAAGAAATTTTTCTTGGAGAAGCGACAAACCTTCTACTTTGATATTCACGAAAGCGCTTGATGGCGGAGATCCAGAAAATGAAGTCCCCTTTAGAGATGAAGTATTCGAAATGGACGCACCTTTTAATGGCAATGAAAGAAGTCTGCTGAAGACCATTAACCGAATGGGTTCTATTCAATGGGCCAACAATTCTATAGCCATTGCCAGTGATTATTGGATCAACACAAGAAACACTAAAACCTATGTTTTCAATCCATCAGATGCTTCGGTTGCACCGAGAATTGTTTCAGACAGAAACTATCAAGATGTCTACAGCAATCCTGGTAGCTTTGTAACTCAACGCAATGAATTTGGAAGAAGTGTGATTGCCTTATCTGGTGAAAACGCCTACTTAATTGGAGCGGGACATTCGGAAGAAGGCCAGTTTCCTTTCTTAGATCAAATTAACTTGAATGATTTAAAAAAGAAAAGAGTTTACCAATCGAAGTACACAGATAAAGTCGAGAATTTGAACGATTTTGACATTCAAAACAATCAACTTTTGGTGAGAATTGAATCACCAACGGAATATCCGAACTATTCATTTAGAGACATCAAGCGCAACAAATTAACTCAAATTACATTCTTTGAAAATCCGTTTAAAAGTATTCAAAATGTGCACAAAGAGGTGATTAATTACAAGCGTGAAGATGGGTTGGATCTATCAGGTACTTTGTATTTACCCATTGGATATGACGTGAAAAGCAAAGAAAAAATGCCTTTGATTATTTGGGCTTATCCAACGGAATACAAAGACAAATCAAGTGCAGGTCAAAACACACAAAATCCAAACAAATTTACATTTCCTTACTACGGTTCTATGATTTATTGGGTAACCAAAGGATATGTAGTCTTAGATAACGCTTCTTTCCCTATTGTTGGAGAAGGTGATGAAGAACCCAACGACACCTATATCGAGCAATTGGTGGCCAACGGTAAAGCAGCCATTGATGCAGTGGATGAGTTAGGTTATATCGACAGAAATAGAGTAGCTGTTGGTGGACACAGTTATGGTGCATTCATGGTGGCCAACCTACTTTCTCACTCTGATTTATTTGCAGCGGGAATTGCACGAAGTGGAGCGTATAACAGAACTTTAACTCCTTTTGGATTCCAAAGTGAACAAAGAAACTATTGGGAAGCTCCTGAAGTTTACAATGAAATGTCTCCTTTTATGAATGCCGATAAAATGAAATATCCATTATTATTGGTACATGGAGAAGCAGATAATAATTCAGGGACATACCCTATGCAAAGTGAACGTTATTTTAATGCTTTAAAAGGTTTAGGAGCAACAGTGAGGTTGGTTGTTTTACCCAAAGAAAGTCACGGATACAAAGCCAAAGAAAGTATTCTCCATTTATTGTGGGAACAAGATCAATGGTTGGAAAAATATGTAAAGAATAAAGAATAGTTATATAACCTACTGCGTGATCTGAGAAACGCAGTAGGTTATTTTAAAAAAACACTACTAAAGAACCTATACTAATAAACAAAGAGCTACTCCTATGAATTGTAAAAACTGTGTGGAATAAGCTGTAGTGTATCATTACTTGGAATACTGTTTTCTATTTTGGAATGGCCTGGAGATAAACCTATGAATACTGTAGGTACTTTATCTTTAGCAATTTGTTTAATTTACATGCTGTTGGAAAAAAGAAAGCGACCCAATTTAAAGATTTTCAACAAAAACTACATTTTAAGAGTGGCAATGCTATTAGCCATTTCGGCTTATTTCATGCTCAAAAAATTGGGGTACATTGCTTAATCCCTTTCTGCAATTTGGCTTTTAAAGGTATGATTATATTATCTTTTATGAAGATTAAAAGCTTATATTTACCTAGATAATACAAAAACAACATGACAAAAACACTACTTTTACTTGGTTTAGGATTTCTTTTCATCTGCAATGGTTTTGCTCAAGAAACCCGAAACGACACCATGCAAAACATGTTTAATGAAGGTCAATTTGAAGCGCTAAATGAATACACTGAATACTACTTAGTAAATGAACCAGAGGACATTGACCTATTGTATTATTCAGCAATAAGTGCTGAGCAACTTGGAGATTTGCAACACTCTTACCTTCAGCTTTCGAAAGCTATAGAATTGTATCCTGACACATCTTATCTCTATAACGTCAGAGGATCTTTACTCCTGAGTGTTAACGAATTTGATGCCGCATTAGCAGATTACAAAAATCAATTTCGTTTAGCGGAAAGTGATCAAGAATTTGTAGCTGCACGACTAAATATCGCAGCTGCTCAGATGTCCACCAGAAAATTTGATAGCGCCAAAGTACACTTAGAAAAAGCACTTGAAATCGATTCAAACAATGTAGGGTTACTGATCAACATTGCTAGTGTTTACAGTGAAATGGGAATGAATGACATAGCTATAAAGCATCTTGAAAAAGCCATTGAATTAGACCCTGAGTTTATAGCGTCGACAGCAAATTTGGGTTTTTTACATCTTGAAATTGAAGAATACAAAAAGGCTTTGTATTATTTCAACAAAGTACTAGAAATGGAACCAGATGACCCATACACACTCAACAACCGAGGCTATGCTAAATTCAAATTAGGTGATTTACTGGCTGCTTTAGACGACATCAACTTATCTATTGAGCTTTATCCAGTTAATCCATACGCCTATAGAAATCGAGCATTGATTTATTTAGCCCTCAAAAAAGAAAGGCTTGCTTGCGCTGATCTTCATTTAGCCCTCAATAATAATTTTACTGTTCGATATGGAAACGAAGTAAATGAATTAATTGAGAAGCATTGTAAGTAGATTGCTGCTGCTAAAAACAACTTTAGGAATTAGCTTTAGCACGCACAAGGTTTTTCATAGGATGTAACCAAAGGAACTTCTCAACGTTGATATAAAAAACGTACTCCTATGAGAAACTTAATACCCTTTGCCTTAATCCTTGTTTTTGCGAGTTGTATAAACGATATAAAAAACACTCAAGTAATTACTACTGAAAACGAAAGTGAAATTACTTCAGATATTTTTATAAAATCACCACTACCACAAGCCAATGTTCCCTTTTCTAAATATACAATTGATGCAGAAAAAGGAGATACCCTATTTCATCAGTCTGGAAGTATAATTGTATTCCCTGCCCATTCAGTTGTAGATAAAAACGGAAATTTAGTTAAAGGTATGGTCGATATTAACTACAGAGAATTTATTGACCCTATAGATTTTTACTTAGCTGGAGTTCCACTTGATTATGATTCACTGGGTACTACATATTCTTTTGAGTCATCGGGAATGTGTGAAGTAACAGCCTATAAAGATGGGGAACCTGTATTCGTAAACCCTTCTAGCCTACCTGAAATTAATATGGTCAGTACCAATTCTTCAAAAACACATAGTATCTACTTTTTAGATACAGTTAAAAAAAACTGGATCAACAGAAAAATGAGTACCGTTACAGATTTAAGCAAAACTGTAGAAGCTAGTATAATAGATCTCCCTCAACCAATAAGACCAGAAAAGGCTAATGATAAAAGCCCCGTAATTGAAATTGAAATCGAACCTGGTTCATTTAAAGAGCTACTCGTATATGACAACCTTAAGTTTCAATTGGATGTAACAGAAACAGGTTTCGATGCTAAAGATGCCGATATAATCTGGAATGACATTCAGCTTACAAAGAAAGATAACCTAGGATTATATACCCTAAAATTCATAAATGGGAACAAAAGTGTTTCCTATTCTGCAAAACCAGTTTTTGAAGGAGAAGATTATAAAAAAGCACTACTGGTTTTTGATCAAAAAAATGCCGAATACAAAAAAGAAAAGGAAAATAGACAAATGAAAGAAGTTGAACTCGAAGAAGAAATTGAAAGAAGGGCGAAAATTAATGCCCTAATTGAAGCTAGAAACAAAGCTATCCTTGAAGAAAACCAAAGACAAGAAGTCCTTTATGAACAAAGAAAAAAGGAGTATGAACAGCTTGTTATTGCTTCAAAAGAAAAAGCAGCTAAAGCTTTAAAAGACAGAAATCAATCTGCTGAAATTATAAGAAACTTTAGTATTGATGGATTCGGTATTTGGAATTGCGACAAAGCATTTTCTTTAGATTCATACACAGTTATCGCCAAATTCATTGACAAAGAAGGTAATGCTTTAAATTTGTCAAATTTAGCCGTTGTTCAGAAGTCTTTTAATGGAATACAAAAATTTTATAACAATGAAATTCGAATAGTCAAAGGATCTGAAAGTATGATTTTTGCGATTAATGATGGGAGATTAGCGTATTTAAAGTATTCTGATTTCAATAATCTAGATATCACTGAAGATGATTACGAATACACTTTTACTATGAGAACGGTTCCGTCAAGTAAGAATAACTATTCCTTTCTAAAAGATATTGGTGAAAAGTAAAAAACACATTAATATTTCTCTTTATGATTATTCACTGCATTTATAAAAGTCCCTTATAGTATTCTTCTATGCCTCGCTTTACTCTCTCGAAAATCACTACTTTCGCAACTCCAAAATGAATGACATGAAAATTCCCACAATAGCCATTAAACTCAATAAAGCTGGAGAAAGAGCAGTTAAACAAGGTCACCCTTGGATATTTGAAAGCAGTATTGAAAAAGCTCCTGATGGGAAAAGACCTGCGGGAAGTTTGTGTGTGATTTTTGATCAACGCTACAATAAACCGATTGCTTTTGGATTGTGGGACCCTGAAGAAATAATCCGCATAAAGGTGATTTATCAAGGAAGCCGTTTGCAATTGAATACAGAGTTTTGGAAATCGCAATTAAAAGAAGCTTTTTCAAAAAGGCAAAACCTCATCCATAAAGGAATAACAGGTTATAGAGGAATTCATGGGGAAAATGATCATTTCCCAGGGTTAATTTTAGATGTTTATGCTAAAGTTGGAGTGCTGAAAATCTATTCTAATATCTGGAAACCATATCTGGAAACATTGATGAAGGAAATTCAAAGTCTTTACGGACTAGCAACCATTGTGATTCGTTTCAGTAGAAAAATTCAACAAAACAACAGCTTTCCTTATCAAGAAGGTGATGTAATTGGTCAAGCACTCGAAAGTGAAAAAGTAGAATTCGAAGAATATGGAGTGAAATACTACGCTTACACACAATCTGGACATAAGACTGGCTTCTTTTTAGACCAACGTCCGAACCGATTGTGGGTACAAGAAAATGCCAAAGGGAAAAAGGTGTTGGACGTTTTTAGTTATGTCGGTGGATTTGGAATACACGCGCTAAAAGGTGGCGCAACATCCTTAACTTCAGTAGACATTAGTCAACAAGCAATGGATGTAGCAAAAGAAAACATTGTTTTAAACAAGATCGATGAATCGAAATGGACACCCATTGCAGCAGATGCATTTTTAGCCCTTGAAGAACTCATAGACCAAAAAGAAAAATTTGACATTGTAATTATTGATCCTCCTTCTTTTGCCAAACAAGCCAGTGAAGTCAATAGCGCTTCTAACCAATACGAACGACTTGCACGACTTGGAAGAGAGTTGGTGACTAAAAACGGAACTTTAATTCTAGGTTCATGTTCCAGTCGTATTTCTCTTCAAGCTTTCGAAGAAATTCATCAAGATGCAGGAATTACCCCCATGAATGACTGGAAATACCTGCACTATACCCTACATGATGACGACCATCCGATCGGCTTTCCCGAGAGTAATTATTTGAAGACGGTGTTTTATAGGAAGGATTAATACATTTCAACAATCACAAAAAATCCACTCCCTACTTCAGTAGAAAGTGGATTTTTAATTAATAGCTATTCCAAATAATTAGCTACGCTATGGGTTAAAGCCCTTCGTAATTAGCTGCGCTGAGGGCTAAAGCCGTTCGTAATTATTTAACTTCAATCGCGTTTTTAACTTTTTGTTTTGTCAAGGCGATATCCAACACCTCCCTCATGTTACTCACATAGTGGAAAGTCAAACCTGTTAAATAATCTTCTTGAATCTCATCAATGTCTTGCTTGTTTTTCTCACACAAGATAATTTCCTTAATGTTGGCACGTTTTGCAGCCAGGATTTTCTCTTTGATTCCCCCTACTGGTAAAACATCTCCACGCAGAGTAATTTCACCTGTCATAGCAATATTTTTCTTCACTTTTCTTTGTGTGAACAAAGAAGCCAAAGAAGTCAACATAGTAATTCCTGCAGAAGGTCCGTCTTTTGGTGTTGCTCCTTCTGGAACGTGCATGTGAACATCATAATTATTAAAGACATCTGCCTTTAAACCCACCCAATCGTGATGTGATTTAAGGAATTGTAAGGCAATCGTTGCAGACTCCTTCATTACGTCTCCAAGGTTCCCTGTTAGCGTCAATTTCCCTTTTCCTTTTGACAATGAAGATTCAATAAATAATATATCTCCCCCCATTGCTGTCCATGCTAATCCTGTAACTACACCAGCAACATCGTTATTTATATATTTTGTTTTTGGTCGGCCTGGTCCCATGATATCAACTAAATCACTAGCTGAAATGGTTTTCTTAAACTCTTCCTCCATTGCAATTTGACGTGCACGGTTTCTAACCAATTTAGCAACTGCTTTATCTAAGCCACGAACACCGGATTCATGAGTATATTCTTCAATCAGTTTTTCTAAAGTTGCTTTTCCTACAGAAATATCTGATTTTTTAATTCCGTGTTCTTTAATTTGATTTGGGAGCAAGTGTCTTTTTGCAATTTCAATTTTCTCTTCAACCGTGTATCCAGATACCTCGATCAATTCCATACGGTCTCTTAGAGGACCTTGGATGGTTGATAAATCATTTGCTGTTGCAATGAACAATACTTTTGATAAATCGTATTCTGCTTCAACGTAGTTATCGTAAAACTCATCATTTTGCTCTGGGTCTAAAACCTCTAACATTGCACTTGATGGATCGCCATGGTTCGAACGTGAAATCTTATCAATTTCATCCAGTACAAATACCGGATTTGATGTTCCTGCTTTCTTAATGTTTTGAATCACACGTCCTGGCATTGCACCAATATATGTTTTTCTATGCCCACGAATTTCACTTTCATCGTGAATTCCACCTAATGACATTCTAACATATTTTCTACCCAATGCTTCAGCAATAGATTTACCTAAAGATGTTTTACCAACTCCTGGAGGTCCATAGAAGCAAAGGATGGGAGATTTCATATCTTTTTTCAACTTCAATACAGCCAAGTACTCGAGAATACGTTTCTTTACCTTTTCTAATCCATAATGATCACGTTCTAATACTTTTTCGGCACGTTTCAAGTCTAAATTATCTATTGTGTATTCATCCCATGGCAAGTCTAAAAGTAGCTCTAGATAATTTAACTGAACGGTATACTCTGCGCCTTGCGGATTTGAACGTTGTAAACGATTCAATTCCTTTTGGAACATTTCATCAACCTTTTTCGACCATTTTTTCTTTTTAGCACGTTCGCGCATTCTTTCCACATCTTGTTCTTGTGGATTTCCACCTAGCTCTTCTTGAATGGTCTTAATTTGTTGATTCAAAAAGTACTCTCTTTGTTGCTTATCTAAATCAATCTTAACACGGGTTTGAATTTCATTGCGCATTTCCAACTGCTGTGCTTCGATAGTTAAATGTTGAAGTACCGCCATCGCACGCTTCTTCAAATCCATTTCATTCAGCATCTTTTGCTTTGTGGCAACGTCAGCATTCATATTAGAAGAAATGAAATTGATTAGAAAGGTTGGACTATCAATATTCTTAATTGCAAATTGCGCTTCCGAAGGAATGTTTGGAGAGTCTTTAATAATTTTCAAAGACAATTCCTTCATTGATTGAATAATCGCTGTAAATTCCTTATTTTTCTTTGGCGCTTTTGCTTCTTCACAAAGTTCAATTTTCCCTCTTAGGAAAGGATTCTCTTGGGTTACCTCCTTCAGTTCAAACCTTCTTTTCCCCTGAATAATAACGGTTGACGTTCCATCGGGCATTTTAAGCATCCGCAGAATTGTGGCTACTGTCCCTATTTTATGTAAGTCCTCACCTTTAGGATTCTCTACATCTGGATTCTTTTGTGATATCACACCAACTACTTTATCGCTTTGATTGGCATACTGAATCAATTCAATAGATTTGTCTCTGCCCACTGTAATTGGAATTACAACGCCTGGAAATAAAACATTATTTCTTAAAGGTAAGATGGGAATATCAGAAGGAAACTTTGCATTGTGCATGTCATCTTCTTCTTCTTGGGTAATCAATGGAATAAACTCTGCATCTGAATCATCAGGTCTTCCCATTCCGAATAAATTTTTATCAAAAATGTCAGTCATATCTTTATACGCTCTTGCGTCAATCTGTCAGTTAATATTCATTCCTAAGTAAAGAAATTTGAAAAACCTCTCTACTTTAATCTGTGCTCGTAAGGGTTCAATACCTATGCCATTTTAAAACACTGACAACTTTGACAGTATTTCACCATATTGAGTGTGCGCAGGAAAAAAAGCGTTTTGAATTTAGTTCTTTTCTTCTGGAAATAAAAATTGCAATATTCTCAAATCTCCATCAGTAATATTCTTTCCTCTTCTGATCATCATTTGATTGGCAGCATCCACTGCTCTATCTAAGTTATAAACTGGTGAATTTTGTTCCCCACCCCAAGAAAAATTCGCAACGTGTTTGGGTGGAAATCCAGAAGTAAAAATATTAGCACAGACTCCAACAACAGTTGCGGTGTTTAGCATGGTATTGATACTTGTTTTAGAGTGGTCTCCCATTGTAACCCCCATAAACATCAATGCTGTTTGCTCCATTGATTCAGTTAAATAACTGTAGGTTTTTACATTTCCGTAGTTATTTTTAAGGTTAGAACAATTGGTGTCGGCTCCAAGGTTACACCATTCCCCGATCAAGGAGTTACCTAAAAATCCATCATGTCCTTTATTGGAATACGCCTGAAAAATAACATTGTTCACCTCTCCACCAACTTTAGAATAAGGTCCGAGAGAAGTTGCACCATATACCTTTGTTGATAATTTTAAGGCACTGCCTTCAGCCATGGCTAATCCACCACGCACAACACTACCTTCCATTATTTCAGCATTCTTACCAACATATATCGGTCCTGATTTCACGTTTAATATTGCGCATTCAACAGTTGCTCCTTCTTCGATAAAAAGCTGATGTGCATCACCAATCAATGTATTTGTTTTGGAAAGTGAAGCGCTTTTTCGTCCTTTTACATAGGCTGCAAAATCTGTTGCTAAAATGGAATCGTTTTTTTGGTATAAATCCCAACGATGTTCTAAAACTAAGAATTCTTCAAGTTGATGAGAATTGCTTTCCTTTGGAGAAAATGTTGCTCCACGCTGGGCAACAAACACGCCATTGACGTACAAAGATTCATCTACTTGCAATTCCTGAACAAGCTTTACAAGTTCTACGTTTGGAATCACAGTAGCATTCACCCACACATTATCATCTGTTTGATGCATTGGGAATTTATCTACCAAATATTCCTCTGTTTGAAAGGAAACCGTAGCTTCTGGAAGATAAAAACGCCAGCGTTCATCATTGGTCCACATTCCTGATCGAAGATTTCCAACAGGCCGGGTCAATGTCAATGGTGCAAAAATCAAATGGTTTGATAAATCGTGTAGGATGATGTTCATGGTCTTCTTTTTACATTCTATTAGGTACGTGAATTCCTAAAAGTCGCATTGCTGTATGAATTACTTTTCCAGTATTTTGACTGATTAATATTCTTGCGTTTTTCAGTGCAATATTTTCTTCTTTCATCACACTAAATGCTTGATAAAAAGAATTGTAATTTTTCACCAATTCAAAGGTATAATTAGCAATTAATGCAGGACTAAAATTTGTTCCCGCCTCCTTTATTACCAATGGGAATTCATTCAACTGTTTAATCAAATCTTTTTCAGCATAGTCTATGGCCATTTCGGTTTCTGGATTCACCAACTCAACCTTAGTCATCAAAGAGTTGATACGCGCATAGGCATATTGAATAAAAGGTCCAGTATTTCCATTCAACTCAATAGACTCATCGGGATTAAACTTCATTCTTTTTTGTGGATCAACTTTAAGCAGATAGTATTTTAATCCGCCCATTCCGATGGTTTCGTAAAGGTTTTCACGTTCTATTTCACTCATCCCCTCAATGTGTCCACGTTCTTGCGTACTGTCCTTGGCCATTTGGACTACCTCTTCCATCAAATCATCAGCGTCGACTACTCTACCTTCACGAGATTTCATTTTACCATCCGGTAAATCCACCATTCCATAAGATAAATGGTAACAGTTTTTGGCCCAATCGTAGCCCAGTTTTTTCAAAATCAAAAACAACACCTGGAAGTGATAATCTTGCTCGTTCCCTACGGTATAGATTACACCGTTTAGTTTTGGGAAGTCTTTAAAACGTTGAATCGCCGTTCCTATATCCTGTGTCATGTAAACAGCTGTTCCATCTGCACGTAAAACTAACTTTTCGTCTAATCCTTCGTCGGTTAAATCTACCCAAACAGAGCCGTCATCTTTTTTATAAAAAACACCTTTTTCTAGTCCATCTTTTACAAGGTCACGACCGGTTAAATAAGTTTTCGATTCGTAATAGATTTTATCAAAATCAACTTCCATTCGCTCATAGGTTTTGTCAAAACCTTTATACACCCAGTTATTCATTGTTTCCCAAAGGGAATATGCTTCTGGTTCATTGGCTTCCCATTTCACCAACATTTCTTTTGCGTCTTTGGTTAATTGCGTAAACGGAACTGCAAAAGCGGCAATTTTTCGATAAATTGAAGTTTTCTTTTTGTCGTCCTCTGCATTAGAATAAGCTGTAAATAACCCTGGAAGTTTTTCTTTTGCCTCTTCTGAAATAATACTCTCTGCATAGTTACTTTCTTTCCAAGAAGTTGCCAATTCAAATCCTTGCTTTGTAACTTGCTGATCAAATTCAATATAGTATTTCCCTACAAAATGGTCTCCTTTCATTCCTGTAGAATCAGGTGTTTCTCTGTTACCATTTGCATCTTTGCTTGCAAACTGTTCCCAAGCCACCATACTTTTACAGATATGAATCCCACGATCGTTGATGATCTGTGTCTTCACCACTTCATGTCCATTCGCTTTTAATATTTCGGAAACACTATATCCCAAAAAGATATTTCTCATGTGTCCTAAATGCAATGGTTTGTTCGTATTTGGAGAAGAATATTCGACCATATACATTTGGTCTGACAACTCAGATGAACAACCAAACATTTCGTCTTTTGACATTTCAAGAAGAATGTTTTGCCAATACTTATTGGTTAAGGTGATGTTTAAAAATCCACTTACAATATTGTAACTTTCAACCTCTTCAAGTTTTTCTTTTAAAAAACGTCCTATGTCTTCACCTACAATAGCAGGGGAAGACTTTAATACTTTTACAAAAGGAAAAACAACCAAAGTCATGTCTCCATCTACATCTTTTCTTGTCTTTTGAAATTGAATCAATTTCTCGTCAATTTTCACTCCAAAAACCGACAGACTATTTTCAAGCAATAATGCTTTAATTTTGTTTTCCATTTTCAATTTTATCTATGCTTTCTTTTCAGCGACTTCAACTACTTCTTTCATCAAATAATAAGCTACTTCGGCCATGTGATTTGTTTTCTCATCCAAGCATGGATTGACTTCAACAAACTCGATACATTTCACCTTTGGGTGTCCAGCATAATACCTCAATAATTCACTTGCCTCTTTTGGTGTAAGTCCGTGTGGAACTGGAGTTCCTGTTCCGTGAGAAACAATATCTGGATCCATTGAATCAACATCAAAAGAAACATAAATCTCATCACAGTCTGCGTATTTTTCTTCTAGTCGTTCAATGATCTTTTGAACACCAACTTCACGCAATTCGTCAACAGAAATATTTTTAATCCCTTTGCGCTCCATCAATTCCACCTCTGGAGTCTCTAAGTCTCTCAACCCAATAAACCCAAGGTCTTTGGCATCAATTTTTGGTGCAATTCCGCCTGTGTTTTTCATTTCATTCCAGAACTTAACAGTATCGGCATGCGGGTCATTTTGTTTTGACTCTAAATTATCTTCGTTTAAGGCAGTAGCCAAAGGCATTCCATGCATATTCCCAGAAGGCGTAGTATACGGAGTGTGTAAATCCCCATGCGCATCAATCCAAAGTACTCCTATTCTATTTTGTGGATTAGCTACTTTCAACCCAGCAATTGTCCCTCCAGCTGAACCATGGTCTCCAGCAACAACAACGATAAAATCATTTTTATTTCGTTCTCTACTCACGAGATCAGCTACGTTTTTATATACAGTTGCTAATCCATCCGCTCTTTTTCCATATTTATAAGGAGAAGGTCGGTCTAGTAAATGGTTCATTGTTTGAACATAATGAATAGGATATTTAGAAAACAAAAAATTTCCTGAGTTATCATCCGCAACACGCATTGCTCCAGGTCCAAGACTTGCTCCACGCGTTCCAGCTGAAATTTCCGAATCATTAATAATATATGCTATAGATTTTGACATTACTGTAATTTTTACTGCGTTTCAATTGATGCAAAGGTAAAAAAATCATACATAATAAGCCTATATTTCTCCTGCAGGAAAAGAAGAACTCTGAAAAGAAATAGAATTCAGCCGAATTTTGTTTTAATTTCGCAATTATAAATAAACAATGTAGACGAATGAAAAGAGGAATATTATTTTTTGGTATAACGTTAATACTTTTAAGTTGTTCTCTTCAGCAAACTGTTTCTGAACATTTTGAAGGGAAGCTTATTTATTCAATTGAATCTCCTGGAAATATTCCTGATGAAAAGGACAGTATTAATTATCAAGTGGTTTACGCCAAAGACTCTATGTTGAGAATTGATAGTTACACTCCTATTGGAAAACAAATCTACATTAAACACATTCCCAAAAACAGGGCTTACATCCTCATGGATTTAGGCATGCAAAAAGTAGCCATCCAAACCATTCCAGACACCTTAGAAGATAGCAATCGCTATGTTTTTGAGAAGAAATCGGGAAAGAAAAACTTTGCAGGGATCAAAGCGAAAAACATAAAAGTTACAGACACGCATATCGACACTACTATAATAATGAATTATGCGCCTGAAATCTCCTCGAAGTATTCAACAGCTCTAAAAGGCATTCCAGGACTTCCCGTCAAGTACTCAATTTATTCAAACGACATGTGGATCAGTTACCGTTTAATTACTTTTGAAGAACGCCCATTAAACATTGATTTGTTCGGTATCCCATCCGACCATAAGATTATTACCTTAGATGAATTCATTGAACTTCTTCAAGAACAATAGTTAAAAAAGATGTACTTATAAGGGGGGGATAGACCATAAGACATACTAAGTTCATCTACTAACAACCTAATGTGAATAGCCTTCTAAAATTGACTCAGAACTAACGATTTCATTCCTTATATTCGTAAAATAAATGTTCAGCAACTAGAATGGCCAGAGGAAACGTATTAAAACAAAAAGACAAACAGAAAAAGAAAAAGAAGGAGGCAAGTAAAAAGTCCTCAAAAAAAACTTCTTTCTCTTCATTATACTCCAAAATTGACCGCCGTAAAGCAAAGTCAATCAGTGGTGCTATACTCCTGCTACTTTCTGTATACTTATTTATTGCATTTACTTCTTACCTTTTTAGTTGGAAAGCAGACCAAGACTTAATTGTTTCAACAAGTTTCTTCGAATTTATTTTTGGAGAATCTGATATCGAAGTCAAAAATTGGCTGGGTAAATTTGGCGCCTGGACAGCACATTTGTTTATGTACAGATGGTTTGGAATAGCCTCTTTCGCCTTTAGTTTTTTAATGCTAGTGACTGGAGTTCGATTGCTCCTCAACATCAAACTTGTTCCATTGCGAAAAACCTACTTAGTTACTTTTATTGGTGTTATTTGGTTTTCGATCTTTTTGGGATTAATGTCATCTCAAATTAACTATTTAGGTGGAACCTTTGGGTACGCTACCAATCAATGGTTAAGTTCCGTATTGGGAATGTTTGGTGCTGTTTTGTTAGTTCTTGTGCTATTATTCGTTGCCATTGTTGCCTTGTTCAATCCTGATTTTAAAGTTTTAGCTCAGCAGTACCTACCAAACAAAATAAAGAAATCTTCTGCTGAAGATGAAGGTGGAAACGCTTTCGCCACTGTGAACCAAGAAGAGGAACTCGAAGAGGGTGAGCAGATTGATGAAGAGGAAGATAGTGAAGAAGAGGAGGACTTTGAAGTTATCTTCAAGGATGATCATGAAAAAACTGATGAAGAACCAGATGCTCTTCTGGAGGAAGAACAAGAAGCTGAATCAGATGATGATTTTGAGGTCGTCACCAAAAAAGAAACTGCTGAAGTAGAACTTGTAAAACCCGAAGAAACAGCTAACGATGATAGTGGAGAGTTCTCTGTTGAAGTTGCAAAACAAGAAAAAGAATTATCTGCATCAGATTTGAACAAAAAACTTGAAGATTTTGGACCTTACGATCCAAAGCTTGACTTATCTAGCTACACCCTTCCTCCTATTGATTTATTGAGAAAATTTGAAAGCAATAAAGGTGGGGTTTCGAAAGAGGAATTAGAGCAAAACAAAGACAATATTGTTACTACTCTAGCGCATTATAAAATTGATATTTCAAAAATCAAAGCCACTATAGGTCCAACAGTTACGCTTTATGAAATTGTACCTGCACCAGGAGTTAGAATTTCAAAAATTAAAAACTTAGAGGATGATATCGCCTTAAGTTTAGCCGCATTGGGGATTCGTATAATTGCACCTATTCCGGGAAAAGGAACGATTGGAATTGAAGTTCCTAACAGTTCCCCTGAAATTGTAAGCATGCGATCATTGATAGCCTCAGAGAAATTTCAGAACTCCAACTTTGAACTTCCAGTTGTGCTAGGAAAAACCATCACCAACGAAACCTTTGCTTTTGACTTGGTTAAAATGCCCCATTTATTAGTTGCTGGAGCTACTGGTCAAGGTAAATCCGTTGGGTTAAATGCTATTCTGGTTTCTTTATTATACAAGAAACATCCTTCTCAAGTTAAATTTGTTTTGATTGACCCAAAGAAGGTTGAGCTGACTTTATTCAATAAAATAGAACGTCATTTTTTGGCTAAACTTCCAGATGAAGAAGAAGCTATTATTACAGATACCTCTAAGGTTGTAAACACCTTAAATTCATTGTGTATCGAAATGGATGAGCGTTACGACCTGTTGAAAGATGCTCAAACGCGTAACATTAAAGAATACAATGATAAATTTGTTGCTCGGAAATTAAATCCAGAAAAAGGTCACCGCTACATGCCATACATAGTCGTGTTAATTGATGAATTTGCCGATTTAATTATGACCGCAGGAAAAGAAGTTGAACACCCTATTGCTCGTCTTGCTCAGCTTGCCCGTGCTATTGGAATTCATTTAATTGTAGCTACTCAACGCCCTTCTGTTAATGTGATTACCGGTATGATTAAAGCCAACTTCCCAGCACGAATAGCGTTTAGAGTACTTTCTAAAATTGACTCGCGTACCATCTTAGATTCATCAGGAGCAGACCAATTGATCGGTAAAGGGGATATGTTGATTTCAACAGGTAATGAAGTGATCCGTTTACAATGTGGTTTTGTAGACACCCCCGAGGTGGAAGCCATCTGTGACTTTATTGGAAACCAAAGGGCTTACCCTGAAGCACTTGCGCTCCCAGAATACATAGGTGAAGGAAGTGAAGGAGGTGGCGTAGATGTAGATGACGATTTAGACGATAAGTTTGTAGAGGCCGCTCATGTCATCGTTCTAAATCAACAAGGTTCAGCTAGTTTACTTCAACGAAAGTTAAAACTCGGTTATAATCGTGCAGGACGAATTGTAGACCAATTAGAAGCACATGGAATAATAGGTCCATTTCAAGGAAGTAAAGCACGTGATGTACTCATCCCTACAGAGGAAGCCCTAAACGAACATCTAGAAATCAAAGGATTAAAATAAATTCAATTTTGTCACCCACAAATTTACTGTATATTTGTAGGTGATTTAATATATTTACCGCTGAACTTGGCACAGTTTGTGCAAATCACAATGCAAAAATTATAGAAAATGAAATACTTATTAATTGGAATGCTTTTTATCTCTAGTGCTTTATTCGCTCAGTCAGATCAAAAGTCTGAGAATATTTTAGATAAGATGTCCTCAGAAATTAAAAGCTTAAAGTCTTTTTATATCGAATTCACGATGAATGTTAAAAATCCAGCAACTGGAGAAAACTCAAACCAAAAAGGTTTAGGCTATGTTAAAGGAGATAAGTATTATGCTTCTCTCGGACAAAATACTTTAGTTTCTAATGCCATCAAAAACTGGACAATTGTTAAGGAAGAAAAAGTAACTTACCAAAGTGATGTTGACTTAGATGATGACGAATCAATGAATCCAAAAAAGCTAATGACTATTTGGGAAAATGGATTCAAAAGTAAATACACAAAAACAACGAAGGTAAATAACAAAGAAGTGCACCAAATTGACTTATTTCCAACCAATCCAGGAGAGGTTAATTATCACACCATCACTTTATACGTTGGTACCAACAACAACGAGTTACACCAAGCAATTATGAAGACAAAGGATGGAAGCACGATGACTTACACCATTAATGTATTCGAAAAAAATAAAACTGTAGCAGACAGTAAGTTTGTTTACAATCCACAAAACTATCCTGGATACCAATTGATTAGAGATTAAGAAAATAATTGATATCAATTCTAAAAACATCTTTCTAACAGAAAGATGTTTTTTTTTTGTTAATTTTAACGCATTGAAAAATATTTAACACCATGAGTACAGTTGGTAAAGTTACTGAAGAAATAATCAATCGCTCTCCCTTTCTAAGAGAAGCGATGACAGAAAATTTAATAAATGTATCTGCGTTATCTCGTAAAATACAACCAGAAATTGAAGATACTTTAGGCAAGAAAGTCAAAGAAGGCGCAATTGTAATGGCCATCAAAAGGATGTCTCCTGGATACTACGACGAGGTCGATGCAAAAATCAAGGATTTTATTGCTACACTCGGTGATTTTTTGGTGAGAAGTGATTTGGAAGATTTCACTTATAAAAACTCAGATACCCTTGCGTTAAAACAGTCCGAAATCATGAAGTTTTTGGTCGATCAACGCGACTACTTCTATACCTTTTGTCATGGTGTTGGTGAATCTACCATTATTACCAGTAATTCTATTTCTGAAAATCTATTGGAAATTTTCAAAGATGAAAAGTTAAAGTCAAGCACTAAAAACCTAGCATCAATCACCATTAAACTTCCAACAAGTAACACTGCTATTAGCGGAATTTATTATTACATACTCAAACATTTGGCTTGGGAAGGGATTAACATTGTAGAAGTTGTTTCTACAGCCAATGAGTTTACTGTAGTGGTAAACGACAACGATATTGACTCTGCTTTTTCTGTATTGATGCAATTAAAAAAATCATCCAAAAAGAAATAATTCACATCCATTTGATGTACAACAAAAAAAGCACTGATGAATTCAGTGCTTTTTTTTATTTAATAGATATTGAATCCCTCTAATTTTTCACTATTCTTCTTCTTATTGTACCTTCAGAAGTATGGATAGCAACGATGTAAACTCCAGGGTTTAATTCACTTATATCGATGTCTAAGTCACTCGCTTTTTCTCCTCCTTGAACAGCCATAACCACTTGACCAAATGAATTGAATAATTTTGCTTCTTGAATAACTGCTGTTCCTGTTGAAATATGAAACACATCATCAACGGGATTCGGATATACTCCAACATTCAACTTCTCTTTCGTCAAAGCCAAAGGATCTTGTTCTCTCACATAAACGCTGTCTAGGTGTAATTTAAAACCATCGAATGTTGTATTCACAAACGCGATATAAATATTTTGATTCACATATTCATCAAGCAATTCCGTATGACTCGACCAATAAGGTGTTTCATTGCTCACTACAACTAAAGTATCTGTAAAATCGCCAACAGTATTTCCAGTTGTAGAAATCATTACTTTATACGAATCTGGAAAAGAAGGGTCATAAGACATGCTGTTCCAAGAAATGTAATTGGATTCTGCTCCTAATGTAATCTGCGGTGTAATCAACCAACGGTCAGCTCTATCAACAGGACTAAAAAAGGAAGTACTCGAAGCGGTACCGTTTCCTGCATTAATAGGATCTTCTTTATAAATCCATGCTTCAGTGTATTCCTGCACTTGTTCATCAACGGTATTTCCGTCATTATCAATAACAGTCCATGTTGCAGGCAGAGTACTTGCATCAAAGTTCTCTTCTAAAAGCGTGATTTGACCAAATAACGTTGTGCTTGCAATAAGTGCCAATCCTGTGAATATTTTCTTCATTTACCCTCTTCATTTTATTGAAGTAACATACTTCAATTATAGATAAGCAAATGTAACAAATTCAAAAGACAAAAATTGCATACAATAGAAGATATCGGAAAAGTAGTTGTAGAACAAATGTTAATTTTGAATTATAACAAGTTGACTAAAAAAAATAGGGCAACAGTAGATACTCCTACTGTGCCCCAAAATCCGATCGATTGCCATTGCCAAGAAGAGTTTTTCTTGACTTTCTTGACAAGGGCATCGAAGTTTTGATTTTTTTTAATTTCATCGGAGGATACTTTCCAGCGATTATAAATTAACTTTGGTTTCATAGGCTTATTTTTTTATTGAATAACTTTTTAAGCTTCTCCAAAGCTCTAAAAGTCTTCACTTTTGCATTGTTTTCTTTTATATTTAGAATTTCTCCTACCTCTTTATAAGGTCGGTCTTCAAAATAGCGCAATTCAATCAACTGTAAATCAAGACCATTCAATTGACTTAGGGCATTAAACAAGCGCTTCTTATTCATTGCATTTGTTTCTTCTTCAAAAACCTCCATAAATGTAGCTACTTGTGTATTGTCAATATTTATCGTACGTTTTGCTCTACTGTCTCTATAGGCCTGATTCAATTCGCTTTTCGCAATACGGTACAACCACGAAGCCAAAGGAACGCCTCTGTATTCATATTTGTAAATGTTTTTCATTGCTTTAAAAAACACTTGTGAAGTTACATCATAAGCTGTTTGTTTATCGTCCATACGCTGATACACGTAACGAAAGATTTGCTCATGGTACTTTTCATATAAAGGAGCGAAGTTTTTCGGATCCTCTTTTGCGCTTAAAATCCATTCCATTTCTTGACTTAACATTTGGTCAGAATGGTGATAAATAGGGTTTATCGTTCTCATAGTTCATTGGGTTTTTATGGGGTTCATTTTTGCTGCTTGCAGACAGCCTAAACACTTCTTCAATAGAAAGGGTATTATATCTATTGCATTAGCGTTTCACATATATTAACGAAATATAGGATAAATTATTGTACCCAAAAACAAATGTTGAAAAACATTGGAGTAAAAAATAAGGTCTAAAAAAGAAAGACTCCTTTATAATAAAGGAGTCTCTGGTAATTTTAATAATTTATAAATTGCTATACTTTTTTTTAGATAACGATGAATTAAGGTCTATCATCAACTAATCTTTACTGTTTAGTTACAAGCATAGGATGATGGATCACCTGCTATATCACTACAAAAATCTAATGCAACAGTATAAGGACCGTTACAGAGTTCTTTTGTTGAATTTTGGTTTAAAGCTCGCATACTGGGTGGAGTAAAGTATGGTTTGTATTGCGTAATTGTCGCTCTTGAAGAAAATATTCCTAAAGCTCCTTCTACATTCGAATACGTCGGTTTATTTTGAGCCAAAGAGGAACTTGGTTCGTTGGTTAAAATGTAAGTATACAAATCTGAAGATGCTGCCGTAAGAATAATTTCGAATCCTCTAACATTACGTTCTGTCACATCAGAATCTACAGGGATTTTCTGACCAAGATACTCATAAAATGCCTCTCCATCGGCAAAAATAGTATTGGTAGAACTAATGACGTCTCCTGCATCGACCTCACCTAAATTCCATAAAACAGATTTAATTTCACTCCCGGAAGAGCTTACTTCTTTATAATCGAAGCGCAATTGCACTTTATAATATGCTCCATTTCCTGAAGTAAAGGTGATTGGAGTGCTTTTATATCCATTTAGCAGTACATTATTGTCGGCAAAATTAAATGATTGGTTGGGTTGCGGATAATTAATTTGAACTCCTTTTACCAGTTCTGTTTGTCCTGAAATCAAGTGATTTCCATTATCAACATCGATATTCAATCGGTAAATCGCTTCTTCATCTAAATCATTTGCTTTGAAAAAGTAAAGCTTTTGTTCTGGCCCGTAAAATGTCCCTTCCTGTTTATTTTGAATCACCGTATCTTGGAGGGTCCAAGTTCTTAGTGTACTTCCATTTTTGATTTCTTTTACTGTTGCCACAACATGATCAAAATTGGATAAAGCTGGATCTTTTGCAAATTCATTTGCATCTCCTTCTTTCAAAAAAGTTTTATTCAACTTTAAGAAATGATATTCTTTTCCTTGATCAAGTAAGAAATGAACAATAGGTTGCTCAATATACTCTCCATTAACACTAAACTTTGTATTACATCCCATTAAGAAGGCAACACCTAAACTGAAAAAGAATATTTTTTTAATCATATGTAAATTTTGTAGGGATAAAATTAAGAAAATTACTTTCTATTTCACCCCTGTTCAATCATTAATCCCTACTTTTTAAACTTTAACTCCTTATTTCACACGGTTCATCCCCATGGCTTTCAACATCCATTTCGGCAATGATTTTTTAGGATCTCTATTCTTTAAATTAATATACCATCCCAATTTTTTCATTACAGGAACCTTATGGGTTTCAACAAACTCTATCCATGCTCCATCTGGATCCTCGATGTACGAAAATCGTCCTCCTGCTTCTCCCATGTCGAAAGTCGCTCCACTATCTACAGTAAATGGAAAGCCTGCTGCTTCACATTCTTTTTGTAGAACGTCCATGTTTCTCACATCAAAACAGAGGTGAATAAAGCCCCAATCTCCCCAGAATCGATCTTCAAAAATCTTTTTACAATCTGTTCTTTCAATGGCTTGAACCAATTCAATTTTAGTAGGTCCTAATAAAGTTGCAAACGGACCTTTACGCGTTTCAGGGTGAGAAAGCAAAACACGTCTTACTTTTTTATCTCCCATAGGCAACTCAGAAAAGCAATCAAATACACCTGTCTCATCATATACTACAGTTGAATATCCTAAAATATCAGCGTATAGTTTTTTTGCTTTATCGATATCACTTACTCCAATCATAACTCCTGCAGAACCTCCTGTTTTTCCTTCAAATTTTGTTTTTTGAAAAACTGTAAACTCCTGCACAACGTTAAATATATTTCCGTTTGGATCTTCAACAAAGAAGTGTGGTTCTCCGTGTGGAGTTGTTTTTAATTCGCCCAGCACTTTTGCGCCATTCGATTTCATAAATTCATAAGATGCTTTGACATCTCTAGATTTAATACGACAAATATAGAGTCCGTAATCTCCCAATTGGACATCAAACTTAGGTTTCTCCGTATTTCGGCTTGTAAATTGCCAAATCTCGAATCCTCCCCCACCTTCCATCGAAAGTGCTAAAGTAGCTGTTCGAGAATGTACAGTCCCTCCAGTGTACCTCGTCATTAAAGGGGCTTCAGCAGCTTCTTCAAAAATTCGTACATCTACTCCAAAGAATTTTCTATACCATTTCCAAATTTCTTGAACATCTGGCACACCAATACCAATTTGTTGAATACCACAGATTACTTTTTCCATATCATTAATGCATTTAAATCAATCAGACAAATTTAATATTCTTTTCGGTGTTGAATAGGATTTTCAACAGATTTAGCCTAAAGCACTGTTATCTTAGACGATAAACTGAATAAATCATGTCCTTTTTAAGTCCTCACCGTTGAACCTACAAATATTCCATTCAAAAAATCATCTGAACCTTATTCAGATAATATATTAATTTTATTTCAACTTTTATCTCAATAAAGATTTAAAGGAATTAAAAACACAACATCTTATAAAACTTATTTAAATTATGAAAAAAATCTATTTATTAGGATTAGCATTTGCGACAGCATTCGGTACAAATGCTCAAGACTGTACCGGAGGTCGATATGAAAACGACTTGTTCACAGGCTCTGATGTCACTTCTGATATTCAGTATGGCTCAAACCTCAACTATGATGGTTCACCACAGGATCTATTTCTTGATGTCTACCAACCTACTGGTGACACCGATACAGATCGTCCACTCATCATCTTTATTCATGGTGGGTCTTTCGTGGGGGGATCTAAAACAGGTACAGATGTTGTTCCATTAGCAGAAAACTTCGCAAAAAAAGGGTACGTTACCTCTTCTATTTCTTATCGTTTAGGTATGAATAACGTATTCACTGGTCCTTCTGAAGGTGATGCCTCTGAAGCTGTGATGAGAGCCACTCAAGATGCTAAAGCGGCTATTCGTTTCTTTAAAAAATCTGTAAAAGACGACGGTAATCCTTATGGTATTGATACAACAAAAATCTTCTTGGCCGGAAGTTCTGCAGGTGGATTTGTAGCTTTACATTTGGCCTACCTTGACCAAACTTCGGAAATCCCTTCTTATATCAACATGTCTGATCCATCACTGGCAGGTGGACTTGAAGGAAATTCTGGAACACCTGGACACACCTCTGATGTTAAAGCCATTGTGAATATTGCTGGGGCGATTGGTGATACTACTTGGATGAATAATAACACTACCCCTGTATTAAGTTTACATGGCGATCAAGACGGAACTGTTCCCTTTGGCTCTGCAATGCTAACCTTAGCTATTTATGAAATCATGGAGGTTGACGGAAGTGAATCTGTTCATATAAAAGCTGAAATGGAGGGGATTAAACATTGTTTCAAAGCAGAATATGGTGCAGACCATGTTCCTCACGTAGGTTCTGCAGAATACCTTGATACAACACAACAATACATGACGCAATTTTTGTTGAGTGAAGTTTGTGGAACTCAAGCATATTGTATTTGTAACACACCAGCCGATCCAATTGCTTGTCATCCTTTAGATGGTACTGCAAATTTAAAAATTGAAGAAGCTGAAACGTTATTGGAAATGTATCCTAACCCTGCTCTAAATGAAGTGACGATTTCTTTAGAAGGCCTTTTAATTGAAAAAGTTGTCTTTACGGATTTAAGTGGAAAAATTGTTCATCAAGCAAATACTATGGATTATCACACCAATATTGATGTCAGTGACTTAACCCAAGGGGTTTACTTTGTAAAAGTTCAAACTGCTAGCGGAATGTTGACGAGAAAGTTAGTGATTGAATAAGTCCAAAATATCTTTATACTAAAGCCTCGATGTTCATAGAATGTCGGGGCTTTTCTTTATCTCCATATCAATTGTGTTGCAATAAAAAGGAACCAAACAATCAGTTTAAGCTTGGCCAAAAACGCATAGGCACACCCCTCACTTATTGAAACAACAAGCGATAACACGGTGATTTATCCACTTTACCACATCAATAAGGGCATTAAGCATTTTACAAACATTATCTCTAGTTAAAAACATGAGTTATCTAAAGCAAAAAGCCCCAAGATACACTTGAGGCTTTTTGTTGTTGTTTATGTATTTTAATCAGTAACACTATGAAAAATTACTGACATCATAACAGTAGTGTTTAGTTGTGTACTATCGTTCCTGCATAAATTGGACGTTCATTTGGAAGTGGATCTAAAATTTGAACCTTCCACATATACGCTTTATTGCTTGGTGTCATTTTTCCAGTTTTCTGATCAGTTCCATCCCATGCATTCCTAGCATCACTAGATGTAAACACAACGCTATTATCGATTGGGTCTACAATGGTCAATTGGAACTTCACATTTCTTTCTGTTAAAGAATAAGGCATAAAGGTACGATTTCTAATATCTGAGCCATTTGGTTTAAAAGCATCTACCGCCATTAAATTGTATTTATCTCTGATGCGAATAGTTTTCATTGATGTATTTTCACATCCGTTTCTATCCACAACTTTTAAAGCTACGTCATAGTCTCCTTTTTCAAAGAAATGATGTTTAACCTCTACACTGCTTCTCTTCAGCTCGTCATCAAAAGTCCACTCATAAGAAGCATAATCTCCATAAGCTTCACAAATCACTACAGGCAATCCACCTTCATAAATATTTGCTTCATAAGTAAAGTTTGCAGAAGGTAAGCCTTGTACTTTAACAAAAGTTTTTTCAATCACCTCTCCATTGCCATTCACAAAAGTCAACTCATCTTGTAATGAAGGATCTATTGTCACCGACTTTCCAGGTTGGATAACAATCCATTCTTCAGCGAATTTAAATTTAACCTTTGCTTTTTTGTCAGGGTTACTAACTGTAGCACTTTCTCCTTCACAAACCATAGCTGAAGAAATATATCCTGCTACAAACTTCTCTTCAACAACTTTAGGACCTTCTTGAGCAATCTGCGCTTCCTCCTTATTGTTTTCTGTTGGAACAAAAACTACTTCTTTTGTTGATTGATTATTGTTTTGTGCTGTTGTTTTCTCTTTTTCTCCCTCAACCGTTGAGCGTTCAATTTGGTTTGATGGTTGCTCTTCAGTATTTGTTTCTTTTACAGGAACAATTACCTCTTCATCAGAACTTTCTTCCGTATTTGGAACAAATTCATTATCCATTGGTGCTTTAACGCTATTGTTTTCAATAGGTTCTGTGCTATGCTCCGCTGTATTTACATCTGTTGGATGATCAAAAAGGAAGAATGCACCTGTAGCAACTGCCCCAACCAGAACACTTGCAAGAACCCATTTAAAGACACTAGATGTGCCTCCTGTAACAGCAGTAGGTTGAGCACCGAGCTTTGAACTCACTGCTTCCCACGCCTTAGGGTCGTATGGCGCCTCATAGTCTTGTAGACTATTTCTGAATGCGTTTTCTAAATTATCTTTCATTGGTCTTCTATATTGACAAATTTCTCACTTAATATCTTTCTTAAATTTTGCTTTGCTTTCGCTAGATTAGATTTCGAGGTTCCCTCACTGATGTCCAAAATCTGTGCGATTTCCTTGTGCGAATAATTTTCTATTACATACAAGTTAAAAACAGTTTGGTAGGCTGGCGACAATTGTTGTATTGCCTCCAAAGCATATTCAGCTTTTATCTTCGTGATGTCATCATCTAAATCATGTTCTTGAACACTATAACTGTCATTAAAGACGTATTCTTCATCAGTTGAAAATGGTTGTCTATTTCTTTTCCTGATGGCATCAATTGATGCGTTCACCATGATTCTTCTGACCCATCCTTCGAAGGACCCTTTAAAATCAAATTCATCTAGTTTATCAAAGATCTTTATAAAACTTTCCTGGACAACTTCTTGAGCTCGGTCTCGGTCTTTTGTGTAGCGTAAGCAAACTCCCATCATCTTCCCATAGAAATGTTTGAACAGCTGCTCTTGCGCAGTTCTGTCATCAGCGATACACCGCTTAATTATTTCTTTGAGTTGATCGTTCTCCACTGTAGTTTCATTTAAAAAACGTTGAATTTTATTATGGGTTGCTTTTTTTCAACAAAAAACTTACACTATTCGTTATAAGTCAATATTTACTCCCCAGTCAAAAAGAATTTTATTAACAATATAGTTAAATTAATCCGTCTAAAATAGACCGTAACAAATGTAAAAAATTCAAATGAATTCACTTCAAATTCACCTTTATTAAAAATCTTTTCCCTTTTAACTTCCTTTATCTGCGCTGCATTCCTTATGCTCACATAGCAACACCCGTATTCACCGCTGCTTTTAAACTGTTCATTTTCGACGTTATTCTAACCCAATATAGACACTTAACACCATTGTTCATAAAGGAGCGAGTTGATAATTAATTTAGAAATCCTAGCTCTAAAATTGATTAATTTCTTAATTTCGTGAGCGGAATATTCTATTAAAAAATAAAAAATATACATAATGAAAGTTACAGTTGTTGGAGCAGGTGCCGTTGGAGCAAGTTGTGCAGAATACATCGCGATGAAAGATTTCGCAGCAGAAGTTTGTCTTTTAGACATAAAAGAAGGATTTGCTGAAGGAAAGGCAATGGATTTAATGCAAACTGCATCTCTAAACGGATTTGATACTAAAATTATTGGTTCTACAAGTGATTATTCAAAAACAGCGAACTCAGATGTTGCTGTGATCACTTCTGGTATTCCAAGAAAACCAGGAATGACAAGAGAAGAGTTAATTGGAACCAATGCTAAGATTGTAAAATCTGTGGTTGAACAATTAGTAGCTCATTCTCCAAACGTTATTATTATTGTGGTGAGTAACCCAATGGATACAATGACTTATTTAGTACACAAGGCGACAAACATTCCAAAAAATAGAATTATTGGTATGGGTGGAGCATTAGACAGCGCACGTTTCAAATACAGATTAGCTGAGGCTTTAGAATGTCCAATCTCTGACGTAGACGGAATGGTAATCGGTGCGCACAGTGATACTGGAATGGTTCCTTTAACAAGATTGGCTTCTAGAAACGGAGTTCCTGTAACTCAATTCCTAGATAAGGCTAAACTAGAATATGTAGAGCAAGAAACTCGCGTTGGAGGTGCAACATTAACTAAATTATTAGGTACTTCAGCTTGGTATGCTCCAGGTGCAGCAGTTTCAGGATTGGTGCAAGCCATAGCATGTGACCAAAAGAAAATGTTCCCATGTTCTCTTTACCTAGAAGGTGAATACGGACTAAACGACATTTGTTTCGGTGTTCCTGCATTGATTGGTAGAAACGGAGTTGAAGAAATCGTTGAAATCGAATTGTCTGATGACGAAAAAGCTAAATTCAACGAAGCAGCTGATAAAGTTCGCGATACGAATGGTGCTTTGAGTCTCTAAGACGAAACACAATATTATTTAAAATGGTTGTTGGAGAAATTCAATGACCATTTTTTTTGGCTCTCACTCCCCTGTGTATTACACACTAAATTGAGTTGATCTCGAGTCGCAGATGCATATTAACAATCTTTGATTTCTGAAGATGAAAGCAATGAATTAAGAATATTAACCAAAGCGGTCAACGCTATTTAGGGAAGTACAAAGTACACAATTCATCACTCATAACTCCTCATTCCCCCCCCCTACTCAACCGGAAAGCATTTTCCAACTTTCACTCCTGTTCCCAGACCTATATCACTCAGCTGTTTCGCTTCAGGAAAATCGATAATCACCAAGCCACTTGTAGGCAAGACGATTTGTTCATCTAAAAGATAAGAGGCCAAATCGGACAAACCATTATTGTGTCCAATCAGTAAGATTGAATTGGTTTGATTCGGATTATTCCAAAGGAAGTTTAGTAAATGGGTTTGATCTGCAAGATATAACTCATCAAGGATATCTAAACTGATTACATTCACCACAGGCGCTATAATTTCCCAAGTCGATTGCGTACGTTTTGCTCCTGAACAAAATACACTAAATTCAACATCGGTGACATCATTCATTAAACGTTTTTTTATACGCTCTACCTGCTCCCTTCCATGCTCAGTGAGATCTTTATCAAAATCTTTCCCAGTAGGTGATTGGTTTTCCGCCTCACCATGGCGAAGTAAATAAAGTCTCATCGTTATTTCTTATTGTTTTATTTCTGCGAATTTCAAAATATTATTGATTAATACCAACCCTATGAGGAAAAATCACGTTATTAGATTGTTATAATGCGTTAAAGCTAATACTTTTAATACATTGGGTAAAAAAGAAAACATAAGAAGGGTCAATAATTTCATGCATGTAGATGTCAAATTACTCAAGGCTTGTAAAAAAAACAAGCGTAAAGCTCAAGAAGAACTTTATGAGGCTTGCTATTTATTTTTACTGCCTATCTGTAAAAGATACCACAAGAATGAACATGATGCACGCGCTATATATAATGTAGCCTTCATGAAAATAATTGAAAACCTTTCTAAGTTAGACCTTGATGAAGTTCCTTTTGCTGCTTGGGCCAAAAGAGTAATGACCAATACCTTAATTGACGAATACCGAAAAAATAAAAAATACCGAGAAAATATTAGTAAACGTGATCAAGAAAGAGAACTTGAATATCATTCTGAAGGAGTTAGAAATAATGCAGAAAATGACTTTGGAGAATCCAGTATCTTAGGTCTCTTGGATTACCTCAAACCTTCAACTAAAAGAGTATTTATGCTCTATGTTATTGAAGGATACAATCACCGAGAGATTAGTGAAATAATGGAAATGTCAGAAGGGACTTCGAAATGGCATTTATCTGTCGCTCGAAAAGAATTGAAAGTACTGATTGAAAAACAAGAACAAACAACACTGAAAAAAATAGTTATATGAGCTTAGAAGATAAAAACATAGACCAAATGTTTAGTGATGCTGCTCATTCACAAAAAGCACCACAATACGACCCCGCTTATTGGGCGGAAATGAACGCAATGCTTAACGCTAGAGATGCCAAGAAAAGAGGCTTCCTGTTTTGGGCATTTGGAGGCACTATCGTTTTCGCTGGACTCTTTTTGTCCTTATTCATTTTCAATATGGACTTATCAAAAACACAAGAAAGATATACCCAGGTTGCTTTATCAACAGATATGCAATTTGAAAATGTTGATTATACAAAAAATGCAATTCGTCCAATTCAAAAGAATGTAAACACAGATGAAAAATCCGTTTCGTCAATCAATAAACAAGAAAGAAAAAACACCTCAACGGAATCAAATAAAATGCAATCAAATTCTGATGTAAATACAAGAAAAAACAGCCTTACTAATAACAAAAACACAAGAGAAACCAAAAGCGATAAATCTCTTTTCATTGCGCAAGAATCTAAAGGTCAATCAAATTCATTAGAACATTCCTCGGAACTTGACTTAAAAAACGAAAACAGCGACGATGATTTGAACCGTGCGTTTATTCAGGTCAATGAGATGAATCATAACCATACAGCAGATGACGCTATACAAAATCTTCCATTCGAATTCGTTAACGTACTACATTTAGATGAGGCAGGAAATATTTTCCATTCGAATAATAATTTCAAACCAAGACCACGTTTGTCTATTTATGCTAAGTTAGGAGGAGGATTAATGGAGAATTATAAAACCAGTAGACCTTATGAGTCGGGCTTAATTGACTTGTCACTAAATTTAGAAGGAAACTTTAATGGAATTATTTTACGTACAGGAGTAGGAGCTCAACACACCAGTAATGCAGACCTCATTCTTTCTAAAAAAGCAAAGGTTTATGGATTTGGAGTAACCAGACATCAACGTGATTTATCGTATCAAAGTTTATTTGACCTATACATTCCGTTAGAGTTTGGATACCGCATAAACGCTACATCGTTTGGAGTTGGAGTACAAGCCAACTACCTAATCAATACAGGGATGGATTTGAATCATTACGAAGATCATTTCTTAGTTGAAACTGAAAAATACTATGGCAATACCGATGGATTGAACAAATTCTCTACTCAAGGATACCTTTGGATGGAGCATCAACTGACTTCTAGAATCGCCCTAGGAGCAAAAGTAGGAACCAATATTTCAGGAAGAATAAAAGACGATTCTTACTTCAATCAATCTTCAACGACCAACCCTATTTACGGACAAATAACTTTAAGATTTAATATCCTTCAATAATGAATAAGAAAATAACATATCTTTTATTGCTGTCGGGATTATTGACCTTGAATTTTGCTTGTTCAAAAAAAGATTTACCTGATATTCCATACGAAAACGATCCAGTATTCAACGTTAATGGAACAATTGGAAATGAAACCATTGATCTTCATGCTGGAGAAAACGATGCAATAATGTTCGCAAGCGCCGAAGAATATAACGGAGTAAATCAATTCACAGGTGTGTTAAGCAATGGTCAGGAGGAAGTTAAAATGCAAATATTTGGAACAAACGTTGATCTTCCACACCTATCAGATAAATTTATTGAATTGCCTGAGTATTTAATCAGTGAACAGTTTGGCACTACTCCACTCTTAACTATTGAACAAGGAGACTTGTCCAACGCTTCAACTATAAACACAATCGATTGGAGTATTGATGGCGATCCTCACGGCAGTTCCACCCTCACAATCAATGAACCTGGAAAATATAATGTATGTGCCAATGTACACTATAATAATGGTGCGGTTGTAAACGTTTGCAATACCATTATTGTTGGTTTTAAAAACTATACTGACTTTGAGCTTGAATGGGAAATGTTTCAAAGTGATAGTATTGTTGCTACTTTCAATTCTTTAAGTGCTACAATTCAAAATGTGAGATGGTATATTGATGATGTAATCATTTCAGAAGGCGCTATTCTTTACGCAAGCAATTTACCCGATACATTTCACCTAAGAGCAGAAGTACATTTTCAAAACGGAGCTGTTGCCAAAAGAACTGTTTTTGTTAACAAACAATCCGACGAATATAGTCTACATGACTTTACCACAGCAGGAATAAAAAGTCAATTAACTTGGGATTCATCGGCATTATTCACTGTTGTAAAGGGCGGCTCAACGTATCAATCCATAAATGGGCCCACAAGCAATTCTTCATTCGTTGTTACAGAAATAACAGAGTATGAAACAAATAACAGTGCAACTCAAACCAAGCTCATCAAAGGAACACTCAACGTTCCTTTCAAAAACTTTACTTCAGGTGAAACGGTTAATGCCAACTTAAATATTGAATTTGGTCTTGGCTATTAGGTGAACTTCTTGCTTTTTTATTTAATTTCATATAAATAAAACACTAACAATGAAGTACATCTTAAATTTATTGGCCGCTATATTTAGCTTTTCAGCGATTGCTCAAACAACAATAACCAGCACTGACTTCATGATTGCAGGAGATACTGTTGGTGTTTCTACCACCACAGATTTATCTATTGATTTTCAAACAACAGGTCAAAATTCAACATGGGATTATTCCAATCTTATGGAGAACAGTCAATTATTTGAAATTGCTTATGACATCTCAACAGCTGGAATGGTAGTTGAATTTCAATTTGGGACCTTTGCTCCTCCACAATATCAAGCCAGTTTCTATCAACCTTTTGATGGACTTCCATTAGATCAACTAGGTGGAATTCTTCCCGTGAGCATAGAATCTATCAACAGATTAACTAAAATTGAAAATGACAAGGTGACCTATCTAGGTTATAGTTTAGAGGTCGATGGTCAACAAGTTGGCTTCAGAAGTGACACCATCGAAGCAGCTTACGTTTTTCCGCTTAACTATGGAGACAACTACTCATCTAGAGGATACACCAAAATGGATTTCAATCCTGTCTTTGACTCTCAATTCATTCAATACCGTCAAAGAGAAAGCAATGTAGACGGCGAAGGTCAATTGATCACGCCTTTTGGAACTTATAACACCATTAGAATTCACCACCTTATTACAGAACTCGATTCTGTTCGGGTCAACTTAGGAGGGTTTAACCAATGGTTCCCGATCAACAGAACAATCAGTGAATATGAATGGTGGGACAACAATTTAAAGCGTCCAGTATTAAAAATCGAAACTGAAGGAGCAATGGGAAGTGAGACCCCTACCCGCGTTACATTTTTAAACCATCAATTGGCAAATCTTCCAAAAAACAGTATTGAAGTTGCTGTTTACCCTAATCCTAGCAGTGATTTCATCAACATCCAATCCAAAGAAATCATTCAAAAGGTCAATGTCTTGAGCAGCACAGGTAAAATAGTGAATTCTTTTGTGCTAAATTCAAGTTCTATTTCGATTGACCTTCAAGATTTAGCACTAGGAATGTACACTTTACAGTCCATTACTCAAAATGGACAAAGTTTTAATCCAATAGTTATTAAATAAAGCGTAATTTTGCACAAAAGGCAAATCAGTTTGTCGCTGTCTCGTTTAACGAGAGAGAGGAAAGTCTGGGCAGTATAGAGCGCCGTACTTCCTAACGGGAAGGGTTCGTCGTTTGACGAATACAGAAAGTGCCACAGAAATAAGTAGCCCCGAGGTTACACTCGAGGTCATAGTGAAAAGGCGAGGTAAGAGCTCACCGCAGCAATGGTGACATTGTTGGCTAGGTAAACCTTACGGACTGAAAGACCATGTAAACCAAGGCTTAAGGGCTGCTCGCTCGACTTGGAGGGTAGGTCGATGGATCCAGAGGGTGACTTCTGGACTAGATAAATGACAAACAGCCATCTTCGGATGGTGTACAGGACCCGGCTTATGATTTGCCTTTTTGTTTTTTTTCTTACATTTGGTACATGGAATTTTTAGATGAAAAATTGGACGATTATGTCAATGCACATACCTCTCCAGAATCAGAAGTCTTAAGCGACTTAAACCGTCAAACCCACATTAAGGTGTTACAACCCCGAATGCTTTCTGGGCACCTACAAGGTAGAACCTTAAGTTTGTTCAGTAAAATGATGCAACCCAAACGCATTTTAGAAATAGGAACCTATACAGGCTATTCTGCAATTTGTTTGGCCGAAGGATTAAAAGAAGAAGGGCAACTCATTACCATTGATCTCAATTACGAATTGGAAGAAATGGTCAAAGAATATGTCAACAAAGCCGGTTTTTCTAATCAAATTGAAATGAAAGTAGGTGACGCCATGGAAATCATTCCTACCCTTGACAAAAACTTTGACTTGGTATTTATAGACGCTGACAAATCCAACTATTCAAATTATTACGACTTATTAATTGACGACTTGCCATCAGGTGCAATCATCATTGCAGATAATGTTTTGTGGTCTGGAAAAGTAATTCAAGCAACCAAGAAAAATGATGTTGACACTGAAGCATTAAAAATATTCAACAAGAAAATTCAAGATGATCACCGGGTTGAAAATGTACTCCTACCTATTCGCGATGGATTAATGGTGATTCGTAAAAAATAAACTATGCACACTGATTTTCGTTCAGATACAGTGACAAAGCCTTCAAAAGAAATGAAAGCTTTTATGATGGATGCTCCTGTTGGAGATGACGTTTTTCAAGAAGACCCAACAGTAAATCAATTAGAGCAATTCGCTGCCGATTACTTCGGAATGGAAGCTGCGCTTTACTGTTCCTCTGGAACACAAACCAATCAAATCGCCATAAATGTACATTGTAGGCCAGGCGATGAAGTAATTTGTTCCAAGGACGCCCACATCTATTTTTACGAAGGTGGAGGAATAGCTAAAAATAGCGGTAGTTCTACTCACCTACTTTCTGGAGACCGAGGACGAATTACCGCTGCAGACGTTCTTGCAGGCATCAAAGACCCTAACAACCCACATTATCCGCTAACCACACTGGTTTCCATAGAAGACACCATGAACCGAGGAGGAGGTGCAATTTATGATTTCAATGAAATAAAAGCCATTCGCAAGATTTGTCTAGAAAATAAACTTCCACTCCATCTCGACGGAGCTAGACTATTCAACGCATTGGTAGAAAACAATGTACCGCCCAAAGCATACGCAGCACAATTTGACTCTATTTCTATTTGCTTATCTAAAGGATTAGGAGCTCCAGTAGGTTCGGTTTTACTGGGTAAAAAAGACTTTATTCACCGTGCACGACGCGCAAGAAAAGTAATGGGAGGAGGAATGAGACAAGCTGGGATTATTGCGGCTGGTGGACTTTATGCACTACAAAACAACATCGAAAGATTGAGGGAAGACCATAAAAACGCCCAAGAATTAGGTACTGCCTTAAACAACTTAACATGGGTTGAAAAAGTACTCCCTGTAGAGACCAATATTGTTGTAGCACAACTTTCTAAAACAGTAAACCTTCCTGAACTCATTGCAAAGTGTGCCGAAAAAGATCTTCATTTTATGGCTTTTGGAGAGCAAACCATTCGCATGGTGACACATCTTGATGTGAACACAGACAATATTAATTATGCCATTTCCGTTCTTAAGAAAATTAAGATTTAATAGAATGAACGGACAAATAAAAAGCTGGGTTTTAATCCTGATTTTAACCTTATTGGGAACATCATGTAATTCGGATAAGGATGTTGAAATATTAACTTCCGAAGACATTCTTCCTCAAGCGCAAGGCAATTATGAATATCAGGAAGACACTTTGATTTCTGAAAGCAAGTCATTGACCCTATTTGAACAAAATTTACAGCAATTATTTCCTGAATTAGAGTTTCCTGAAAACAATATACTCAAGGAAAGAAACATGTTATTTATGCCCGATCGTTTGGGGTATAAAAACAAGGAAGAAACCTATTTCATCAAAGACAGTATTCCTTTTCATATAATTGAATGGCAATTTGAAGACAGTGTTAAAACGGTAAATGCTTTTTACAATTGGCTGGATTGTTTCAACCACGACTGTCGATCCATAAGATTAGATGAAGAAAAAAACGGAAGCAAAGAAGCTTTTCTCATTTGGGTCAGTGATCAAAACATTACTTATTTATCAAGCAGTAAAAGCCTGAAATTAAAATCATGGCAAGAAGTCCTTTTTGGAGAAGAAAATGAAAAATGGAATTATATTCTTCAACAAGCGCCACACGGACGAATAAAATGGATACACAATGGATTAAAGGTGGTTAAGGAATAACGTTGCAATCAACATTTCTGTTCATCACAACGTTATAGTATCATTTCTTACGTCTTAGAAAGACTCCAAATTCTCTTCCTCTACCTCTTCTACTTCAACTTCACAAGATGCTATAGCAGTAGTAAATTTAGCTTTTGCTTCTGAATCCTCCTTATTGTATTCTTCAGGATTTTCGAAAGTCTCCACTGCTTTTTCAACATAACAATCACAGTCGTAACCACCAATAAGGATACAGTCATTTTTAATTAACTCTTTTTTGTCGTCTGACCATCCTCCACCACATGAAGCAAGAAATAAAACAGATGTTCCGAGTAATAGCGTAAATAGTTTATTCATAATAATTTTATTTGTAAATTTGGAATAAGATTTGTTTAAAAATACACATTATTCATTAAAATCAAAACTATGAAATCAAAATTAATTGTTGCCTTATTTATCGGAGTTGTAATGTCTTTTAGCTTAAATGCACAAAACGTTACAGTATCAGGTGTGTCCTTTCCAACAAAGATGAAAATTAGCGATCAAGTTGTAGAATACAACGGAGCAGGATTGCGTCAAAAATACTTCTTCAACCTATATGTAGCAGCCTTATATGTTCCAGAGAGAACTTCTAATGCACAAACCATTATCGATCAAAATGCAGAATCAGCGATTCGCATCAAATTGGTTTCTGATAAAGTTACGCGTGATAAATTTGTAGAAACAGTAAAAGATGGATTTGCAACATCATCAGAA
Organism: Brumimicrobium ulvae; assembly: GCF_947504225.1. Taxonomy (GTDB): domain Bacteria; phylum Bacteroidota; class Bacteroidia; order Flavobacteriales_D; family Crocinitomicaceae; genus Brumimicrobium; species Brumimicrobium ulvae. The sequence continues at coordinate 340,224 of NZ_CANNGT010000001.1, read as the reverse complement.
GGGAAAGCTTCAGAAAAAGAAATTGCAGATTTCATGAAAATTTTCAGCGTTGAATTTAAATCAGGAGATGAAGTAATTTTAATTTACAAACCAGAAAGTGGTGTTGAAGTTTATATGAATGGAAAACACCTTGGAGGCGCTAAAGGACTAGAATTCAAAAAAGCACTTTGGGGAATTTGGCTAGGTAAAACTCCAGCTGATGCCTCTGTGAAAAAAGCCATGCTTGGAAAAGTATAGTTGAACATATTAACATTTTAAAAAGCTTCTGTTTATAATATTCAGAAGCTTTTTTTATTCATTATTCTCCCTTCATTTCGTTTCTTTGCAACTATGAAAATTGGTTTACTGTCTGACACACATAGCGTACTTGACAAGCGTATTTTTGAACACTTCAAGGAAGTCGATGAAATTTGGCATGCTGGAGACGTTGGAGATCCTAAAATCATCGATCAACTTGAGGCCTTTAAACCCTTGGTGGGTGTTTATGGCAACATCGATGACACAACGGTAAGGCAAAGATTCCCAGAGTTTCAGCGATTTGAACGAGAAGGAGTTTCAGTATTGATGACCCACATTGCCGGTAAACCTGGCCGCTACTCCAAACCACTTTCAGAAGAACTGAAACAAAATGGGGCTCCTCAATTATTTGTTTGTGGACATTCGCATATTTTATTGGTCAAATTTGACCCCCGATATAAAATGCTTTGGTTGAATCCAGGAGCTTGTGGCAATCATGGATTTCATAGTATGAGAACCCTACTTCGTTTCGAATTAATCAAGGGAGAAATAAAAAACATGGAGATCATCGAATTGGGTCCACGTGGAAAGGAGAAATAATTCTTTTTTCATCCTCTAACTTACAATTTTTCATATTTTCGAGCGTTGATTGAATTCAGATGACACGACTAGTAACAATTCTTTGTCTTTTACCATTAACATTAATGGCGCAAACGGGTGGAAAAAATGCCTTTCCATTTCTTGACTTACCTGATAACGCAAGAGCTGCTGCCTTGGGTAGAATTTTTATCACTGCTTATGATGATGATATCAATACAGGAATTCAAAATCCAGCAGCCTTAAATTCAAACATGGACAACGCTATGGGATTCAATCAAGCTTTACTGGCTGGCGGCATCAATCATGGAATGGTTACCTATGGGAAGGACTTTGGAAATATTGGAACTGGGGCAATTCACTTAAGGTATGTTGCTTATGGTAAGATGGACCGTATGGACGAAAATGGAGAGCAGATTGGAACTTTTTCAGCGGGGGACTTTGCATTAGGCGGAAGTATTGGGCGTACATTAAATAAGAACATCTCCATCGGAGCAACATTTAATTTAATTTGGTCTCAACTAGAATCCTACAATTCTATGGGAGTTTCTATAGATTTAGCTGGGATGTACAGAAGTGAAAGCGAAAGAACGACAGTTTCTGCAATTGTTAGAAATGCTGGGGTACAACTTTCAACTTACACAGAAAAGACCAGGGCTCCACTTCCTATTCAAGCTATGCTAGGTGTTTCTCACAAATTAGAACATGCCCCTTTCCGTTTTTCAATTGTTGCACATCATTTGAATACTTGGGACCTGTCTTATAACGATCCAAACGCAAAACCTACAACAGACCCACTTACCGGAGAACTCGTTCCAGTAGAAAAAGCAGGATTTGCTGAAAAGTTAGGCCGCCATTTTATTTTCCAAGTTGAAACATTAATCGGTAAAACTGTTCGTGTAAGGGCGGCATTCGACTATAATCAAAGAAGGGAAATGTTGGTACAAAACAGACCTGGAATGGGTGGATTTTCTTTTGGGGCAGGACTCAACTTTAAAAGATTCACTGTAGATTATGGATTGTATATATATTCTAGTGCAGGATTCAACAACCTAATTTCATTAAGAACAGATTTCGATAAGTGGAGAAAATAAATCGACCACAATAACAGAACTACTCAAAAAAAATGAACAAGAATATCTGTGTATTAATTGATGATGACGAAGATGATCAGTTGATTTTCGAAACTGTTATTCATATGAGCTTTCCAGACTATGAATTAAGATTGTTCTCTAGATTTGAAGAAGCAAAACCTTACCTAACTGAAAATGCCCATCGCATCGGTCCCATTTTTATCGATTTGAACATGCCTAAGGCGAATGGAATTGATTGTTTAAACTTTCTTAGATCGGTACCAGACTATCAGGATGCTCCCATTATTATTTATTCTACCTCTAAAAATCCAGACGATGCTCAAAAGAGTTTAAAAAATGGAGCAACTGCTTTTATTTCAAAGCCATCAAGAATTAAAGATTTAATCACAGAATTAAGTCCTTGGTTGAATAATTAAAGGTTGAAATAAATCAATTCCAAGAAATAAAAAGAAGCCTATTTTTCTGGACAATGATAAAAATGAAAGGCTGAATAAAGAAATATAGGATTAGTCTCAAAAGTTGGGCCTGATCTGATTATTCCTCTTGGGCAACCCCCATTGGCGTTTTATACTTCATTGTTCGATCATCAAAAATAAAGTAAACAAATAGCTTATCTGTTCCAATAATTCCTTTTGGCGTATAATTGTTTACATCTTCAATTTCGCTTGGTTCATAATCTTCAAACTCTCCATGGTACAAGGCTATGTCTTTGGCTATTCTCACTGAACTTTCTCTGTGTTGAATATCATACACCCTTGGATTTTCGACACCTACACTATCAAAAACAGGACAACTAAAGGTTTTATAAATATTGTTCCTTCTAACGGTAAAATAATCTCTTTGCATGCTGTTTCTGATGCGGTAGTCAACATAGAAATCTTGATGTGCTTTTGAGGTTAACTCCAAGAAAGTAGCTTCAAGAGGGTATTTTACATTTGAACCGATAGCTACGGTAGAAAGTAATTTTTTAACTCCTCCTAGTTTTACAAAAATATGATTATGCGGTGCGGTATACCCCGTATTTTCAAAAAACCTTTCTGTGTCATTATTTTTAGCACGTTGAAACGCATGTTCCGCTCTGTTCACCAAAATCAAGGCGTCTTTTAAAGTATCGGCATTGATGTATTTATATTCAATTTGAATATCATACTTCTCAGCAGCGGTAATCCCCAAGCTATTTTCCACTTGCCGAATCATCAACTCTTCTTCAGTCAATTCATTTGACTTGGTTTGAACTTCAACTTCATCCTTTACTTCAGAAGTACATCCGAAGATCAATAAGGCTGAAAAAAGGAAGGATACCTGAGATAACTTTCTAGATTTTATCCAAAACATACTTGATGAGTTCAATAATTTTAGTCTCATAATTACTTGTAAATTCTTTCTTACGTCTGTTGGCTAATCCTAAACAGATAGCTGTTGCATGGTGACCTAAGGCAGTCGACAATGAAAATAAAGCAGAGCATTCCATTTCCAAATTGGCAAAACGTACTTCCTCGTGTTTGAAATCACTGAAAGAATCCAACATTCCATCCTCTACTAAAGGCAAGCGCAAACGTCGGCCTTGTGGACCATAGAATCCAGAACTCGTTACGGTAATTCCTGTTTCGATATGATCGGCATACAATCTATCATTTAGCAATTGAGAAGCTTTAGTCAAATAAGGCTTCACATATTTTGGAAGCTTAACCTTCTCCTCTATTTCGGCCTCTAGTTTTTTGGTTTCTGCATCAACATTTCTTTCATAAAAATGCCCCACATTGTCAATTCCTAAGGCATGACTTGAAAGAATAAAGCTATCGATAGGAATTTCATCACGTAAAATTCCACATGTTCCTAAACGAATAATTTCAAGGGCTGTTTTTTCCTCTTTTTCATTTCTGGTCTTCAGGTCGATGTTCACCAAGGCATCCAGTTCGTTTATGACGATATCAATATTGTCAGTTCCAATTCCTGTCGAAATAACAGAAATATTTTTGCCTTTATACAATCCAGTATGACAAGCAAACTCACGGTGTTGACTTTTGTGGGTCACCTCATCGAAGAAGTTAGATACAAGCTCTACCCTATCCTGGTCACCAACCACAACAATTTTATGTGCAAGGTCATCAGGACAAATGTCCAAATGGTAAACCCCACCTTTTGGAGTTATAACGAGTTCCGAAGGCAAAAAATCAGCCATAAAAAATATTTTTTGGTTATGCGTTTATTTTGAAAGCGACCCAAACACCTTTGTTAAAAGGTCAGTCACACGAGCTGCAGGATCTTTACGAATTTCATTTTCTTCCTTTGCAACCATGTTAAACAATCCATCGATTGCTCTTTCAGTAACGTATCGGTTTAAATCTGTATCCACTTTTTCTTGTCCGATAAAAGGAGCTGCTTGGTTAAATCGCGTAGCTACTGGACTCCAGTACTCCGTCAATTTCACCTTCTCTATTGAGTTTTGCACTTTAGGTGAAAATGCTGCAATCAACTCATCTGTTGTGTTTTTTCTTAAAAACTCTGTTGCTGCACCTTCTCCACCTCGTAAAATAGCGAATCCATCTTCTACAGACATATTTTTAATGGCATTAATAAAAATTGGAGCTGCTTCTTTGGAAGCGTCTTCTGCTGCTCTATTTAAAGTCACTACAATTTTATCTACCTGTCCTTCCAATCCCCATTCAATGGCTTTTTCTTTCATTGCATTAGCACTTTCTGGGAAGGGAAGTTTAATTTCATTGTTTTCTAAAAACCCATTGGTCACCGAAGTTAAATCTACCGCATTCGTAATACCAATTGTTAAAGCTTCTTTTAATCCAGCAATAACTTCTTGATTGGTCAGTTTTGGTTGAGTGTTTCCTTCAGAAGAATCTGTTAAAATTGTTCCAGCCGCCCCTTCAAGAACATCACACCCTGAAATAGACAATGCCATAAGGCCAATAAATATAGTTTGGATAACTTTTTTCATTTTCAATTGGTTTTTGCCAAACTTACGAATAATTTTACTTTTTTATTTCGAATTATAAGCTAAGTTTATGAAAGCAGGGATTATTACTATCGGAGATGAACTCTTAATTGGTCAAACAGTGAACACCAATCTTGCCTGGCTAGGAAGTGAACTTGGAAATGCCGGAATTTCGGTGTATAAATCTACCACAATCTGTGATCAAGAAGAAGCTATTGTTAGTGCCTTAGACGATTATCTTGAAGAAGCTGATTTAGTCATTGTTACAGGTGGTTTAGGCCCTACAAATGATGACATCACAAAGGAAACCCTGACTTCATACTTCAATACCGAGTTGGTCTTCAACGAACCTGTCTTAGAACGCGTACGTCAACTTTTTGAAAATCAAGGTAAAGTCATGCTGGATTCAAACATTCAACAGGCGATGCTACCAAAAGATGCATTAATTCTAGACAATCGATATGGGACAGCTTCAGGAATGTGGTTTGAAAGGGACGGAAAAATTATTATTTCATTGCCTGGAGTACCTTATGAAATGAAAACACTCATCTCTGAAGAAGTATTGCCCAGGTTAAAATCTTCTTTTGGTGTACAAGGAAAATATTATCAAACCCTAATGCTTCAAGGAATTGGGGAGTCTTATTTGGCTGAAAAAATTGAAACTTGGGAAAAGCGCATTTATGATGATGGTTTACATTTGGCCTACTTGCCTTCTCCTGGTGTAATCAAACTTAGACTAACTTCAGAAAAAGGACCTAAGGATGCCAAGAAAATCAATGCTTATTTTGATGAATTAAAAAAGCGATTTCCACACCTGGTGTATGGAATGAATGACGAATCTATCTTTGAGGTTGTTGGTGCCTTATTGAAAAGTAAAAACGCCACATTGGGAACTGTTGAAAGCTGTACTGGAGGTGGAATAGCAAATGCTTTTGTTCAGTATTCTGGTTCTTCTGATTTCTTTCAAGGTGGATTAATTACTTATTCTAATGCCTTAAAAGCAAAGCTAGCCCATGTCCCCACAGAACTTTTAGCAGAACACGGTGCTGTTTCTGAGGAAGTCGCTAAAGCTATGGCCATCGGAGGAAAAAAACAACTTGGAGTTGATTATGTTATTGCCGTTACTGGAATTGCTGGTCCTAATGGTGGAAGTCCTGAAAAACCTGTAGGAACAGTTTGGATTGCAATTGCAACGCCTAAGAAAGTTGTTGCTCAACACTTTTTATTTGGAAATCATCGAGGTAGAAATATTGAGAAAACAGAACTCTATGCTGTTAACCTTTTGAGAAAAGTAATTTTGGAAATTGATGCTTAAAAAGAAAGAAATAAGTGCGGTGAATTCGTTGGGAGACATTAATTGTAAAAAATAGTCTATTGACTCAGTGTTATGCACATCTCAAAATAATAGCGATCTGTATCACAATCAATAAAATCAAATTCGATTGTTGATTGAGATTTTAGCGCCAAGGTAACAAATCCTAAACCTGCTCCTCCTTTTTCTGTTGTCACTCCGTTGGTCAAGACAGAAATGTAATAATCTTTAACCTCTTGATGCGACATATTGTTGATCATATTGAGATGATTTGTTAAAACAACTTTGCTTTTTGTGTCTACAACATTCCCAATTGAAACGGTATATTCATCATTGATTTCCATAATCATCACATGACCTAGCTGTTTGTTTTCATGATTTCTGGCTCCGTGTAGGCGAATATTCTGCAATCCTTCGATCATAATAGAAAACATTCGCTTGGTCAATATTTTCGGGGCATTATTACTCCGCATAATGTACTCCAGACCTTCAGAAAGACTATTGACAAGATCTTGAGAGAACTCTCCAAAATGAGACATTAAAAGATAAGCACCTTCTCTTTCTGAGAATTTACTGTGCAATTCTTGAAAAATGCCATTTACGTCAGTATTTAATTCCTTTTGTGCGGCCATAATCTTGGTTCTTTAACAACTAAGCTATTCAATTCGAAACGGACTGTAAAACTTAATCCCTGTTAATTATCAACCTGTGCCTTTGAAGCAATGAGTGGTCCTATTTGTTAGACGAACAACAGATATTAGTAGTTGTGTTTTTATCGGACTAAATTAATATTACCTGATTCTTCAAAATTTGACCCATCTGATCTTACTCCATTTAATTTAAAAATATAAGTCCCTGTATTGACCAATTCGCCTCTAAAGGTTCCATCCCAACATTCATTCACATCATTGGTTTCAAACATTTTCTCCCCCCAACGGTTGAAGACTTGAAGTTGCATTGAGAAAATACAATTTCCAATCACACAGAATTGATCATTCAAGCCATCTCCATTTGGAGAGAAAACTGTTGGTAACTGAATTTTACCGCATGGCTCATCAATTTCAATAAAGATAGAGTCTTGACTTGTACAACCATCAGGTGAAGTAATCGTAACAACATACATTGTCGATTCACTTGGCGTTGCATTTGGATCTGCACATGTGGTACAATCCAATCCTTCGTTTGGACTCCAAACCAATGTTCCATTTAATGGTGTGTATACGGTATTAATATTGACTACATCTCCAACATTGATGTACTGATCTGGAACAGTGATATCAATGGTTGGGACAACCGCTCCATTGATGGTGTAAGGACCTGCCGTAACTGTACAACCATTGAAGTCTGTTACGGTTAACACGTAAGTTCCTGCACCTACATTCAATAAATCTGTTGATGGTGTCACTGTCCCGTTCCAAGTGTATGTAAATGGTGCTGTTCCTCCAGTTAGAGTGATTCCTGTTATGCCTCCGTCACCGCCTGCGCACGAAGCGTCAGTTAGTGAAGCGTTACTTGCATCAATCACAGGACTTGGACTCGTTGAAACGGTATATGAACTCGTTGTGACTGTACAACCTGCGCCATCGGTTATGGTTAAGGTATGTGCTCCTGACGCTAAGTTCGTTGCATCTAATGTTGTTGCACCTGAGGGTGACCAAACGTAAGTCAATCCTGTTCCTGTAGTGGTGATTCCAGTTATACTTCCATTGTTATTACCACAAGTCGCAGCTGTAATATTAATGCCTGAATCATCATAAGTTGGACCCGCAATTTGATTAATGGTATGCGGACCAGAAGTGGCAGTACAACCTGAACCATCGGTCACTGTTAATGTGTAGCTTCCATTGGGAACTGCTGTTAAATCTGCTGTGGTTGCCCCCGAAGGTGACCATGAATAAGTCAAGGTTCCTGTTCCTCCGCTGGCTGTAATTCCTGTAATCGAACCATCGTTTCCGTTACAACTTTCATCGTTGATGGTCATTGCTGTTACATCAATTGCAATTGAGGAAGCAGAATTAATGGTATGTGGACCCGAAGTCGCTGTACATCCATTTCCGTCAGTAACAGTCAAGGTATAAGTACCATTAACAGCTCCTGTTAAATCCGGCGTAGCACTCGCTGTTCCATTCCAATCGTAAGTCAAGGTTCCTGTTCCTCCACTAGCGGTAATTCCCGTGATTGAACCATCATTTCCGATACATGTTTCATCTGAAATTGTAAGTCCTGAGGCGTCTATTGCAGGACCTGGTGATGCTACGATGGTATATGGTCCAACAACATCTGTACATCCATTTCCATCAGTAACGGTTAAGGTATATGTTCCACCAACAGCTCCTGTTAAATCTGGTGTAGGACTAGCTGTTCCGTTCCAATCGTAAGTCAAGGTTCCTGTTCCTCCGCTGACGGTAATTCCTGTAATCGAACCATCGTTTCCGTTACATGTTTCATCTGAAATTGTAAGTCCTGAAGCGTCTAATGTTGGTCCGCCTGCGGCAGAAATAGTGTAAGGTCCTGCTGAAATTACACAACCTGCGCCATCGGTAATGGTTAAGGTATGTGCTCCTGACGCTAAGTTCGTTGCATCTAATGTTGTTGCGCCTGAGGGTGACCAAACGTAAGTCAATCCTGTTCCTGTAGTGGTGATTCCAGTTATACTTCCATTGTTATTACCACAAGTCGCAGCTGTAATATTAATGCCTGAATCATCATAAGTTGGACCCGCAATTTGATTAATGGTATGTGGACCTGAAGTGGCAGTACAACCTGAACCATCGGTCACTGTTAATGTGTAGCTTCCATTGGGAACTGCTGTTAAATCTGCTGTGGTTGCGCCAGAAGGTGACCATGAATAAGTCAAGGTTCCTGTTCCTCCGCTGGCTGTAATTCCTGTAACCGAACCATCGTTTCCGTTACAACTTTCATCGTTGATGGTCATTGCTGTTACATCAATTGCAATTGAGGAAGCAGAATTAATGGTATGTGGACCCGAAGTCGCTGTACAGCCATTTCCGTCGGTAACGGTTAAGGTATAAGTACCATTAACAGCTCCTGTTAAGTCTGGCGTAGGACTCGCTGTTCCATTCCAATCGTAAGTCAAGGTTCCTGTTCCTCCACTTGCGGTAATTCCCGTGATTGAACCATCATTTCCGATACATGTTTCATCTGAAATTGTAAGTCCTGAGGCGTCTATTGCAGGACCTGGTGATGCTACGATAGTATATGGTCCAACAACATCTGTACATCCATTTCCATCAGTAACGGTTAAGGTATATGTTCCACCAACAGCTCCTGTTAAATCTGGTGTAGGACTAGCTGTTCCGTTCCAATCGTAAGTTAAAGTTCCTGTTCCTCCGCTGACGGTAATTCCTGTGATTGAACCATCGTTTCCGTTACATGTTTCATCTGAAATTGTAAGTCCTGAAGCGTCTAATGTTGGTCCGCCTGCGGCAGAAATAGTGTAAGGTCCTGCTGAAATTACACAACCTGCGCCATCGGTAATGGTTAAGGTATGTGCTCCTGACGCTAAGTTCGTTGCATCTAATGTTGTTGCGCCTGAGGGTGACCAAACGTAAGTCAATCCTGTTCCCGTGGTGGTGATTCCAGTTATACTTCCATTGTTATTACCACAAGTCGCAGCTGTAATATTAATGCCTGAATCATCATAAGTTGGACCCGCAATTTGATTAATGGTATGCGGACCAGAAGTGGCAGTACAACCTGAACCATCGGTCACTGTTAATGTGTAGCTTCCATTGGGAACTGCTGTTAAATCTGCTGTGGTTGCGCCCGAAGGTGACCATGAATAAGTTAAAGTTCCTGTTCCTCCGCTGGCTGTAATTCCTGTAATCGAACCATCGTTTCCGTTACAACTTTCATCGTTGATGGTCATTGCTGTTACATCAATTGCAATTGAGGAAGCAGAATTAATGGTATGTGGACCCGAAGTCGCTGTACATCCATTTCCGTCGGTAACAGTTAAGGTATAAGTTCCACTAACAGCTCCTGTTAAATCCGGCGTAGGACTCGCTGTTCCGTTCCAATCGTAAGTTAAAGTTCCTGTTCCTCCGCTGACGGTAATTCCTGTGATTGAACCATCGTTTCCGTTACATGTTTCATCGTTAATGGTCATTGCTGAAGCGTCTATCGTAGGACCCGATGCATTTCCTATAGTAAAAGGACCAAGCGTTTCAGAACATCCGACCTCATCGCTGATCACCAAAGTATATGTTCCCGCAGTTGCACCAGTTAGGTCTGCAGAAGGGGTTGGATTTCCATTCCATTCGTAGGTCAAGGTTCCAAATCCTCCGCCAGATGCCGTTATTCCAGTAATAGAACCATCATTTCCTGCACACGTTTCATCAGTTATTGTCGGTGGTGTACCTGCAATAATAATGTCTGGGGCAACCACAACAGTAACAGGAACCCTAAATGAATTCGGACAGGTCCCCACATAATAAGTTGTTGTAGAGTTCAGTACTGGAGTTGTCATAGAATTTCCACCAGCAATTGCAGAACCACCTGTATAAGAAGTATACCAAAACAAGGTTGGAGTTGGCGATAGATTTCCAGCAGTTGTTGCAGTTAAAGTGGTAGATTCTCCACTACAAATGGTGTCATTTTCCACCAAAATATCAAAAGCAATTGCAGGTCGATTCATCAAACCATCCGCTCCACCGGTTGCTCCGTTGACTGGAAAATCGGTCATAAAACCTGAATTGGTCACTCCAGAAAGTCCACCACTCACGTCTTGTTGTGGAGTTCCTGAGGTAAAAGCAATCATTCCACCAGCACCACCTCCACCAGGTCCGTCAGCTATTTCTGAAGTCATGAATCCAAGTACACGGATTTGGTCTCCTCCTTTCCCCCCAATTGCTTCCAATTGCAGGGTTGATGGTAAAGGGTTGATGTTGCGAATCACAACAGCGCCACCACCTCCAGCACCTCCGGCACCGTCATCACCCGATCGATTCCCCCATCCTGGAGAACTCGACCCACTTGCATCGCCACCATCTTGTCCGTTGGCAGAAATAAAACCATCTCCTGTTGTGTTTCCATAAACACTGATGAAAACGAAGCCACCTCCATTTCCACCATCTCCTCCTTCTCCATTGTTTTGGTGACCACCACCTCCACCACCTCCTAAAAAGGCGCGGTTAGCATCATAAGTTAACGGATGACCTCCAACACCACCAGAAATTCTCCTGTAATCACTATCCCAAAGGTTATTATGAGGACCTACTGTTAACGCATTTCTGTTTACTGAAGCATGAGAGTATCCCCCTCTACCTCCACCAGCAGAAGTTGGAATATTGGTAATCATTGCAGGATCTTCTAGGTTCCATGCAGGATCATAAGCATTTCCTGGACCCCTATCGATTACTCCGTAACCATAGTAAGTTCCTTGGCCGACATTAGCACCACCACCACCACCGGCGTTGTGATAATTCGCACCACCACCACCATTGGCAATTGAACCGTAACAATATCTTGAGTATACAATATCATGGTCTATAAATCCACCGTAAATTCCTTCTCCTTTTTCCGCGCCTTCTGCATCACTAAACGACCCTAGAAAGCCCCTATCTCCCACATTATTAATGGACCCTGCAACAGGAGCAGCAGTTGGGGTTCCATCTGCCAATCCTCCACGAAAACCTAAAGCATCTGCAGAAATTCTTCCTGAACCTGTCACTGATAAATCTTCTTCTACCTCTATGGCAACTACTCCACCTACAGTACCATCCCATGCGATTGGAGTAATACTGGTGTTGTTGGGTACGGTTAAATTTCTAAATCTTGGAACGCGAATGACTTGCGGGTGATTGTTATCTGTGGTGAGGTAACTGTGCTGTAAACCGCAGGTTAAATTGATGGTATTGGCCCCAGAAACAGACTGCACTTCTGCCAACTCATACAAACCTGCTGACTTATAATTTGTTACAGAACCAAATTCAATAAAATCTGGTACATTTCCATTTGGAAAAAACGAATTTTGCACCGTATAAGTTCCTCCCCAACCTGTAACGGTATAAACATTTAAATCTATGGAGATTCCTTGCACTTGATAAATCATCACTAAGTCTCCGGCCTGCAGGGCACTTGAGAAAGTAGCACCTGTCATTGCATTGTTACTAACCGTAATTGAAGTTGCGCCAACATTTGCATCGGCAGTCAACTCGGTATAGGTATTTACTTGTTCGTTAAGGGCTGCAGCAGTATAGTCACCATCTTTCCCACGTTGGGAAAACCCGACGAAAGAGACCAAAATAAAAAGTAGTGCAATATTCAATTTATGCATCATAAGAGCAGTTGTTTTCTGTATTCGTGTTATAAGGACGTAAAATAAGCTTAAATGGTTGATTTTATTGTAAAATAAAATAGACTTTTTTTTGACAGAATTCTATTCAAAGTAGGGTTTCAAAAACAATTTCAAATTCAAGCAAAATGTTCTTCATAAAAAGATTGAAGGTTCAAAAACGAAGAAAAACCTGTGCAAAAGGGAAAAGTTAGGTTAAACCTATCCTCGTGAAAAAAATAATTAATACATTAGATGGAGCAAGACCAACCTTAGCTAGAGCATTAATTCTATGAAGTACAAAAAGAAATTAAAAAAAGCGAGTTCAATTAAGAAAACGGGAATGGCTCCAGGAATGTTACTCTTTACAGGGGAGCGCAAAATGGAAACGCCCAACATTGAACTCATCACCTATAATAAAGAGTCTATTTCAGAATATAAATTTGACACCATAGAAGAAGCTTTGTCAAAGATGAGTGCTACTCAAGAAATGAAATGGTTAAACATCGAGGGACTTCACGAAGTTGAGATTGTCAAGCAGATTGTGGACCATTTTAAGATGCACAAACTATCGGGAGAAGACATTTTGAGCATTGGTCAGCGACCAAAGTTTGACGACTATGACCATTACGAACATGTTGTTGCAAAAATGTTTCAAATCGAGGACAACAGCATCAACGATGAGCAAATCACCATTTTATTCAGCGACAATTATTTAATTACTTTTCAAGAAAAAGAAGGCGATGTCTTCAACAATGTTCGCACCCGGTTATTTGAAGGCAAGGGCAACATTCGCGGTCGTCAATCCGATTATTTAGCCTATGCCTTATTGGATTCAATTGTGGATCATTACTTTATCGCGGTAGAGCATTTTGCCAATGTCATCGAAGAATTTGAAATCGAGGTATTGGCCCATCCATCGGAGAAGTTGTTACCACGCCTCAACGACCTCCGGCAAGAAGCTGCCTATATGCGCCGTTCAGTTTTCCCATTGCGTGAGGCGGTCAACCAGTTTGAAAAGTCAGAAGCTCCATACATTCACAAAGAGACGAAGTTATTTATTCGCGATTTATACGACCACACCTTACAGGTGATCGAATCGATTACCGTTTTAAAGGAATCCGTAAATGGGTTATTGGACCTTTACATGAGTAGTTTATCCAATAAAATGAACAATGTTATGAAGGTTTTAACCATTGTTTCAACTATTTTCATTCCTTTGACTTTTATTGCGGGGATTTACGGAATGAATTTCATAAATATGCCCGAATTAGAATATAAATATGGCTATCTCTTCACTATGATTGGAATGGCTGTATTAACTTTGCTAATGATTATTTATTTCAAACGTAAAAAATGGCTTTAACACAAAACGAAAAACCCATCATAGGAAAGGATGACATTGCCGACCTTCCAGCGTTCAACTTAGAAGAAGTAGACGTAAAAATTGATTCAGGAGCTTACACCTCGACCATTCACTGTTCAGTGGTTGAAGAAAGTCCAGAGGGTTTACACGTGATTTTTCTAGACGAAGAAGACAGTTCTTACACTGGAGAATCCATGTATTTCAAAAAATATAAACAAAAGAAAGTCCGCAGTTCAAGTGGTGAAATGCAGAAGCGATATGTGATCGAAGGGGATATTATTCTTTTTGGAGAAAAACATGCTACAGAATTTACACTTTCTAAGCGGGACTTAATGAGATATCCTGTACTTTTGGGGCGTAAATTATTATCCCATCGCTTTTTAATCGATACAACTTTATCAAACGAATCATTCAAATTTAAAACAAGAAAAACTTAATGAAAATTGGAATTTTAAGCCGAAATGCAAATCTATATTCAACCCGTAGGCTTGTTGAATCATGTTTAAAACACGGTCATCAGGTGGAAGTGATTGATCATTTAAAATGTAATATTTTAATTGAGGAAGAGTTACCTCGGCTTTATTACGTTGATCATTATTTAGAAGGTTTTGATGCGATTATTCCCCGAATTGGAGCTTCCGTCACCTTTTATGGAACGGCAGTGGTTCGTCAATTTGAAATGATGGGTGTATTTTCTGCTGTAAAATCTAGAGGGTTGGCTGACTCACGAGACAAATTACGTTCACTTCAATTGCTTACAAAATCAGGAATTGGATTGCCAAAAACGGTATTCACCAATTACTCGAAAAACGTAGAAAGCATTATTGAATCCGCAGGTGGTGTTCCAATTGTCATCAAGTTACTTGAAGGTACACAAGGATTAGGTGTTGTATTGGCAGACACCAAAAAAGCGGCAACCTCAGTTTTAGAGGCCTTCAACGGACTAAAAGCACGTGTGATAGTTCAAGAATTTATTGAAGAATCTGGCGGGGCTGACATCAGGGCTTTTGTTGTGGATGGAAAAGTTGTTGGCGCAATGAAACGTCAAGGAAAACAAGGTGAATTCAGATCCAATCTTCACCGTGGAGGTTCTTCACAAATCATCGAACTTTCTGAAGCAGAAGAGCAAGCAGCAATTCGTTCTGCAAAAGCTTTAAATTTAGGTGTTGCTGGAGTTGACATGCTTCAATCGAGCCGTGGGCCCTTGGTATTAGAAGTAAATTCTTCGCCAGGACTAGAAGGAATTGAGCATGCAACCAGGTTAGATATTGCTGATGAAATCATCAAGTTTATCGAAAGAAATGCTAAACAATGAAAAAGCAAAAACCTTTTGAACTACTAGGAGAAACGATCGCACCCGGCAAAACAGCGCGATTAACATTAGAGGTGGCCAAGTTGCATACCAATACGCCAATTCAAATTCCAGTGATTGTGAGTCACGCTACCAAAGTTGGTCCTACCCTCTTGTTATTGGCAGGACTACATGGAGATGAGATCAATGGAATTGAAGCAGTGCGAAGAATAGTAAAAAAAGGATGGCACAAACCCAATCATGGAACAGTCATTTGTATTCCGGTATTTAACATTTTTGGTTTTTTAAATTTATCGCGTGAATTTCCAGACGGAAGAGACTTAAACAGAATGTTTCCAGGGACCAAAAATGGATCATTGGCCAGTCAATTCGCCTATATATTCATGAAGGATATTGCGCCTTTAACAGACGTAGTCATCGATTTTCATACTGGATCTTCCCAAAGAAACAATTATCCACAAACCCGATGTGACTTTAACGACGAGGCATCCAAAGCACTTTGCAGGGTATTTGCTGCGCCATTTACAATTGACTCGTCTGTTATCGCAAAGTCCATACGAAGTGCAGTCACCAAACTGGGTAAGCAATACATCCTTTATGAAGGAGGAAAAGCCAACCGCATAGACAATTTTGCAGTAGAACAGGCTATTGACGGGACATTACGTGTTATGCAACATTTAGGCATTCGTTATTTTGATACCGAAATGCCAGATCAAAAGAGCTATACAATTAAGAAATCAAAATGGATTAGGGCCAGTAATTCTGGGGTCTTGAACCTTAGGATAAAAAACGGTCAATACGTAGATAAAGGAACTATTTTGGCTACTATTTCTGACCCCTACGGCAAGTTTGAGCGCTCGGTTAAGTCGCCCTTCAACGGAATGATATTCAATGTTAATGAAATGCCATTGGTGAATAAAGGAGATGCTTTATTCAACATTGGGAAACATGACAATCCGAATGCTACACTTTCGGTTTAAACGCCGTTAAAAAAGTCAGAAAAAAAGCATAGGGAATAATTCCTGCTTGAACTTCCAACATAGATTCAGGAAGTAGCGCGATAAAAAGTATGAACACAATTCCAAGTCGCCATGAACGGAAAGGATCAGGATTAAATTTGAACAGATTCGAAACGATGGTCATCAGTAAGAACAAACTTCCAAATACACCAATGGCAACATGGGAGTTCAGGAATTGATTATGACTATTGAGGTTCATTTGTGCAACGCCTGTATATCCTTTATCTAAGTTTCTTTGACGCAATTCATCTTTGATGTCACCTGTGCCCACACCAAACCAAAAATTCTCTTTGATTAAATCTACCGAAGCATCCCAAACGAAGAGTCGAGCAGTTGTACTTTCTGCACCCGTTTTATCATAACTCTCCAAAGGCTTAGACATCACTTCAAAGGTCTTTGAGATGCGTTGCACTGCGCTAGGCATTAAGGCATAAACCAAAATACCTCCACCGACAAACACAGCTGCAGCAATAGGAATTAACCACTTATTTTTGTGGGCTTTTATGAATTTAACCACTTCCCAAATCGAAATTACAGCCAATAAAAGATAGCCCACTTTCGATTCTGACAAAACCACAAAAACAGCTATAAAAAGCGCTCCCAATAAATTAAGGAAAATCTTGATTCTATCTACTGCAACAATAGCCATTTTGAGCAAAAACAGATACGCCATCAAAAGGTAGACTGCCCAATATCCTCGGTGCATCATTTGAGAAAGGTTGGAGCCACGCATATAGTAAAATGCCCCAGAACTGAGAAAAGCTTCCATCGACAATGCTACATTCACAAGAATAGAAGCAAAAGCACCAAAGACGAAACACTTCACAAAAACAGACCAACGCACCAAAGGTTGATACAGCAAAAAGAAAACAGGAAATATTGCAAGGGTCGCTTTCATACCTAAATCCATATTGGCAAAAGCCATATTTTCGGTGTGAATTAGTCCAACTATATGCATAAAATAAAACAAGAAAAGCCATAATCCAGGATTCTTAAGACTCAATTGCTTTTTGATGTTTTCTTTACGGATCGGAGTTCTTCGAATGATTTGTTCAAGAATAATGATTAAAACGCCAAAACCCAACCATTTCGCATTGAGAGGAATAAGGAATGCCATAAGGTAAATTCCTAGTGGGCCTTCTTTCATTATTTGTTTGATTTTCTCCATCAGTAAATTCATTGCACAGGTTAAATTCTACCTGTATACAAAACGATAAGTAATAACACCTTCTTGTTTTTTTGGTGCTTTATTTGAGTAGTTAAAACGAGACATCAAGGCATATTCTCTAGAACGTTGTTTCATGCAAGCCGTTGCGTTTTGACTTTCTCCTTCAATTACAGTCGCACTGATTACATGTCCACCTTCATCGACAGAGATCGCCACTTTCACTACACCATTAACATTCCCACATGTATATCCAGGATTACGCACATACCAATCATTATAATTTAAAGGATGGCGACCGGCCAAAGAATAAGAAACCATTGTTGCGCCACCTGCTGCTTTTTCACTTGCTTCCCCTCCACTAGAAGTATTTTGAACAGGATCTTTCTTCGGTTTTTTATCAACATCGGTTGACGTAGAAGGGTTTTTACTTTCCCTTTCCTCACGCTTCCTTCTGATTTCATCTTTAAGTTGTTGCTCAAATTGATTTTCAATCTGCTCTGGATTTCCACTTTGCGAATAAGAAGTGAATTTTATGTCCTTGCTTTGACTTTCCTCCCTGGTGTCGTTCTCATTCTTTACAAATGAGCTGACCTCTTCTTGTGGATTAAAAAGCTGTTGTTCTTGTGGAGTTTGAATTTGATCTGGTGTGATTTCTATATCATCTGGAGCTTCATCCATTACACTTTGGAAGTCCCAAGGTTCAAATAAAATAACTTCTTTATACGTCGCCACTTGAAAATAGATAAACAAGCCAACATGGACCAGCAAAGTAATTACTATTCCGTATTTATGGCGTTCAATAAAATCAAGCAATTTATCCATTCTATTCTTTTAACGAGATGAATTTACTTTTTGATACATCATAATAAACAATTGTTTGTCCTTTTACCAATTGAAACAAGTTTTTTGAATGCTCATTAATTCTGTTGTACTCAGCATTAACAATGACCTCTCCATTGTTGTTGTATAGTCCAAAAAAGCCCCCACTTTTTACAATTAAAAAATCATTGCTTATTCTTTTGATAGACGCATGAGCAATAGGGATAATTTCCTCATCGTTTACATTAATTACCCCAAAAAGGTCGTCTTTCTCAACAATAGCAGTTCCCTTAATGAAAGGATAAGCATAATCATATTTATAATCAATTTTTAGGCGAACGTCTTTGTTTGCATACCCCCAACCTTTTCCTTTAGTCACAGGAATCAGTTCTCCAAAGGTACCAATTCCATCAAAGAGGGCTGGCAAAACACTTTTCCCCAGGCTGTCCATCATGGCGTATTTTTGACCTTTCTTGTAAACTACATGGTTATGCTCAAATTGTGCAAACTGCATATAATTGGCAAAAGGGATATATTTCATCGGAATTATTTCTTCACCTTTTCCGTTAATGTAACCATATACCCCATCTTTCTCAATGATCGCTCTATTGTTATTCAATATTCCGATTTGATCGAAGCTTTCTTTGAATAAATATTCCCCGTTGCCATACATTAAGTTCATGCTGTCACGGAATTCATGTACAAAAATAGAATCTTTAAAATGCCTCAAATTCCCATTTGAAACAGCACACAAAAAGCTACCATCTGTAGCAATATACCCGATTTGATTTCCCTTTTTCACTTTTGCACGTCCATCAGTAAAAGCAAACGCCTCTTCGAAAACAGTAGAAAAAGCCAAAGATCCATCTAAAGTATAGAATTGATAACCTTCCCCTCCTTCAACATAGGTAAGTCCATCTGAAAAACTCCCAATATCTTCAAATTCGGCAGGCAAGATGAAGTTTCCTGAGACATCGATTATTCCATACAAACCATCAACTTCGACAACTGCACGCGCTTGATCAAAGTCTAAAGCGTCATCAAATTGATAATCAATTAAAAGTTCACCGTTTTTATTAATGTAACCATATTTTCCTTGTTTGGTTACCACTGCCAAACCATTTTTAAACGGACCAGCGTATTCAAAATGAGGAGCAATCATAATGATTCCCTCTTCATCCATAAATCCATATTTACCACTTTGAATAAACTGAAATAAATTTTGTCCAACCAACTGCAAGTCTTGTTGAATCAAATGTGGGAAAGGAAATTCGGTATAATCTTTTGCAAAACGCTCAATGCTTTCTTTATTGTAATCTGAAATTGACAAGCGGTATAAACTAGTCCAGGCATCATCTACGAAAGGATTATTTGGAAAACGTTTAATGAATCTGTTGTAGGCTTGAATTGTATTGGCTTGGGTTTCGATGGAGAAAACTTGGAAATGTGCGTCCCTCACCAATGGATTACTAGGATATTTTCGAATAAACTCCATGTAACTTTCTGTCTTATTGGGCTCAATGGTCTCATCAAACTGTGCGCGGTACAACAGAGGCTTCACTTCCTGCTCCCAATCGCTGTCCTCATAGTTTTTCAGATACTCTAAATAGACATGACTTGTATTCTTCATTTTTGCAAGAACAAAAGCTAAGGAGTCTCTTTTTCTTTCAGCACTTTCAATATAATGAGACCAAGGATAGTTAGCAATGAAATATTTATAGCCTTCCACTGTATTTGTATTTACTGCTTTTTCATACCCCAAATCGCTAATTTGTTTTCTATGATTTATTGCGGTAGCAGCAGTAAAGTTTAATTGCTCTTCCCATTTCAATTGTTTTTTAGGTTTTGCTTCGCTGAAGGATTCTACAGAAAGCAATCCATAATGGTAGGCAGAATCTAAATTATGGAAAGGATTATCATTTCTAAAATAGATAAGGCTTAATCCATAAGCAGAAGGGGACTTATCTCTTTTCAAGGATTTTTCCAACTGCTTTTTTGCTTCAAAATAATTGTATTCACCAAGTGCTTCAAAACCTTTATTGACTTTACAGGATCCCAAGACAAAGAAAGCGGAAGCGATCAGTGAATAAATAATATATTTTGTGTTAATCATATAACTTATTTGTAATAACAAAGATAAAAATAATAATCGCCAATACAGAGCAATAGCAAGATGAAACATCACACGATATTACTTCATTTTTTAAGATAAGGTGGGTGATTTTATGATTTTTTATCAGATCAAATGAAGAAAAGCAGGTAAATCACGAAGGTCACCACCACAATAGCGATAAGATTCAACACGAAACCATACCGAACCATTTCTCGGATATGGATCAAATTTGAAGAGTATACGATGGCGTTGGGGGGAGTTGCAACAGGCAACATAAAGGCACAACTAGCACTCAACGCTATTCCGGCAGAGATTCCTAAAAGAGGCAAATCCAATTCAACAGCAAACTTTCCAATCAATGGGATAATTAAACTTACCAAGGCTAAATTCGACATTAATTCAGTAGCAAAAAGGGCAACCGTAAACAAGACCAACAACAAGACAATGACAGGAAAAGTAGCCAGTGGTTTCATGACTTCAACGAGGAAATTAACAATATTGGCTTCAGCAAGGATAGCGGCCAATGCCATTCCACCTCCAAACAAAAACAATATACCCCAAGGCAATCGGTTTAGGTCTTCCCAAATCAATAGAGGTCTATTTTCGGTTGAAGGCAAAATAAAAAGCAGAATAGAACCTGACAAAGCAATAATGGTGTCATTGATTACAATAGGCAAATAATCATTTAGGAATGTACGGCTCATCCACAAAGTCACAACAACTAAAAACAAATACAGTACTCTTTTTTGGTTAGCATCTAGTTTTCTTGGTTCAATTTCTTCCATTTCAAAAGAAGCGTTTTTAATGAAGAAATACTTCACCGTAAAATAAGTCAAGACCAACATTACCAACATAAACGGAGTCCCGATTAAGAACCATTCAAAAAAGCTAATGGTCAAATCAAACTCTTGAGCTAAAATTCCTGCCATCTGAATATTAGGAGGCGTTCCAATGAGGGTTGCTGTTCCTCCAATATTAGCAGCAAATGCGATACTCAGCAGTAAACCCACTGAAAACAATCTTTTTTCTCGAAATCGAGGAATAGTTTGAATGACAGACATGGCGATGGGCAACATCATTAATGCCGTTGCTGTATTGCTAATCCACATGCTTAAAACAGCAGTCGAAAACATAAATCCGCCCAAAATACGTTGTGGCGTTCGTCCAAACATTCTAATAATGGTCAAGGCGATTTGTTCGTGCAAATTCCATTTTTCAATACCTATGGCTAAAATAAAACCACCCAGAAATAAAAATATCATTTGATTCCCATACGATTGTGCAAGGATATCTGTTTGAATTAACTCAAAAGGGACTCCAACAGCAATAGGAAGCAAAGCAGTAACATATAAAGGAATAGGTTGAGTAATCCACCAATACACCATCCATAAAGCCAGTCCCAATGCAGAAGTATCAAAAGCATTTATTTCTAAAAGCCGAGCAGCAAAAAAGAGGACGACCCCTATAATGAAGTGTAAGTATTTCATTTACTTATTTTAATGTGTCCTTATCGAATCCCATAATGCTTCAAAAGAAAGGTCTAAGAACTCACTATCAGCAGATAATTTTGGATTCTTATGAATATATCCTATTGTATTGACCATTTGTGCAATAATTAACTCATGTATAAATTCTTTTGGTAGTGGTTTTATTAATCCTGCTTGTATTCCGCTTTCACTAAAGGAAAAATAAAGCGATCTCATTTCACTTTTAATTTGGTCATTTTCAAAATAATAACGGGAAGTTAAGTATTTTAAATAAAAGGCAAACATTTCTGAATTACTCAGCCACCAAGCAATGGTATTGAACCAAATCGTTCTTCCTTTTTCTTTTACCGACTTTCCATGGGCTTTCAATTTCAAACAAGCCTCATTGCTTTTCAGAACTTCATTCGCAATATAAAGAAAGCATTCATTAATAAATTCTTTTTTAGACTCAAACTCATCATAAAGCGCTCCTCTTTTCAAACTCGCATTCTTTTCAATTGACTTTTCGTCTAATTCAAAAGTAATTTGTTGGGCAATGGTAGTAATTCCACTGACAATTAGTTCTTTTTTTCTTAACTTCATTTTTTCAGTAATAGGGGTTCAAACTTAAGGAACAAAAATAAATATATTTGCCAATTACAGTGCTTTTACGCTCGATTTAACAAGCTTTTTGTCAAAATTAGAATTAAGATATTTGGAGTCTCTTCTCTCTTTATGATTGTGTCCTGACGAGAATTCTTCTATTTTTACGTTTTAAATAATCCATTCACATGAAATATATAGTTTTACTTTCACTCTTACTTACATTAAGTGCATGTTATAAAGGTAAAAGTGTGGACCTTATCATTCACAACGCAAAGATACATGTGATGAATGACCAATTGGAAATGTCTGAAGCCATTGCCATAAAAGACGGTAAAATTGTTGAAGTTGGTCCAGAAAGGCAAATTCTGAACAAATACACTGCAAAAACAATCATAAATGCACAAAACAAAGATGTTTTTCCTGGATTTCATGATGCTCACGGTCACATCATGTCTTTGGCCAAGCAGAAGTTAAATGCTGATTTAAGAGGCTCTCGTTCTTATTATGAAATGATTTCTAAACTTGAAAAGCACCAATCAAAAACAAAACAATCCATACTGATAGGTAGAGGATGGGATCAAAGCATATGGGGTGAGAAAATCATGCCCGACAATCAATTGCTGAATGAAACTTTTCCTGAAACACCAGTGGCTTTAACCCGAATCGATGGACATGCAATGTTGATTAATCAAGCCATGATGAATTATGTTGGCATCAATGATACCACCCAAGTTAAAGGGGGGGACTTTTTGAAAAAAGACGGTAAACTTTCAGGGATTTTATTGGATCATGCGCTAGATTTAGTCAACAATGCCATTCCCAAACCAAAAAAGGAAGATTTAAAAGCCGCTATTCTATCTATACAAAACGATTTATTAGCAGCAGGAATAACCCATGTTCATGAAGCGGGATTAAGTGCTGAAGAACGCGACTTATTTATTGAGTTGGCCGATAAAAATCAATTAGAGATTTATGTTTATGCCATGCTCTTCCCTATTCCAGAGAATATAGAATTTGCCAAAGAGAACGGATTTTACAAAAACAATCGCTTGTCCATTCGTAGTTTTAAAATTATCGCAGACGGTGCTTTAGGTTCCCATGGCGCTTGTATGATTGAACCATATTCAGATCTAATCAATACCCACGGTATGCTTTTAAAATCACCTTCTGAAATTCATGCGGTATTCACCGAGGCCAAAACGCTGAACTACCAAGTCAATAGTCACTGCATCGGAGACTCAGCAAACCGAACTGTTTTGAGGATGATCGATACCTTAATGCAGAAAACACCAGATCACCGTTGGAGAATTGAGCATGCCCAAATTATGCATCCAAGCGACTTTCAGTATTTCAATTCTACAGGGGTTATCCCTTCAGTGCAACCAACACACGCCACATCAGATCAGCGCTGGGCAGAACACCACATTGGGAAGGAACGTCTTAAAAAAGGAGCATACGCATACAACACTTTGCAAAAAGAATCGGGCATGATTTTATTCGGTACGGACTTTCCTATTGAGCATTACGACCCATTCGGAACTATACATGCTGCAGTGCAACGAAAAAACACAGAGAATGAACCTTTGAAAGGCTTCCTCAAAGATGAAGCGGTTGATCTAGCGACAACGCTAAAGGCCATGACATTATGGGCTGCATACGGTTGTTTTGAAGAAGGTCAGGTCGGTTCGCTCGAAAAAGGAAAACAAGCCAACATCGTTATTTTTGATCAGGCCGTAAAAAGTAGTGCTTCATTTTTACCCAATTATGCTTGGGTCTCCATTGTGGACGGTAAAATCGTTTTTGACATGCGTTAAAACCAAACATCTTTAGGTATATAAAGATAAAATCTTTAATTTTACTCTATCACTACATATAGCAATAAATGAAGACCTTAAAAATGAAACAGACCATACTTAATAGCATTTTTTTCTGTTTCTTGATTTGTTTTTTTACCCCGAATACACAAGCACAATTTGGTTTTGCTTATAACGATTCCATTTTGGTCAAAAAAGGTGCTGACACCTTACAATTCCCTTGGGCTGGAGGATTAAATCATGTGCAATTTTCAAGTATTGATGTTGATTTCGATGGTTTAGAAGACCTTTTCATTTTCGACCGAAGTGAAAACCAAGTCATTGTTTTCAAAACAATTGAAATCGGAGGAGTTAAAAGCTACGAATACATGCATGATGTTAGACACTTGTTCCCTGAAGACATGCGTTATCGAGTAGCTATGGTGGACTATAATGGCGATGGCAAAAAAGACATTTTCACCTATGGAATTGGAGGGGTAAAAGTTTATAAGAACATTGGGAATGCAAGCGACGGATTACAATGGGAAGTAGCTGCTGATCGATTAGAATCTATTTACACCAATCCCAACCCGACAATCGTACCTAACCTTTATGTCAGTTCAGTAGATATTCCTGCTTATGTTGATATTGACGGTGATGGCGACATTGATGTACTCACTTTTAACATGGGAGGTCAACGTGTAGAGTACCATAAAAATTTATCCATGGAAAATTATGGTGTTCCAGATTCTTTAGAATTCAAGTTGTACAATGAATGCTGGGGAAAGTTTATTGAAAGTGATACCGACAATACCATTCACTTAGACTCTAATGATGGTCCTTGTGGAAACAGCAACTTACCCGATCCTCAGCGTAACTTTCGCCATTCTGGTTCAACTATACTGGCCATTGATCTCGATGGAAATGATGTAATGGATTTAATTTTAGGAGATGTTGATAACCATAACCTAACCGCCTTGTTAAATGGAGGAACACAACCTAATCAAAATTCAATTATGGTCAACCAAGACCCCAACTTCCCTAGCAACACGACACCTGTAGACATTTCCTTTTTTCCTGCATCCTTTTATTTGGATGTAGACCACGACGGAGTTAAGGATTTAATTGTTGGAACCAACATGGCAGGAAGTACAGATAACCTAGAAAGTGTATGGTATTATAAAAACTTGGGCGCCAACAATCTTCCTAATTTCTCCTTCGTCAAAAAAAACTTTCTTCAAGGCGATATGATTGACAATGGAAAAGGTGCTATTCCTGTTTTGGTAGACCTCAACAACGATGGCTTAAAAGATTTGTTAGTAGCTTCTCATTTTAGGTATGTTGACCCATCGAGTAAAGCTTCTAAAATTCAATATTATCAAAACACAGGAAGTGCGGAAGTTCCAGAATTTACATTCATCACTGACGATTGGCTTTCACTTTCTGGAGAAGGTTATGGATTGCGCATGTTCCCCACCTTTGGAGATATTGATGGCGATGGACAGGAAGAAATGATACTTGGAACACAAGATGGTTTATTGCATTTATACGAAAGGTCTGGTCCTGGAATAGAAGATTTCACTTTAAGTCAAATTGAATTAAAAGACCACCAAGGACTTACCATCGATGTGAATAGTTTTGCCTCTCCACAACTTTTCGATTTGAACAATGATGGATTATTAGATTTAATTATAGGTAAACGAAGTAGTGGAATATGTTATTATGAAAATATTGGTTCAGCAACAAGCCCTTCCTTCAAATGGGTAACTGATGATTTGGGTCAGGTTGATATGGGTGGTTCATTCCCCCCAGACAAATATTCTACACCTCATTTCGTTCGACACAACGACACACTTCATTTATTTTGTGGAAACCGAATGGGGACCGTTTATTATTACAATGAAATAGAAGGTCACATTGCCGATGGTGATGTTTTCAACCTCGTTTCAGACAATTATGCCAACATCAACACCTCAGGGTATTCCGCTCCATTCATTGACACCCTTAGGAACGATCGTCGTTATGAAATGTTTGTTGGGACAGACCTTGGAGGAATTTGGGCTTATATTGCTGAAGAATTTAGCGCTCCTACGATTGGCTTAGACCAGGTTGAAGTGATTCAACAAGGATTGAAAGTTTATCCGAATCCTAGTAAAAATGGACATTTTACGATCAGTTCTGAAGACCTTGAGGAAGAATTAAGTATTTCTGTATTCAATACCGTGGGACAGAGCATCAAAAAGATTGATCAGTTTTGGGGAAATGCGCACTTAGATTTAAGTCAATCCGAACAAGGAGTTTACATTCTTATTTTCAGAAAAAACAGTCAAATTGTGGCAACACAAAGAATTATCAAGCAATAATTCTGCTTGAGCCTATTATTTTTTGATTGATTAAAGTTCAACCAAATTGACAAATCCATTGTGGAAACTAAACACGTCATCAACATTTGGTGCGTTTTTGAACAGACCAAAAATAGTTGATCCAGACCCTGTCATCGCTGCGTAAGTTGCACCCAAATCATAAAGGGTATTTTTAACTTGCATTAATTGCGGAAAGTCATTCAAAATTGGCGCTTCAAAATCATTGACTAAATCTTCTCTCCACGTTTCCATTGGAGCTTCGAGAACTGTTTCTAACAATTGTATTGGTGTAGTTGGGCGAATTCTGCCATAGGCATCAGCTGTACTAATATGCGTTCCATCATTTACCAATAATAAGTACATCCCTTTTAAATTGAGTTCACTTGGAGATAATATTTCACCTCTTCCCTTAGCTATTTGTGGAAGCTCAGCAATAAAGAAAGGGCAATCGGAACCTAATTTTGCGGCATAAGTTCTCAAGGCCTCATCACTCAGGTTTAGGTTAAACAAGTTATTTAAGGATTTAAGCGTGTATGCACCATTTGAAGAACCACCACCCAGTCCTCCTCCCATGGGGATATTTTTATAAATATGGATTTTCACAGGAGGTAAATAATATTCCTTTCTTAACATTTCGTAGGCTTTAAAAATTAAATTATCTTTTAATTCGCCAGGAATTTTCAATCCAGAGTTAGTAAATTCAAAATTTTCAGCCGGAACAATTTCTAAAACGTCCTTAACAGGAACCGGATACATCAGTGAGTTTATCTCATGGTAACCGTCTTTTCGTTTGGCCAAAATGTTTAGTCCTAAGTTAATTTTACAAGTTGGAAATGATATCATACTTACAAATGTAGAAATAGCTAACAATTTTTTGTAACTTTCGGACCTCAAAAAGAATATTAAAAAAATGTCAACATATTTAGATTTCGAAGAACCAATCAAAGCATTGGAGGAACAAATAGCTAAAGCTCAGGAGATTGGGCAAGATGCAGAATTGGATATGACCGATAAAATCAAGGCCTTAGAGGAAAAACTAGAAGAAAGAACAAAAGAGATTTTTTCTAATCTAACTCCATGGCAACGAGTGCAATTATCTCGTCACCCAGAACGTCCATATACACTCGCTTATATTGATGGAATTACACAAGGGGATTTTCAGGAGCTTCATGGTGACAGGAATGTATCCGATGACAAAGCGATGGTGGGTGGATTTGGTTCTGTAGACGGAAAAACAGTAATGTTTATTGGTCAACAGAAAGGAAAAAACACCAAAATGCGTCAGTACCGTAACTTCGGAATGGCGAATCCAGAGGGGTATAGAAAAGCCCTTCGATTAATGAAGTTGGCTGAGAAATTCGATATTCCTATTGTTACATTAATTGATACACCTGGGGCATTTCCAGGATTGGAGGCTGAAGAACGTGGACAAGGGGAAGCAATTGCACGTAACATCTACGAAATGATGAACATTAAAGTTCCTATCATTTGTATCATTATTGGTGAAGGAGCTTCAGGAGGAGCTTTAGGAATTGGAGTTGGAGACAAAGTAATTATGTTGGAAAACACATGGTACTCTGTAATTTCACCAGAATCATGTTCTTCTATTTTATGGCGTTCATGGGATTACAAAGAGAAAGCTGCTGAAGCATTGAAATTAACTTCTGAAGACATGAAAAGGTTGAAGTTAGTTGACGGAGTAATAAAAGAGCCTATCAACGGAGCCCACAGAAACCCTGAAGAGATGTTTGCAACAGTAAAACGCGAAGTTAAACGTCAAATTACACTTTTATCTAAACTCGATCCAGAAGAAAGATGTGAAAAAAGAATGAATAAATTTATAGAAATGGGGGTATTCAAATAAACCCAAATAAAAACCTTTTAAGGAGCTTGTTATTTTTCAATTCACAGTTGAAATCGATAACAAGCTCTTTTTTTTTCGCACAACATTAAAGTACCACTGAACCATTATGGACTAAAAGTACCATAGGTTCAATTGAGAAAAAATTCTATAATTAAATGAGTTGAACATTTGATGTTAGAATCTAAAACGAGATTAACTAATCCCGAGGCCTTTCGGGAGTAGTCTAACTCAATTTGCGATAAATAAAAAGCCCAGACATTTCGGTCTGGGCTCTTATTTGTTGTTGTTTATATTGGTCCTTCGACCAGGAAGTGATGGCTACTATGCTCGTAGATCACCATCAGTAACTATATTGTCTCATTCTCAACGTGAGAAACTGAGTTAATTTCTTTTTGGATTTCTTGTTTTTCTTGATCGTATTTAATGTATCCATAAGCTGCACAGGTCGCATGTCCTCCACAACTTGCTAACATTAATCCTAGTCCGATAAAAGCAGTGATTTTTTTAATTGATTTGTTCATGTTTTATAGTTTTAATTGTTGTTCTATTCTATAGGGCAAAAAGGTTACCAAATTCCACACTTTTTTTCATAAAAAATCTAAAGTTTTTTGTAACCCCCTGAATTTACTGGGCTTTTCTGATGAATTATTTTTGATTTTTTTAGACAAAACTGACTTTATGCACATCGAAAAGAGTTTATTCTCCTTAACAATCATTAAATTTGTGGTTAAAATTTGAAATTATGTTTGGAAAAGATATGATGGCCAAGTTGCAACAAATGCAACAACAAGCTGAAGCGTCAAAACAAAAGCTTGATACAGTAATTGTAAACGGAGAAGCAGGTGGAAATTTAGTAGTTGTAGAAATGAATGGTAACCGAAAACTGACCAAACTTTCGATCAACACAGAATTGAACCAAATGGAAAAGGAGGATTTAGAAGATTTATTGACTGTTGCATTGAACAGAGCAATTGATGCTGCCAATGCTGCCAACGAAAAAGAAATGGCCAATTCAGCAAAAGGATTAATTCCAGGACTATAATGACAAGAGAAGAAATACGCAATCATTACAGGGAGCTAAGAAAAGAATTGACGCCTGAACAATGTATTTATTATTCACAACAGGTGACCAATAACTTCTTAAGGACCTGGATGTTTAATCACAAATTAATTCATTGTTTCTTACCCATTCATAGACTGAAAGAAGTCGACACCATTCCTTTAGTTAATCGATTAAAGCGCAACAATAGGGTTTGTATCCCTGTTTCCAACTTCGACAAAAACAACATGAGCCACAAGTTATTGGATGAGCATACGCAATTCCAAGACAATGCATATGGCATTCCAGAACCTGTTTCAGGAGAAGATGTTAATGTGAAAGACATACAAATTGTAATTGTTCCTTTATTGGCGGTTGATCAACATGGTAATCGATTGGGCTATGGTAAAGGTTTTTACGATCGCTTTTTGGCGCAGTGTTCTCCGGGCACTATTTTTATTGGACTTACCATGTTTGATGTACATGATGATTTTGAAGATATTGATCCTCATGATGTTCCTTTGCATTACATTGTAACACCTCAAGGGGTAATAAAAACAAAATATGCCGATAATGTTAAAAAATAAAATGAATATTTTAACATTTGGGAGAATTCGCGCATTTTTTTAACAGTCAGACCCCTTGTAGACAGGGAATAATTAAAGATATTTGACACAAGGTAAACATAATTATGGCTTGTCCGTAGGTATGAATACTCCAAATAAGTAGTTTTAGCAAACTAAAAGGGGTTCTTCATTTGATGAGGAACTCCTTTTTGTTTTATGAAACATTCAATATTGTTTGTTGATTACTGTTTAAGTCAATCACGTCTCCTACTTTTTTATTCAACAGTAGCTTTCCTAAAGGAGATGCTGTAGAAATAGCATAAACAATTTGGTTATTCACCTCAATTTTACCCAAGCTTAACCCCAAGAAGTACACTCCATTAGTTGTTTCAACCAAACTTCCTGACATTACAGCATTTACATTTTCCTCTAGGGGCAATCTTTGAAGTTCATTTTGAAAGACTTTCACTTGGTGAATACTGATTTCAGCATTATCCATCTCTTGTTGCATCATTGCACGACTGGTTTCATATTTATCTCCAGCGCTGCTTTTTGTATCGTTATTTCTTGACTCTAAAGCATCGTTGTAGGTTTGGGTCGCCATTTTCAAACGCTCCTCCAACTCCTTTTCCATTGCTTTAATCACTTGCTTCTTAAATTCCTTCATGCTTTATAATATCTAAATAAAATAAATGATTGACGTAATTATAATGTTAAAAAGTCTTTATAAAAATCAGGATATGACTTATTCACAGCCATTGCGTCTGAAATTTTAATTTCGACGTTCGCTCCAATTGAAAACAAGCTCATCGCCATTGCAATACGGTGATCATTATGAGAAGAAAAAACTACTTTTTTATCTACTTCCACCCTACCACAACCATGTACAATCATTTTATCTTCTTGAATTTCAATTTGAATTCCCACCTTAGCACATTCTTTCTGTAAAGTTAAGGCACGATCACTTTCTTTGTGTTTTAGTCGCTGTACACCTTCAATAACAGAAGTTCCTTTTGCATGAGCTGCCAAAACCACAAGTGGTGGAAACAAATCTGGACATTCCGTAGCGTCAAATTGTATTGGATTTAAGGTGTTTTTTTCGACGATTAAATCACCGTTATCCCATTTAATATTGGCGCCAGCCTGTTGCACTGCATTTAAAATTGCAACATCTCCCTGTCTTGTTTCCTTTGCTAATCCTTTCAGTCTCAACTTACCTCCAATTGCTCCTGCAACAACATAAAATGAGGCCGCACTCCAATCTCCTTCAACAGTATAATCAATGTTATTTTTGACCTTTTGATTTCCTTTCACAATGAACTTTTCATAATTTTCATTGCTCCATTCCAACCCAAAATACGCCAGTAAATCTAAAGTCATTGCGATATAAGGTTTACTTTTTAAATCCTTCACGTGAATCACCGTATCTGATTTAAGAAATGGAGCTACTGTAAGCAAACCGGTTAGAAATTGAGAGCTTATACTTCCATCGATAGTGACTTCATTCTGATGGCTTTTACCAGAAATGATTAAGGGTAATTTGTTTTCATTGCTTTCAACTTTTTTTCCAAACTCAGTTAACCCTTCAATAACCATCTCCATCGTACGTTCTGTTATAGAGCCCTCACCATGAATTGTAAACGGTTGGTTATACAATAATGAAAAAGCGCTAAAAAGTCTAGTGCTCAATCCAGACTCTCCACAATGAATAGATAAGTATTGAGCAGTATTTAGGTCAATCCCTTTATTCAGCAACAAATCATCACCCTTTCTGACAAATTGAGCGCCTAATTCTCGGATAATATTTTGAGCTGCAATACAGTCATCACTTTCTACCAATCTTCGAATGGTAGCTTCTGTTTGACTTAATCCAGCCAAAGCGATAGCACGCTGCGCATAACTTTTGGAAGAAGGCAAAAGAACTT
Organism: Brumimicrobium ulvae; assembly: GCF_947504225.1. Classification (GTDB taxonomy): domain Bacteria; phylum Bacteroidota; class Bacteroidia; order Flavobacteriales_D; family Crocinitomicaceae; genus Brumimicrobium; species Brumimicrobium ulvae. The sequence continues at coordinate 308,320 of NZ_CANNGT010000001.1, read as the reverse complement.
GACCTGCGACTTTATTTTTTGGAGATAGAATTACTTCATTCATGAAGACGAAGATAATGAACTGTTATTTGATTTAGGTACTTCCGAATAAATGAATGCTTAAATATTTATAAAGTTCAACAAAAAAGATTGATTCTAATGAACCCGAGTGAATTGCACATCAACAAACTACAAGAATAAAGCAAATCAATAAAGTGATTTAGAAGGAAGGTCTATCTAAAATAAACATGCGAGAATACGCAAAGGCATCTCGCATGAAATTCAACCTAAACTTAAGTTGAGATCTTTTTATCTGAATTTTAAAAGAAGGAAGTTATTATTTCTTCGCTGCTTTCTTTTCACGTTTCGCTGCCTTCTTCTCCTTTGGGGATTTTAAAGGAGCTTTTTTTTCCGTTTTCTTAGCATCTTGACTTTTTGCCATGACTTTGAATTTAAATTGATGTTATCCTATGATCCCTTCTCAATAAGTTATCATTTTCAATTCAATTTTACGACAATTTTCGTTACAAATCATAAATGCTGAAAAATATTCTAATTTTTTTTTGAACCCGTGAAACCCGATTTTAAAAGTACAGTTGAAACTATTCATTTATAAAAGAAAAACGTCACGATAAAATACCGTGACGTTTCTACAAAAGTGAATTATCGTTTATTTCTTTTTTTCTTCGAAGTTAGCCAATCGATAAGCGATACCTAACCCAATAACTTGTTTGAATTGTGTACGTGGTCCGATATTTCCATCTCTATCTTCAATATTAATATCATCATCATAGATCACATTCAACTGAAGATTAGCAGAAAACCATTTATTAATTTTAAAGTCAAGGATTAATTCTCCGTTAACATCAATATTTTGGGGATTCTCCATGTAGTTAGAAAAGAATTCGATTCTTGATCTCATGTTGATGTTCTTCATCAATTCTTTTTTATAAACTACACGCAAATAAGAACCTAGTTCAGCACGAAAAGTTTTACCTTTCGTAATCAATTCTCCCATACTTGAGTACTCTGCAGGTTCTACGCCAAAGGCACCCGCATTGGCCAAAACTTGGTCATTCACAAAAGTTAATTTACCTGATAAAGGTGAAAGCATTACCTTCAAGTTATCATTTGGGATATATTCAACCCCTAAAGAGATATTCACATATCCAGGAGCCATAAAAGTTGAAGAACGTACAGAGTCTCCTGCGTTAGAGTATCCATCTAAATATTGCGTTCTGAATCCACCAAGGATAGATAAAAACCATGGATCTTTCATTCCGTAAGAGAAAGTAGATTGTAAATCAATTACATCGTCTGTTTTTTCAAGGTCTTCATCGAAGTATTTTACTCCTCCAAGTCCAGTGGTTAATTGGTTGGACCATTTGTATCTTCCTTCACTGTAATCAGCACTCGCATTAATGAACCCTAATCCAGAAATATTATTTCGTCCACCTGATGCCCAATTGGTGAAAGAGGATTGTGTTACATTCAATGAGAAAATACTTTCTAACTTCCAATTTGATGGTTCTTTTGGGGGTAACTCAGAATCTCCTTGCGCCTGAAGAGAAGGAATCATTAAGATACTCAAAAGACCAATAAATGTGATGTTTTTAAAGTTCATACTGCTCTAATTTAAGTTGTTATATTTTGTTTTATTTTTAAAATCGGTGCAAATTTCATGTTTTTTTATTTTAAAACCTAATAATCACAATCCTATGCTACTTATTCGAATAAAATAGTGGTAAAAAGTGAAGAAATTCGTACTTTCGTGGCAATCAAAAAGAAAATTTACAGAATCATGAAAGAAGTTTATATTATTTCGGCTGTACGTACTCCAATGGGAAGTTTTCTCGGGGGATTATCTACTGTTTCAGCTACAAAATTAGGTGCAACGGCAATTAAAGGTGCGGTTGCTAAGGCAAATATCAAAAATGAAGATATCGATGAAGTATTCATGGGTAACGTTCTTCAAGCCAACTTAGGTCAAGCACCAGCACGTCAAGCCGCGATGTTTGCAGGAATTTCAGACCAAGTTCCAGCTACAACAATCAACAAAGTATGTGCTTCTGGAATGAAATCTTTGTCTTTAGCGGCACAAACCATTTTAGCAGGTGACAACCACATTGTTGTTGCGGGTGGAATGGAGAACATGAGTAGTGTTCCTCATTATGTAGGAGCTCGTACAGGTCAAAAGCTTGGTGACATCAAGATGATTGACGGTATGGTAAAAGATGGTTTAACCGACGTTTATGATCAAGTACATATGGGAACATGTGCAGACGCATGTGCGACTGAATATAAATTCTCTCGTGAAGAACAAGATCAGTTTGCGATCAACTCCTACGAAAAAGCTGCCAAAGCATGGGAGGCAGGGAAATTTGATGAAGAAATCGTTCCTGTGGAAGTTCCACAAAGAAGAGGTGAGCCTGTAATCGTAAGTAAAGATGAAGAATACACTAACGTAAAATTGGATCGTATCCCTACTTTACGTCCTGCATTCAGCAAAGACGGAACAGTTACAGCAGCAAACGCTTCTACATTAAATGATGGTGCTTCAGCATTGATTCTAGCTTCTAAGGAAGCAGTTGAAAAGCATGGTTTGAAACCAATCGCTAAGATTGTTGGGTATGCAGACGCTTCACAAGAGCCAAAATGGTTTACAACTGCACCTGCTAAAGCACTTCCAATTGCTTTAGATAAAGCAGGGATTTCTAAAGACGATGTTGATTTCTGGGAATTGAATGAAGCATTCTCTGTGGTTGGATTAGCAAACACTAAAATCTTAGGAATTGACCCTGAAAAAGTGGATGTTAATGGTGGTGCTGTAGCACTTGGACACCCGCTTGGAAATTCTGGGTCTAGAATTATCGTAACCTTGATTAACGTATTGAAACAAAACGGTGGTAAATATGGTGCTGCTGGAATTTGTAACGGTGGTGGTGGTGCCTCTGCAATGGTTATTGAAAATATATAGTTGATAATTATAGAGTCCACTACCTGCGTTGTGCAAATCTTCAAAAGCTGTCATGGAAAAATGTCAACTCCTTGGATTATTAAAATACACACGCCTTGCTATTGAACTCTTTAATTCAGAAACCATGATATCATATTAAATCTTTAAGAGAAAGACTATTCTGAAAAGAATGGTCTTTTTTTTGGCGATTTTGAGGGACGATGGTTTTGCAACGAACACGATTGTATATCGTCAGTACATATCTTAAAGCAAAAAAGCAGATCGTATGATCTGCTTTTTTTTATTTAAATACTTTTTTTATCCCACCATATGTGCAAAGCTACTTTGCTCAATTGGTCTTGGCCATGCAGAACGAAGATCTCCTAAAGTAGAAATTAAAGGGTCAAAAATCAATGCTTCACTGTGATTCTCTAATTCAGAAAAATGAATTTGTTTTAATTCTCCATCCTCTTGGATTGTAATTTTCATGCGGTCGAAAAAATTGATTCCCATTTCTTCACCTAAATCTTTCATTCTATGCACTGAAGCATCAACTGAACACCCTGAAGGCGGCACCAATGCATCATTTACAGCAATTATTATAAAATAAGGATTTAATACTTTTGCAGATGCCCACAACTTATTGCCATGCGCTGCCCATCCTTCTACGAAACTCACTATGCTTTGTTCAATTTCGTTCATTTCCACAGAGTTCAAAGCGCGATCACTTTGGTACAACCAAATTTTAGATTGGTCGGGAAAAGCTGCAAATAAATCTTTATAAGATGTTTCCATTTTATCAATATTATAAATCAGCGGCAGTTGCAATTAATTCTGCGACATCAATCACTTCAATATTGCCTTCTTGTTCTTTATTTTTCACCCCGTCTGTCATCATTGTATTACAGAAAGGACAACCTGTAGCAATAATATTAGGTTTAACCTCCATTGCTTCTTCAGTTCGCTTAACATTTACTTCCTTATCTCCTTTTTCAGCTTCTTTAAACATTTGAGCACCTCCAGCACCACAACATGTTCCTTTTGCTTTACAGTTTTTCATTTCCACTAGCTCTGCATCCAATTTTTGGAGCATTTCTCTTGGAGCTTCGTAAACATTGTTTGCACGACCTAAATAACAAGGGTCATGGAAAGTAATTCGCTTTCCTTTAAAAGTATCACCGTCTTTCACTTGAAGTCTTCCATCAGCAATCAAAGACTGAATCAACTGTGTGTGGTGAACTACATCATAGTTCCCCCCTAATTCAGGATATTCATTCTTCATAGTGTTGAAGCAGTGCGGACATCCAGTAACGATTTTCTTGATTTCATAACCATTCAACACAGCGATATTCTGCATGGCTTGCATTTGAAACAAGAACTCATTTCCAGCCCGTTTTGCTGGGTCACCAGTACATGATTCTTCCGCTCCTAAAACAGCGAACTTCACCTCACATTTATTAAGGATCTTAACAATTGCTTTGGTTATTTTTTTTGCTCTATCATCAAAGCTACCAGAACATCCAACCCAAAATAGAATTTCAGGAAATTCTCCGTTCGCTGTCATTTCAGCCATTGTTGGCACTTTCATCAAATTGCTCATAAATATCTTATTTGTAATAAATTTATTCGTTTACGCTTCGTCCCTCCAGTTAATTCTGTCTTCAGGACTAAATTGCCATGGTGCTCCGTTGTTTTCAATATTAGAAATCATACCTGCTAATTCAGTCGGTACTTTTGACTCTTCCATTACAAGATAACGGCGCATATCCATAATAATTGAAAGCGGGTCAATGTTTACAGGGCAAGCTTCAACACATGCATTACAAGATGTACATGCCCATAACTCTTCTTCCGTGATATAATCATTCAATAAACTCTTTCCATCGTCATGGCCTTTTCCATGTTTTCGAATTGCTTCACCTTTTTCATCCAATCGGTCACGCGTGTCCATCATAATTTTACGTGGAGAAAGTAATTTCCCTGTTTGATTCGCTGGACAATTATCAGTACACCTACCACATTCGGTACAAGTATATGCATCTAAAAGGTTTTTCCATGTTAAATCCTCGACATCCTTTGCTCCAAAACGCTGTATCTCTCCTTCGGGTTCTGCAGGTGCTGCATAAGGATCCGCATCGGGGTCCATCATCATCTTCACCTCTTTCATTACAGACTCCATGTTCGTTAACTGACCTTTTGGTTTAAGATTAGAGTAGAATGTATTTGGGAATGCTAAAATAATGTGGAAGTGTTTAGAGAACGGTAGGTAGTTCAAGAATGAGAATACCATAACAATGTGTCCCCACCAACCAATACGCTCAATCATCATCAAAGTTGATTCACTCATTCCACCAAATAAGGCAGGCCCAACATATTGTGAAATGGCAAAGCCAAGCGATCCATCACCGAGGTTTTCAGCATGAGAAGCTCCTTTCGCATAAAGCACTTCATCAGCTCCATTCATCATAAAGATAAAAGTGATTAAAATAAGTTCCATCACAAGAATCAAGTTACCATCTAACTTAGGCCAACCTTTCATTTCTTTCATGTTTAGGCGAGGTACCTTAATCAAGTTACGACGCGCCAAGAAAATGAAAGTTGCAATAAAAGCCAAAACAGAAAGCACTTCAATAAATGAAATCATGAAGGTATAGAAACCACCTAAAGCAGGTCTAAACAATCTATGTTCACCTGACAATCCATCAGCAATTATTTCAATTAGTTCAATTTGTGTAATGACAAAAGCAGCATACAAACAAAAGTGGAGAATTGCGGGAACTGGACGTTTAAACATTTTCTTTTGTCCTAAAGCGATTAGGGTCATCACTTTTAATCTTTCTCCTTTATTGTCTGATCGATCGACATCACGACCCATCAAGATATTGCTTCGGATTTTTCCGACATTCATAGCGAAGTAACCAAACCCCACGAGCAATAAAACAGCGAAAATTATAATTGAAATCATATAAATATAGTTTGTGTTTAAGGAATTGTATCTAACATTTTTTTCAACTTACGTTCTTCGTCTTTGGTAATTGGAACACCTTTAGATTTGGTTCCGAAGACAGAGAAGTGAATGTACCTTTCTGGATGAACTTTTATGTCATCAACAAGGTTTTGAAGTCTTTGATTGGTTGTGTTTAATTCATCATACAACTGTTCGTCTTTTAGCAACTTACCTAATGTTCCGTTCCCTTCGGAGGCATCTTCTAGCAAACCATTTAACTTTTGCAAAGTTGTTGTAGCTTCTGAAATTGCATTTTTAAAGTCAACAGTCATTAAAGAATCTGTAATATCTACAACATTCCCCACTGCTTTTTGAATTTCTAAATTTGTTTCTTTAAAGTTGTAAGTAATATTTTCAACGTTATCAAAGATACGTCCGAGTTTAGCTTTTTCGTCAAGAATCATATTATCGAGATTATAAGCCACACGACCAAAGCGTGAAATTGCGATTTTCACTTCATTTAATCCTTGATCTAAAGTATGCGCTGCTGAAGTATCCCAAAACACAGTAATTGAATTCACAATATTATCAATTGAAGTCATCAGATCTTCCAATTTTCTTTTCACAGGAAGAAGTTGTGTTTCAATTTGTTCTGTTATCTCTTGACTAACAGTACCATTCAACGTATCTCCAACAGAATGATATCCTTGTTCTGCAACAAAATTTTGTTGTAATTGAACACCTGTATTCAAAACACCAGGTACAATTTTAATTCCTGACCCTTTGGCCAATGACAGTCCTTCTGTAAAAATACTAAACTTGACAAGCACACGTTTATTGGGATCTGTATAACTGTTAGGATTCACTAAATCAACATTTAGCACCTTTCCAACTTCCACACCATTTAATGTCACTGACGATGATGGAGTAAGTGTTCCTGAAGTTGGAAAATAAGCGTAATAGATCTCATCTCCACCAAAAAAACTATTTCCTTTAAGGTAATTCACCCCGAAAATAAGTAGTGCCGTAGATAAGATTACCGCTAAACCTGTTTTAAATTCTTTTGATACTTTCAATGCGTCTTATTTTGTGCTAAAATAACAGTTAAATAGTAAAACTAATAGGATTCTACAATAAATTCTACTTCTTGGCTAATTTTATTGCTTCGGCGATTGGAATTCTTTTTCCATTCATAAAGCCAACTACAAACGCATGTTCGAATCCTAGCGCCCTCATTTCTTTCTTATACTTATCGGCTGTTTCAAAGTCATTCTCGAAAAGTCCTGCGGTATATTTAAAGAGCCCATCTTGCTGATATTCACTAACACTCACATTTTTAAAACGTTTATCGTTGAGCGACAATTTTTCACGAGAAGTCTCTATTTGTATCTTAAAATAAACCTTGTTTTCTTCTTCTTTTAGAATGACTTTCTCTTCCCCTTCTTGCGCTTTAATTTCTTCTATTGAAGCTTCGTAACCTTTTCCATTTTCCACAAGTGTGTTCACGCCATCAATCTCTGCAACATACTCTTGGAATGCTTTAAAAATTGTATTGGCCATTTTAATTTGATTCACTGGGTCGTTCAAGAATTTTTCTTCTCCTGGATTAGTCAAGAAACCAGTTTCGATTAAAACACTTGGCATTGTGGTTTTATAGAGCACCAAGAATCCGGCTTGCTTCACTCCTCTATCTCTTCGGTTAATGGCTTTAAATTGGGCCTGAATTTTAGAGGCCAAACTGATACTCTGATTCAAAAAAACGTTCAACTGTAATTGACGAGCGATAATTGCATCTGGTGACAATTCGAAATCTTTGTACTTTTCAGCGCTGTTCTCTTCAAATAAAATGGTGCTGTTTTCTCGCTCAGCAACTTCTTGTTGACTTTCTGTTCTGTGCAATCCTAAAACATAAGTTTCTGTTCCATAAGCAGCAGCACTTGCTGCATTCGCATGAATTGAAATAAAAACATCTGCATGATTATCATTGGCGATTTTAGCACGCCTATCCAACTCTATAAACTCATCACTATCACGAGTAAAAATAACTTCAATTTCCGGGTACTTACTTTTAATGTACTCCCCGAGCTTCAAACCAATGGCCAAAACCACTGTTTTTTCGTTGGTAATTCCCCCATGACAACCAGGGTCTTTTCCACCATGACCTGGATCGATCACAACAGTTTTTATTCCGCTCGACAATACCTCATCAAGATTTTCTTGCCCAAAAGTTGGATGAACACATCCAATTAGAGTAAATAATACTATTGTTTTAAATATATTTGACCACACAACAATGTAATTTTTTAGATTTGCACCCGTTAAGGTTTACTATATATAACAAATTTACAAGTTCCTATTGAGCAAAAAATATTCCATAACGCATTTTTTCGTCGTTGGATTGTTAATAATTCTGTTGACACCAAGTTTTTATGCTCAAGATTCTCTTGAAGTAAAGAAAAAAGAACGTATCTACAGAACCGATGACTCTATGGACTCAAGGGTTAGCTTTTCTTGTACAGACTCAATTGTAGCCAATTTATCCAGCAACAAAATCTCAATGTACGGTTCAGCAATTGTTGAATACGAAGGCATTAAAATGACTGCTGATTTAATTGAGTTAGACACCGAAAAAAAAGAGGTTTATTGTATTTACACCCTTGACGAAGAAGGAAATCGTGTTGGAATTCCAAAATTCGAAGATGGGTCTGAATCATTCACCGCTGCAACCATCAGGTATAACTTTGAAACAGAGAAAGGTTACATTGAGGAATTAAAAACCCAACAAGAAGAAATGTACCTGCAAATGGGCGTTGCTAAAAGACATGAAAACGAACAAGTCCATTTCACCGAAGGGAAATTTACTACCTGCGAATTAGACGACCCCCATTTCCACTTTCAACTTTCCAAAGCTGTTATGGTGCCCAACGAAAGAATTGCCACAGGACCAATGAATTTATGGGTAAAAGGAATTCCTACACCACTTGGCTTACCTTTTAGTGTCATCCCCACAAAAGACCAAGAAGCCAAAAGTGGTTTTATCGCGCCGATGTTTGTACCTGTTTCTCAATACGGATTTGGACTTCAAGAGTTAGGGTATTATTTCCCCATTAAAAAATCTGATCAAATTCAAACCACTTTTTATGGTAGTTTATATTCGCGTGGAACCTTTGAAATAAAGAATCAAACAGATTATTTGAAAAGGTACAAATACAAAGGCGTTTTGAATTTAGGATACAGCTCTTTTCGCCAACCTTTCCCTGCTGACTCTATTCGAAATCAAAAAATTGTCGTACAGTGGAGACATCAACAAGAAGTGAAAGCCAATCCTTTTTGGCGATTCAATTCCAGCGTAAACTTTCAATCTGACAATAGCGGTAAAACGAATCTTGACCCCTTGAGTGAAAGTCACTATCAAAACAACTTTAATTCAGACATCAACCTCATTCGTTCTTTCCCTGGAAAACCAGTAACTATTGGATTAAAAGCTGCATTAAAGCAAAACTCAGCTTCGAAAAACCTAGATGCTGACCTTCCCACACTAAATGTTAACGTGAATCGATTCTTTCCTTTTAAAGGTCTAAGAAAAGAAAAAATAGGAGGAGAAAAATTCTATGAAAAAATAGGAGTCACCTACAATATGGAAGCAAGAAACAAAGCCATCTTTGCTGATACCTTATTGTCCAACAAACGCTATGATTTAATTCAAGACAAGATGCAAAATGGAATACAGCACAGACTCGCCATGAGCTACCCATTGCAATTATTCAAGAAAATCGTGACCCTCAACACCACAGCAAATTACAATCTCCGTATGAACTTCCAGTCTGTCGACAAGCGATATGACACTGATTTAGGAACCATTGTCAACGATACCTTACAAGAATTTGGAATGTCTCATGATGCTGCCTTTCAAACAGAGCTTTCTACCAATCTATACGCTTACTACAGCTTTGTTGGAAATAGTGGAATGAAAATGCGCCACGTCATGACTCCAAGAATATCTATGCGCTTTCAGCCCAACACCAGTTCTTATAAGACAGAAATACTCGGTCCAAACAATGAAGAAGTTTATTATTCTCCATTCGAAAACAGTTTATATCGAGAAAATGCTGGAAGAGACATTGGCTTAATCAGCTACTCTTTGAATAACTCCTTTGAGTTAAAACACCGCAATAGAAATGACACCATTGCAGACGAATTTACAAAGACCCGAATTATTGATGCATTTTCCATTTCTGGAAACTACGATATTTTCAAAGATTCAATGCAATTTTCAGACATTGCTTTACAGTTACGAATTGCGCCAGTAAAAGGCTTAAGTATCGTTTCACGTGCAAGCATTTCTCCTTACGCATGGGACAATAACGGAATTGCCTACGATCAATATGCCCACAAAAACGGACAAGGTCTAGGAAGAATATCGAGCGCAAACATCTCAACGACCTATACATTTACTGCAAAAGAATCGAGAGACAGAATCAACAAAACACAAGAGTTAATGGGAGACCATTGGGGAGCCGACTTTCAGTATTACGCATTAAATCCACATGAAGTTATTGACTTTGCCATTCCATGGAAAATTAACCTTACCCATACCTTTTTCGTGAATTTAAACAACAGTAACCCAGAACAACGCTACAGTCAAAATCAAAACCTTGTATTGTCTGGGGACGTAAGTTTTACAGAACGATGGAAACTCGGTTTAAATTCGAGTTACGATTTAAAAGCAATGGAATTAACACAAACAAGATTATCACTCACCCGAGACATGCACTGTTGGCAACTTTCCTTCTTTTGGACACCAGTGGGTGGACAACAAAGTTTCTTGGTTCGTTTCAACGCAACATCTGCTCTTTTCCAAAGCGCTAAACTTGAATTAAGAAAACCACCTGAGTTTTTATAGGTGATTGATGCGTTCGGCAATTGCTTCTCGAATTTTCTTAGCATTCCCTATAGAAAAACTTTCTAAAACGATTTTCTCATTTCCATTTGTATAAATAACAATGTTGGTACTGATTAATCTCCGGTCTAATTCAACGGAAGAAACCCTTTTAAAAGGGATTACGCTCTCATCTACTCCAATCAGATAACGGTTACGTTTTCTATAGATAATTTCTTTATCTGTTATCAATAGTCGATCGGGAGTCAACAAACTTCCACCAAGAATAAAATTCGAAGAAAAACTAAGTGTTTCAGTTGCAGATGTCATCTTTTGAACACCATCACTAACATGAACTTTATGTCCACAGTTTGAACAAAAATTTTCATGTCCTTCTAATTGATTACCACACCCTGAACAATACATAACAAAAGTTCTTATTTAACTATAAATCAACATTTAAATAAAATCACGACATAAAACAAGTGAAATCATTTAAGAATATGTATAATTTTAACTTATATTTCCGTTTTACAAAGACAAAGTTATCATTTGAATTGATTTCGTTCGTAAAATAAAGCATTCAAAAATGGCAATTGATCTATCATTTGAAAATAAAAGAAAACCGCGAAAAGGAAGAGTTTTAATCGCAGACCCCTTCTCAAAGGATGAATATTTTGGGCGTTCTGTGGTTTATTTGTGCGACCACAACAGTGAAGGTACATTTGGATTTGTACTCACCAACTACCTCGACCTCAATTTAGCTGAGGTGGCAAAAAACTTTCCGAATATTTCTGCAAACATCAGTATTGGTGGACCAGTACAAACAGAAAGTATTTTCTTTATTCACACATTAGGCGACAGACTTCCTGGGTCTATAGAAGTCGATGATGGCATCTATATCGGTGGAGATTACGACCTTTTAACCGAACAGCTTAGTGATGGAACGGTAGACAATTCTCAAGTGCGTTTCTTTTTAGGTTATTCTGGATGGGATCCAAACCAACTGGAGGAAGAAATTGCAAGAAATAACTGGATTGTTGCTCCGGTGCTCAACCCAATGGAAATTATGGATACTTCTGTAACAGATATTTGGCAGAGATTTATGAAACGAGAGGGGAAAAAGTATGATATTCTTTCAAGGGCGCCAATTGATTTCAACGACAACTGATAGTGTTTGTTTAGAGGGCTGGTTATCGGCGTTACGATGAGTTCTGAATATGAATCAATGACAAAAGTCAACTCAACATTTTCAGAACAACCCGTGCCTTTGGCACTTTAGGTAAAAAATCAATATAAAGCTGTTAACAAACTTATCGTTTCAGATGTTTCTACTTTTGATTTAGATGTTGACTTACTCAAAGAGAAATCTGAAGTTTTTTCCCTTGACATTGCATTTTGAGGTGCTGATCTTTCGACAAGTTCTTCCATTTCCTCATATACAGGTGAAGAAACTTCAACTTCTTCGAGGGCGAAATCAGCTTGTTCATCATAGGTCACAACTTCATCCATCAGTAATTTCTCTTCTTCTAGATCCGAGTCTTCAACTAATGGGTCTTCTATTTGTTCTGACACAATATCTTTAATTTCATTGACAATCTTATGGTCTGCTTCATCTGGAGACTGACCAGCTTCCTTATTAGAATCACGCTCTTCAATACGTTCTTTTTGAACTTTCTCCACCTCTAGTTTTCTTTGCCCTTCATTCATGGCATATTGCGCAGTTCTTTCTTGCCACAAGAAGGGAATTAAAAGTATGACAATCAGTGCTACCATTGCCAATTGAAAGGCAGGCTTTTTGAAAAACTGTGTATTTTTTGGAAAGAAAAAAAGTAAAAACTTACTCCACAATGTAACGTTTTGACCAGCATGTTTTGCAGCAAATCGATCATCCAATCGTTGTTTAACTGATGAAGAAGGTTTAACTTTTGATTGATCAGCCATAGATTGCGTTGCCATCAACACCGCTTTTAAAGCATCGAATTCCTCTTCGTTTGAAGCCCATTCTTGAATACTTTTCTGCTCACTCGAACTGAGTTCAAAGTAGCTTTTGTTAAGGATAATATTTTTGATTAAATCTTCCATCTTATTCTTCATTTACTGGATTATACATCTGCAAAACACTTGCGATTTTTTTTGTTGCATAAAACAACCGCGATTTAACTGTCCCAGGATTGATTTCCATAATTTCAGCAACTTCTTTCACCGACAAACCATCAATGTGACGCATAATAAAAACCTCTCTGTGTTTCTCTTCCAGTTTAGACATCACTTTTTCTAAGTCAGATGAAAAGTTTTTTTCATTCAACTGTTCTTCTATCGGTTGACTTTTTGATGAAATTTGTATATCCATCGAAATGCCGTTTGTAGTATTGGAGCGCACTGCCATTTTTTTATACTCATTAATACACATATTGTTGGCCACAGAATAAACCCAAGTTTTAAAACTTCTATTGGGATCAAATAACTCAGGTCTATCGATTAATTTCGCAAATAAGTCATGCATAAAATCTTCACCTTTTTCTTTATCATGTTTCAACTTCCTGGTGAAATAAGCTGCTAATTTAGAACCATAACGCTGATAAATCTCGTCAAAAGCACGTTCATCTCCTTTGCTCATCAATTTGACCAGCTGTTCATCGCTTTGCTTTTTATATTTCACACCAAATATCTTCATGCTACTTATTCAAGAGTGCACTTACCTGTTGATACTTGTTTGACAATTTTGCGATATGTAAAATCAAACCCTCCACCTCTTCTATTTTATTTGAATTACCTTCAACAATATAGCTATTGCGAACAGAAAACAAGAAGGGCAAGTAATTGCCCAACAACTGCAAGTCTTTAACCGTTTTTACATGTTGTTCAATTGACATTCTCATAGATCTTTCATAGAGGTTTTGATTCCAAGCATCGTCATAAATCTGCACATCTTGAAAAGACACACCCAATCCGACAGTCTTCATATCTGCTCCTGCTTTAATTAAATATGCACGAGGTACAGTTCCCGCCACAACAATATTCTTAGCTGCATTCAATCGCATAAATTCTTTAAAATAATCGGTATCAATAAATCCTCCCTTTGGAAGTTGCAATCCTGATTTTTTCAATCGTTTTCTGTATACTTCACTTTGTAGATGATCCAAACTGATAATTTCCACATCTTTTCTGCTCTTTTTAATTTTTTGTTGAATCAACAATGGGTAAGTGTCATGATCCCCGTGTGTAATCAACACCGTATTCTTAGGCAATGATTGAAGCGTATTTTCAGCATATTTTTGTAAATCCTTCGAATACACCTGCTGACGCTCTAACTTACTCAAGTAATTATTCAGCAGATCTTCATCATTAACGATGTAAGCATAAGCACTAAACTCTTGAAGCAGAGCAGCATTATTGGCTTGTAGTTTTTCAGCATCCTTCAAACTTTTAAGGCGTGAAAAATCATAATTCCCTACTTGATAATTCAGCAAGTTATATTCAAAACTCTGGGCATTAATTCTTTTCAATTCATCCAGTTGTTTTTGCATCTTTTGAAGTTCAAGAGCAGTTGGAGATTTTCTAGTAAAAGAATGAGAAATTGTATTTAGCTCAGATTGAAGTTCTTGAACACTCTTCGAAAACAGTTGCAATTGAGCAGACTCAACATCTATGGTGGCGTCATCAGATTGCACTTTCATTTCTTTTTTCTCTGGAGCCTCCAAGGTATTCTTTGCATTGTTCACCGCAGGAACTTCCTGACACAAAACAACAGAAGAAAAAAGCATGAAAAGGAGGAGTAATTTATACATCATTAATCTTGTTTTTATCTCTGTACAACGCTCTTCAACATTGGTTCATATTTGTTTATTGAAGCATCAATTTTACTGATTCAAAGTTAGGGAAAAATAAACGCCATCAACACCACTTTTTATCAAATAACATTTAAGTATGAAAGAAAACCATGTAAGACCAACAGCTCCCTTGATGTTTTAATGAAAAACAAGGCTATTAATTCTCCATTATAAATCTACATTAATTGAAGAAAACTAAGTATTTTAGTAAAAAATAGAGAATATGAAATTTTTTATAGACACAGCAAACTTAGCTGAAATAAAAGAAGCAAATGATTTAGGGATTCTTGATGGTGTAACCACTAACCCTTCATTAATGGCTAAAGAAAACATTACGGGAAAGGAGGCCATCCTCAAACACTACCGTGACATTTGTCATATCGTAAATGGACCAGTTAGTGCTGAAGTAATCGCTACAGATTACAAAGGGATGATTCAAGAAGGTGAGCGACTATCAGACCTACACCATAACATTGTGGTAAAAGTACCGATGACACCAGAAGGAATCAAAGCGATTAAATATTTTTCAGAAAATAAGATCCGTACCAATTGCACATTAATTTTCTCTGCAGGTCAGGCTTTATTGGCAGCAAAAGCTGGAGCAACTTATGTTTCTCCATTCGTGGGAAGGTTAGATGATATTTCTGCAGATGGGATTGGTTTAATCGCACAAATCAAGAGAATTTTTACGAATTACAATTTTGAAACTCAAATTTTGGCGGCTTCTGTGCGTCACCCGATGCATATTATTGATTGTGCGGAAATTGGTGCCGATGTAATGACAGGGCCCTTAAAAGCCATCATGCAACTCGCTCACCACCCTTTAACAGACAGTGGTTTGGCTCAGTTTTTAGCGGATTTCGAAAAAGGAAACAAATAGTTTTCTTTCTTTGAACTAAAACAATGCTTTCAATACTCATTCCCGTATATAATTTTAACTGTGTAGCGCTTGTTGAAGCGTTGCACAGTCAATGTACATCGGAAAAAATCCCTTTTGAAATATTGGTTCTTGACGATACTTCAAAATTATTTAAGGAAGAGAATCGTGCGATCAATAAACTAGACCATTGTCAGTACATTGAATCTGAGCTTCATTATGGAAGGGCTAAAATCCGGAATGAATTGGGGAAAAGAGCCCAATTTGAAAACCTGCTATTTATTGATGCCGATGCTTTGGTGGATAACAACGATTATATCAAGAACTATATAAATGTCCTTCCCAAAGCTGATGTTCTTATCGGAGGCGTAAAATACAGTGCTCAGGTTCCAAAAAACAATGTTTTGCGCTGGTATTATGGTACCAATCGTGAATATCAACCAGCAGAGATACGCAACAAAATTCCTTATAAATCACTGAGTAGCTTCAACATTCTTATAAAAAAATCCGTATTTGACCAACATTCATTCGACGAACAAAGTATCGATCCTAATTCAGGTTCTTACGGACACGAAGACACATTATTGGGCTTAACTCTTAAAGCAAATGCAATTCCGATTTTACACATAGATAATCAATTGATTCACAACTCGCTTGAATCCAATCAGGAATTCTTAAAAAAGAGTCTCGTTGCAGTTGAAAAATACGTAACCAATCCTCAATTTCAAAAACCAGAAGTTGTTGAACAGATAAAAATCTTCAAGGTTTTTGAAAAAGTAAAGCGCTTCGGACTTGTAGGTTTACTCAGCTTTTTATATAGAAAGGGAGAAGCTCGGATGAAAAATAATTTATTCAGTCACTCCCCTTCTCTCCGTTTGTTTGATTTTTACCGATTAAGTTATTTAGCTTATTACGATAAAAAAAACAGAGATCAATTTCAATAGACCTCTGTTTTCATTAATTAACTTAAAACTACTTATTACTACTATTATTACTTCTACTTACTACTTTTAACTTCAATTTTCTTTACTATTTTCTTTTTTGCTTCTGGTTTTGGAACCGATATATTCAAAACTCCATCCTTATAATCTGCCTCTATATTTTGACCATCAACATCTTTGGGCAGAGTAAATGAGCGTCTAAACTCCCCATAAGAAAACTCTCTGTGTGTATAGTTTTCTTCGTTTATTTCCTTAGCTTCTTTAGCTTCACCTCTTATAGAGAGTTTGTTACCGTCTAATTCAATATGAATATCTTCTTTTTTTATACCAGGTATCGCCATTTCCACAAGATAATCTTCATCGCGTTCCATAATATTAACAGCCACCTTAGAAAATTTCATATTTTGACGATTATTAAAAAGCTCCTCATCAAATCCACTTAAAAAAGACGGTAAAAAACCACTATTTCTTCTTGACATTTCCATAACTTCTATTGTTTTAATTTTTAATTTCTTTTGGTCTATAGTTATCAAATGAAATACCAATGCAAAACACAACGAAAATCGCTGTTAGAATGTCTTAAATCAGCTACCCTAAACGCCAATTAGTCAGTAAACGTGTTTAAAACATGACTTTTTGACCTGTTTATTTATACTTTTCAAGGCAGACACTCACTATTAATCTAGAAAGGAGGTAAGGTTTTTAAAAGATAGGTGTAAAAGTAATTTACAAACCTGACTTTTCCGTGGTGGCATTTCATAAAAGATGTCGATCCTCACAAATAATACAATAAAACCTTGTACATGTTATCTATTTCATAAACAGAATTAAAGATGATTATTCAAATTAATCTTCCAAGATGTCAACAAATTTGGAGAGATATACCTTATCCCATAAAAACGGATCAAGACTAATTATTGGGGATTAAGCATAAATATTTGTCAATCTGAATAAAACATATCCAAAATTTCATATTCTCCTACTGAGCTACCAAGCTAGGTCGTTAATCCTAGTTTTAAGGTTGTGTTTTTTCAATAATTACAGCCGAGAACTGTATCAATTAATTTTATCTAGTGTTAAACTTTATCAAAAAAAAGGAAGAAGAGATTCCTCAGTTGTTAAAATATTAGATTTTAACAACTGAGGAATGACAGCTCATAAGGAGGTCTTCGGGGTAAAATTTGCTCAAGCTTCGCTTGAGCAAATTTTACCCCGCCAAATCCAACAAACACCTGTCATTCCGATGGAGTCTCGAGAACTCGGGGCGACGAGGAATCTCTTTTTAAATAATTACGACTTATCTTGGTAACCCAATTCTTCTATATCTTATCCTGAAAGTTTTTTATAATTTAGAATAAAATATATCATTAAAACTTTAAGCATAAAAGTGGTTAAAACCACTCCCTCCCCAACTTTTGAGATTGATCCCATAAAACACTAAAAGAGACAGAATATATAAAATAAAAAAACCAGATGAAAATGATTGTTTTAGTATTCATTTTCACTCTGGTTTTAAGTAGCGAGAGGGAGATTTGAACTCCCGACCTCAGGGTTATGAATCCTGCGCTCTAACCAACTGAGCTACCTCGCCATAATTACACTTACCTAAGTTCCCTTTCGTGGGGATTGCAGTGGTGTTATTTACCAATGCGGGTGCAAATATAATAGGTTTTTTCTAATTTCAAACACTAAGAACGGTCTTCCTCAAATAAAATTTTCGTGTGGTGTTTTAAAGTTCTTAAAAACAAGGAAATAAACAAAGCCACAGCAAGTAAAATAATATAATAAGTATGTAAAATAAATCCGTCTTCAATCATATAGTTACGTAAAATATCAACGAATAAGAATCCGATCATGGTCGCCGTCACACCAGAATACTCTCTTCTAAGGATTGTTTTCATTGAAAAAGAAATGGGTGACTTTTCATAGTTTTTAAAAGACGGCCAAAAAGCAGGAACCTTTAAACTCCAGTCTAAGTAATCTTGTCCAAACTTACGTTCAAGGAATCTTTCTTCAGCAAACATAATTCTTTCGTAGTACAACCAGAAAGCCAAAGAGACTAAAATAACAAACCAAATATTTGCAGTAAATACGACGATTCCTATCCACATAAAGTAGTTCCCAACATATAAAGGGTGTCGCATTGTAGAATATATTCCTTTGGTATTTAATGCGTCTGCCACTTGTTCACTTCTATTTCTACCTGAAGTGTTCTTATTAGAAGTTCCAATTGCGATTGCACGTATCACTTGTCCTAAGACGGAGAGAACTGCGGCAAAAGCCAACAACATCCAATAATAATTATCATCTAATTCCATCCAACCATAATCTGTAAAGAAAATTACAGGGACAGCTAAAATGAAGAGAATTACAGGAATTTGACCTCTGTATTTAAACAAGGTATTCCCAGATTTTTCAAGCGAATGTATAAGAGCCATTTAAAAGTTTTTAGTATATTGCGTTCCGAAATCTTCGGCGAAGATAGAAAATAATTAATATTTACAACATGTCTGAAAAAATTAAGTTCGAACAAGAATACCTTTTCAAAACCTCAGCAAAGGTCTTAAACTCTATGGTAATGACGCCTAGCGGACTAAGCGAGTGGTTTGCAGACGATGTAAACATTAAAGACGACATTTACACATTTTACTGGAATGGTAGTGAAGAAGTTGCACGATTAATCAGTAAAAAAACAAATGATCACTTGAAATTTCAATGGGTTGAAGATGAAGAAGAAGGATTAGATACCTTTGTAGAAATCCGATTTAAAGTGGACCCGATGACCAAAGCGGTTGTTTTACACCTTACAAGTTTCGCTGAAGAAGATGAAATGGAGGAGGTTCAATTATATTGGGAAAACACTATTGAAGAATTACGTCGTGTAATCGGAGCCTAAACAAAGCCATTCTTTTTAACACTCTGCTTTTAACTATTCCTATTTAGTGATGGTTGCACCTAGTTAAATTTAAAGTACTTTTATCCCCATAATAATATATTATGAGTGGAACTTTTATTTTAACCGTTATTCTCGCCTACTTTATAGTGTTATTGGTTATCTCTAGGTTAACATCAAGAGGAGCTAAAAACGAAGCATTCTTCACTGGAAACAGAAACTCCAAATGGTACTTGGTTAGTTTTGGTATGATCGGAGCCTCACTTTCAGGAGTAACTTTTATTTCAATTCCTGGACTGGTTGGTTCTTCCGGATTCTCTTATATGCAGATTGTTATAGGATACATGCTAGGATATGCAATTATTTCATTTGTTCTACTTCCCCTCTACTACAAACTCAACTTAACATCGATTTACTCTTATCTTGGCGGTCGATTCGGACCAACAACACACCGAGTTGGCGCAGGTTTCTTTTTAATCTCTCGTATATTGGGGGCTTCCGTTAGATTATTCTTGGTTGCTGACATACTTGATTATTTCGTATTGAGTAATTACGGAATTCCATTCGAAGTATCTGTTTTGGTCACTTTACTCTTAATTTATGTCTACACTTATCGAGGAGGAATCAAAACAATTGTATGGACAGATACACTCCAAACTTTATTCATGCTCCTCGCTCTTATTGTTAGTGTGGTCCTTATTACACAATCAATTGGTGGTGTTGCAGAAGTAAGCACAGGATTAAAATCTTTAGGTATGACCGACTGGTTTGTGACCGACGACCCAAAAAGCAACAACTACATTCTAAAAGGAATACTGGGAGGACTTTTTATTACAGTTGGAATGACAGGACTAGATCAAGACATGATGCAGAAAAACCTCACTTGTCGTAATGAAAAAGACGCCAAAAAGAACATGATGTGGTTCTCCATTATTTTGTTTTTTGTCAATTTTGTTTTCCTAGTTCTTGGAGGTTTATTGGCCATGTATGCAGAAGCAAACGTTGAAATATTTAGTGAAATAAGCGGAATGGAAGCAGATAAACAAACCGACAGGTTGTTCCCCATGATTGCTTTAAACGGTGGATTAGGAAATTTAATTGGAATTACCTTTTTGCTCGGACTAATTGCAGCAGCTTATTCATCAGCAGACTCTGCATTAACATCTTTGACTACTTCTACCAGTGTCGATATTTTTAGTGTTGACCAATGGGAGGACAAGACAAAAGCAGAACGTGTAAGAAAATATATTCACATAGGAATGACAGCCATTTTATTCGTTGTGATTCTATTGGCCAACGCTTTTAAAGAACAGGATGTTATCAATACCTTATTTATTTTAGCAGGATATACCTACGGACCACTGCTTGGACTTTTCTTCTTCGGAATCATCAGCAAGCGAGTTGTTGACGATCACTACACCTGGATTGTTTGTTTAATTGTTCCCGTTTTGATTTACATCTTCAAATCTTACGAACAAGAATGGTTTGATGGCTATAAATCTGGACATGAAATACTTGGTGTGAATGGACTCTTGTGCTACCTTGGACTATGGATAATGTCAAGCAAACCTGCTGTTCAAGAAATAGAACCACTGGACAATACCTTAAGTTAGTTTTTCAAAACTAAAGTGTAGACATATATGACTGTAAAATAATCGTTGCGCTCACTTCATCGATGAGTTCTTTTTGTTGTCTTTTCTTTTTTGAAACACCGCCAGCGATTAATGATTCCAAAGCCATTTTAGAAGTAAATCTTTCGTCCATCATTTCGATTTGAAGTGCTGGAAATTGTTTTTCCAAGGCTTCTCTAAACAATCGAACGTTTTGTGAACTGTGGGAGTCTTCCATATTTAATCTTTTGGGCTCACCCAGAACTAAAGTTCCCACATTTTTCTCTTTTACAGTACGGATTAAAAAATCCATTAATTCTCTGGTCGGCACAGTCGTTAATCCAGAGGCTATAATATTGTTCTCATCAGTAATTGCGATACCTGTGCGCTTCATTCCAAAGTCAATTCCTAAAATTCTCTTCATCTATTCTTTAATAAATTTTTGCTTTGCCAATAGATTATTCTGTTCATACATCATTACAAAATAAGCTCCTTGTGGATAGTTTTTAGTCGAAAGAACAAGCTTTCCGTCATTTACAACTGTTTGCTCTACGAGTTTTCCATTGGTATCTGTAATCCTTATCTTTTGATTATTATGTGCTTGATCCCATTCTATAAACAAAATCTCATGTGCTGGATTTGGATAGATTTTCATTTTCTCTGGTAAAACCTCACCACTGGTCTCCACAGTACTTTTTCGAAAACCGAATGTATATTCACCTTTCAAAAGTTGCGAAAGCTCCATTCTACCATATCCATCCGTTTTATTTCCAAAAGAATTCTTAGCATAATGCGCGTATTCACCCCATTCCGTTTTTTGATTTGGTCTCCAAAGCAACACCAAACTATCTTCATGGAAAGTCACCCCAGCATGATCTGTCATCAAACCTAAATCCAATCCACCACCTGCAATATTTCTTCCATCATAAAACAATCTTGCTTCAGCTTTAAAACTATTAGAAAACACTCCGTCAACTTTCCAAAAACGGTCTGGAGAGCTGACATATTCAAAATTTGTATTGGAGTTATTAATTCCATCAGGTGCAAGACGATAGTGTTCTATTCGAAGAAATGAAGTGTCCTCTTCCTCTGTGGTTTTTAAATAAAAATAAGGATAATTCATTTGCAATGAGAAAGGTTCGGTGACCAACACGTCCTCTCCTGTAACGGCGTTCAACAATAAATTATTTTTGTTCAAGTAAACCATTACAGGTTCAAAAGCAAGATGAGTTGTTACTATTTGTGTTGCTCCTGAAATAAGCTCAACTTGCGAATGCGTTTCCCTATTTGCTCCAACAAAAGTCAATTGAACAGGGACATCTAAAAATAAACTAGGTGCTTCGAATAATTTTTGCTGAATATGCACTTCGATATCAAACTGTCCGCCTTGGTGGCTTACCGCGAATGAATCTACCTCATATCCGTTAAACCCAGGATTAAAAACATAGTTATCGAAGAAATGAGTCGCGTCATATCCCGTTGAATTCGTCAAAGCATCTCTAAATTCTGCGGCATTGATGGTTTGAAAAGCAAAGTTTGACTGAATGGCTTTGAGTCCGTTAAAAAAATCTGTGTCCCCCATGTGAGAACGAAGATTATGCATCAAAGTAGCTCCTTTGCTATAGGTATGCGAACCATAGGTTGCATCGTGAGGAACCCCTGAAATCGGTAAAAAAGCGCCATCATCGTAATGTGCCTTTTGAATCACGTTTCTATGAACGCTTTTCAACTCATTTATGTAACTTTCATAACCATAGACATGTTCCAAAAAGATGGACTCACTATAAGAAGCCAATCCTTCGTTGATCCACATATCTTCAGCTGTTCTACACGTCACCAGGTTGCCCCACCAGTGGTGAGAAAGTTCGTGCGCCATCAAGGTTTCATAATTCAAAGTTCCATCTACTGCAAACCCAGGATAGGTCACACAACTTGCATGCTCCATTGCTCCTCCATTAAAAGGCACCAATAAAAAGGCAATTTTATTCCATTCATAAGGTCCGTAATTCAACTCGTATGCATCCATTGCGCCAAATAGATTCACAAATGAATTTTTAAACTTTGTTGTATCTTGAGGTTTTGCAATCAACATCACTGGCGTGTCTGAATTGGTCAACGAACTGTTGTAGGTTTGACTCACATGCGTATAAGGAGCTGCTCCAACGCAAGCCAAATAAGTTGGTATCTCTTCATTCATGATCCACCTGCGGATATTTTCATTGTTGGGTCCTGTACTTTCACTGTGAATGTATCCATTTCCATAAGCAGTAATTCCTTCAGGAGTTGTTAACTCAATATCATAAGTTGCCCTTTCTACGAAATTATCAAAGCAAGGATGCCAAGTTCGACCATAGTTGTGCGGTTCTGACAAGAATGCAACACCTAGATTATAGGCATAGTCTCCTTGAAAATAAAATCCACCAAATCCAGAAGGATCCATCACAGGCGTCCCCTGATAATAAACAGTCACTGAGCTTTGATCTCCAGTGTTTAAGGGCGCAAAAAAGTTTACGCGTAAAAGTGTATCGTTATAGGTGTAAGTCAAATCCTGCCCATTCCATTGCACTGAATCGACAGTCAACTGGAGCAAATCTAAAGAAATTCCATCAATGCCATTCATTTTACTTTCAAAAGTCACCTTACAAGACGCTTTTAGATTTTGCGATGACATTGCAGTAAGGTCCATTTTCATCTGGTACTCAATCACATCAAGCGTATCACTTCTCATGTTATCAATCTCCCCATTACTTTGAGAAAACGAATTAAAAGCAAGGGTGATAAGGATAGAAAATACGATTGATAAATTCAATATATTGTTCATAAACGGATTTCTAAAGTTCATTTTTTTAAACTACTCGACGAATTTACGGTTTAATCAAAGAAAAACGAAAGGAAGTCATTAATTTTGCGACATGAACAAAGAGCAAGCGCATATATTTTTCCCACATAGCTCCGAAGATGATTTGGATAACTTGTGGGAACAGCGATTATTCGAGCAGAAACAATTTTTTCTGACCCGTCCACCTATTCGCAAAGTTTGGGAAGGAAAATTAAATAGATTGGCGCAGCAACACCAAGCATATTTGACCTTAACAGAACAGACGATGGTAGATGCCCCCCCTTTGGATATCACCCCAAAACAACATGAGTTCCCTGATGATTTCATTGCTGCTTTTCACGCTTTTCACACCTTGCGTAATCAGCATAAATCAAAGGTCTTAAAGGCACAAAACTTGCATGATTTGAACAATTCAGTTCATCAATGGTTAAATACTGAAGGTCAATTCGCAAAACACTGGTCGCACCCAGCAAGTGAAGAAGACCAAATAGAGGTAGTTCGGGGAAAGGAGCCCGACCCTATGGAATTATTAAAAGAATTAAAAAAGACAGTTAAAGTAATCGACACCACTTCCTTAAACGTCCTAAAAGAGAACTACAATAATCTCTCTGAAAGCGTTAAGAAAGAAGTAAAAAGATTAACTTTGCTGGCGAAAGATTAGTTATGGAAGGACAATTTGACAAATTAAAATTACAATTAGACCAAGAGGAGTGGCCGAGTTTATACATGTTTAAATTCATCGCTCCTAGTGACAATCATAAGATTGCACAAATTACGAGTATGTTTAACGATGTTTCAGACATCAACATGCGACCATCAAGCAAAGGAACATACACGAGCATCAGTGTAAAAGAAATAATGATGAGCTCTGAAAGTGTTATTAAAATTTACGAAAAAACTGCACTTATAGAAGGTGTGATAATCATTTAAACATGCTATTAGTCATTGACATACAACAAACCCTTTCAACCATCTTATGGATAACATTGGGTATTTTAATCTTTTTCATCGCTTACAGATTATTGGTAAGGCGCTTGAAACAAGGAAGGATAGAAAAGGAGCTATACTTGGTTTTACACCCTATTGAAAAAGATCCTGCCACAGGAATTGTACCTATCTTTATTGAAATGCACAATCCGATGGAAGTTGAAGTCAGTGTATTTTCAACCGACCAAAAAGTCAATAAGATCATTGAAAGCAAAACATTTAATAAAGGAGGAACAGTGATTCAATTGGACACCCGTGAATTTGAGAATGGATTTTATTTTTATCAAGCACAAACTGTAAATCAAAAAACCCGCAAACTCATTGAGATTAGAAATTAATTTTTAGTTTTAACAATGTTCGTTAAGGAAATCCGTTATATTGAAAGTAAATAAATGTTATGAAGCAATTAATTTTCTCCCTACTATTGATTTGTTCAGTTCTTACTGTAAATGCACAAGCTGATTTTAGTCCTAGCTCTTCCTTTAAAGTAGAGATTGGTTTGCCAAATAACGCAACGAATTATGCTTTCAGAGATTTAATGCAAGGCTTAGTCATTGTGACTCCCTCCTACCAATATACTTTTGAAAATTCATTTTCGCTTGGTGCGGGACTTCGCTATGGTTTCTTTAACGTCAATGAATTTAAAAACAACATTGGCATGTCTGGAGGAGCCCACATTGCAGGAGTATTTGGGAAAATCGGTCAAGAAAAATATTATGGTAATTTCGGTTTGGATTATGGCGTTAGAATCGGATACACCATGAACATTTTCGACACCAATAAAAACAATGATTTACTGGGGAAACCTTATATCAATGACGGTGGATTTGTAGAGCCAACCTTAGGACTTTCTTTAATGGGAAATGAAAACACTTCTTTCAGATTGGCTTTAGGTTATGCCTTCCACGCTTTCCAATTTAAACCACATCAAATGGGAGTTGATAATTTCAGTGGTATCGACAACGATCGATTAGAGAGTATCACCTCTTATTTCACCATTGGATTTGGTTATTCTTATTACTTCGGGAAAAAGTAAATTGCCTTCGAAAGTCAAATTATGCTCGTCATATAAGGATAAATCACAACCCTTTCTGCTTTTCTATGCGTTCTACCCAACGTTTTTCTCTTTCTAAAAATCGATTGAATTTATTGGGTGCTTCAATTTCAAAATGTAATTTTTTATTTGTCTTGGGATGATGAAAAGAAATTCCTGTTGCGGCAAGAAACAACCCTTTGTGCTTCAATGTATCTCCCTTCTTTCCATAGGCTTGATCCCCAACTATAGGAAATCCTAATCTGGCCAAGTGAATTCTTAACTGGTGCTTTCTCCCCGTAAAAGGTGAAAGCTCTAGTAGTGAAATCCATTCATTTCTAACCGATGGAAAAACAGCAATTGATTTAAAATAAGTCAATGCAGACTTCTCTTCTATTTTAGTATTCAGTTGACCTTTTCCCTCAAGTTGACCTTGCACGATTGCCGTATAGTATTTAGTAAGCTCACGATTTTCGAACATACGTCCCAAAGCAACACGCGAACCATGTGTTTTCGCTACAATCACAATACCGTGAGTTGGTGCATCTAATCGGTGAACCGGAAGCGGAATCGGAAGATAGTCTTTGGCTGTACTTTTCTGAAGGTGATTGGGCAATGCATTTTGCAGCGTTTTAAAGGTATTTCCAGAAACAGGAATTCCAGCAGGTTTTTCTACCACAGCCAATTCATTATCTTCAAATATAACATTCAATTCGATTTCAAAGGCTTTATAAGCAATCGTTTGATTTTCATAAACCTTAATGACATCACCCAACTGAACATAATCGCCAGACTTTGCCAATACACCATTCAAATAAATTTGATTTCTAGACAAGGCTTTTTTTATGCCTTTACGAGAAGTAATGCTTTCCAATTTTCCCAATAAAAAATCATAGATTCTTGTTCTTTCAAGGCATGAATCGACTTGAATACATTCAATTTCATGGTTTTGAGCAGGATATTGTTCTGACATTTATCAAAAATGAGAAGAGCTATGAATAAGCTTTGAATTATTCAAAAAATACTTTAACCTCTTCAGCTTGAACACGAGAATTCACCCAGGTATTCACACGTTTTTGGTCTTCCTTTGTGAAATTCAGAGTATCCAAAGTAAACAAGACCAAGGCTGTTCTTCGAGGAGCACGCAATGAATCTGAAAAGGTATAAGAATCAGCATAAGTACAAGTTTTAAACTGTGGATAAATCGTCTTAATTTCTTTTAATAATACACGACCTAAACTTTGATTTTGCTGAATACTGTCTAATTGAACATCCCTACGTTTAACTTCACTCACCAATCGTGCGAGTTCCTCACGCAACTGTATAGATTCACCACCGTCACCATATTTTGAAAAAGAAATTCCTTGTTGGATCTTAACTGTTGCACCTTCTAACCAAAAACTATTGGCCTTATCCTTAATATGATCTTTTTGAAACTCTGTTAATGCTGTTCCTCCATAAACCAAAGTTATTTCTCGTTTATTCAGGTTAACATCACTTTTAAGCAAATAATTCCCTTCATACAGGCTCACATTTTCTATGTAACGATTGGCGTTTTCATTGAATTTTTCATTCTGCACCAACCCATAACCGAAATAAATACTCGGAAGAATCACAGCCATAATCACAAATGTAATCCATCTGTTAACTTTCTTTTTTTGTTTTGGGTCAACAATTGTTCTGATTGGTAATTTCAAAAACTGCGCAACCAATGCCGAAGCAATCGCAATAAAAACAGAGTTAATCGTAAACAAGTACATCGCTCCAAAGAAGAAGTCAAATTGCCCAGTCGCCAGTCCATAACCAGCTGTACATAAAGGCGGCATTAAAGCTGTGGCAATAGCCACCCCAGGAATAACGTTTCCTTTATTTTTACTTGCAATTGCAATAATACCGGCCAATCCACCAAAAAAGGCAATCAATACATCATAAATCGACGGACTTGTACGGGCGAGTAATTCTGAGTGAGCAGTCGATAGTGGACTCAATGCAAAATAAGTTGCAGAAGCGACTAAACTGGTCCCCACAGCAAAGGAAAAGTTTTTGGCCGCTTTCTTAAAAAGTTCAAAGTTATAAGTCGCAATACTATATCCCATCGCATTGATCGGCCCCATCAATGGCGAAATAAGCATGGCTCCAATAATCACCGCAGTTGAATTGATGTTGAGTCCTACAGAAGCCACAACAATTGCAAAAACCAAAATCCAAAGATTTGTCCCTTTAAAGGCGATTCCTTTCAATATTTCGGCATGTATGCTATCGTGCGCTTCAACTTCAGAATCCAAACTAAAGTATTCTGTGATTTTCCTAAAAGCTTGAGCAGGGGTCATCATCATATTCGATGTAATTTTTAGAACAAATATAGTATAACGTTGGATATATTAAGAAAGTATAAGATAAATTAAAAGATCTTTATGTTGACAGAATTATCAGAGCATCAAAAATCAAATTTTAAGCATTTTTAATAAAAGGAAATACTTTTCAACAAAATTACACTTTCATTTTTATTGAGGAAGAATAGCATTACCTTTGCTTCTTTGCAAAAAACGATTTTGATATTATGTTAACATTAGACCCCAAGGATCTTCCTGTCCCACAATTACATCGCTATTTATTAGGTGCTGTTGGACCACGTCCGATTGCCTTTGCATCAACCATTGATGAGAACGGAACACCCAATTTGGCCCCATTTAGTTTCTTTAATATTTTTAGTGCAAATCCACCAATTTTGGTCTTTTCGCCTGCCAACAGTGGACGAACTGGGAAAACCAAGGACACTTATGAGAACGTGAAAAAAGTTGCGGAATGTGTAATTAACGTCGTTAACTTTGATATGGTAGAGCAA
Source organism: Brumimicrobium ulvae (assembly GCF_947504225.1). GTDB lineage: Bacteria > Bacteroidota > Bacteroidia > Flavobacteriales_D > Crocinitomicaceae > Brumimicrobium > Brumimicrobium ulvae. The sequence continues at coordinate 279,701 of NZ_CANNGT010000001.1, read as the reverse complement.
ATGAGTTTATGTTCTTCTCCGTACGACATTGACGTAAATGAATTCATAAAAAGCGGATTAACACCTGTTCCTTCAGACAGAGTAAAGCCATTTAGGGTTAAAGAATCTCCTGTTCAAATGGAGTGTGAAGTTATCGAGGTTAAAGAACTTGGTGAAGGCGGTGGTGCTGGAAATTTAATCATTTGTGAAGTAGTTAAAATTCACATTAACGAGGAGATTTTAGATGAAGATCAAATGATCGACCAGCATAAAATCGACCTTGTTTCTCGAATGGGTGGAAACTGGTATTGTCGTGCCAATGAAGCTTCGATGTTTGAGGTAGAAAAACCTGTTACGAGAATTGGAATGGGACTTGACAACATTCCTGAAGACATCAAATCCAGCAACATACTTAGCGGTAATGACTTAGGAAAACTTGGAGGCTTTGAAGAACTTCCTAACGAAACAGATGTAAACGAATTTAAGTTAATCGAATTATCAGAACTTTTTGTAACTTTAGAAGACGAACCTGCTCAATTGGAAATCGAACTTCATAAATTAGCCAAATTATATTTAGCGAAAAACGAGATTGAAGAGGCTTGGAAAACACTTTTAGCATTTAATAACCAATAAAATAAACAACAACATTATGTTAAGCATTTCGGGAATTGTAAAAGTCAAAAAAGACACAGAACAAATCACAGAAAAATTCAAAAAAAGAGAATTTGTAGTTACTGATGCTTCAGGAAACTACCCACAAGATATTTTATTTCAATTGACTCAAGATCGTACTAGTTTATTAGACGATATCAATGTGAATGATGCAGTAAATGTAACTTTCAACTTAAGAGGACGCGAGTGGACAAACCCACAAGGTGAAGTAAAATACTTCAATTCACTAGACGTTTGGAGATTAGAAAAATCTCAAGGAGGAGGAACACCTACTCCACCGGACATCATGCCAGCGAGCGCTGACAGTGCTGAAACTTTGGTTGATGAAGGAGACGACGATTTACCATTCTAGTTTCTTCTGCTTTAAAACAGAACAACATTCTAAGAAAATAAAACCGTTGCTTTTAATAAGTAGCGGTTTTTTTCTTCCTTATAAAAAGGAATATTAATAAAAGAAAAGCGACCCCAATGGAACCGCTTTACTGCTGTCTTAAATTGTTAATTTATTACTTCACCTGCTCCAAGGCCTGTTGAACATCCCAAATGATATCATCAGCGTCTTCAACTCCAATAGAAACACGAACCAAATTTGCGGTTACCCCCATTCGTTCACGCGCTTCTGGTTCAATTGCACAGTGTGTCATTGTTTGTGGATGTTGTGCTAAACTTTCCGTACTCCCTAAACTTACTGCCAACTGAATTAGCTGTAAACTATTCAAAAATTGAAAAGCCTCTTTCTCACCTCCTTTGATGTTAAAAGAAATCATAGCACCTGGCGAATTGTATTGACGTTTATACAAATCGTAATCTTTAGACCCTTCTTTAATTAACCCAAGGTAATGTACCTTTTCAACCTTATCGTGTGCATCTAAAAAGGCAGCGATTTTTTCAGCATTGCGAGATTGTTTTTCCATTCTGATTTTTAGGGTCTCTAAACTCCTCATCATCATCCAAGCAGTATGTGGACTCACCATATTTCCAAGGAAAGTTCTTAAGGTTTTAACACGTACCATTAATTCAGCATTCGCCAAAACAGCTCCAGCAATTAAATCGCTGTGACCACCAATAAATTTAGTTGCAGAATAAACGACTAAATCTGCACCAATCTCCAAAGGTTTTGACCATACAGGCCCCATGTAAGTATTGTCTACACAAACGTAGGTTTTCCCTTCTCCATTTTTGTGTTGCTTTGCAATGCGACAACACATTTCAATATCTATAATTGAGTTGGTTGGATTTGCAGGAGTTTCAATATAAATCAATCCTAAACGATCTGCTTTACCTGTGCTTTTAATGATTTCAATAATTTCTTCTTCCGTATTCTCTGGGTGAAATGCAATGGCATCAACTCCGATTTTAGGTAGAAAATCATGAATAAAATGATCTGTTCCTCCATAAGTTGGCGAACTATAAAGCAATAAATCACCAGGTTTTAGGAATTCAAGCAATACGGTACTGATGGCAGACATTCCACTTTCAAACACCGCACTATCATCTGCTTTGTCCCATAACGCCAAACGATTTTCAAGTATTTCTAAATTTGGATTGTTAATTCGGCTGTAAATTAATCCCAATTCTTCATCCTGTTCTTTTTCTCGAAGACCGTAGGCCAATTCAAAAAATTTCTTTCCCTCCTCTGCTGTTTGAAAAACAAAAGTTGAAGTCTGAAAAATAGGACATTTGATCGATCCTTCGGATAATTCTGGCTTATAACCATGCGACATCATCAAACTTTCTGGCTTAAAATTCTTTTTCATTTTATCGTTGTTTTGTTCCCTACAAAGGTAAACATATACTCTATTCAATCTATATTTACGCAGTTTTTGGAATATTATTCTACAAATTTCGTATTTTTGGTTCAAACAAACTATTGCACCTTAAAATTAACCCATAAAAAGAATATTATCCCATGAATGGAGTAGATGAAGTTGATCAAAAGATTATCTCCTTGCTAAAGGAGGATGCGAAAATGAGCATCAAAGAACTTTCGCATCGTGTAGGGATTAGTAAAACACCTGTTTACGAACGAATTAAAAAGCTAGAACGTTCAGGAATCATAGAGAAATATGTAGCTGTAATTGACAATCGCAAGCTAATCAACGGAATGTATGTCTTCTGCTCTGTGTCTTTAGATGTTCAAAAACTGAAAGAGATTGAAAACTTCAAGGAGGAAATTCGGAAACTCCCTGAAGTATTGGAATGTTATCTAATGGGTGGTGCGAATGATTTCTTGCTGAAAGTCATGGTAAAAAACTTGGATGATTATCATCAGTTCTCTTCTGGTAAGCTTGCTGCCCTCAACAATGTTAGTCAAATAAAAAGCACATTTGTTTTAGACGTGGTGAAGAACATGTAAACAAAAAATGCCGAAGGTACGACATATTTTTAGCCAAGGTCGTGAGTCCTTGGTTTTGGGGAACCGTAGGCTTGCTGTTATGGGTGGACTGAAGTCCACCCCAATAGTGTTTCATGCTTCTAGAGTTTTCTAAACCCATATTTTAACCAATTGCGGGCTGAAAGCCCAGCTTATTTCAACTGGATGCATCGCATTCAGTTGAAATGTAAGATACACCAGCGCACTGAAGGTGCAGCTCAACTTTGTTAATGTGTATTCTTGATCATAATCAAGGAGATGAGTTGCCTTTTCAAGGCGTGGTTTTACACGCAAATTCTATTATTTTGGTTTTGGGGAATCATAGGCTATTTATTATGGGTGGACTTCAGTCCACCCCAATAGCGTTTCATGCTTCTAGAATTTTCTAAACCCATATTTTAACCAATGGCGGGCTGAAAGCCCAGCTTATTTCAACTGGATGCATCGCATTCAGTTGAAATGTAAGATACACCAGCGCACTGAAGGTGCAGCTCAACTTTGTTAATGTGTATTCGTGATCATAATCAAGGAGATGAGTTGCCTTTTCAAGGCGTGGTTTTACACGCAAATTCTATTATTTTGGTTTTGGGGAATCATAGGCTAATTATTATGGGTGGACTGAAGTCCACCCCAATAGTGTTTCATGCTTCTAGAGTTTTCTAAACCCATATTTTAACCAATGGCGGGCTGAAAGCCCAGCTTATTTCAACTGGATGCATCGCATTCAGTTGAAATGTAAGATACACCAGCGCACTGAAGGTGCAGCTCAACTTTGTTAATGTGTATTTGTGATCATAATCAAGGAGATGAGTTGCCTTTTCAAGGCGTGGTTTTACACGCAAATTCTATTATTTTGGTTTTGGGGAATCATAGGCTATTTCTTATGGGTGGACTGAAGTCCACCCCAATAGTATCCTATTCCATCGAGATTTCTCGTCATCCCATTCCGAGTTTTCGGAACGGGATTCCATCGAAATGACAAATGTCAGTAGGGGCATAATGAAAAAGGAAGAAAAGCAAAGCTTTTCTTCCTTTTTCACCAACTAGACCCTGTAAGTTTGTCATTTCGATCATTTCTAAGATCGAAGATTTTAGAAATGGAGAAATCTAATAAAACGCAATTATCTCAATAAATTAACATGACCTGTATGTGTATGGTGTTTGTCTGACATCGTTTCTTTGAAAATTATTTTCCAAACATAGGTTCCTTCCTTTACGATTTTTCTACTATCAACACCATAACGGCCATTCCAACCTACATTGGTATCGTGCGACTCAAAAACAATTTCTCCCCATCTGTTAAAGATATACAAGGTATACGATTGTGGATCATATCCATGTGTAAATACAGGTTTGAAAGTTTCGTTGAAATTATCGTTATCTGGCGTAAATGTATTCGGAACATAGAAGATAATTTTATCCAGTACATCTACTACAGCCCTAACCGTATCTGTACACCCTTCAACTGTGCTTGCAACCAAAGTAACAATGTGTTTTAAGGGTTCAGGAGTAAATTCAAAAGTTGGGTTTGTCACTGTTGAACTCCCTTGATTTCCAAATGTCCAATTATAGTAATCTGCATACAATGAAGTATTGAAGAACTCTACTTCTGGATCAATTACGTTGGGCTCATTTGGCTTGTAATAGAAATCTGCAACTGGATTGTGGAAAATTTCAATATAGTTATTCTCAGTATGTGACCTCACACAACCTTCATTAGATGTAGCAGTCAAAGTCAATCCATAATAAATAGAATTTCCAGTTAAGTTCTCATAGCAATCATTCAACACTGGTCCTTGGTAGGTTTGCCCATTCGATAAGGTCCATTCATACTCATCAATCGTAGAAGGTGAATTAATGGTTGAAGTTGTAGTTACTTCAGGACAAATTGGTGAACAGCCTGATAAATTAACACCTGTAAAACTCACCACAGGTAAAGGATGGACTGTTACCGTTTTGGTAATACTTTCTGTACAACCATTGTTGGTAACCACAGTCAATGTTGCATTGTAAGTTCCATCAGCTGCATATCCATTAATTGGATTTTGCTGAGTACTCATTGATCCATCTCCAAAATCCCAATTCCATTGCACTACTGAATTATTGGTATGGTCATTTGAGACCACAGATAAATCATTAAACTCACTATAATCTTCTAAACATACACTTGTTGGAGTAAAATCGGGAGCAGGCAAAGGATAAACACTAACTGGATGAGTAATAGAATCTTTACATCCATAGTTTGTAGTGATAACTAACTGTGCATCATATACGTTTTCAACGTTATAATTATGTGTTGGCTCCTCCAGATTTGAACTGTTCCCATCTCCAAAAGTCCAATCCCAATTCGTGATAACATCATTATCCACAGGAACAACCGTTGAGCCATTTGCAAATGTAGTGGTTGTATCCTCACAAACTGCATCCACAGTGAACTCTGCTTCTGGTAAAGCATAAACAGTCACTTGTTTCACAATAGTATCTCTACAACCATTAGAAGTTTCAACGATATGCATGACATCATAAAATCCATCACTACCATATATGTGTGCGATTGGATCCATTGAATAATCTATACTTCCATTGTTATCGATGTCCCAAAAATAATCAGCAATAACACCTTCATTTGGAACAGCAGTACTTTCAAATGTTACCTCTTCATTGTCACAGGCATTAACAAAGTCAAATTCCGCGGTAGGCAATTCATAAACAGTCACAGGTTTAACAACACTTTCTGTACATCCATTATTAGACACTACGGTCAATGTTGTATTGTGTATTCCATGTGTTAAATAGGTATGGTTTGGATGTTGAACAGTACTTGTTCCACCATCTCCAAAGTCCCAATTCCATGAAGCCAATGTGTTGGGCGTATGGACTGAACTGATGGTAGTTAAATCAGTGAATTCATTCTCAAAATTCAGACATACTTCAGTGGGTGTAAAGTCAATCACAGGGTTGGGATAAATTGCTGTTGTTTTTGTGATTGTATTTGTACATCCATTATTAGAACCTACAGTTAAGGTAATGTCATATAAGTTCTCACTTCCATAAATTGGCGATGGATTAGCGATTGTACTGGTTTGACCATCACCGAAGTCCCATAACCAAGATGAAATATTATCTCCATTTGTTCCATCTACCGTTGATAAATCTGCAAGGGTGGAATTCACACCTTGGCATACAGAGTCTACTGAAAAGTCAGCAACTGGAATAGGTGAAACCGTAACGTTTTTGGTGATGGATTCGGTACAATTGTTTGTTGTGAGAACCGTTAATTCAACAGGATAAATCCCTGGTGTTGTATAGGTATGACTCGGTTCAAAATCGGCAGAACTGTTTCCATCTCCGAATTGCCAATCGGAGGATGCCAAGGTTCCTGCCATTCCTGTCATTGTGGTATTGTTAGTGAAATCGATGGTTTCTCCTAAACATACTTGATCTGGAACCGCATCGAATTCAGGAGTTACAGTTCCTCTTTCATCAATTACTTCAGTTTGCAGTGTATATGAACACCCAATTCCTTGAACTGGAATTACAGTCACCTCATAAATCCCAGGTTCGTTTACAGTTACGTTTTGATTGTTGGCAGGACCTACAATTCCTGGACCTGTCCAAATATATGAAGTTGCCCCTGGAGGTCCTTCAAGTGTAATGGTTGGGTTCAAACAATTTAAAATAGCATTATTTACGTTTGGCATAGCCATACATTCTGCATCAATATAGGCATATCCATAATGTCCAGACTGCGCACAATCAGCAGTGGTAATGGTTACAGTGGCAACCATTCCCATATATGCCGACAATGCAATACTCACTGTTTCCCACGGTTTATAACGCACCATTCCATTTGAAAAATAACCCGGCGCGCTACCTGAAGCAGCTTGGTAATACTCCCCACACGGCTCATTATTTCCTTGAATTTGAAGTCTCACCTCCATAAACGGTTGTTGTGCAGCACTGTGTCCGGGATCTTGCATCACTACAGCAAAATGGTATAAAAATAATTCTGTTGCTGGGGTCACTGTAAATGTATAAGAAACCCTTGAAGCATTATACCCTGTTCCCTGGTCTCCAACACGCATGGAGTACATTCCACCACCTGGGTAAACCCTAGGAAAACTATTTCCACTTGGACCATCATTTCCTGCTCCGGGTCCCATAATAGCATGGTTCCCTATCGTTCCGTTCATCGCACCAATATCAGATCCTGGATTAATATTCCCCGGACCTCCTCCACCAGCAAAAGACAATACCCAGTCATCAAAAGTACCTGTTTCAAGGTCAGAATTTGTACAACTGGTCGCCTTCTCATAATTCCCTCCCGAATCTAATGGTCGGTCATTGTTCAAAGTGTCAGAGATATGAATAAACTTAATCTCATTGATTTCACGATGAGAATGAGTCCCATGTGCTGGATCATACAATCGTTGTGAGACATCTAGCTCACCCGTTTGACGAAAAGTATTGAGCACGGATTCAAAGGCAGAAATTAACTCGTTCGTCTTGTTCTCCTTTTTATATTGTTCCTCCAACAACGCTAATTCACATTGAACATTGATTTTTTCATCTGGAGTAGCTCCTTTATCGCTTAAAAATTGGGTAATTAAATCATTTTCTTTTCCACGATCTTCTTGGGATATCAAAGAGAAAGAAGTAATTAAAGTCCCTATAATGAAGAATAATTTAATCGTTTTCATAAGTTTTTATTTGTAGTATTTTTTTTCATCAATAAAAGGATAAATCCTTCCTTTAACCTTTCCTTAAGATTAACTTTATATTAAAGTGATATCAGAACTTGATGCTTCAACACGCTTCTATAAAGAAAAACTTTTTCTACCAAATAAACGCTGCTTATTTCGATAGAGTTGCTAGCAAATTGAAACTGAGGGGGCACCCCCTCAAAGCATTTGCTTCACGAATTTCAATCTGTTGAAATTTAAACGAAATCTGAGTTATAACTGCAATATTTAACACCCAAAAAGGACGAATAAGGTCATACCTTCTGCAAAAAAATGCAATGACACTAATCTGTCACTGCATTTTCAATTATTACCAATAAAACAAAAGAATTTTTATCTTATTAAATTGACATGTCCTGAATAATTATGGCGTTTATCTGACATTGATTCTTTAAATTCAATTTTCCAAACATAGGTTCCTTCTTTTACAATTTTTCGACCATTGACGCCATATCTTCCATCCCATCCTCTGCTTGTATCATGAGATTCGAAAACCATTTCTCCCCATCGATTAAAAATATACAAGGTGTAATCTTGCGGATCATAACCCGAAGAGAAAACAGGTTGAAATGTTTCATTGAATTTATCATTGTCAGGAGTGAAGGTATTGGGTACATAAAAGATTACTTTATCGAGAATATCGACAACAGCATAAACTGTATCCGAACAACCTTCATTGGTTAAAGCAACCAATTCTATGACGTGACTTTCTGGCTCGGGAGTGAATGTGACGATCGGGTTTGTTTCTGTTGAAACCCCTTCATTTCCGAATGTCCAAAGATAGGTATCTGCATAAAGTGATGTATTATAAAACTCCACCTTACTGTCAATCACATCAGATTCTTCTGGCGTAAAATAAAAGTCTGCCACTGGATTGTGATATACTTCAACGTAATCATTTTCTGTATGCTCACTAACACATCCTTCGTTTGAAGTCGCTGTGAGGGTCAAGCCATAGAACTGTGTACTCCCGGAATTATTTTCGAAACAATCTGAAAAAACAGCTCCGTTATAAGAGTTTCCATTTGACATTGTCCATTCATAATCTGCAATTGTGGAAGGCGAATTAATCGTTGAGGTTGAAGTAATTGAAGGACAGACTGGAGAACATCCTGCTAGATTAACACCAGAAAAACTCACCACAGGCAATGGATGTACAGTTACAGTTTTAGTTATACTTTGTGTACAACCGTTGTTGGTAACTACTTCCAATATTGCATTGTATGTTCCATCAGCTGCATATCCATTAATTGGATTTTGTTGTGTACTTGTTGATCCATCTCCAAAATCCCAATTCCATTGAACGACATTATTCGTGGTGTGATCGTTTGAAACTGTCGTTAAATCAGTAAACTCGCTATAGTCTTGTAAACAAACACTTGTTGGAGTAAAATCAGGAACTGGCAAAGGATAAACACTGACTGGATGAGTAATGGAATCTTTACATCCGAAGTTGGTGGTGATGATTAATTGTGCATCATATACGTTTTCAACGTTATAGTTATGTGTTGGATGCTCTAGGTTTGAACTATTTCCATTTCCAAAAGTCCAATCCCAATTGGTGATTACATCATTATCTACAGGGACGATTGTTGAGCCATTGACGAAGGTCGTTGTTGTATCTTCACACACTGCGTCCACAGTAAATACTGCTTCAGGCAAGGCATAAACAGTTACTTGTTTTACGATGGTATCTCGACATCCGTTTGATGTTTCTACAATATGCATTACATCATAAAACCCATCACTTCCATAGGTGTGAGCTACTGGATCTACAGAATAATCAATATTTCCATTGTTGTTGATATCCCAGAAATAATTGGCAATAGTGCCCCCATTTGGACTTGCTGTACTTTCCAATTGCACATCTTCATTGTCACAAGCATTGACAAAATCGAACTCTGCGGTGGGTTGATCATAAACCTGAACAGGCTTCGTGATACTGTCAACACATCCATTACTTGTTTCGACAATCAAAGTGGCATTATAGATTCCACTACCTGAATATAAGTGATTGGTGTGTTGATCTGTGCTTGTTGTACCGTCATCAAAATTCCATTCCCATTGAGCCAATGCATTCGTTGTATAATTGTTAGAAACTGTTGTTTCATCAGTAAATACATTTTCGAAAGTCAAACAAGCATTCGTTGCAGTAAAATCTACATTAGGCTGAGGAAAAACAGAAACAGGATGAGCAATAGAGTCTTTACATCCATAGTTTGTTGTCACCACCAGTTGGGCTGTATAAATATTTTCTAACGAATAATCGTGATTCGGATTTTCCAAAACGGATGTATTCCCATCACCAAATGTCCAATCATAATTAGAGATCACATCATTATCAACAGGATTAACAAGCGATGCATTGGTAAAAGTTGTCGTAGTATCTTCACAAACAGCATCCACTGAAAAGACTGCTTCAGGCAAGGCATAGACAGAAATTTGTTTGACAATAGTATCTGAACACCCGTAAGAATTCACTGCAATATGTTCAACATTGTACAATCCATCTTGAGCATAAGTATGTCCAAAATCAGCAGCAGAATAATCATTTACACCATCCATTTCCACATCCCATTGGTAATCTGAAATCGTACCTATGTTAGGTTGCGCTGTGCTTTCAAAACTAACCTCCTCATTGTCACACGCATTAACAAAATTAAATTCAGCAGTAGGTTGCGGAAAAACTTCGACGGTTTTAGTAATAGAATCTTTACATCCGATATCTGTTTCGATATACAATTCTATGTCATAAGTCCCAGGAACGGTATTTAGAAAACAATGGTCTAAATCATTGGCTACCAAGAGTGCACCATCTATAGAATACCTTGAAATAGTGTAAGGTGCTAAACTTAGACTTTGATCGGTCAAACAAATCGAGTCGGTTTGACAAGCATCATTAAAAGTGAAATCCGCGGTCAAATCAATCACCTCAATATAGACAGAATCAATGGCTTGACAAATAGACCCATACTGTTCACCATAGGCGTAAATCATAGTATCGGAAGTAGGTGTAACTTGAATGTTACGGCCCACGTCCCCAGTACTCCAATAAATTGAATCGTACTGAACATAAATGGTATTATAGCTGATATCACCACAATCATTAATGCGTTCCACAACAAAAGTATCACTGACAGGAATGTCTAAATTTATTGTTGAACCAGCACAAACAACAGTATCAGACTGAGTAATATTAATGGGCAGTTGAAAAATATCAACCGGCTTAATGATCTGAACATCACAGGCATTCGTTTTATGTTTTGTCAAAGTCACTTGGTACGTCCCTGGTGTTGCGAAGCTATGTGATGAATTAATTCCTGTTTGACCTGGACTACCATCACCATAATCCCATGAGAAACCAGAAGTTGAAGGATCAGGAATAGCTTCAAACTGAATTACATCATCAGTACAGGTCGGTGTATTGACGATCGAAAAGTCATTGGTTAAATCTTTTAATGCTGCTCCGGCACAATACCCAAAAGATTCTGCATTTCCCCAACCATAAACTGTTGCCAAACTTCCTCCTGGAGAAATCAAAGTATGGTCCCCTTGAGTAATGTTAATTCGAGCATAACTTAAAGTTGGATCTGAGGGAAAAGGTGTAAAATTCGCCGAAATATTTGCCCCATCCAAAGTAATATTGGGAACATTCACTGTTTGCACAAGGATATTGACCCAGAATTGGTTCACCAAAGGGGTTTGAAAAGCATTAAAAGTAATACTCTCTAAGGATTGTTCGACAGGATAAAGTAAAACCTGAAATGGATCTCCTGGCCCTCCACAGTTCACTCCTTCTGCATATTGCATTACAGCTACTGGGTTCGATGCTGTAATTAAAGTAAAAGCATTATCTGCATACTGATAGAATTGACCTGCATTCAGGGTAGCCATCAATACTCCATTTAAAAATACATCTGTGTTATTTTCAACGGCCATAATTCTATAATGGCTTCTGTTTTTTTGGGCCAGTGGAATAGCTGCATAGGTTAGCCCCAAGTTATTATCGGGCAACAACTGTTCGTACAAATGATCACATGCTGCACAACCACCAATATTAATACATTGAGATGCTGAGAAAACAGCAAAAGGCAAGCAATTCGTTGAATTAACTCCTTTTATCGTAGTTCCGGTTAAATCATCTCCGGAATTATTGTGCGTTAATTGGTATATCTCTCCTTGATTCAATGTCACTGTAAATGGAACGCCAGCTGGTCTCCCACCGTCAGTATTTACACTTGGTGTGATTTCTATATCCGTATTGTCTTCTGTTGCGACTATAGACACCCCGTCTCCCCAATCACCTGGAGCACCCGTCATGTTTAACACTGTGTATTCTATACCTAATGAAGAACTAGGAAAAACCACCGTAGCATCGGAAGAAGCATTTCCAGGATTCACCGCATAAACCGTTACAAATTCACAAGTTTCGACATGTACTGCTAATTGATGTAATCCTTCTGTATAAGGTGGAATAGCCCCAACAGGGAGAGTAAAACGAGCAGTTGTACCTCCTGCAACCGTTATTGCTTGTGTATAACCCAAACCTGGAATAGTGATCGTTCCTGTAACATTCGCATCACTCGATATGTAAATATCTGGTGGAACATTGATTAGATTGCGGAAGTAAGCAAACCAAAAATCTTTCCCTTTCGTGGATTGAGATTGAACAACAGGAACAAGTCCTAAAAGAAAAATAAATATAAAAAGCCCTCTTAACATAGTTGTAGTGGTATTAAATGAATTGACTTAATAATGTATCAGTCATAAGTATTAACGCTTAAAAAATTTAAAGGTTGTCTTTTTCAGGTCTTTACAAAAACAATTCTCGTTCGTAAAGTTTCTTAATTCAGATCTCATTTTTTTTTACCTCAATAAATTAACGTGTCCACTTTCAATATGACGTTTATCTGTTGTTGATTCTCTAAATTCAATTTTCCAAATGTAAGTTCCAGGAATTGCTTCTTGAGCTGTTCTCATGTCTCTTCCATCCCATCCGAAATGAACTTCATTGGTTTCAAAAATACGCTCTCCCCATCGATTAAAAATAACCATATTGTAATCTTCTGCATCATAACCTGAAGTAAATACAGGAAGGAAGTGATCGTTAAAGTTATTTCCATCTGGAGTGAATGTGTTCGGAACATAGAAAATTAACTTGTCTAAAATTTCTACAACATTATAGGTCGTATCATAACAGCCTTCGTCTGTATAGGCAATCAACCTGATGGTGTGATAACCTGGCTCTGCAGGAAACTCATATTCTGGATTTGTTGTTGTTAAAACGGCATCATTCATTGACCATTCATAATGATCTGCAAAAGCTGAAGTATTGTAGAAATCAACAATTGGATTGATGACATCTGGTGTATCTGGTGCATAATAAAAGTCTGCAATCGGATTGTGATATACCTCTATCATGTTAGGGACTTCAAAGGTATTTTGACAACCTTCGTTGGTCGTAACGGTTAACTGAACATCAATAAAATCTGTTGAACTCCCATTGTTTTCAAAACAAGGCCCAAAAAACGACTGATTGCTTTCGTAGGTTTCTCCGTTGCTTAATACCCAACTGTAATGCACCACTGAAGATGGATTGGCGACTACAGCATTCGAATTTAGCTCAGCGCAGAATGGTGAACATCCACGCAGGTTCATTCCACTGAAATCTGCAGTAGGCTTTGGATGAACAATTACTGTTTCTGTTAATGTCGAATCACAACCTTGGTTACTGGTCACTGTTAAAGTGGCGGTATATGTTCCTGCTCCGGCATAGGTATGCGTTGGATTTTGAAGTGTGGAACTGGTTCCGTCGCCGAAATCCCAAGCCCAATCTGTTAAGGTATTTGAAGTATGGTCATTGCTGATACTGCTTAGATCTGTAAACACCGTATTGGAATCTAAACAGACAGAGGTTGGACTAAAACTCACTTGTGGAAGCGGAAAAACCGTTCCTGTTCCTGTCGTTGTGTTGGTGCATCCGTGGTTTGATGTTACCGTTAATGTTACGTCATACACTTCTTCATCGGAATAAGTATGTGTTGGATTTTCTAGGTTGGATGTACTTCCATCGCCGAAGTCCCATGCCCATGTTGTGATAGCACCTGAAGGAATAGAACTGGAATTGCTAAAGTTGGTGAGATCATTCAGGCAAACATCACCTGTGCTAAAGTCTGCAACTGGAAGATCGAAAATTTCAACAACTTGAACAACGGTGTCAGCACATCCAGTATTATCGCCAGCAATAAGTCGAACAGAATAGGTTCCCACACTTGGAAAAACATGTGTAGGTTGAGGTCCTGTAGCATCATCGATTAAATCCCCATCAAAATCCCAAGACCAATTGGTAAGTGCACCGGAATTGGTAAAGCTATTGTCTACAAAGGTAATGGGTTCGTTAAAACAAGTATCATTGAAATTGAAGTCTGCAACAGGTTGTTCTAGCACCGTCACTGTTTTTGAGAATGCTGCTGAACAAGCATGGTCACTTTCAACATCTATATTTACATTGTACAGTCCAGGACCAGCATACTGATGGGTTGGATTTTGCAGAGTAGATGTGTTCCCATCACCGAAATCCCAATTCCAATTACTCAGATTATTCGCTGTATTGGCATTGCTAATTACTGTTTGATCGGTGAAATCGGTACTCAAATAAGAGCAAACCGTTGTATTGCTAAAATCCACTTGTGGCAAGGGATAAACTGTACTTGTTCCATTCGTGGTATGCGTACACCCTTGATTTGAAGTAACGGTTAAGGAAACATTATACTCGTTTTCTGCCGCGTAAGTATGAGATGGATTTTCTAAATTCGAGGTGTTTCCATCGCCAAAATCCCAAGCCCAATCTGTAATATTTCCTGAAGGAATTGTACTGGTATTGACAAAGTTAGTAACATCATTCAAGCAAGCTTCATTCACGGTAAAATCGGCTACAGGCAAATCGAAAGTTTCAAGGGTTTGAACAACAGTATCTGAACAGCCTAAATCATTTTCAACAATCAAACTCACTGAATGCGTACCGACATTTGGAAAAACATGCGTTGGATTTGCAATTGTGGCATCAGTCGTCCAATCGGCGTTAAAATCCCAAGCCCAACTCGTAATAGAAGCAGCATTTGAAACACTCACATCTGTTAATTGATTGGGTTCGTTGAAACAAGTGTCATTGAAAATGAAGTCTGCATCAGGTTGTTCTAGCACCGTCACTGTTTTTGAGAATGCTACTGAACAAGCATGGTCACTTTCGACATCTAAATTTACATTGTACAGTCCAGGACCAGCATACTGATGGGTTGGATTTTGCAGAGTAGATGTGTTCCCATCACCGAAATCCCAATTCCAATTACTCAGATTATTCGCTGTATTGGCATTGCTAATTGCTGTTTGATCGGTGAAATCGGTACTCAAATAAGAGCAAACCGTTGTATTGCTAAAATCTACTTGTGGCAATGGATAAACTGTACTTGTTCCATTCGTTGTATGCGTACACCCTTGATTTGAAGTAACGGTTAAGGAAACGTTGTACACGTTTTCTGCCGCGTAAGTATGAGATGGATTTTCTAAATTCGAGGTGTTCCCATCTCCAAAGTCCCAAGCCCAGTCTGTAATATTCCCTGAAGGAATTGTACTGGTACTAAAAAAGTTGGTAACATTATTCAAGCAAGCTTCATTCACGGTAAAATCGGCTACAGGCAAATCGAAAGTTTCAAGTGTTTGAACAACAGTATCTGAACAGCCTAAATCATTTTCAACAATCAAACTCACTGGATGCGTACCGACATTTGGAAAAACATGCGTTGGATTTGCAATTGTTGCGTCAGTAGTCCAATCTCCATCATAATCCCAAGACCAACTAGTGATAGAAGCAGCATTTGAAACACTCCCATCTGTCAGCTGATTGGGTTCGTTGAAACAAGTGTCATTGAAAGTGAAATTTGCTGTTGGTTTAGGGTTGAAAGTGACTTCAATAGTATCAACCGCGGTACATCCAATGGAATTGGTTGCTAGCACAGCATAAGTTCCTGACTGATTCACATTTATTGTTGGGGTCGTTTCCCCAGTATTCCATAAATAGGTGTCCGGAATAGGAATAGTAGCCGTCAAATCTTGATTGCTTTGAACGTTTTCACAATGAGTTATATCTGGACCCAAATTCACCTCTGGATCAAGCACAACAACCTGTTTCACTCTTGTGTCAGTACAGCCGTTTACATCTACTATTGTTAAACTCACATCATAAACACCTGGTGCTAAATACTCATGATTTACCGAATTCACATTCGTATACACTGTGCCATCACCCATATCCCAAGTTGTCGAGGCATAAGGACTTATGAAAGTAGGGTCACAGAATAATGTCAAATCTACTGACTCTCCCAAACATAGGCTATCTGATGCAATATCAAAATCAGAAATCACAGTATATGAAAAGTCAGAGTAGATTACATTATCCTGGGAATAGTTGTAAAATCCAAACCTTCCTGGTTGAAAACAGCCATCTTGATTCACGATTTCTACCCCATTAATAAGAATGGTAACATTCGTAGAGGTATAACGACAAGTAAAATCATAGACTTGATCTAAATTCCATCCTGGGAATGAAGTATCGTCACACAAATAATTCGTTATGGTACTGGGTGCCGTTGCATTATAGTTCCAAAGGTTTAATTGTGGCGTTGTTCCATTTACATAACCAAAAAAGTTTTCACAAGTCGTTCCATGCGGAGCGGGTTCATTTTTCACCACGGAAAAAAGATAATAATCATTATTATTCGCAGGATTAAACGGACCTTGATAACCAAAAGTAAATCCTACAAAATCGTTATCTCCAGAACCGGTAACGACAAATCGACCGTTAAACTCAACATTAATAAAGTCAAAATCATTCACGAAGTAAGTTGGAAAGCCATTGATTCCTTGAATTACTGAAGTTCCTGAAGGCTGAACTGACCAGTCTGAATTTCCTCCATTAGCCGTCCAGGTATTTAAATCCATAACTTGACCACATTGGGAATTCCCTTGAACAGAAGTCAAACAAATCAGCAGTAGAAGTAAGTAGTGTAGTTTATTTAGTGTCATGCTTTTATCATTTCAATAGGTTCACATGTCCATGCTCAATATGACGCTTAGTGGACATTGTTTCTTTAAATTCTATTTTCCATATATACGTTCCTGTGAGGACTTCTTGTCCTGTTCTCAGGTCTCTTCCATCCCACCCCAAATTTGGTTCATTGGTTTCGAAAATTCGTTCTCCCCATCGATTGAAAATCGCGAAGTAGTAATCTTCTGGATCATAACCTGAAGTAAACACAGGAACGAAAGTTTCGTTGAAGTTTCTCCCGTCTGGTGTAAAAGTATTCGGCACGTAGAAAATGATTTTATCCAAAATCTCTATGGTTCTACTGATGGTATCATAACAACCTTCATCCGTATTGGCTACCAATGTAATTTCATGGTGACCGGGCTCTGCTGGAAATTCATAACTCAGGTGCTCATTCGTTAAATGTTCACCGAAAATAAACCATTGATATTGATCTGCATATTGTGATGTGTTACTAAAATCTACCACTGGGTCATAAACATCTATGGTGTCCGGCGAAGTAAAGAAGTCCGCTATCGGATTGTGATATACTTCTATCATGTTGGGAATTTCAAGGGTGTTTTGACAACCTTCGTTGGTCGTAACGGTTAACTGAACATCAATAAAATCTGTTGATCCTCCATTATTTTCAAAACAGGGGCCGAAAAATGACTGATTGCTTTCATGCGTTTCTCCGTTGCTTAATGTCCAACTGTAATGCACCACTGAAGATGGATTGGCGACTACAGCATTCGAATTTAACTCAGCGCAGAATGGTGAACATCCACGCAGGTTCATTCCACTGAAGTCCGCAGTTGGTTTCGGATGAACAATCACTGTTTCTGTCAATGTTGAAACACAACCATGGTTACTGGTCACCGTCAATGAAGCATTAAACGTTCCTGCACCAGCATAGGTATGTGTTGGATTTTGAAGTGTGGAACTGGTTCCGTCTCCGAAATCCCAAGCCCAATCTGTTAAGGTATTTGATGTATGGTCATTGCTAATACTACTTAAATCTGTAAACACCGTATTGGAATCTAAACAGACAGAAGTTGGACTAAAACTCACTTGTGGCAGTGGATAAACCGTTCCTGTTCCTGTCGTGGTGTTGGTGCATCCGTGGTTCGATGTTACCGTTAATGTTACATCATACACTTCTTCACCGGAATAAGTATGTGTTGGATTTTCTAAGTTGGATGTATTTCCATCACCAAAGTCCCACGACCAAGCTGTAAGATTAGCGCCATTCACTGCAGGAACAGTTGAAGAATTGGTAAACTGACTAGCAGTATTAAGACAAGTTCCTATGTTTTCAAATGAAGCTGTAGGGATTGGATTTATTTCGACACTAATTGTACCTGTTTGATTTTGAATACAAGCGGTGCTGCTGTTATCTTGAACAGAAATAAGTTCATAGTCATAAGTTCCTGAAATGGCGGTAAGCACATTCAATGTCGCGGTATTCCCTGTTGAAGTTACCGTTTGATTTGGACCACCATTCACACTATAAGTAAAAGTATAAGGTGCTGTTCCATCGGCTCCTGTGAAAGTTACTACAGGCTCTGGAGCTCCATTACAAACCGAAGCATCTCCAATGATAGTTGCTGTTGGCAATGGATTAACCACTACTTCTACAGTTCCTGTTTGTGCTTGATTACATGTTAAAGTACTCGCATCTTCTACTGAGATTAAGTCATAACTAAATGTTCCATTTACTGTTGTTGGCACATTGATCGTTGCGGTATTCCCTGTCGAAGTAATCGTCTGATTAGGTCCGCCATTCAAACTATACGTAAAGGTATATGGTGCTATTCCATTCGCTCCTGTAAATGTCACCACTGGTTCTGGACTATTAATACAAACAATATCGTCTCCTGAAATTGTTGCCGTTGGCAAAGGGAGAACCGTTACCGTAGCGTTTCCAGTTTGCACTTGAGAACATACTGTGGCGCTTGCATCACTTACCTCCAACAATTCATAATCAAATGTTCCTGCTGTAGTCGTTGGAACTGAAATCGTTGCGACATTTCCTGTAGAAACAATCGTTTGGGGCGCTCCTCCATTATAAGAATAAGTAAAAGTATAAGGCGCTGTTCCGTCTGCTCCGGTGAAAGTTATTGTTTGCGTTGGACTGTTTTCACACACCTGATTGGTTCCCGCGATCGTTGCAGTTGGCAATGGATTCACTTGAATGTTAACAGTTCCTGTTTGTGCTTGACTACAAGTTAAAGCACTTGCATCTTCTACTGAGATTAAGTCGTAGTTATAGTTTCCACTTGCGGTTGTTGGCACATTAATCGTTGCAACATTCCCTGTCGAAGTAATTGTCTGATTGGGTCCGCCATTCAAACTATAAGTGAAAATATATGGTGCTGTTCCATTCGCTCCAGTGAAAGTCACCACAGGTGCGGCATCGTTAACACATACCGTTGAAGAACCTGAAATTGTTGCTGTTGGTAAAGGGAGAACCGTTACCGTTGCATTTCCAGTTTGCACTTGAGAACATACTGTGGCGCTTGCATCGCTTACTTCCAACAATTCATAATCAAATGTTCCTGCTGTAGTCGTTGGAACTGAAATCGTTGCGACATTTCCTGTAGAAACAATCGTTTGGGGCGCTCCTCCATTATAAGAATAAGTAAAAGTATAAGGCGCTGTTCCGTCTGCTCCGGTGAAAGTTATTGTTTGCGTTGGACTGTTTTCACACACCTGATTAGTTCCCGCGATCGTTGCTGTCGGCAATGGATTAACAACCACCTCATCAGTGCTGTAACAAATAGGTGAAAAACTGATATCGTCTACGATAAAATCTGCTCCCCCACAAATTCCAGAAATTTCTTTTAAACAAATCTCAACCTCCGTTAGAGCACCTGAATTCCATACTAGGTTCATCTCCTCATAATTACATTGCCCCACACTTAATGAACGAGAACTAAGTCTCACTCCATTAAATTCCACAGCTAATTCAGCTGTATTTAGATCGTTATTTGCATTAGCCAAGAACACAGAGAAGAAATAATCCGTGTTGGGCTCGACCGATATTGTTTGACACCAAATACTTGGCTCTGTCAAACCTGTTCCTGAAGAAGGGCAATCTGCATTTGCTATTAACATGTTACCAGAGCCAGATGTATGATCAATGCAGTTCCCCCACCATAGGTTTGATATTGATGTCCCAACAACATACTGCGCGTGATCTATATGATTTGATGAAAAATTATATTGTGTTGAAAATCCAGTATTTCCCAATTCAAAATCTCCGTTATAAATCAAATCTTCTCCCATTTTCCCCACCTGACAGGTATAAGTTCCCGCTGAAGGCACAGTAAAAGTAGAATTGGTAGAACCATCTTGCCATTCATAAGAATCGAACTGGTTGCCGGCATCTAAAATCAAGCCATTGCTATAACAAAGATCTGGTCCTAAGTCAACGGTATCAATGGGAACGATAGTAACTGATCGTATCACACTGTCTGAATAACAGTTATTATCCAACATTACCTTCACATCATAATCCCCAGGAGGAATATTGGTCATAAAAGACTGGTTTGTTGTAAATGGCGTACTTGGATAAGGACTTCCAGCTGGAGTAATATACCATTCCTGTCCATATAAATCATCGTAATCAGACAATGAGAATTGAGCATCAAGTGTATTACAAATTTGAGCGAAAGCGATGGTCTTTTCATCTTTCATTAAGAAACCTGGAAACGATGGTAAGCCCAGTCTCACCACTGTCGCGCTTCCATTGTTATTTGTTCCTGAAATATTTACGGCATTATCATTATAATTTGAATTTACGCCCATTAAATCTGGAGCAGTAATTTCGCCTAAGAATGTAGACCCCGTTAAAGCCAAATAAATTCGACCGTTGGGAGCCAGTTGTAATGCGCCTAACAAATAATGGTGGGCTGTATTGGCAGTTGTCCCAATTACAGTTCGAGAAGCTTGAAAAGCCGCTTGGGTTGTGGTTGCTAAATCTACTTGATAAATATTGGGATCAGATAATCGTGTATAATATAAATAGCGTCCACTGGGTGAATATTCTAAAGAATAATAGGAATTCCCCAAGGCAGATTCGCCATACCTGTACGTCAACTGTCCTGTTAAACGATTAAAATCATACATCTGAAGTCCTGCTTGACCATTTGCAATTCCAATAACATCACTATCAGGAGAACCTTTTATTGACCCATAAGCCACTGGAATAACAGGTCCCACATTACTCACTACAGAAATAGCACCTACTCCTGCTGAGGTTACTGGATATGATCGCCAAACAGAATTATCAACTTCTTTAGCCACCAACCAATAGTCACACCCATTTTCGTGCACCATAAAAGTTGCTCCTTCCACTGTTCTTGTACCAAACAAAAACGTATTCTTTGTTGCTGTGACTACATCTCCATTTCCACCATTGGCCAACATATCAATTTCTGACCAACGGATTCCATTTGTACCCACACCATAGTCAATGGTACAAATAATATAACCATCAAAATGACCTGCTCCTGGATTCCAAGTTCCGGGCTTTGGACAAATCACAGAAGACATCGCAGAACTAGGGTGGCCAAGTAATCCAGTTCCATTGGGCATCAAATTATGATTGCGATCGTACACCAATTGTCCATCCGTATAGAACAATAAGTTTCCTGCGTTATCGGAAACACTCGAGCAACCTTCTCCTGTAATCAATGCACCATCAAATAAGGGCGTTGGCGTTCCTGAAGTAAAGTCAAGTCCTGCATAAGTACCGAAATACCAATTTGCTCCTTCAAGTTGAGCTGGAGCTATAAAATGAAGGAAGAAAGTAAATATTAGTAGTAATGTAATTCTCATTTGTCTGTTTTTTTAATCGGTGTGATAATCTTTACTTTGGGCGTCGCCAAAGAATGCAACTTTTATCAAGGCATCTTCAAAACAATTTGCTCTATTAAGGCCTATTGTTTATTTAAAAGGTGAATGACGACCTTTTGATCAAAAACGATTAAATAATTTCTATTTAAAGAAGTGACTTGAGGTGTTGTAGTGTAGAGTTTTCTCATAATCAATTAGCATTTATAAATCCATTATAATGTCTTTTTATTTAGGTCTCATAGCTGTTTACAGTTTTTTTAACGAGAGACAAGCCACAAAAAAAGTACTTCGAAAAGCAATTATAAATTACTTCTTACTTCCTGAATCAAGCTATGTATTGTTGCCCGTTCTCTTGTTTTAAAAACTAAATTAAGCTCTTTTTTTTAATTCAACAAGCCAAAAACAATCACATTTCTGTTAATTATAATGGTCTTCTTTCAGTAGAATGACACCTAAATTTCAACATTACCGTCTTTTTTACATTAAAGTAACGAATCATTTTTAAAGTGGCTGCCTTAGATGTTAAAATTGAGGGGTTAACCCTCATGGTTCAGTATTGAGCAAGAAAGCGCTGAAGCGCGATATCCCTCGGCGCTTCACTCACTCAAGATGACAAATCATATTAATAGAAGAGAGAAAAAAGAAAAACTGATTTATTGCCACCACCTATTTTAAACATAATCCCTACATCTTTGTAATATTTACAGTTCAAAACATTAAACAAAGAAAAACAACATGGAAAATATAACCACTTGGGAGAAATACCTAGATAAATTTGAAGAGGTTTTAGCACAGGAAACACCTCAACCTCCTTATGACGATCCGATGTATTTGGATTATTTTAAACTGAACAGAAGCAGACAAAGAAGGTGGTTAAAAACAGCTGAAATCAACGCTGATTTAGCACAAATCATTAAATCAATAGACAAAAAACAAACTTGGTATTTGATTACAGAACCTTGGTGTGGTGATGCTGCGCACAACGTTCCTTTTATTTACAAGATGACGGAACTGAATCCAAATATTGAACTAAAAATCGTTTGGCGTGATACAGCTCCTTATATGATTGAAAATTACTTAACTAACGGTGGAAAATCAATTCCAAAACTGGTGATTCGTGACGAAAACGAAAAAGACCTCCACGTTTGGGGACCTCGCCCTGCTGAATGTCAAACCCTTTACGAACAACTCAAAACAGAAAATGCTGACTTCGAAAAACAAAAAATCGAATTGCAAAATTGGTATAACAAAGACAAAGGCCAAAGTCTACAAAACGAATTTGTTGAAATGTTAGGGTGATTTGAAGAGCGCTGAAGCGCAGGAGGAGGAAGTGTGAGAAACAGAATGAAAATGAAGTGCGCTGAAGCGCGGGATCCCTCGCTCCCTTCACTCGCTCGGGATGACATGGTGTATTGGTGGTAGAGGGAAAAAAGAAAAAAATCAACCATAGAATTCATTTGTATTTTTTTCTTTTTTCAAGAGCTTCGAAATATCGTTTTTGGAAGGTCAACTTTAATCATTTAAGATAAAACATAGTTCGAAGCGAGGACGCGCTTCGGAAAACTGGATCGGGCACCCATAGCTTGAATCAGGCTATAAAATTAAAAGGTGTTTGAGACCAGACGCTGAAAGGGTCTGGGTGAGTTTTTTTAATTTTAGACTGTTCAAGTGTTATGGGTCGATAGTTTTCCAGGCGCTAGACCTTTTTATTTTACTTTTTGGGGCAATGCCAAAAAGTGAAGAAAGTAAAATTGAAAAGAAAACATAACTCATTAACCTAAAAACTAAGTTCGAAGCGAGGAGTAAGAGTGAGAAACAGAATGAAAATGAAGTGCGCTGAAGCGCTAGATCCCATGTTTGAGCTCAGCCATCGGTTTTGAAGAATGAAAAACCGTTAATGGCGTTCGCGAGTTTGGGTGAAAACCCGGAGCGCTAAGTAACTCTACGAGGACGGTTTCCAAGCGTTAGATTTCTTTTTCATTTTTTTATTCAATCCTTAAAGCTTTTCTATGGTTTTCATGAGCTTGCTTCGCTGCGGTTCTTGATAAAAAAACGAAACAACCGACCGAAGGGAGCTCACGAACACAAATAAAATAAACAAGCGTAAGTAAAAAAATCAATGGAATTCCAAGGCGAATGCTGCGCACCGTGAGATTTCCTAAGCGGAATGCTTTACTTCTCTTACGAGAAAAGCAATTCCGCTTGAAAACTCATCTTTCGCTGTGGAATCCCAGAGGCTTCGAAACATCGTTTTTGGAAATTGAAAACATTTTTTAATTCATTGAGCATAAAACGCAGTTCGAAGCAAGGAGTAAGAGTGAGAAACAGAATGAAAATGAAGTGCGCTGAAGCGCGGTCCTACCTCAAAACATTCACATGTCCAGTATGCACATGGCGTTTGTCTGACATTGTTTCTTTGAATTCAATTTTCCAAACATAGGTTCCTTCTTTGACGAGTTTTTGGCTGTTTAATCCGTAGGTTCCTGGCCAACCCACTGTCGTGTCGTGGGATTCGAAAACGGTCTCCCCCCATCGGTTGAATATGTACAGGGTAAAACTCTGAGGATCATAACCGTGAGTGAAAACTGGTTGGAAGGTTTCGTTGAATTTATCTCCATCGGGTGTAAAGGTGTTGGGAACGTAAAAAATAATCTTGTCCAATACTGTCACGATTTGCACCGTAGTATCTGTACACCCTTCGTCTGTGTATGCAATCAACTGGGTGGTGTATGAATCTGGCTCATATGGAAATTCAACCGTTGGATTGATGTCACTCGATTGCCCGTAATATTCTATGGTCCACTGGTAAAAATCTGCGTACAATGAGGTATTCGTAAAGTCAACCTCCGGGTCCATTACATTCGGCTCTTCGGGAGAGAAATAAAAATCTGCTATCGGATTATGGAAGACTTCGATATAATCTTCCTTATTTAAGGTGTCTAAACATCCTTCGTTGCTTTCTACTATTAATTCTACTCCGTAAAAATCGGTTTGACTCCCTAAATTCTCAAAACAATCTGAAAATGACATATCATTCGCATAAGTAGTTCCATCACTTAAGGTCCAATAGTAATTCCAAATTTCCGATGGTGCATTAATCGTCGAAATTGAATTAATTGATGGACAAATTGGAGAACATCCATAAAGATCGAATCCACTAAAATCGGCAACTGGTTTTGGATGTACCACAACTGCAATGGTAGTGTCGTGTTGACATCCATTATTCGATTCTACCGACAATCCAACTTGATAAGTTCCATCGTTCTGATAAAAGTGACCAGGATGTTGGACATTACTGCTATTTCCATCATTAAAATCCCAATCCCACAGCACTACAGAATTATTGGTGTAATTATTACTCACTGTAGATAAATCTGTAAATTCTGTTTCAAATTCCAAACAAACATCTGTTGCTGAAAATTGTGCCACTGGCAATGGATAAACAACTGCATCAATGGTTATACTGTCCTGACAACCTTTGTTGGTCGTAACAAGCAATTCCGTAGGGTAAATTCCTTCGGAAGGATAAATGTGACTCGTGTTTTCTGTATTGGCTGTTGCTCCATCACCAAATGCCCAATCGTAATTGACAATGGCATCGTCAGTTACAGGAACTACCGAAGAAGCATTCGCAAAGACATTATTTTCTGAATAGCAAATTGGATCTACCGTAAAATCTGCCACAGGCAGTGCATTAATCGTAACTTGTTGAATGATTTCATCAGAACAACCATGTTCATTGATTACAGTGTGACGCAAATCATATTGACCATCACTTGGATATTCATAACCCAACTGTGCTCCTGTTGCATCATCGGTTCCGTCATTCGTATAATCCCATGAATAATCCGAAATTTGATATCCTTGACCATCTGCTGTTGAACTGGCCATCAAAGTCTCTTCATCACATACGTTTGAAAAAGTAAAATCTGCAATTGGATTTTTATATACCAATAAATCTCCAGAAATCGATTGTGAACATCCTTTATCGTCGACCACAGTTAAATCATAATCATACAAACCTTCATCTGGAAAGGAGATTGTGAAATTTGGAGCCGTCTCAGCAACCGTTCCATCCACCAACCAATCCCATGAGACTATCGGATTTTGATGTGTTCCCACTTCGCCAATGGAAACCAATTCATCGATACAACCATTCTCTGCATCTACAACAGGAACAGGCAGGGGATTCACACGGTATTCCATGGTAATTAAAGATGCGGCAGTACATTCAATATTTTGAGGTAAACATTCCAAAGTATACAAATCTGCTTGTGGTGCCGTAAAACAATGGGAAGTACTCAACACACTTCCATTACTATCCTTCCAAGTGTAGGAAGACATATTCGCAGGTCCACACAATTCATCTGTTGCCGTCACCGGATCTAAACAAGATTCTTCAGCCATTTCAGAATTTAAGGGACAATCAACATCGATCAAAACGTATGCCCAATCTGGTCCAGGACCACACCACTCCACACGAAATACTGCAGTAATGGATTGACCGGCATAACCACTTAAATCCATAGAAACAGTATTCCAATCAGAATAGGTTACCGGATGACTCCCTGGACTATCACCGTCTGCCTGAGGATTATAAAACGAAGCAGGATTTGGCGTTTGAACAAAAGTGGAAACACCTACAGCTCCTAAGTCACTAGAATAAAAACATTCGTATTGTGGACAACCCAATTTCACCCCGTTTTGGTCATAAAATTCAACCCACAATTTAGCGGCTTGACTTGCAACATGCGGAAAGTTAAAAATACTCATCGCAAAGTGAAAGTTAAACAAAGTCGTTCCTGTTGGAGGAACATTTATCACGCGGTCGAGTCGCCCATCTTTACAACAATTTCTATCACTACTAATTTTCGCAGAATTATTTCCTCCCCCAGGATACACCCACGGATAAGTGCCATAAGGATCAATGCCATTATTCACAACAGTCACCGCGCCAGTCGCATTCCAACCTGATAAAGTCCCATCCTCAAAGTCCCAATTCCCCGAAGCACAATCAAAAGTACCTGCACGCTGACCCAGAATTGGACCTGGTGAAGCATAGAAGCCCAATTCGTATTTCTTATCAATAAATTTCCTGCGGGCCGCCTCTAGGTAAGAATCCAATTCTGTTGCATCCACATCATGGGATAGAATATGCGCTATTTCCTCCTCCTCATCAAAGCCAAGCAATGAATCGGCATAAGTTTGAGCCCGTAAGCCCGGAATCACAAAAAGTAAGGACGCAAAAATCAATAGTAGGGTGGACTTTTTCATAATAAACCGTGTTTTTACTACTAAAATAACGCATCATCTGCTCCCCATCAAAAATTTTAGCACATTCCTTTGAAATTGAGGGGGTAACACTAGGCAGTAGTGAGCAAGAGGGCGCTGAAGCGCAGGGAGAGGAAGAGTGAAGAGCAAGAGGGCGCTGAAGCGCGGGATCCCTCGCTCCTTTCACTCGCTCGGGATGACAAGGTGTGTTGGTAGTAGAGGGAAAAAAGAAAAGAACAAATAGAAAAAACAATACCATAGTCAGAAGGAAACATCCTCCCCCTTATCCCCCTCCGAAGGGGGAAGCGCTTCGAAACATCGTTTTTAAAAATTGAAAACATTTTTTAATTCTTTAAACCTAAAAAACGAAGAGCTATCTCACCTCCCTCTTTGGAGAGGGAACGAGGGAGAGGATTGTTGAAAAGAAAACACAATTCTTAAAACACAAAACTGTAGTTCGAAGCAAGGAGTGAGAATGAGAAACAGAATGAGAATGAAGAACCTGAAGCGCTAGACCCCATGCTCCTTTCGCTCATTCTGGATGACAAGGTGTGTTCGTAATAGAAAGAAAAAAACAAATAGAAAAAATAATACCATAGTCAGAGGGAAACATCCTCCCCCTTATCCCCCTCCGAAGGGGGAAGCGCTTCGAAAAATCGTTTTTGAAAATTGAAAACATTTTTTAAATTCTTTAAACCTAAAAAACGAAGAGCTATCTCACCTCCCTCTTTGGAGAGGGAACGAGGGAGAGGATTGTTGAAAAGAAAACACAATTCTTAAAACACAAAACTGAAGGTCGAAGCAAGGAGTGAGAATGAAAAACAGAATGAGAATGAAGAACCTGAAGCGCTAGACCCCATGCTCCTTTCGCTCATTCTGGATGACAAGGTGTGTTCGTAATAGAAAGAAAAAGAAAAGAACAAATAGAAAAAACAATACCATAGTCAGAAGGAAACATCCTCCCCCTTATCCCCCTCCGAAGGGGGAAGCGCTTCGAAACATCGTTTTTAAAAATTGAAAACATTTTTTAATTCTTTAAACCTAAAAACGAAGAGCTATCTCACCTCCCTCTTTGGAGAGGGAACGAGGGAGAGGATAGTTGAACAGAAAACATAATTCTTAAAACACAAAACTGAAGGTCGAAGCAAGGAGTGAGAATGAAAAACAGAATGAGAATGAAGAACCTGAAGCGCTAGACCCCATGCTCCTTTCGCTCATTCTGGATGACAAGGTGTGTTCGTAATAGAAAGAAAAAGAAAAGAACAAATAGAAAAAACAATACCATAGTCAGAGGGAAACATCCTCCCCCTTATCCCCCTCCGAAGGGGGAAGCGCTTCGAAACATCGTTTTTAAAAATTGAAAACATTTTTTAGACTCATTAAACCTAAAAACGAAGAGCTATCTCACCTCCCTCTTTGGAGAGGGAACGAGGGAGAGGATTGTTGAAAAGAAAACACAATTCTTAAAACACAAAACTGTAGTTCGAAGCAAGGTGTAAGAGTGAGAATCAGAGTGAGAATGAAGAGCGCTGAAGCGCTAGATCCCTTCACCTCCTTCGCTCATTCAGCATGACAAATCATATCAGTGGCGAGGGAAAAAAGAAATAACCCACCCCCTATTACTTTATTCAACAAAAATTACCTAAATTCGCATTCTTAAAATATGTAAGTAATGCCTTGGTATGTACTGATAACTAAACCTAAATCAGAAAAGAAAGTGGCAGACCGCTTGGCGAACATGGGAATTAACGTTTGCTGTCCGACTCGAATTGAGCGACGCCAATGGAGTGACCGTGTAAAAAAAGTCGAAGTTCCACTGCTCCCATCTATGGTTTTGGTAAATTTACAGGATCGTGAAAGATCAATGGTCTTTCAAGTACCTGGTGCTTTACGTTATTTATTTTGGTTGGGTCAACCTGCTGAAGTGAGTCAAGAAGAAGTTGACGCACTCAAAGAGATGAAAAACAATCAAGCCAATATACTTGAAGTAAGTAAATTGGAAGAAGGTGCCGAAATCGAATTGGAAAATTTGGGTTCTGGCGTGAAAAAAGGAATTGTAAAACGCGTCTCTGGAAATCAATGCTGGGTGGTACTCAAGAACTTGGGTTATGTTGTGAAAATACGGTTGTAGGTTGAAGGCTATATGCTGAAAGCAGTAGGCTAACAGCTATATGCAGTAGGCAAGCTGCAGGCTGAAAGCTGTTAGCAACAGGCCGTTGGTTGATTTAACGTGAAAAAGGACGGTTTTACTTATTTTTGAAACTGATTGTTTACGATTGGTTTTGTGAATTTTGAATGCTATTTTAATCAACTCATTGAGAAATTAATGGGACTGATAATGGCGAAGCCGTAGGAAAATCGGGGCTTCGGCTACGCTCAGCCTCCGATTTAGGGAGAGGGAGAGATTGCGCTAAAGCGCAGGGAGAGGAAAAGAGAAAGAGAAACAGAATTGAAAAAATTAAATTCTTTTCTCTAACATTAAACCATATAACGAAGGTGTTTCTACTTCCCCCTTTGGAGGGGGACAAGGGGGAGGATGTTCAGAGGAAGAAACAATTCCATACAGCAATCATTATAAAGAGGATAAAGAAAGATGAACACAGAACAATTTAAACAACTAAAAGATAAAAACATCCTAATAACAGGAGGAGCCGGATTTATTGGTAGTAACCTTTGTGAAATCTTACTTAAACTAAACGCCAAAGTAACCTGCCTCGACAATTTCGCGACGGGACACCAACACAACATCACGCCTTTCCTTGAAGATTCAAACTTTACTTTAATGGAAGGAGATATCCGTGATTTTGACACTTGCCTTAAAGCCTGTAAAGATCAAGACTATGTCCTCCATCAAGCAGCATTAGGTTCTGTTCCGCGTTCGATCAATGATCCAATTACCACAAACGATGTGAATGTGGGGGGATTTTTAAATATGCTTACGGCTGCGCGTGACGAAGGTGTGAAGCGTTTTGTCTATGCGGCAAGTAGTTCGACTTATGGGGATTCCGAAAACCTACCGAAGGTAGAACATATCATCGGTAAACCTTTGTCGCCGTATGCTATTACGAAATATGTGAATGAACTTTACGCTGATGTGTTTGGTAAGACTTACAATATGAATTGTATCGGTTTGAGATACTTTAATGTATTCGGAAGACGCCAAGATCCTAATGGAGCGTATGCAGCAGTAATTCCTTTATTCGTAAAGCAATTCATGGAGCATGAAAGTCCAATTATTAACGGTGATGGAACTTTTTCTCGTGACTTCACCTATATTGACAACGTTCTGCAAATGAATCTGCTGGCAATGACCACAGATAATAAAGAATCGTTAAATCAAGTTTATAATACCGCTGTGGGAGACCGCACTACCCTAATTCAATTAACTGAATTGTTGAAAAAACATTTGGCTAAATTTGATGGAGAGATTTCTAAAGTTAAGATTAAACATGGACCAAATAGAAAAGGAGATATTCCGCATTCTTTGGCGAGTATTGAGAAAGCAGTGGAATTATTGGGGTATAAACCGAGTCATAAAATTAAAGAAGGCATTAAAGAAGCAGTGGATTGGTATTGGAAAAATCTTAGAGAATAAAAAAAGATCCTTCGATAGTTCTGCTCAGCTTAGTCAAAGTGTCGAGAACAGAGAGTCATAAATCAATTTGTTTAAGTTCGAGCTTGCCAGCACTGAGCGAAGCCGAAGTGTCGAGAATAACCGAATAATCGAATACTGAACAACCGAAAATAGACTCAAGACCATAGATTCATGACCACAGACTATCGACTAAACACCAAAAAACTATAACTATACTTATAACTTTCATTATATTTACACAAAACTAAAATCACAGTGAAAATAAATGACAGAAGTATACCGAACAATATTCGCAAACGCCCAGCGTATTTAGATAAGATTAAACCATTTATTGGGAAACCGATAATAAAAGTCTTAACTGGGCAACGGCGCGTGGGTAAAAGTTATTTGCTTTATCAAATTATTCAGTTGGTTGTAGAGCAAGATCAGAAAGCTGAAATTCTTTACATTAACAAAGAAGATTTAGCCTTTTCTTTTTTAAAGACAGCTTCAGATTTAAATGAATATGTGCTAGAAAAAGCTGCTGAATCTAGAAAAACCTATGTGTTTATTGATGAAATTCAGGATATAGAAAACTTTGGAGATGCACTTCGCTCGCTTTTACTTCAAGAAAATTTAGATATATATTGTACAGGGAGCAATGCAAATTTATTATCAGGAGATATTGCAGGGCATTTAAGTGGGAGATACATTGCTGTAGAGATATTTAGCCTCTCTTACCCTGAGTTTTTAGCCTTTCATGAGCTTACAGAAAGTGAAGCGAGTTTATACAAATATTTGAAATATGGAGGTCTTCCGTACTTGATTCATTTAGAGTTAAAGGATGAAATTGTTTTTGAATATTTGAAAAATATCTACCAAAGTATTGTCTATAGGGATATCATCAATAGATACGCAATCCGAAATGTGAATTTTCTAGAACAATTGGTACTGTTTTTAGCGGCACATACTGGAAGTTTATTTTCTGCTAAAAAGATTAGTGACTTTTTAAAATCTCAACAAATAAAAATGGCGCCTAACCAAGTTCAAAACTATATTCAACACCTTGTCAATGCATTTTTAGTACATAAGGTCGGGCGTTACGATCTGGTAGGAAAACGACTCTTTGAAATTGGTGAAAAATATTATTTCGAAAATTTAGGAATTAGAAATGGTCTTTGGGGATACCGATTAGAAGACCGTGGAAAGATCATGGAGAATGTGGTGTACAATCACCTCGTTTTTAAAGGATACAAAGTGCTAGTTGGCACCTTAGGAAAGAAAGAAATTGATTTTGTTGCTGAAAAAGATGGTGAAAAGCTATACCTGCAAGTGGCACTTAGTTTAAACGATGAGGCTACTTTAGCACGTGAATTTGGCAACCTCAAACAAATAAAAGACAACTATCCTAAAAAAGTGATTACATTAGAAAGCTTTTCAGGAAATACGGTAGAAGGTATCCAAAATGAAAGCTTACGCGAGTTTTTAATGAGTTAAATAACCACCCGGCCCTTCGATAGTTCTGCTGAGCAAAACCGAATTATCAATTTGTTTCAAGTTCGAGCTTGCCAGCACTGAGCGAAGCCGAAGTGTCGAGAACAGCCGAAAACTGAATAGTTGAATAATTGAATTGTTGAATAACCGAATAACCAATAAAACCAAATCAAATGAATACACAACCTAAAAATCAATGGATCGCTTTAGAAGAACAGTATCATAAATTGCTAAAGGAAAAAGTGAATCAATACAATGCTAGTAGTAACTCCCCTATTCCACAACCACTAATTACAAGTCAATTAACTTTTTGTAAGGATGGAATAGTTATTCATAAACTGAGTGAACCTCATTTAAAAAGCGGAATAAGTATAATTGTGAACAATAGCAGTATAGCTGAAATACAACGATTAGAGACCATTGAAAGTGAAAATTCAAATGGATTATACAATAGTTTAGGGGTGTTTCATTTTGATGAAATTAATGATTACAACCCTGAGCAGATTGTAGAAAAAGATTTAGTCCATTTTTGCAAATCATCAGTTGCATAATTGAAGACTGTCTCTGATAGTACAAAACAACCAACTTCACGACTTAAAAAGTTAACAATTCAACAAAAAAGTGTTCCCAAAAATTAACCCCACACAAACCAAAGCTTGGAAAAAGCTAAAAGCGTATTATCTGACGCATCATTCGATGAATATGAATGAGCTTTTTGACAATGATGTGAATCGATTTGACAAGTTCTCTATTGAGTTCGAAGAGATTTTATTCGATTATTCTAAGAATATTGCAAACGATAAAACTATTGAATTATTAGTTGATTTAGCAAATGAATGTCAGCTCTCTGCGGCTATT
Organism: Brumimicrobium ulvae; assembly: GCF_947504225.1. GTDB lineage: Bacteria > Bacteroidota > Bacteroidia > Flavobacteriales_D > Crocinitomicaceae > Brumimicrobium > Brumimicrobium ulvae. The sequence goes on along the minus strand of NZ_CANNGT010000001.1, from coordinate 246,795 downwards.
CAAGCGATGTTTACTGGTGAGAAAATCAATGAAACAGAAGATAGAGCCGTTTTACATACCGCTTTACGAAATTTTTCAGATGAGGAGATTTTAGTTGATGATGAAAACATTACTCCATTAGTTCAAGAAGAGAGGAGAAGGATTGAAAAGCTTTGTAATGAGATTCATTCTGGTAAATGGAAAGGTTACACAGGCAAAAACATTAAATACATAGTTAATATTGGTGTAGGGGGAAGTGATTTAGGACCTGCTATGGTAAATGAGGCTTTAAAACCTTATTGGTTAGATGGAATTAAATCATTTTTCATCAGTAATGTTGATAGTGCCAATCTTTTAGAAGTAGTTTCTGAAATTAATTTTGATGAAACGCTCTTTATAATAGCGTCAAAAACTTTTACAACCCAAGAAACTTTTACCAATGCCAATACGATAAAAGAGATGTTCCTTGAGGAATGTAAAAATGAAGATTTTATTCAAAATCATTTTATTGCAATAACCGGAAACAAGCTAGCAGCCAATGAATTCGGAATTCCAAATGGAAACATATACAAAATATGGGATTGGGTTTGTGGAAGATTTAGTCTCTGGGGATCGATGGGGATTTCCATAGCTCTAACAATTGGTTATGATAATTACGAACAACTTTTACAAGGAGCAAACACTGCAGATCAACATTTTGTTAATGAAGACTTCAATAAAAACGTTCCTATTATTATGGCATTGTTGAGTATTTGGTATATAAACTTCTTTAATGCACAAAGTGAAGCTGTACTTCCCTACTCTCACCACCTTTCTAAATTCAAAGCTTACTTACAACAAGCAGCAATGGAAAGTAATGGAAAAAACATTGACAGAAACGGACTTCCAGTAAATTACAAAACTGGTGTTGCCATTTGGGGAGAAGTTGGAACAAATGGACAACATTCTTATCATCAATTATTACATCAAGGGACACAGTTTATTCCTTGTGATTTTATTATACCAATTGGTACTCATTCAACATTGGATGATCATCAAAATAAATTAATTTGTAATGCCATTGCTCAAACAGAAGCTTTGTTAAAAGGGCGGACAATAAAAGAAGTTGATGGTTTAGCGAATACGACCGAAGAAAATAAAAATTATAAAGCTTTTGAAGGAAATAGACCATCCAATACAATATTGCTCAAGAAATTAACTCCATACAGCCTTGGTAGTTTACTTGCTTTTTATGAACATAAAATATTTGTTCAAGGTGTTATTTGGAATATTTTTAGTTTTGACCAATGGGGAGTAGAATTAGGAAAAGAACTTTCGACGAGTAAATTGGAAGCGCTTCAAGGTGAATATAATGGTGATGCATTTGATAGCTCTACGAATGGACAGTTAAATTTCTTGAATAATTGTAAAGAGAAGGTTGTAGGCAAATCTACCTTGTAGAATAACATTTACTTATTTTAAATAATAAACGAACAATCAAACTTAAATATAAAACCGAAGGCAAAACAAGCTTATAGCTAACTGCCTAACGCCAAAAGCATAAAAACATGAAAGGAATCATTCTAGCCGGAGGCTCCGGAACACGTCTCCACCCACTAACTTTAGCAGTGAGCAAGCAATTACTACCGATTTACGATAAACCAATGATTTATTACCCATTGTCTGTGTTAATGTTGGCAGGAATTCGTGAGGTTTTAATTATTTCTACTCCACATGATTTACCGAATTTTAAAAAGTTATTAGGTGATGGTTCACAGTTTGGAATAAAATTAGAATACAAAGAACAACCAAGTCCTGATGGTTTAGCACAAGCGTTTATTTTGGGAGAAGAGTTCATTGGAGACGACGATGTGTGTTTGGTCCTTGGAGATAACATTTTCTATGGTGCTGGACTTCAAAAAATACTATTTGATGCTGTAAACACCGTAAAAAAAGAAGGGAAAGCCATTGTATTTGGAAATTATGTGAATGACCCAGAACGTTATGGCGTAGCTGAATTTGATGAAAATAAAAATGTGATCAGCATTGAAGAAAAACCTAAGGAACCGAAATCAAATTACGCGGTTGTCGGTCTCTACTTCTACCCTAACTCAGTGATTGAAATTGCAAAAAGCGTTAAACCTTCTGATCGTGGAGAATTGGAAATTACCACAGTAAATCAAAAATATTTAGAAGATAAAAACCTAAAACTCCAAGTGTTAAGCAGAGGTTTTGCCTGGTTGGATACGGGAACGCACGAAGCACTAACTGAAGCTACAGAATTTGTAAAGGCAATTGAAAAACGTACTGGATTGAAAATTGCTTGTTTGGAGGAGATTGCTGTTAATTACAATTGGATTAATAAAGAAGTTGTAGCGAAAGAAGTTGAAAACCTCAAAGGAGGATACTTTGATTACTTAAAAAAGATTACTGCAAGGTAAATGTCGTTAAAAAAACAGACCTTTTCTGGTGTTATTTGGACCTTCTTAGATACTTTTCTAATAACGGGAATATCGTTTATCGCCACATTATTTATTGCTAGGATTTTAGGCCCTACTGATTATGGATTAATAGGAATGGTTGCAGTTTTTTTCGCTATAGGTAACACCCTTGTTGATAGCGGATTATCTCAATCTATTATTCGTACAAAAGAGGCAGACAATAAAGATTATTCAACTGTTTTCTACCTTAATTTAGGAATCAGTATTTTCGTTTATCTCGTGCTTTTCATCGCTGCTCCATACATAGCGATGTTCTTCGAACAAAATATTTTAGTTGAAATTATAAGAATTTATTGTTTAAGTTTCATAATAACAGCATTTTCCGCTATTCAATTAGCTCAACTGAATCGTAATATGCAGTTTAAAAAGATTACATACATCAATGTTCCTAGTACTATTGTGGGTGTAATTGTTGGAATAACTTTAAGTATAAATGGCTTTGGAGTTTGGAGTTTGGTTTGGATGCATTTATCTAATAAAATCACTTTTTCTATTCTTTTGTGGCTGTTTTCAACTTGGAAACCCACTTTGTATTTTTCTAAAGAAAAAATGAAATACCATTATGGGTTTGGCTACAAATTAATGCTATCAGGGATTTTAAATTCTGTCTTTAATAATATTTATAACGTTGTAATTGGAAAGTTTTACTCGGTACAATCCCTTGGTTATTTTGAAAGGGCCAAAAAATTAAACGATTACCCAGTTACCATATTAACTGGTATTATTAGCAAAGTTACTTATCCCTTACTTTCTAAAATTCAAGATGAAAAAGAAAGAATCGCTAAAGTCTATAAACAGCTTATTCAATTTTCTTTTTTTATTTCAACTCCTCTAATGTTTGGTTTAGCTGCAATCGCTACGCCTTTATTTCAACTCATACTCGGAGATCAGTGGATGGATGCTGTGCCTTATTTTCAAATAATTTGCTTGGCTAGTATTTTTTATCCTGTGCACTCTTTTAATCTAAATATTCTTAAAGTATATGGGAAAAGCAACTTATTCTTAAAACTTGAAGTATATAAGAAACTCATTATCGTACTCGGTATAGTAATTTCTTTCCCTTTTGGAATTATAGGACTTGTTTGGAGTACCGTAGCTGTGTCTTTTGTTTCTTTACTCATTAATACACATTATAGCCAAAAGTTAATTGATTACAAAACAACAAGACAATTGTTAGATATGGTGCCTATTCTTATTATCGCTTCCATTGTTTCATTTTCAATGTACTACAGCGTCATTCTTTTTAATGAATATTCCTTGTACATTCAAATAATAATTCCTGTACTGCTAGGTGCGCCATTATATTTATTTATAAATTACTTATTTAAAACCAAATCAATGCAGTTTGGTTTGGAACTAATAAAAGGCCTAAAAAAATGATTCCAATAACAAAACCTTTTCTTCCTCCTCAAGAAGAATATGAAAAGTACCTTAAAGGTATTTGGCAAAGACAATGGCTAACCAATATGGGACCATTGGCCAGTGAGTTAGAAATGAAATTAAAACAGCATTTAAATGTTCAACACCTCTTGTTTGTCACCAATGGAACGATTGCTTTACAAATGGCTATAAAAGCCTTGGGATTAAAAGATGAAATCATTACCACTCCATTTTCATTTATTGCAACAACAAGCAGTATCGTTTGGGAAGGGTGTAAACCTGTATTTGTCGATATAGACAAAGACTCTCTAAATATTGACCCAGCAAAAATAGAAGCGGCGATTACAGATAAAACGACTGCAATACTCGCAACGCATGTCTACGGAAATCCTTGTGATGTATTGGCAATTGAAAAGATTGCAAAAAAACATGGGCTAAAAGTAATTTATGATGGTGCACATGCTTTTGGTGTTCAGGTGAATGGCAAATCTATTTTTGAATATGGTGATATTAGCATTTGTAGTTTGCATGCCACAAAACTATATCACTCAACAGAAGGTGGATTAGTCATCACAAAAGATCCAGAATTGCTCAAGAAAGTGGCGTACATTAGGAACTTTGGTTTTGATGGACCGGAAGCGTTTGCTGAATTAGGCATCAATGGGAAAAACTCTGAGTTTCATGCTGCAATGGGATTGGCAAACTTGCCGTACATCCATTCTATTCATGAAAAACGAAAAACATTGACAGAGGCCTACGACAAAGGCTTGAAAAACTTAAATGCCGTTAAACCGGTTTTACACCCTAAAGCCAACTTAAACTATGCTTATTATCCTTTGGTTTTTGAAAGTGAAGCGCTTATGCTGAAAGCTAAAAACTACTTAGAACGTTTTGAAATTTTTACTAGACGCTATTTTTATCCATCATTATCAAGTGTACTACCTTATTTGGAGTATACGGAAATGCCGTTTACAGATGAAGTAGCTAAAAAAGTATTGTGCTTACCTTTATACTATGACTTGACGTTGGAAGAGGTTGAATTGATTTGTAGGTATTTATTAAGAGTACAAAATAATTAGTGATGTTAATAATTGGAGCCAAAGGATTTGCAAAGGAAGTATTAGAAGTCTGTGTACAAAACGACTGTACAAATAACCTCGTATTTTTTGATGATGTCAATATGGATATCCCAGATAAACTATTTAGTGAATTCAGTATTTTAAAAAATAAAGAAGAAGTTCTAACTCATTTTAAAAATAACGGTAAGTCCTTTACAATAGGTGTTGGCAATCCAAAACACAGAAGAATGCTACATCAAAAATTCATTGATTTAGGAGGTGTTTTCACGTCTATGATAAGCACAACTGCACAGATTGGAAGCTACAATGTCAATATAGAAGAAGGCTGTAATATTATGCAAAAAGTAGTGATTACAAATGACGTGACAATCAGAAAAGGAACTATTGTTAACCAGCTTACTTCAATTGGCCACGATGTTGAAATCGGTGAGTTCTCAGAAATATGTCCTAATGTTTCTATTTCAGGAAACTGCAAGTTAGGCGCAAATACTTTTATTGGAACAGGTGCCATAATTTTACCTAAAATTAATATAGGCAAAAACGTTGTGGTTGGTGCCGGTGCAGTTGTTTCTAAAGATTTACCCGATAATTGTGTTGCTGTTGGTATTCCAGCTAAAGTTATAAAGAACAAATAATTATAGATGAAAAAATTAAAAATAATACATATTCATACAGATTATAAATTTATTTTTAACAGTGATTTATTTGAAGGAGATCTTTTCGACAATATGAATGTAATTATACAGCTTAAAGGGAACTATCCTGGAGATGAAAATGAAAAGATTAAGCTATTTAGAGACAATCATAATGATCGCGCTAAAATAGTTGGTTTATGTAAACAAGCTGATATTGTAATTATTTATGACTTAAACATAATAAAGTGCAGAATAATAACACAATTACCGTTAAAAACGGTAATTATTTGGAGATTCTTTGGGTATGAACTTTATGGAAAAATGAAAAAGATGTTTCTAAGTGAGCAATCCTACATTTATGAAAAACAAAGTCAGAAAAATAAATTTAAAGTATTCGCTAGAAAAGCAATTTCAAACATCAATGGCTTACTTAGATATAAAAAAACGCCAGTAAAGTTGTTCAATGATGCCATTAAGCGAATAAATTATATGTATGTTTTAAATGAAGAGGAATATACGTTTTTAAAACAATTATGGCCTATTTTGCCTCCTTACCTTAACTTCCCTATAAAGGAAGAATTTAAACCTGTAAATATTATAACATTAATTAATGAAAGATGTAAAACTTCTCCTTTGGTTATTTTGGGAAATAATAGAAGTTTTTACAATAATCATTTAGATCTAATTGACATTATTGAAAGGACATCCGAAAAATCTAATTGTAAATTTATGATGTTGTTTAATTATGGATTAGATAACAATTATGCAAGAGCAGTTAGAAATACTGTTAATGAAAAAACAAACATTATTTTAATTGAAGACTTTTTAACTAAAAATGAATTTCAGAATTTTTATAAAAAGCCAACTGCATTAGTTTTAAACTCATACAGACAACTTGGTGTTGGAAATATTTTTATGGCTTTTAATTATGGAATTAAAGTTTATTTAAATTCTAAAAATGTTTATTATGATTGGTTGAAAAAAGAAGGATTTAAGGTCTTTTCAATGGAAGAGTTTGAAACAGACCTTAAAAACAATGCTATACAACCAGATTTAGAATTAGCTAAGATAAATTATGAAAACCTTATTACATTCTATAAAAAAGAAAACAAAGAGTCCTTTCAAAATAAATTATACAACCAATTAAATCAAATAAAATAATAATGATTGTATCCATCATCCTAGTAGGTAAGAACGAAGGCTTCCATTTAAAAAGAACTCTTCAAAGTGCATACAATCTCATTGATTTATATAAAGAAATAGACTTTGAAGTTATCTATGTAGATTCTAAATCTACAGATAACAGCATTGAAATCGCCAAATCATTTCCCTTAACTCGCATATTTGAAATTACTGGAGTTACAAACTCTGCAATTGCAAGGAATATTGGTGCGAAAGAAGCCAAAGGAGAGATATTGTTTTTTGTTGATGCTGATATGGAAATACACCCCTATTTTTTAAGACACGCTTTAAATGAAGATGGTGAATTAAAAAATGAATACATAACAGGACATTTGGATGATTATTTCTATACTAAAGAAAATGAATTCATTAGTTCAGAACCCAGAACATATAAAAACAAAATTCCAAAGGACATACAAGAATTAAATCACAATGGGGGGCTATGTTTAATTAATAAGAGTGCCTGGGCGGATATTGGTGGAATGCGAAACAAATATAGAAGAAGTCAAGATTTAGACTTGACTATTCGATTGAAGAAAAAAGGAATTAAAATATTAAGACTTCCTTGTTTAGCTGCAAAACATCATACTATAGATTATCGTAATGAAAAAAGAATGTGGAAAACTCTATGGCAAGGAAATAGTCTTTATCCAGGTTTACTTTTTAGAGACCATTTTTTTAACATTACTGTCTTACAAAGAGTAGTCCGATCTGATTATACAGCTTTATTATTGTTTTGCTCATTAATCGCCTTACTTATTGATATGAGATTATTTCTTATCCTTATAACTTCATATCTGTTTCTATTGAGTATGCGTGCATTTTATCAGACTTTAAAAGCTAAATCAAAAAAAAGTAAAGCCTTGTATTTTTTTGAACGAATACCCTATCAGATTCTGACAGACTTATCTTTTTGGTTTGGCTTTCTTTGTTTCTTTCCAGGTAATCATGAAACAGAATATAAATCTATTAATTAGATGCTTCAAAGTTTTTTTGTTTACATAACACTTGGACTTATCCTTTATTCTTTGGGATACCTAGCGCATGTACGCCAGAAAAACAATTTGCTTCTGAATAAAAAAACACCATTTTGGACATGGGAAGTTGCTTTGGCTTTACTGGTATTTGCATTCGTGGCAGGAGTACGTTGGAATGTTGGGGTTGATCATCAACATTATTTAGCAAATTATCTCAACTACCAATTCGGTGGTGAAGGAATCTTTGACAAGGAAATAGGGTTTGAATACATTACTCAACTAATGGCTAGGAATAATGTTCACTTTTCAATCTATTTTGGATTCCTCGCCTTTTTACAACTATTCTTTATTTATAGAGCATTCAAAGACCAACGTTATCTGTATCCATTTCTAGGTATAGTAATTTTATTTGGTCCAGAATTCTTGAGCTGGATGAATGGAATTAGACAAATGTTGGCAGCAACAATGTTTGTATTTGCCATTCAATTTATTCAAAAAAGACAATTATGGAAATATGTCGGAACAATTGTTCTAGCAAGTTTATTTCACACTTCAGCAATAGTTTTATTGGTTTTTTATTTTATTCCGCAAAAGGATTATTTTAAACATAGAACCTTAACAATAGGCTTGGTTATTGCTTCGTTTTTACTCGGTAACATGAGTTTTTGGGTAGAGTACCTAACTCAATTTTCATATTTATTAGGCTATCTTGGATATGATTGGTATTCAGAAAATATAGAGCTACTTATAGATAACGAAGAAATAAGAAATATCGGCCCACGAAGATTAAGCATGATACTAACTCCCTTACTGGTTATTTGGTATTCCCCAAAACTAAAATCAACATTTAAAAACACTAATTTTTTACCATATTACAACATTGGAATATTTGGGTTTTTACTTTATAATGTTTTCGCTAATATGAATCATGGATTTATTCGTCCCATTACATATTTAACCATTTTTATTGTTCCGATTACAGCTTATTTATTGGTTTATTTACGCAGGCATCTTTCAAGAATGTATGTGATGTTTATTATCACCTTATTTATTGCATTAAGCTACACACCATTGTCAATAATTGCTGATTATGGAAAAGGAAATTTAGACTTTTCTAATTATCAGTTTTATTGGTATCATATCAACAAATAATTCCATATTCAAAATGAAAATCCTTATAAACACCCCTGATTTATCTAAACATAACGGCGGTGTTGCCAATCATTATATAGGTCTCCAACCATATTGGACACAAAAAGTAAAATACAACTTTGTAGGTGGTAGAAATGGAGTCCCAGGACCAATTATTTTAGTATTTGATTACATCAAGTTCTTCTTTCTCTGTTTATTTGGAAATTATGATGTTGTATTACTGAATCCATCATTGGGCAAAACAGCTCTAAAAAGAGATGCATTATTTTTAAAAATTTCAAAGTGGTTTAAAATCAAAACAGTGGTCTTTTTTCATGGTTGGAACCAAGCTATAGCAGCGGAAATTGATGATAACCCTAAACAATTTCAAAAGCAATTTCAAAAAGCAGATACATTTATTATTCTGGCTTCTTCATTTAAAAATCGATTACTTTCCTGGGGCATATCTTCACCTATTTATATGTCTACTACAAAAATAAATGATGAATTATTAGATCGTTTCAATATTGATAATAAACCTTTCGATAAATCATTATTATTTTTAGCACGGATTGAAAAAAACAAGGGTGTTTTCACTACATTAAATGCTTTTAAAGTAGTTTTAAGAGTATTTCCAGATGCACAGCTCCAAATCGCTGGTTATGGAACTGCACTTGAAAAAGCTAAAGAATATGCACATAAACAAAATATTAAAAATGTATCATTTCTAGGTTCAATAAAGGGAAATACTTTAGTGAATAAATTTGTTCATTCTTCTATTTATATTTTACCCACAACTCACGGCGAGGGAATGCCTACTTCAGTGCTCGAAGCAATGGCCTTTGGTTTGCCGATTATTTCTAGACCTGTGGGTGGATTGGTAGATTTTTTTGAAGAAGATAAAATGGGCTATTTGATTGAAAGTTTAGATCCTAAAGTTTACGCAGAAAAAATAATACAATTATTAGAAAATCCCGAAAAGATTAAGGAAATTGGAAAATACAATCACGAATATGCAAAGCGAAACTTTATAGCTTCAAAAGTCGCTTTAAGACTTGAACAAATAATAACTAGTGAATTATGATATTTTTATACAGAGTTGCACACTTTTTATTTATGAATAAAATTCCTTTTATACCTAAATTATTCGAAGGTTTAATTTTTCTAATATTTAACAGTAGAATTCCATCTAATATTATAATAGGGAAAGGAACAAAATTTGCCTATCAAGGACTATCGACTTTATTAGTTAAAGGAACAGTGATTGGTGAAAACTGTATAATTGGTATGCGAGTAACCACTGGTCGCAAGTTTCCTTATAAAAATGTTCCGAAAATTGGCGACAAAGTCTGGTTAGGCGTTAATAGTGTTATAATTGGACCTGTAATAATAGAGGACAATGTGGTCATTGCACCGAATTCTGTGGTAAATAAAAGCGTCCCAAAATATAAAATTGTAGCAGGTAGTCCAGCAAAAATTATTGGTGATGTAAGAGATTTAGATTATGATATATTTTCAAATCCAAAGTACAAAGAAGGTTTTTCCGATTATTTAACTGATAAGTAGCCATGAGACAAAAACCTATAGAAAAGAAAAAACGATATAAATTTGAATCCTATATCGGCTGGAACCAAAACTGTTGGAGATATTACGTTCAATATAAAGAAGCTGTTGACAAGTTGGTAGGATTGGTGGAGTCAGGAACCCCTATTGATACAGTTTCATTGCCATTATTATTTTTAACCCGTCACAGTTTAGAATTAGGTCTTAAAGCCAATATATTAAGGTTTGAAGGTGTTAATGCAGATGTTGAAAAGATAAAACTAAGTGGTTCAAAAGCACATTCAGTTGAATACCTTTTCGAACAATTTAAAAAACATTTAAAGGTTTTCTTGAAAAAAAAAGTATCTCAAGAAACACGAAACAAAATAGCAGAATATCAAAAAGAATTTGAATCTTTAAAGAAGATATTACATGATTTAGACAAAGGTTCTTTTAATTTTAGATATCCTTTTAACACTTCCAAAGTATCAAATTTTGAGTGGAATGACAAAATTCAAGTAGCGGATATTATTGATATGTATTATAAAATTCAACCTTTCCTGTTGTTTACAGAGAATGTATTAATTAAGGAAGGTGTGATTGAACCTGAGACATAAAAATCGAGAATTAAATGAAACAACTCAATACCTCCTTCACCTCACTCAAATCCTACTGCGAATCCCAAAACTTCGCAGGTTGGGATCCTTACGACGGCTTGAATTCTAAAATATTCAAAGCTTTACCATTTAAACATTGGGATTTGGCAAGATTAGCATGGATTCAAGGATTTAAACGGAGTCCGATCAATTTCAGAAAATTATTGATGGTTCCTAAGCAGCACAATGCCAAAGGAATTGGTCTGTTTTTAAATGGCTATTGTAATCTATACAAATTAGCAGAACAAGGCATCACTACCTTTGGTAGCAAAGAAGAAATACTATTGCGCATCAATGAATTAGCAGAACTGCTTTTGGAAATGCAAAATAAAGACTATTCTGGAGCATGTTGGGGCTATAATTTTGACTGGCAAGCCAGAAGATTGTTTTTATTTCCGGCGCATACACCTACGGTGGTGGCTACCTCTTTCTGCGTCACCGCATTGTTGAATGCTTATGAGATTACTAAACATCAAAATTATTTAGACACAGCACTTTCAGCAGGCAACTTTGTAATGAACGATTTAAACCGCACCGAATATAAATCTGGTTTTTTGTTTTCTTACTCTCCATTCAACGGAAACAATACCGTTTTCAACGCTAGTTTGTTGGGTGCAAAAGTATTGAGTCAGTTGTATACCTACAACAACAAAGAAGAATATAAAACCACAGCAAGTTTAGCCATAAAAGCAGCTGTCGAGGCCCAAAACGAAGACGGTTCGTGGGTGTATGGAATGTTGCCTGTTCAATCTTGGATCGATTCTTTCCATACAGGTTATAATTTGGATGCCATTCAGACCTATCAAGATAAAACTGGGGATACGCAATTTAAAGAAAGCATTGAAAAAGGATTTAAATATTATATGGAAAACTTCTTCCTTGAAGACGGGACACCAAAATATTATCATGACAAAACCTATCCAATTGACATACATTGTCCAGGACAGTTGTTCGTGAATTTATCAGTAAACAAGAAGTTTGAGGAAAATGAAGCATTAGCAGGTAAAGTATTCAATTGGGTAACAGAAAACATGCAAGATAAAAAGGGTTATTTCTATTATCAGTTAAAAGAAGGAATGAGTTCAAAGATATCGTATATGCGATGGAGCAATGCGTTTATGTTTAATGCCCTGAGTTATTATTTATTGGAACAAAGATGAATATCGATAACGAATTTGATAATACAATATCCTCCCCCTTGTCCCCCTCCAAAGGGGGAAGTGAAAAGACAAACTTAATTCCTAAATTAACCTAGCATATAGCCTAAAGCTTAATGCTTAGAGCCTTAAAAAAATGAACTATAAAGAACTCAACGGAGTTAAAACATACGCTCCACAATCACGCAAAGAATTAATCGATTACGCTTTCGAGAACAAATCCATTCTTGTGGCCATCAATGCTGAGAAAATTCTTCACGCTACGAATGAATCACGAGATATTATTAATCGCAATTTGGGTTATCCCGATGGTGTTGGTGCAGTTTGGGCGTTGGAGAAAAAAGGAGAGAAAAATGTAGTGAAAATTCCAGGATGCGAATTATGGTTAGACATTGTTGCGCAATTTCATGAAAGCGAAACGTTTTACTTGGTAGGTGGAAAGGAAGAAATCATTCAACAAACCGTTCAACAACTTAAAGAGAAATACCCTAACATTAAAATAGCTAATTTCAGAAACGGATACATCAAAACAGAGGAAGAAAAGCAGGCTTTAATTTCCGACATCGTAGAAAAAAAACCTTCTATCATATTCGTAGCCATGGGGTCTCCAAAACAAGAATTATTGATGGAAGAAATTCAGCAAAAACACTCAGCATTGTATCAAGGTTTAGGCGGAAGTTTTGATGTCTTTACTGGAAATGTAGATAGAGCGCCAAAGTGGTGGATCAACAACAATTTAGAATGGGCTTACCGATTAGTGAAACAACCGAGTAGAATCAAAAGACAAATTCATTTGGTAAGGTTTTTCGTGAAGTTGAAGTTGGGGAGATTTTAAGCGTTAGACAGCAGGCGGCAGGCGGATGAAAGCAAAAAGCTAGAAGCAGTAAGCCGTACCATGTAATTACCTTATTATTAAAAACAAAGCAGTCATATAGGTTTAGGCTACTTGCTTAAAAAAGACATTTAGGAATAATCCTCCCCCCTGCCCTACCGAAGCTGTCGTTCGCTACAGGCCATCCAAAGGGGGAAACGCTTCGCAATCCAACTTCTTATAATGAGATGAGCACTATTTCAAAAATAGATTAAACAATACAATATAAATCGTAGGCTAAAACAAGCCTAAAGCTTACTGCCTAAAGCATACAGCCTACATCCTAAAAAAAAAAAAAATGAAAATCACATTAATTGCCGGCGCGCGCCCCAACTTCATGAAAATTGCACCCATCATTCACGCCATACAAAAGGCAAAAAACGAAGGAAAAGCGATTGATTACCGATTAGTCCATACGGGACAGCATTACGACAAAAAAATGTCAGGAGATTTCTTCGAGCAGTTGGAAATACCTGAACCTCATGCTAATTTGGAGTCGGGAGGCGGCACGCAAGCCGAACAAACAGCGAACATCATGGTGCGCTTTGAAAAAGAGTTACTCGAGAACCCTACAGATTTGGTGTTAGTTGTAGGTGATGTTACTTCCACAATGGCTTGTTCGATTACTGCGCAAAAATTACATACAAAAGTAGCACACGTGGAAGGCGGCATTCGCTCTAATGACTGGTCAATGCCCGAAGAAATAAATCGATTAGTAACAGATGCCATTACCAACTATTTCTTTACGACCTCTGAAATCGCAAACGAAAACTTAAGAGCAAGTGGAGTAAAAAAGGAGCAAATCTTTTTCGTAGGGAACACAATGATCGATACCCTTCTTAAAAATCGTTCTCGGTTTCAAAAACCTGATATTTGGAATAAAATTGGATTAATTGAAAAAGAATTCATCGTAATGACTTTACATCGACCAGCGAATGTCGATGAAGAACATAAGTTAAAAGAGTTATTGGATGAAATTATTACACACTCTAATGGATTACCGTTAGTTTTTCCCGTTCATCCAAGAACAGCAAAGATTTTAAAAAACCTTGGTGTAAGTCACCCAAGATTACACATGATTGAACCTCAAGGTTACCTTGAATTCAATTATTTAGTTGAACGCGCAAAAGCGGTTGTAACAGATTCAGGAGGAATTACAGAAGAAGCTTCAATCATGAACGTTCCTTGCATGACCTTGAGAGACAATACTGAAAGACCAGAAACAATAGACTTAGGAACCAACGAATTAATTGGAACCAATCCAGAAGCCATCGCACCAGCAATGAAAAAACTCTTTAGCGGACAATGGAAAGAGACCCAAGAAATTCCAATGTGGGATGGAAAAACTGCAGAAAGAATCATAAAAAAGCTGTTGGAGATTTATAGGTAAATAACTCGGCAGAAAACACAAAGCAAAAAAGAACGAAATTCAGTCGAAAACCTGAGGGATCCCTCCACCAGCGAAAATCATAGATTTTCACCGCTGTTCGGAATGACAATCAGAATTGGGAGGTCAAAGGTTAAAAATTAGAACTAACAAGATTCCTCCATCAGCGAAAATCATAGATTTTCACCGCTGATCGGAATGACAATCAGGTCGTCGAGAACAAGGGTAAAAATTTGCTGAAGCTCCGCTTCAGCAAATTTTTACCCCCTCCAACCCCACGAAGCCTGTCATTCCGATGGAGTCCCGAGAACTCGGGGCGACGAGGAACTCTCAGGCCTTTGACTGAATCTCTTTTCACACAACATACCGCCTACAGCTTAAAGCCTAAAGCTTAAAGCTTACCGCCTAAAGCCATACACAGCCAATAATCCAAACATCCACTTGAAAGATAAACCTAAGTACTAAAAATTACAATATAAATCGTAGGCTAACACAAGCATAAAGCCTACAGCCAACAGCATAAAGCCCACAACCTACCACCAACAAACTTCAAAACAAGACAATACCATTTATCCATTAAAATATCATATATTTGTATCCCCTAATAAGTTAAGTATGATTAAAGCAAGTCAGTTTACATTTATCCTCCTGATCCTCACGGTACTTTCCTCGTGCAATACACACAAGCGCATGGTGTATTTTCAGACGGAACACACTGCAGATTCAGTAGATACAGAGGCCAGCTCTAATGCACACTTTACACCGACTTTAAAAACCGATGACTTCCTTTCTGTAGTCATTACCGCAGATGATGTGGAGAGCGTTATTCCATTTAACTATCCAGTTGTTGGCGTAACACAGTCTGTGAATCAAGGATATTCACAAGGAAATCCTGCAAAAGTAGGATACTTAGTTGACGCTGATGGAATGGTGAATTTACCCGTTTTGGGCCGTATGAAGTTAGGCGGATTAAGTCGTGCAGAGGCAACACTTTTATTAGAAAATGAATTAAAAAACTATTTGAGCAATCCAGTAGTGAACATTCAAATACAGAATTTCAAAATTACAGTTTTGGGCGATGTGAAAAAACCCGGGACATTTAACATTCCCAACGAACGCATTACCTTACTCGAAGCCATTGGACTTTCTGGAGATTTGGACATCACAGGAAATAGAAACAACGTCTTGGTGATCCGCGAAGACGAAGAAGGAACAAAACAATACCGCATTGACCTAACTACCGATGAAGTACTTGGTTCACCCGTTTACTACTTAGAACAAAACGATGTTGTATATGTCGAACCGAACAGGGCCAAGCGTTCACAAGGAACATTCTGGCGTTCTTCTGGTGGGATATTTATTTCATTGACCTCACTCATCATTACTACTATAACCTTAATCGTTAAATAATTAAGATGCAGCAACAGATTTTTGAAGAGCAAGAGGATAACATCGACATCCAAAAAATTATAGGGAAATACCTCCAACATTGGAAGTGGATTTTATTGTTCACCTTTGTATTTTGTGGAACCGCTTATTTCTACCTCAAAGTACAGCCCTCAACTTTCATCAGTTCTTCAACCGTTTTGGTGAAAGACGATAAAAAAGGAAGTTTAGGGAGTGATTTAGACATTTTTTCAGACCTCGGTCTATCCAAAGGAAATTCAAATCTTCACAACGAAATTGAAGTCTTTAAATCCCGCGATTTGGTGCAGAAAGTCGTAAAAGAATTGCATTTGAACAAGCTTTTGATTCAAGTCAACAATACTTTTAACGCAGACCACTACTATTACAAAGCCAATTCTCCTTTGTCGTTTAAATTCGTTGACACGGTAGAAAATCATTACAACAAAAGCTTTGTCTTAGAACTTTCGAGGGTCAACAAAGAAGGCTTTATTCTGCGTGAGAAAGTCAAAGTGAATGGAAAGGTAAAAACGCAAAATCTGGGTCAGATTAAATACGGTGAAAGTTTCCCAACACAAGGAGGAACAGTTCAGGTAAATCGCACAGAGAATTTCAAACCTTCACATTTGGACGAAAAATTCAACTTTTTCTTTAGTTCATTGTCCTCAGCCACCAACAAATGGAAGAGCAATTTCGAAGTCAGCACAGTCAACAAAGATGCTTCTGTCCTCAAGCTTTCTGCCAAAGGATTAATCAAAGAAGCCAACAATGACTTTTTGGAGCAGATGATCATTGAGCACGAGGAGAATGCCATTGCCGACAAGAATGAAATCACCAAAAACACCAGTGACTTTATTTCCGAGCGAATGAAAGTAATTGAAGATGAACTTTCCGAAGTAGAAGGCATCAATGAGAAATTCAAAACCGACAACCGTTTAGTTGACGTAGAGAAGAATGCTGAAATTTATTTAGAGCAAGAAGGTTCGATAGAGAAAATCATTGTAGAAACCAACATTCAATTGAGCTTGGCCAAATACATGGTAGAATACCTGGAAGAATACAAAGATTATAACACCTTACTTCCCTCTAACTTAGGATTTACCGATCAGAGCATCAATGCCATGACGCAAGAATACAACACCTTGGTTTTGGAGCGCAACCGTTTAGTACAAGGATCCAGTGAGGCCAATCCCCTAGCTCAGAAATTAGAAAACCAACTGACTTCGTTGCGCAACAGCATTAACAGCAGTTTGAACAATGCGCAAGAAACCATGGAGTTGAAATTACGTAAACTCAATACAGAATCTTCGAAATACAAGCAACGCATTTCAGACATTCCAGAATTTGAGCGCCGTTACCGTGAAATTCAGCGTCAACAGCAAATTAAAGAAACCCTCTACCTCTATTTACTGCAAAAAAGAGAAGAGAATCAGATTGCAATGGCTTCTACCTTGGGGAATGTTAAAATCATTGATAAGGCTTATGCCAACGACATACCTGTAGCGCCAAAGAAACGCATCATCTTTTTGGCGGCCTTCATTTTAGGAATTGCCATACCGATTGCTTTTATCTACATCAGAGATTTATTGGACAACAAAGTCCGCAACGAAGAAGAATTAGAAGACACAGGGATTTCTGTAGTGGGGAACATTCCACAAAGTAAAATTTCTAGTCAATTGGTCACCAACCGTTCTGACCGTACTGTCATTTCAGAGGCTTACAGAATGTTGCGTACCAACATGCGTTTCTTATTGGAAAAGAAAGACGAAGGTCAAGTCATCTACTTGAGTTCATCCATGCCTTCCGAAGGAAAAACCTTTACGTCGATCAACCTTGCCAATTCTTTAGGATTAACCGAAAAGAAAGTGGTTTTGGTAGGATTAGATTTACGCGCACCAAAACTATCGAAGTACTTAGACCGTTCAGAAGATTTACCAGGCGTTTCCAACTACTTGTCAAATCCAGACATTCAATTATCGCAAATGATTTACCCCGCACGTGAGGAAATCAATTTCGATTATATTTTCTCAGGCGACATCCCACCTAACCCAAGTGAGTTATTGACCCGTCCACGCATGAAGGAATTCTTTGCAGAATTGAAACAACAATACGATTACATCATCGTCGACACTTCACCAGTTGCCTTGGTGGTCGATACCGTTTCCATTGCCGAACATGCAGATTTATTGCTTTACGTTGTAAGAGCGAACCACGCCCATAAAAACTCACTACAAATTCCAGTGCGTTTAAAGAAAGAAAAGAAAGTCAAGAAATTGGCCTATATCTTAAACGGAAGCACACGTAAAAACGGTAGCGGCTATGGATATGGTTATGGCTACGGATATGGATATGGCGCAGGCGCTTATGGAGAAGAAGTAAAGAAAAAATGGTGGAAATTTTAATGATTAGAGGGGGGTTTTATACCTCCACTGACGAAAATGCAATCAAGTAGTAGGAATCATTTAAAATTAGAACTAACGAGATTCAGTCGAAAGCCTGAGGGACTCCTCCACCAGCGAAAATCATAGATTATCACTGATGATCGGAATGACAATCAAATAGTAGAAATTATTGTAAAAAAAGGTGCTGAAGCTCTGCTTCAGCACCTTTTTTTACACCCCACCAACCACGAAGCTTGTCATTCCGATGGAGTCCCGAGAACTCGGGGCGACGAGGAATCTCTCAGACCTTTGACTGAATCTCGAACTCCAAACATTAAGCTTGTTCGGGAACGGAACACAACGACTGAGGAGCTCTCAGGCCTTTGATTGAATCTCATTTCAACTGATTTTTTGTCTTCGCAGTATTGAATTCATTTAAAATTAGAACTAACGAGATTCCTCCACCAGTAAAAATCATAGATTTTCACTGCTGTTCGGAATGACAGTCAGGATTGGGATGTCAAAGGTAAAAAAAGGTACTGAAGCTCTGCTTCAGCACCTTTTTTTACACCCCACCAACCACGAAGCTTGTCATTCCGATGGAGTCCCGAGAACTCGGGGCGACTGAGGAATCTCGAACTCCAAACATTAAGCTTGTTCGGGAACGGAACACAACGACTGAGGAGCTCTCAGGCCTTTGATTGAATCATGTCTTCGCAGTATTGAATTCATTTAAAATTAGAACTAAAGAGATTCCTCCACCAGCGAAAATCATAGATTATCACTGATGATCGGAATGACAGTCAGGATTGATATCAAAGGTAAAAAAAGGTGCTGAAGCTCCGCTTCAGCACCTTTTTTTACACCCCCTCCAACCCCACGAAGCTTGTCATTCCGATGGAGTGCAACGACGAGGAATCTCGTTTTCCATACAATAAACTTGTTCAAGTACGCAACGAAGCGACTGAGGAGCTCTCAGGCCTTTGACTGAATCTCTTTTTCCATACAATAAACTAGTTCAAGTACGGAACGAAGTGACTGAGCAGTAACTCATGTTTTTTGTGGATCTTATGTTAATTCAAGCATATTTATTATTAACTTAATATATATGAGAACCACCAAGATATATTTCACATACATTTTAACCAATAGTAACAATACTGTTCTATACGTTGGGATGACTAGTAATCTAGAGCAACGGGTACATCAACATAAAATTAAATTTTTTGAAGGGTTTACTAAAAGATATAACATTGATAAGCTAGTCTATTTTGAAACATTTACCTATGTGAAAGATGCTATAAAAAGAGAAAAACAAATCAAAAGTTATAACCGATCCAAGAAGAATAATTTAATCGAAAATAGTAATACAGATTGGAAAGAGTTAAAACCACCAAAAAATGTTTATTAAAACACTAAGCAGAAAACAAAATTGATTCCCCCACACAAAAAAACATATAGGCAAAAGAGAACGAGATTCCTCCATCAGCGAAAATCATAGATTTTCACCGCTGATCGGAATGACAGTCAAGTAGTCGAGAACAGGGGTAAAAATTTGCTGAAGCGGAGCTTCAGCAAATTTTTACCCCCTCCAACCCCACGAAGCCTGTCATTCCGATGGAGTCCCGAGAACTCGGGGCGACTGAGGAGCTCTCAGGCCTTTGACTGAATCTCGAGCTCCATACAATAAACTTGTTCAAGTACGCAACGAAGCGACTGAGGAGCCTAAAGCCAACAGCATACAGCATACAGCATAAAGCTTACAGCCTAAAGCCTTTGACTGAATCTCATACCCCCACAGTTTACCACTCAAACCCTTTGTTACGCAGGGTTAAAACATAATTTCAACTCAAAATGGTTTGTTATTAATAAAATGTTATTATTTTTGCATTCACAAACATTAACACCCCTAACACTATGAAAATGAAAAGCTTACTACTACTCATCACAATAACAATTTTCAGTTCTTCTTTAATTTATGCACAGCGACAACAAGGCGCTTCTGTTGGTGTAGTAAAAACCAATTGGTATAAAAAGGGAATGTTTTTGGATGGGAACATCGGTGCTCGTTTTATGGGAGCAACCTCAGAACATGCTGAAATGTCAACTGGTTTAGCTTTATCGGGTAGTTTTGGATACACTATCAATGAATTTGTTGGGGTAAAAGGACGCATGGATTATTTAGGGTTTAAAGTAACGCCTGGATATAATGATGTATCGAACAGTCTTTATTCAATCTCTGCTTCTGCGGAAGGGTTTGCAAGGTTATTACAAATTATTGGAGGACCAGTGTCCAGAGATTATGGGCTAAACTTTCATGCAGGTGTGGGAATAACCAGTTTGTTCAATCCTGCCTATAGAAATTACGTCAAAGAAGAATACAACAAAGACTTAGACGGTCCATTCTTTAAAAATGCAGATGATATGTTCCACGTCATTCTGGGCATCAATCCACAATTCCATATCAACTCTAAATTTTCGATTAATCTGGATTTAAGTCACTTTATTCAATTCAAACAACACAGAACTTACGATACATTCAATAAAGAAATAGTTGATGGTCCAACAGGTGTAATGGCGTTTAGTATAGGACTGACTATGCGTTTGTAAGAAGTTACTGGCCCTACTATCGTCTAAATATTTTTTAGATTTCCAAGTATATTAGAGACCAACAATAAAATTTAACATTTTTTTAACAAATAAAAAGACTTAAAAATCTTCTTTTTTTAGTCTTAGAACTACCTTTGTGACAGATATTTATTAACCATCACAAAAACAAAAAGATGTTATGAAGAAGCTAGCGCTTATTTTTGCCCTAATTACCCTACCAATTACTACACTGTTAGCGCAAGAAGATGCTGGTCTTGTTAAAGTTAAGAATTCAGAAACACAAATGCCCCGTGTCAACACCTCCACTGGAAAGCTACACATGCTTTGGTACAGACAAGGATGGTTTATTGACGGAAATGCCGGTGTTCGTTTTTTAGGAAAAACATCTGATGCTGCGGACATGAAAATTGGACCTACCTTCAATGCAGGTCTTGGTTACTTGGTGAACGAAAAGTTTGGACTCAAAGGACGTATTGACTACAACAAAATTGTTACCACTTCGGCAACACAAGAAGACATTCAAAATTCTTTTGCATTGTCATTGGAAGGAGTGGTTAAATTAATCCAGGTTTTTGGAGAAGAAAGACCACGTGATTTCGCCTTGATTCTTCACGGAGGAGCTGGTTTAACGGCTATGTTTAATCCAGAGTTGAGAGAAGCGGTGGAAAATGATCCAAATCGTGAATTCAATGATCCTGGAATTAGAGGAACAGATGATATGTTTCACGTTGTGATTGGAATTACACCACAATATCATTTTAATTCAAAGGTGTCTTTAAACCTAGACGTAAGTCAGTTCATTCAGTTCAAACAATTCAGAACGTATGATTTTTCTAATGCTGTAAAAGCAGATGGACCAACTGGATTGTTAGGTGTAAGTTTAGGATTGACCATTCGTTTAGACTAAACTCAAATGATATTTTTCAGAAGTCGTATTGCTAAAAGCATACGACTTTTTTTGTGACTTATATTTTAACCCAAATGACAGAAAAATCAAGGGAAATAATTATTCTTCCTTTTAAAGTAACCATCTGTAAAAAATTGATATATTTGATGGTTAGTTTAATAATCATAACAAATATCTAAATCAATGAAAAAAGGAATTCTCTTTCTATTTGCAGTTGTTGTAACGACATCACTTTTCGCTCAAAAAAGCTCACAAGGAACATTAAAATACAATTGGTTTAACCAAGGTTGGTTTTTTGATGTTAATGCTGGAACTCGTTTGTTAGGAAAAACTTCTGAACAAGCCAATATGAAGCCTGGCTTTACAAGTAATACAGGGGCTGGCTACCTTTTCAACGAGAAATTCGGGGTGAAAGGACGTGTTGACTACCACAACTTCCAAACAACAGGAGGTACACCAAGTACATCTCATTCTATTGGAGTATCTGTAGAAGGAATTGCTAACTTAATCCAAGTCATCGGCCAAAGAAAAGCACGCAAATTCTCTTTGGCCCTACATGGAGGTGTTGGAGTAGCTACTTTGTTTAATCCAAAGTGGAAACAGTCTGTGATTGATGACCCAAACAGAGAACTAAACGATGGTGGATTCAATGGTAACAATGAATTATTCCATATTATTGTTGGAATTACACCACAATACCATGTCAATTCTATTCTTTCTTTGAATCTTGACGTGAGTCATTTTACACAGTTTAGACAATACAACACTTATGATACTTTCAATGCGGAAAAAGCAAATGGTGTTACAGGTGTTTTAGGTTTGAGTTTAGGATTGACTTTCAGACTACCATAGTAGAAAAAAGTAATAGATTTTATTGGAGGAACCACGCTATCGAAAGATGGTGTGGTTTTTTATTTGGTCCCTAACCAAAGACTAACACCTTGGCTAGAAATCAGCCGTACCTTGGGCTGAAATACGATAACGCTATAAAGCGTCTTGAAAAGATTGGTTAAAATATGGGATTAGAAAATCCTAGAAGCACAGCACACTATTGGGGTGGACTTTAGTCCACCCATAACAATAGCCTCTCACTCCCCAAAACGACAATATTCTGCGAAATAGCCTGCTATTTCGCAGAATATTGTCGTTTTGGTTTTTTATTTATTTCTTAACCCAAGGACTTACGTCCTTGGCTAGAAATATGCCGTACCTTCGGCACTTATAGCGACCATCTTATTAAGCTGACCAAAAAACATAAGTTTGACGGCAATTTTAAAAATTTATTTAAAGCTATAGAATTTGAGTTAAAAACCTCGCCTTGAAAAGGCAGATTATTTCAACGCAAGGCATCGCCTTGGGTTGAAGTACGATAACGCTATAAAGCGCCTTGAAAAGGCAACTCATCCCCTTGATTATGATCGAGAATGCACATTAACAAAGTTGAGCTGCACCTTCAGTGCGCTGGTGTATCTTACATTTCAACTGGATGCGATGCATCCAGTTGAAATAAGCTGGGCTTTCAGCCCGCAATTGGTTAAAATATGGGATTAGAAAATTCTAGACGAACGTCACACTATTGGGGTGGACTTTAGTCCACCCATAATAATAGTCTCTCACTCCCCAAAACGAAAATATTCAGCGAAATAGCCTGCTATTTCGCTGAATATTTTCGTTTTGGTTTTATGATTATTCCTTAACCCATGGACTTCGTCCTTGGCTAAAAACACGCCGTACCTTCGGCACTTATAGCGACCATCTTATTAAGCTGACCAAAAAACAAAAGTTTAACGGCAATTTTAGAAATTTATTTAAAGCTATAGAATTTGAGTAAAAAAACCTCGCCTTGAAAAGGCAGGTTATTTCAACGCAAGGCATCGCCTTGGGTTGAAATACGATAACGCTATAAAGCGCCTTGAAAAGGCAACTCACCTCCTTAATAATTATGAAGAATTCAAGTTAAAAAAATTGAGCTGCACCTTCAGTGCGCTGGTGTATCTTACATTTCAACTGGATGCGATGCATCCAGTTGAAATAAGCTGGGCTTTCAGCCCGCAATTGGTTAAAATATGGGATTAGAAAATTCTAGACGAACGTCACACTATTGGGGTGGACTTTAGTCCACCCATAATAATAGTCTCTCACTCCCCAAAACGAAAATATTCTGCGAAATAGCCTGCTATTTCGCTGAATATTTTCGTTTTGGTTTTATGATTATTCCTTAACCCATGGACTTCGTCCTTGGCTAAAAACACGCCGTACCTTCGGCACTTATAGCGACCATCTTATTAAGCTGACCAAAAAACAAAAGTTTAACGGCAATTTTAGAAATTTATTTAAAGCTATAGAATTTGAGTAAAAAAACCTCGCCTTGAAAAGGCAGGTTATTTCAACGCAAGGCATCGCCTTGGGTTGAAAAAGCAAATTACAGATAGTCTACACCTTTCACCAATCCTTTTAACGTAGCTTCTTCTGGGGAACCTACTTCAGGTTGGAAATTATAAAACCAAGAAGCATCTTTCGGAAGACTCATGAGGATCGATTCAATTCTGCCTCCAGTTTTCAAACCGAACTTTGTTCCGCGATCATGAACAAGGTTAAATTCTACATAACGTCCACGTCGGAGGTTACGCCAATCTAAATTCCCTTGTGTAAACGAAGGACTTCTGTCCTTGTTAATTTGGTCAGCATATACTTTTGGGAAAAGCTCTCCAAGGTCAATGGCAAAATCTAAAAGTTGTGCTTTAGACACACCATCTTTCTCCGTAATTTTGTCATAGAAAATCCCTCCTACTCCACGTGTTTCATTGCGATGTGGAATAAAGAAGTACTCATCGGCCCATTCCTTGAATCTCGGATAGAATTCAGGATTATATTGGTCGCACACTTGCTTTAAGTCTTGGTGAAACTGTTGTGCCATTTCAAAGTCGATGTAATGTGGCGTCATGTCAATTCCTCCACCAAACCAGTATTCTCCAGTGTCCATTTCAAAGTAACGCACATTCATGTGCATAATGGGATGAAATGGATTTTTTGGGTGAATTACAATCGATACTCCAGTGGCCAAGAATTCGTTTCCATCGAGTCCGAGTTGCTTGTTCATAATTTCTGAAACAGGTCCATGTACAGCAGAGAAGTTTACTCCACCTTTTTCAATGATGGCTCCATCAGAAAGAATGCGGGTTCTCCCTCCTCCACCTTCTTCTCTTCCCCAAAGATCTTCATGAAATTTGGCTTTGCCGTCTAGGGTTTCTAAGGCCTTACAAATATAGTCTTGAACAGACTTTAATCGATTAATTATCTCCTCTTTGCTCAACTTGTTCGACTTCAAAATGATTGTTATTTGAAATGATTTCTAACAAATGAATCTCGAAATCACTTTGTTTAGATATAAATACGCTTGAGTTTTCACTTCCGTGATTAAACCCTAAAGGTTGTATACTGAAATGATTCATCAAACCTTCGTTTCTTTGGTGTCCGAGGAATAGGTAAGCCCCTTGTGACAACAATACATCATAGCCATGAAAAGCATATTTTGAAGGATCTGATCCATATCTAGCACGGTAATCATGGATAAATGGAATGGTCTTTTCTGTTTCGTAGTTCAAGTAATTGGTCGCTGCGAATGTAAATTCGAAACGATTTTTGTAATAGGTGTTTAAGGCATCAATATCTCGCCACTCCTGTAGTCCAACCATTGTAATATCAGCTTTACCATACTTTGGCGTATAGTTTTTAGCGGCATTTAAGGTATTTACAAACTTCATGACTTGTTGCACGTCATTCGACAAACAGATTACAAAATTCTTTTGGTCGGCATCAATTGCTCTTACTAAAATTCTTCCTGAAACATCACCAATTGCAGACATTTTGATGCTTGCGCTTTTGCCTGGCGCTAAACTTTTATTGAACACGTCTTTAAAATAAGCGATACGTTCGTTGACTTCAGTATTTTCTCCATCTACAATAACGATATTCGCAGTAGGGTGATGCTTCGCTAAATACTTTGCCATTCCACTGATCAATGTTAAATCAGAAGGTACCATTGAAAGTAAATACGGATTATTTTCTAATGTTTTTGTTGGGATTTTGGTTACCGCAATCACAGGCACTTTATTGCTCTTTCCCCACTCTGCGGCATAAGCCAATAGGTTCGGATAGAAAGGCCCGATGATCATATCTAAGTTTTTTTTGTTAGTGCTTCCAAGGTATTCTTTAAAGCGGTTTAAATTTCCATCGGTATCATAAAACTCGATATCAGCGTTCAGTCCTAATTGCTCTAAAGAATCGATGGCCATTTGCGCCCCCATTAAGAATTCAACAGAAAGATCGGTCAACCCGTTCAATGAGGTTTCTTCTGTGTACATTCCAGAAAGAACCTTTGGGTTATCTGAAATTTTCATGGGTAAGGCCACTAAGATTTTGTACTTCTCTTTTACCGCTATCAGGTTGGGACGTTTCATCAATGAAGAATCTAGCTTCACAATTTCACGTACCTCAACTTCTTGAATACGTTCTTGTTTTAGCGTAATCTTCAGAATTTGCCCTGGTTTAATGGCATTGTTTCGAATGCTATTTTGTGCCACTAATTCTTCGACAGGAACCATAAATCGACGAGAAATTGAGTATAGCGTTTCACCTTTCTGTACTTCGTACTCAACAATACTGTCTCTAAAATCTACTTGATAGTCGATATGGATTACCGTATCCCCAACTTTTAAAGTTGAATCTAAAACAGCAACAGGCTCTTGGGTTTCTGCTACTTCTTCTTGTGGCGTTTCTGTTTGAATTTCTTTATCTGCGTCTCTATTTCCTGTTGGAATTTTAATTTCTTCTCCTATACTCAGTCCATTTTCGACACCAGGATTCAACTCAATTAACGCTGCAACCGTACAGTCATACTGTCGAGAAATTCCATAAAGGGTTTCTTTTCTTTTCACCTTGTGTAAGGTAAAGGTCAGGTCTTGTTTTTGTGGTTCAGCTGCCTTAAAAGGAATGTATAGTTTTTGTCCAATCTGCAATCCCTCTTTTGCTGATGGATTAGCTTTGATGATTTCATCAA
The DNA here is from genome assembly GCF_947504225.1 of Brumimicrobium ulvae. Classification (GTDB taxonomy): domain Bacteria; phylum Bacteroidota; class Bacteroidia; order Flavobacteriales_D; family Crocinitomicaceae; genus Brumimicrobium; species Brumimicrobium ulvae. The sequence continues at coordinate 219,978 of NZ_CANNGT010000001.1, read as the reverse complement.
TAGCAACGTTGTATTTTTTATGCAATCCATACAATGTATTTCCTGCTTCAACGGCGTGAACTTTGTACAATTGACCATTTCGTGTTTCCTCTCCAATTTCTTGTGAGAAAATTCCAAATGACGTAGTTAAAACTAAAATTAAAACAGCTAAAATCCTCATTCCCATTCTATTGTTGCAGGTGGTTTAGAACTGATGTCGTAGGTCACACGATTAATTCCTTTCACCTGATTAATTATTTTATTCGATATTTTACCTAAAACTTCGTAAGGCAAATGACACCAATCGGCAGTCATTCCATCTGTTGAAGTTACAGCACGTAAAGCCACTGCGTTTTCATAGGTTCTTTCGTCACCCATTACTCCTACTGTGTTCACGGGCAAGAAAATCGCTCCTGCTTGCCAAACTTGGTCATAGAGTCCTGCTGCTTTCAATTCATTGATGAATACCGCGTCTACTTCTTGAAGAATTTGAACTTTCTCTGGAGTAACTTCTCCCAATATACGAATTCCTAAACCAGGTCCAGGAAAAGGATGACGCCCTAAGATAGCCGGTGAAATATTCAGGGATTTTCCTACCCTGCGTACCTCATCTTTAAAGAGCAATCTTAACGGTTCAACAACTTTTAATTTCATATAATCTGGCAATCCTCCAACATTGTGGTGCGATTTAATGGTTTGTGATGGTCCTCCGGAAACACTTACCGATTCGATTACGTCTGGGTAAATTGTTCCTTGTCCAAGCCATTTTGCGTTTTCCACTAGTTTTGATTCTTCGTCGAACACATCTACAAAGACCTTGCCTATTGCTTTTCTTTTCGCTTCAGGGTCTGTTAATCCTTTTAATGCGGCATAAAATTGTTCAGAAGCATCAACACCTTTTACATTGAGGCCCATTCCTTTATATCCTTCCAAGACATCGTTGTATTCGTTTTTACGCAGTAAACCATTGTTCACGAAAATACAATGTAGGTTTTTTCCTATCGCGTGGTGCAAGATAGTTGCTGCCACTGAAGAGTCTACTCCTCCTGAAAGTCCAAGGATTACTTTATCGTCTCCCAATTGTGCTTTCAAAGCTTCAACTGTTGATTCAACAAAAGCATCTGGTGTCCAATCTTGTTTACATCCTGCAATATTCACGATAAAATTAGAAATCATCTGACTTCCATCTGTTGAATGGTACACTTCAGGGTGGAATTGAATTCCGTATGTTTTTTCATTTTTCACTGCGAAGGCCGCATTCTTTACATCCTCTGTACTGGCGATCACCTCGAAATCATCTGGCAATGTTTTAATCGAATCACCGTGTGACATCCAAACCTGAGAGTTTTGTGGCACACCTTGTAATAATTCATTGCTTTTATCAAACTCTACAATGTTGGCTCTACCATACTCTCTTGTGTTTGAAGCTGCAACTTCACCACCAAAGTTATGCGCCATATACTGGGCTCCAAAGCACACGCCTAAAAGCGGAACTTTACCTTTGATTTTTGACAAATCTATCTTTGGAGACTTTTCATCTCTTACAGAGAATGGACTACCTGATAGGATTACTCCTTTAATATTACTTGTGAGCTCCGGGCACTTATCCCACGGGTGAATTTCACTATAAACATTTAGTTCTCGCACGCGTCTTGCAATCAGCTGCGTATATTGAGAACCAAAATCCAGAATTAAAATCATGTCTTGCATTGCGCAAAGATAATGATAATTGACAATTATCAAATGAATCACTACTAATATACAGGAAGGTTTTGGGAAGATTTTGAAAGCTGAAAATCGAAGGTTTAGTGATGGGTGATCCTTTATCTATTCGTTGTGAATTAAATTTACAGGGGGTAATAAACCTATGAATACCGAATCATAATTAACAAAGTTGAGCTGCACCTTCAGTGCGCTGGTGTAACTTTCATTTCAACTGAATGCGATGCATCCAGTTGAAATAAGCTGGGCTTTCAGCCCGCAATTGTATAAGATGTAGGTTAGAAAATCCTAGAAACATAAGACACTATTGGGGTGGACTTTAGTCCACCCATAATAATAGCTCCCTGATTCCTCAAAACGAAAATATTCTGCGAAATAGCCTGCTATTTCGCAGAATATTTTCGTTTTGGTTTTTGATTTATTTCTTAACCCAAGGACTTCGTCCTTGGCTAGAAATATGTCGTACCTTCGGCACTTTTTGATTAGCTACTATGGAATCCATTATTCGCAAGTGATATACTAAGCCATTCAAATACAAGGAACAGAATTATAATTCCAAGCGGATATTCCTGAAAGGTTCTATTAGATTTCTCCATTTCTAAAATCTTCGATCTTAGAAATGATCGAAATGACAAATGTATATCGTCTAGTTAATGAAAAAAGAAGAAAAGCCTTGCTTTTCTTCCTTTTTTCACCACGCCCCCACTGACGTTTGTCATTTCGATGGAGTCCCGTTCCGAAAACTCGGAACGGGATGACGAGAAATCTCGATTCATTCATAAAAGTTATCCTATAAGGCATACTGAAAAACGATCGGGGAAAGAAAACTTTAGAAGCATGACACACTATTGGGGTGGACTTTAGTCCACCCATAATAATAGCTCCCTGATTCCTCAAAACGAAAATATTCTGCGAAATAGCCTGCTATTTCGCAGAATATTTTCGTTTTGATTTTATCATTATTTCTTAAGCAAAGACTTACGTCCTTGGCTAGAAACATGCCGTGCCTTCGGCACTTATGGAAAGAAGGGAAGAGCGTTTTTTAATTCTTCTCCATCCACGCCTTCAGGTTTGGCTCGAATGGTTTTCCGTAAAATTCGTTCAAATAGCCTTTGACTTGTTCGTACTGCATTTCTGGAGTAGCGTCTTTGTATTCGTCTAGAATTACTGCTACTTCTTTCCTCAACAAATCTAGATTTGGGAATACTGCTCTAAAGCTAGCCAGTGATTTATTCTCCTTTTGGTTGGAATCGCGATAGTAAAGTACCATCTTCGTTGTAAAGGGTTGAATTTTCTTTCCGTCTACTACAAAAACATCATCTTGGTTCAACACTACGTTTCCTTCCCCAACCGGTAAACGCTTCATGATTTTTTCGCCTTCGTATTCATAAGAAACAAAGAAAAAGTTCTTGTCGTTTTGAGGGAAATTTTGTGGACTCACTGGAATTTTAACACTGTTCAAAATTAAGTAGTCTCCTTCGAAATGCCTTTTGAAGTCCAACTCATTTACGATGGCCCCAGAACGTGATGAAATACTGTTGACTGCAGGAACCAAATTGGTCTTTTTTGTTGCTGAAGGTGGCGCCAATACAAATCGTCCTTTTAAATTTGAAATAACCGCTGCCCTTGCATTTTCTGTTACGAATTTTATGGGCGTGTCAGTTGAAAAAACATCTCCTGTTCCCATTGGGTTCCCCGATGTTTTGTAGACAATCTTTCCTATTACCTTGATGACTTTGTATTCGTCTTTAGCCATCTTTGCAGAGGTAAACAAAAGCGAAACGATTAATGCAGATGCGAAAAGAATGATTTTATTTTTCATGATTCATATTTTATCACTTGTATTAAAACGCCATCATTTTATCATTGCGATTTAAGGTTTAAGCGAATGTTTTAACAGTACTTATTTCAAAAATAGACAATTGAAAGAATAAATTCACGCAAATCTTAAGAAAAAAACTAAAAAATCAGGGTTTATCCTGAGTGATTATTTCACACCCCATGGATGATAGGGCGATCAACAAAATGGTGATTTGAATTGATGCTAGACCTCAAATCCATATTCGGCCGAACACCACTTCAAAAATTGACCATCTTTAAAATAGGTTTACAACCTACTTAAAGACTTTACTGTATTTTCAACAATTCTTTCTTCGATGTTAGTCGTGTCTGCTTTTTCGAATTTTCCTCCTGTGATTTTTTCATAAAGCTCGATATAACGCGCTGTAATCAATTGAATGAAATCTTCTGGGATAACTGGCATTTTTTGACCTTCTAATCCTTGGAAATTGTTTTCGATTAACCATTGTCGAACGAACTCTTTGCTTAACTGACGTTGTGGTTCTTTATTGGCTTGTCTTTCTTCGTATCCTTCCAAATAAAAGTAACGTGAAGAATCGGGGGTATGGATTTCGTCCATCAACATGATCTTACCGTCTTTCATTCCAAACTCATATTTGGTATCAACTAGGATTAACCCTCTTTCTTTCGCCATTTCAACTCCACGCTGATACAGTTTATGGGTGTACTCCTCTAACTGAGCATATATCTCCTCTGTTGCATAGCCTTGCTTCAACAATTCTTCACGAGAAATATCTTCATCATGTCCTTCCACTGCTTTGGTTGATGGAGTAATAATAGGCGTTGGAAATGGATCATTTTCATTCATTCCTTCTGGCATTTCAACTCCACACAAAACACGTTTTCCGGCTTTATATTCCCTCCATGCGTGACCTGTGAGGTACCCACGAATAACCATCTCGATGCGGATAGGCTCACAACGGTATCCTATGGCAACATTGGGATCTGGAACGTCTATTAACCAGTTCGGAACGATATCTTCTGTTGCTTTCAAAAAATGAGTTGCAACTTGATTCAAAACCTGCCCTTTGTAGGGAATTCCAGCTGGTAAAATATGGTCGAAAGCCGAAATTCTATCGGAAGCAATCATTACCAAATAGTCATCACCAATAAAGTAAACGTCTCTTACTTTTCCTTTGTATACTTCCTTTTGATTCGGAAATTCAAAATCTGTTTTCGTTAAGCTTTTCATTATCTTATTTTTCATCGAAGGCTTCTATAATCTGCTTCACCAAGTTGTGACGGATTACGTCGTTCTTATTTAATCTTACTACTCCTATATCTTTAATATTCTCCAAACGATCAAGTGCGAAAATCAGTCCTGACTTTTGTTTGGTCGGCAAGTCAATTTGAGAAGCATCTCCTGTCACTACAAAATTGGCGTTCATCCCCATCCGGGTCAAAAACATTTTCATTTGGTTAACAGTGGTATTTTGAGCTTCATCCAAAATAACAAAAGCTTTGTCTAAGGTACGTCCACGCATAAATGCTAAAGGAGCAATTTCAATGACTCCTAACTCGATAAAATCCAAGAGTTTTTCTGGTGGAATCATGTCGCGAAGCGCATCGTACAAAGGCATCATGTATGGATCTAATTTATCTTTCATATCTCCAGGAAGGAAGCCTAAACTTTCTCCTGCTTCAACCGCTGGACGGGTTAGAATAATCCTCCTGACTTGCTTGTTTTTTAAGGCGCGAACAGCACACGCAACGGCAGTATAGGTTTTCCCTGTCCCTGCTGGTCCAACCGCAAAAACCATATCCTTGGTATTGACAGCTTCAACCAGTTTTCTTTGGTTGTAGGTACGTGCTTTGATTTTGTTACCTCCAACTCCATGGAGGATAATTTCTGAACCATCGCCCGACAATAATTCTACTGGATCAACCACCATCACATTGTCGATGTTGTTTTCTGTTAATCCGCCATATTTTTTAATGTGCGTAATTAATTGCATCAATTTTTCTTCAAACACATCGACTACAGCCTCTTCTCCAGAGACGGTCAACACATTTCCTCGCGCAATTATTTTTAAATCTGAGAAGTATTTTTTAATCAGCTTTAGCTTAGAATTATTAATTCCTAAGAGCTCCAGAGGGTTGATGTCCTCAATTTCAATTTTACGTTCTTGCAATATTGTTTTCTTTATTTTAATACGCTCCCAAAATTAGTGTATTTTTTGTTGTTTGAAACAAAATGAACAGGAGGAAAAAGAAAAATTTTCAAAACTGCTCTTTGGCTTTGTTTACAGAAGTCTTTTTTTGGAAGAATATTGGTTCACGCCCCCGACGAAAGTGAAAAGCTGGTGGAACAATTGTACCCACAAGCTGAGTAGAACAGAGCGACCAAAGGAAGCTCCTGTTGTGCTCTAGCCTGTGGTGGATCAATTGAAGACCACTTGCAACTGTAGGCGGATTTAGGGCCCCAAAAATTAAATTATTTGTCCTTCCTTTTTTCGTACCTTCTGATGATGAGTCGATTTCCTTTATCGTAAGTAAAATAGCTCCACATCCAATTGATGCCGACGAAGAGTTTGTTTTTGAAGCCACTAATTGACATGAGGTGAACACCTGACCAAAGCAACCATGCGAAGTATCCTCCGAATTTGAATTTTCCGATATCAGCTACTGCTTTTCGCTTCCCTATTGTTGCCAATGAACCTTTATCGTTGTAAGAGAATTTCATGACGGGCTTGCCTTCGAGTTGTGACAATAGGTTCTTGGCCAATAAACGCCCTTGTTGGATAGCGACTTGTGCAACCATCGGATGTCCGTAGGGGAATTCGTCGGAAATCATTGCGGCAATATCTCCTATCGCATAGATATTTGTACATCCTTTGACTTCTGAATAGTGGTTGACCAATAAACGGTTTCCTCCGGCAAAACTTTGTTCACTTATTCCGTCAGGTACGCTCCCCTTTACTCCTGCTGTCCAAATGACGCTTTTGGCTCTGAATTCTTTGTCTGTTTTGGTTTCAATTATTAATCCATCATAAGAGGTTACACGAGTATTTAGGTGCACATTCACGCCAAGTTCTTTTAAATAACGGAGTGACTTTTCAGAAGATTGATCTGACATCCCTTTGAGCAATCGGTTATTGGACTCAATCAAGTAAATGGACATCATGGAAGTATCTAGATCTGGATAATCTTTGGGCAGAATGTACTTTTTAAATTCGGCAATAGCACCAACGGTTTCCACCCCTGCAGGACCTCCACCGATGACTGCAAAGTTGGTCAGTGCATCACGTAAATTATCGTCTGAGGTGACCACTGCTTTTTCGAAGCGTTGTAGAATTAAACTACGAATATCTAGGGCTTCTTGAATACTTTTCATTCCCAAACTATTGGCTTGCACATCGTCTAGGCCAAAAAAATTGGTATCACTTCCTGTGGCAACAATCAAATAATCATAATCAATGGATCCGATATCAGTAATGACTTGTTTCTTATTGGTTTCAATAATCAAGACGTTGGCCATTCTGAAAAACACATTTTTGTAGCTTTTAAATTGCTTTCTAAATGGAAACGCGATGCTGTCAGGCACGATACCGCTAGTCGCCACTTGATACAGCAAAGGTTGAAACTGATGAAAATTATTGCGATCGACCATGACGACTTGCACTGCCTTATTCTTCAGCTTTTTTACGAATGTTAATCCAGCAAATCCACCGCCAATAACCACTACTCTTGGTAAATCTGTTTCGGGCAAGCGAATCTTACCGATCTCTTTTTCTACTTCCATTTATTGCTTTCCAGTTTGATGTTTGGGTATGCTCTAAAATTAGTCAATTTATCAATAACTAAGACTAAATTAAGCGCTAAAGAAGCATTTTTTCTATACATAAAAGACCATTTATATTTCAATAATGTATTTCTAGAAACAAGAATTCTTAATTTCGTCGGTAAGAAGGAACTTTTTTAACTTATCCTATTTAAAACACTTGTAATGAACAGAATAATTTTAGTCATTTTCGTTTCCTTTAGCTTCTTTTCTTGCAGAAGTGATAAAGGAATGACCTTATCGAACTTTGCAGATCTTGAACAGTTGGAAGCGGTACAATTGGAAGATGACATCAGCAAATACTATTTGAGTAATGAGCAGATGTTAGACTTTATTGCTGACATCGGTCAATTAAGCCCTGCCCTTTCAGAGAAAATCGACACCGCTCAGGTGATTGGAAGTGTAAAGTTCAATGGTAAAAGCTACCCAATAAAGACCTCTAGTAATGGAGCGTTAATCGAAATACCTTCGGCATGGATAACGAAAAATCAAGACACATTAAATACCCCTGTATTCAAATTAGCGGGGTTATTTGACGAATACGCTGCGGAAAAGAGGGTGAAAATATATGCCATTAGTGGGTTAGGTGCAGACTCACGAGTATTTAAGGAATTGGACTTAGTAGGTGAAATTATTCCTTTAGAATGGATAACGCCAAAAGAAAATGAAGCCATAGAAGAATACGCTGTGCGGTTAGCAAAAAAAATTGATACCGACGAAGAGTTTGCCATTATGGGTGTGAGCTTTGGTGGTTTAGTAGCGACTGAAATCAGTAAGTTCATCCATCCAAAATACACCATTTTACTCTCAACAGTTGAAACAAAAGATGAGATGCGTCCGTTTTTTAAGTTGGTTGGAAAACACAATTTAGACAGAAAACTTCCAGCAGAAATGTTCGACCCGCCTAAGGCCCTTGCAAATTTTATGTTTGGCGCTGAAAAGAAAGAACACTTAAATGCAATTTTAGAAGATTCTGATCCACACTTCTCCAAATGGGCCATCCATGAAATGATGAACTGGAAGAATGAAACACGAGTAGAACCTGTATTAAAGATCAGCGGTACAAAAGACATGGTTATTCCTGCACCTGACGTTCCAAACATTCACCTCATCAAAGGAACAGGTCATTTTATGGTGGTTGATCGCGCAAACGAAGTGAGCCGCATCATCAATGACTACATTTTGAAGCAGCAAAACACAGAAAAGCCTAACATTTAGAGTTTTCAACATAAAAAAAAGAAGTTTTCAACAATTTATGTAACCATTGTTAACAACTTGCGTAATACTAGTCAAAGCAAGTTCGACATGAAAAATTTATTGGCCCTTTTATTTCTTATCACATTTAGCTTTTCAGCAGCGGGTAACACTCCAAAGATTTCTCTTGAGAAATACATTGAAACATGGAAAGATGTTGCCATCAGTCAAATGCATTCGCATGGAGTTCCTGCAAGTATAACACTGGCTCAAGGTATATTAGAAAGTGGATTTGGAAATTCTGACCTTGCAGTAAAAGCCAATAATCATTTCGGTATAAAATGTCACGATTGGAAAGGCGAATCTTTCCTTAAAGATGATGACAAGCGTAACGAGTGTTTTAGAAAATACAAAAATGCAGCGCAATCTTTTGAAGACCATAGTCATTTCTTAACAGGACGTTCGCGCTATGCTTTTCTTTTTGATTTAGACGTAACAGATTACAAAGGCTGGGCTAAAGGTTTAAAACAAGCCGGTTATGCTACAAATCCTTCATATGACAAAAGGTTAATTGACTTAATTGAACGTTACGATTTAGATCAGTACGACAAATATTCTTTTGATGATTTAATTGTTAATCAAGAACCAGAACTTCAAAATAAAAAGGACACCAAAGCTCCAAAACTTAATGCGCCTAGTAAAAACACGCATACGCAAGCTGTTAAAAACAAGCGACAGGTTCACACCAATAAGAACCGAACGATGTATGTAATTGCAGGAAACCATGATACTTTCTACCAGATTTCAAAAGAATTTGGCGTGAGTCTTCGTCAATTGAACAGATGGAATGATTTTCCAGCGGATAAGGAAGTACTGGAGAAAGGCGATAAGGTTTACATCATGCGTAAAAGAAAAAGAATAGCTGATGAATTGACGAATTTAAAAGCAACAGACTTGCAAGAGTTATGGAAAATTTCACAGGAACATGGTGTACAACTAAAGTCATTGGCTGAGCGCAACAACATTACTCCTCCAAGCTTCGCTTTAAACAAATAAAACACTTTTAAAACATAGGAAAAGTAATTTTTCGCTCTGACCTACAGAGATTCAAGAAAAAACTCAACCGAAATAGAATAACTAAAAACCTAATGTTTTTTTTTATAGTTTCCGCAACTTAAAAGCGGTAGTAAGTTAATTGTTGGAAAGTAAATACTGTCATTTTATGGCAGTATTTTACATTTTAGGAAAACAAGATTACCCTTATTTTTGTTAGTCTTTAAAAAGTCGTAAATTCGTGGCGTAAATAAACTCATGTTTTCTCATGAAACCAAGTAATGAACTATTTCATTTAATTAAATCTCTGACCAAGTCAGAAAAACGATTTTTCAAACTCTCTTCGTCTATTCAGTCGGGAGAAAAAAATTACTTTAAATTATTTGACTTTATCGACAGCCAATCTGTTTACGACGAAGCCAAAGTAAAGGAGCACTTCAAAAAAGAACGCTTCATCAAGCACTTGCCTTCGGAGAAAAATCACTTGTACAAGCTGATCCTTAAAAGTTTAAGGCAATTTCATGGAGAACAGTCTACTTCAAGTATCTTAAAGCAAGAGATTAAAAACATTGAGTTATTATATGACAAAGCCCTTCACAAAGAAGCCAAAAAGTTTTTGAAGCGCGCCAAAAAAATTGCACACGAACACGAAGAGTTTTATTTCCTCATCGAATTAATTTCATGGGAAAAGGTACTCACTGAAGAATCTTATGAATCTGGTGATTTTGATATCGATTTAAACAACATCATTGCGGAAGAAAGTTTAGTCATTGATAAGTTAAGAAATTTGGCTGCCTACCACATACTTTATTCTCGTATTAACGCGGTTTTTAGAAGTGATGGATTCGCTAAAAACGAAGAACAGAGGAGAACGGTGGATGAAATCGCCAATCATGAATTAATCAAAGGAAAAAACACTGCGCTTTCAAAAAGAGCAGCGTCAATTTGTTACTATATCCAAGGTTTATGTGCTGTTACCAGCAGAGATTTTGAATTAAGCTACACTAAGTTCAATCGTGTTCGCTTGATTTTAGACCAAAATCCAAAAATCAAAGAAGACTTAGCTCAGAGGTATGTGCTTACGCTCTTCCATTTAATGCAGAGCTATACCAATGAGAAGAACTTTGAAATGGCTCACGAAATGATTCAGCAAATCAAAGGACTTAAAGGAAAGAAAGGATTTAAATCCTTACACCTGACCTTGCGCATCAACAACATCTTATTGACAGATCAGATGCACCTTTACAACATACAAGGACAATTCGACAAATCTTTAGCGGTATTTGAAAATGGTTATCAAGAAAACAAGGAGTTGATTAAGCGTTCAAGCAAAGAGCACCAAATAAAGTTCTACTTTAATGCAGCCTACACTTTGTTTGCAATGAGCGACTATAAAAATGCTTTACAGTTCATCAACATGATCCTCAATGATAATGAACAACAATTGCGTCAGGATATTTACAGTTTCTCACGCATTTTAAATTTATTATTGCATTTCGAGTTGACCAACTATGATTATTTAGAATACTCTTCAAACTCAGCGATCAGGTATTTAAACAAGACCAAAAGAGATCATCAAATCGAAAAGGTCTTCATCAGGCAAATTAAGAAGATTGCGAAAACAGCAACACAATTAGAAACGATTCCTATATATAAGGAAACGTTGAAACAAATCAACACTCTTCTAGAAGATGAAAATGAAAGGGTCATCTTAGACTACATCGATGTGAAGTCTTGGCTAGAATCTAAAATCACTGGAGAGTTATTTACCGACTTGGTTAAACAAAAGGTAGATCCTAAAACTTAAAACCTGCAGTAATTACGATATTATGCACATTCGTATTGAACTCTGCTCTGTTTTCTATTTTAGAAGGATCGAAAGCATAATAATCACTACTTAAACTCAGCACTCGGTAACTCAAGTCAACAGCGAACCTCTTGCTTTCCCACCCTATTCCACCTGAATAGGTCATATTCGGAGTATTAATATTCCCAATTTCTTTTTTGTAGGGTTGCGGCAAAATTGCAATTCCACCACGTAAGAAAAAATCAGGGAATATCATGTATTCCATTCCAATTCGGGTGTTTAAAATAGTGCGGAACTGAGCTTCAACTTCTTTGTTTTCATATTCAAAAGTATATGCACTCGCTGAAGACTGTAAATCATTCGATGGCCTAAGCATTCCTCCAGGTAGTCTCGCCATTTCTAAATCCACATTAATCGCTCCACGCAATCCCAAGATATAAGCAAAAGATGCACGTAACTTCATTGGTGTCTTCACACGGTAGTCAAATCTTCCTACCGGAACATATTCTGGAAGCACTGATTTTAATCCATCATTGTGCATTGCCGTCATATTTGCCGACCATTCTTCTTTCATCCCTACTACTGTTGGAGATTCAAAAGCCAACCCTAATCGAATCTGCTCTGATGGTAAAAATAGCACACCTAATTTAAAATTCAGTCCTGTCCCAGTTGAATATTGTTCGTACCTATAATCGAAAGAACGCAATGTTGTCCCTACGGTGTCTAGCAGACGTTCGCTATGTGTATAGTTTTCGTCGTATTTTACTCTTCTAATTCCTATACTTCCACCATAATAGAATACATTCCCATAGTTTTCGGAATAACCAATATGAAATTCACCTATTCCTCCACCTGTATTGATTTCACGGTCGTGGTACATATCTCCCATGGTTAAACGGGAAATATAATTTCCATTCATATCATAATCCAGCGCAAAAACATCATAGGCTAATCCAGTTGTAAAAGGACGTTCATCATAAATATACTCAGGGTCTATTCCCCTTCCATCATTTGCAAAAACGTCCAGCAAAGAATAAAAGTTCTGGCCTTCATATCGAATGGAATTGCTGAAGTTCTTCAATCGTGTATAACCTAGGGTCACTTGACTATACCTTCTTCCAATATTTTTCTCTGAAAGATCAGTAGTAAAAACTACACCAGCACTACTTAAGGTAAACTTATTATGATTTGAAGCGCTTTCACGACCATTGTAAGTTGTTTGATTGCTCATCACGCTGTTATTAAAACTCACCGCTACACGTGAAGAGGAGAATCGCCCCATTCCAGCAGGGTTAATTTGCATTGCACTGATATCTGCTCCTAGCCCACCAAATGAACCTGCCATGGCTTCAAACCTGGCAGATCCAAAAACATCTGTGGTACTGTAACGCAACACATCCATTTCATTTTGGGCAAAAGAAAACTGATACAACAGGACCAAAAAGGCTGTTTTTACGACTTTTCTCATGTTCATTTTTTAGTGTTCTTATCTTCTTCTTCCTGAACTTGAATTTGTTGATCCAGAAGATCTGTTCGATGATGGTGCAACCGTACCTCTTGTACTTCCGCTTGTTGAGAAAGAGCTACGTGACTGAGGTCTAGACTGAACTGGACTTGCACTCGTACGTTGAGAAGGAGAAGAGCTCACACCTCTATGGCTTGAAGAACTACTAACCCTAACACTTCTTTGCGTCTGAACAGCTCCAGAGCGTCTTGCAGACTCACTCGGAGAATAGCTGCGATTTGCAGTACTGCGGTGAACAGAACCTGCTCTAGATGTAGTGTTTTTAATTTGAGTTGAACTGTACGAGCTTTTATTTACACCTGTACTTCCTGCGTAAGCATTGCTACTTGCGTAACTTTTCTTTACCCCTCTTCTTGAAGTCCCTAAAGTTTGGTCATTGACATTATAACTTGTGTTCGAGGATACTTCCGTAAAACTTTTCGTCTTTGGGTAACTACTAGAACGGTTCGAAGAAGAACTTAAAGCATTACGCTTTCCAGAATATACTGGCTGACTGTTTGTTACCCCCCCTTGATTTTGATTTCCGTAGTATGGATGTCCACCTGCGTAGTAATAAGGATTATAACCATAGCCATGAACACCATAGCCATATCCGTATGCATAAGGATTATATCCGTAACCATACCCATAAGGACTGTATCCAAATCCATAGTGGTTATAAAAACCATCGAATATACCTTGATGTCCAACCGTATAGTTTCCGTACATTCCTATTCCATGGAAGCCAATTGGTCCATTTCTATAAGTACCATACGGAGAGAAGTACGGACTAAAGCCCATTCCAAAAGGTGTGTAGGCATTCATAATCATTAATTGATTCATTCTTACACGTTCGTTTACACGTGGATCACGGTACTCATCTTTATAAATCCCTTTCTCACGTGCCTTAAAAGCATTGAATGAAGTAAGATCATTTTCATCCTCCTCTAAATTGATTTCTGTTGGCGCTTGCATATAAACGTCATTCTCAGAAATATATTCATAATTTGAACAAGACGATAAAATCGCCACTGCTCCTATTAACATCGAAAATTGTCCTTTAAATTTCATAATCATTCTGCTTTAAGTTAAACTTACAACATTTTGGATGGTTTTCCAAATTGTGTTCTTATTTTTGTAAACTAGAAATGTTGGTTTGAAAAATAAACGAACATTAATAATTTAAGAGAAAATTAACAAAAACTGTTCCACAATTATGGCAAAGTACACAAAAAGATCTGAAGACTATTCTAAATGGTATAATGAAGTTATCGAAAGAGCTGATTTAGCAGAGCATTCAGACGTTCGTGGTTGCATGGTCATCAAACCTTATGGTTATGCAATATGGGAAAATATGAAATCCGTTTTAGACGCTGAGTTTAAAGAAACAGGTCACTCAAATGCTTATTTCCCTTTATTTATCCCCAAGTCTTACCTCAATAAGGAAGCCCAACATGTGGAAGGTTTTGCAAAAGAATGTGCAGTTGTTACTCACTATAGATTAAAAAACACAGACGAAGGACAGTTAATTGTTGATCCAGAAGCAAAACTTGAGGAGGAATTAATTGTACGTCCAACTTCTGAAACAATTATATGGAATTCATTTAAAAACTGGATTCAATCTTACCGTGACCTTCCCTTGAAGATCAACCAATGGGCGAATGTTGTCCGTTGGGAAATGAGGACCCGTTTATTCTTGAGAACCTCTGAATTCTTATGGCAAGAAGGTCACACTGCCCACACCACAAAAGCAGAAGCCATTGAAGAGGCTGAACAAATGCTAAAGGTTTATGCGGACTTCACAGAAAACTACATGGCAATGCCAGTGGTTAAAGGATTCAAAACAGAATCGGAAAGGTTTGCAGGTGCTGATGAAACTTACTGTATTGAGGCATTGATGCAAGATGGTAAAGCGCTTCAAGCAGGGACTTCACACTTTTTAGGACAAAACTTCGCGAAAGCATTTGATGTTAAATTTGCCGATAAAGAAGGAAAGTTAGAACATGTTTGGGCAACTTCATGGGGAGTTTCTACGCGACTAATCGGTGGATTAATCATGACTCACTCTGATGACGAAGGATTGGTTTTACCTCCAAAACTAGCCCCGATTCAAGTTGCTATTGTACCTATATATAAGACAGAAGAACAAATGGCTGCTATTTCTGAAAAAGTAAACGCATTGTCTGCAGTTCTTAAATCAAAAGGTATTTCTGTTAAATTCGACGATGATGACAACCGACGTCCAGGATGGAAATTTGCTGAATATGAAGCAAAAGGAGTTCCAGTACGAGTAGCGATTGGACCGCGTGATTTAGAAAACAACAAAGCAGAAGTAGCAAGAAGAGACACGAAAGAGAAAAATGTTGTTGACTGGGATGGAATAGAGAACTACATTGCCGAGCTGCTTGAGTCAATCCAAGAAAATCTTTTCAATAGAGCAAAAGATTTCAGGACTGCGAATACAACATCAGTGGATACTTACGAAGAATTTAAAAAAGCTTTAGAAGAAAAAGGAGGATTCATTTCAGCCCACTGGGATGGTACTGTAGAGACAGAAAGCAAAATCAAAGAAGAAACCAAAGCGACAATTCGTTGTATTCCTTTAGATGCAAAAGAGGAAGAAGGTAAATGTATCCTCACAGGAAAACCTTCAACAAAAAGAGTTTTGTTTGCTAAAGCCTATTAAAAAAATGAAAGTTCAAAATAAAAACATTGTTGAGCTGCTTAAAAGCCGTTCAATATTAAAACAGGAAGTCTACAAGAAGACCCTGAAACAGTATTGCAAGTTCAGGAAAATCATTGAAGCAGAATTAGAAGCCTTTAAAGAGGAAATCAATGACGAAAGAGTACGTTTAAAGTACGATGACAATGGAGATTTCGAAACACATGCGTACGTAGGAAGCGACGTTCTTGTCTTTAATATGCACAGCAACGTATTTACCTTTCCTGATAATTCTAGCATTTGGAAGAACTCCTATATAGAAGAAGATAAAGAACGCGGTTATTTCGGAGTAATCAACGTTTACAATTTCCTTGCAGATTCTTTTCTCCAAAAGCGTATGAATGATGCAGGGTATTTAATAGGAAGAATCTTCATCAACAAAGATGGCCACTTTATGGTTGAAGGTAAAGGAGAATTAGGCTATCTCTTTAGAAACATTCGTTCAAATCAATTCAACGAAGAAGCAATGAAAATGATTTTTGAAATCTCGGTTAAACATGCTGCTGAGTTCGATTTACACACTCCTCCCTATCAAAATGTGAGTATCGTTAACGTAATGCAAATAAAATCTTCAACTTCCTCCCAAGAATTAAAAACAGGTAAAAGGCTGGGATTCAAGTTCCAATACGAAGAAGAAAAAAATATTTAATTTTTTCTTGAAAATAGTTTTGTTTTATTAGAAATTGCACATATATTTGCACTCCGATTTTTGAAAGAAACAATGGCCCATTCGTCTAGTGGTTAGGACATCAGGTTTTCATCCTGAAAACAGGAGTTCGATTCTCCTATGGGCTACTCAAAATATTCAAGCGTGAATATTTTCTATAAACAAAAATTGATTGATTTAATGGCCCATTCGTCTAGTGGTTAGGACATCAGGTTTTCATCCTGAAAACAGGAGTTCGATTCTCCTATGGGCTACTTTTTAAATATTATAACAAAATAAATTATGGCGAATCATAAGTCAGCACTTAAAAGAGTAAGATCAGATAAAGCGAAAACTCTTCGCAACAAATATCAGCATAAAACAACACGTAATGCGATTCGTGTTTTACGTGCAACAACAGATAAAAAGGAAGCTGAAAAGCTTTTACCTTCTGTTTCAAGCATGCTTGATAAATTAGCTAAGAAAAATATCATTCACAAGAAAAAAGCAGCTAACCTTAAATCTGGTTTAGCAGCACACGTAGCGAAATTGTAATTGATATTCCACAATATTTAATGGGAGTCTATTTTTAGGCTCCCATTTTTGTTATATCTATACTTTTTATCGACCGACTGGTCTAATATCAATAACGATTCATTATCTTTGTTACTATGGATTTTAAAAATGATTTACTCTTAAGAGCGGCACGTGGAGAAAACATCGAAAGATATCCCGTATGGTTAATGCGCCAAGCAGGTAGGATACTACCTGAGTACAGAGCCGTGAGAAATTCTTTAAGTGGTTTTAAAGAATTAGTTGAAACTCCTGCACTAGCAGCGGAGGTAACAATTCAACCCGTAGACCACCTTGGTGTGGATGCAGCAATTATTTTTTCAGACATTTTGGTAATTCCCGAAGCAATGGGATTAGAATATCAAATGGTTGAAAAAGTTGGTCCTTATTTCGAAAAGACCATAAAGAGTGAAGCTGACCTTATTCAACATGGACAAACTGACTTCAATGTTGAAGATCGTTTAGGCTATGTGAAAGAAGCTCTAGAAATCACAAAGAAAGAGTTAAACGGGCGTGTTCCTTTAATCGGTTTTGCTGGAGCGCCTTGGACAATCTTTTGTTATATGGTAGAAGGTGGAGGATCCAAAACCTTCTCGGAAGCTAGAAAGATGCTTTATCAAAATCCTACTTTGGCACACGAGTTGCTTAACCGTATCACTGAAGTGACGATTAGGTATTTAAAAATGCAAGTTACTGCAGGTGCAGACCTTATTCAAGTATTCGATTCATGGGCTGGAATTCTAGGACAAAAGCAATATGAAGAATTTGGATTAAAGTACATGAACAAGATCGCTGATGCAATTAAAGGTGTTCCTGTAACCATTTTTGCAAAAGGTGCGTATGCTGCATTACCCAACTTAGCACAATCTAACTGTAATACTTTAGGGTTAGATTGGAATATGAATGCTGCAGAGGTGAGAAAACTTGTAGGTGAAAACAAAACTCTACAAGGTAACTTAGACCCTTGCGCTTTATACTCTAGTCACAAAGAGATAGAACAACTAACTATTAACATGTTAGATAGTTTTGAAAGTAAAAGACATATTGTAAATTTGGGACATGGAGTTTATCCAGATATTGACCCAAACAAAGTCAAAACATTTATTAAAACCGTTAAAGACTATGAAATTTAAAAGCAGAAAATTAAACCGATTATTTTTTACCCTACCTGCATTGATGCTTACCTTTTCAATTGCAGCTCAAGAAGGTGAAAATTTAGTCAACAACCCGAGCTTTGAAGATGCACAAAGTAGAAAGCTAAGAAGACTTGGTGATATCGAACGTGCAGATGGTTGGGTTTCAGCAACTGGAAGTAGAGCAGATTTATTCTCCGCTGATGCTGGAATGCCAGACATACAGACACCAAACAATGTTTACGGTAGAGAAGAGCCCAAAGATGGAATCAACTACGCAGGAATTATTGCGTATTCTTACCGCGAAAAAGAAAACAGAACTTATTTGACTGCACAACTAAAATCACCAATGATTAAAGGGATGCGTTATAAGGTTCAATTCTATGCTTCATTGGCTGAGCTTTCTAAATATTCAGCAAATAGACTGGGGGTTCACTTTTCAAGAAAACCTATCGGGACAGATAACAAAATACCAGCAATCATTTTGAAAAATGAAGAAATCCATGTTGAACACCCTAAGCAAGAAGCTTTTGATGGGATGTATGGTTGGGATTTAGTGTGTGGTGAATATATAGCAACTGGTAAAGAGAAATTTATTACCATTGGTAACTTTTCGTTAGATGCTGACATTAAAACTGAACGTGTTCGTAAACCAAGAGATGTTAAAGGAACTCAAATTATCGCAGCGTATTATTATATCGACGATATTTCTGTTCAATCTTTAGGCGCAAACGAAAAATGTGATTGTAACTATGCAGATGAAGCGAATGTTAGAACGTCTACTGTTTACCAACGTGCTCCAGAAATCACACCTAACATGTCTGTGAAAGATAAAATCCAACAACATGGAATTTACTATGCTTTCGGAAGATATGATGTGCAGATGGATGGAAATAAAACACTTGATAAACTGGCGTCTTTAATGAAAGAAAACCCAGATATTAAGGTGCAATTAACAGGACACTCTGATGCTGAAGAAGCGGAAAATCCTGCTGAAAAGATTGTTTCTTTAAGAAGAGCTGAGTATGTCCGTACTTTAATGGAAGAAAAAGGAATTAGTCCTGATCGTTTCGTTATTGAAGACGCTAAAAACTCAAAACCTTCTCCTTATCTTACAGAAAGTGATGATGAAAAATTAAAGGCTGCTAAAAACAGACGTGTATCGTTTAGAGTTCTTTAGTCCTTATAAAATTTACGTAAAAACACGCTTCCTTCCAGAAGCGTGTTTTTTTTTGCTCCATTTAATCTTGTAACTTTTGGCTGAATCACTGCATGCCAATACAAAGTTTGTTCAAGAAATATCTATATCGAAGAATTTTCAAGCATAAAGCACAGCTATTCTTACCCCCATTCTTTATAAAATTGATCTAAAAAAGCCTCCATAAATCTGGTACGTTCTTCTGCGATTGACTTTCCTTTTCGTGTATGCATCCTGTCTTTTAGCAACAGTAACTTTTCATAAAAATGATTGATGGTATGACTTCGTTCATTCACATAACTTTCCATTGATTGATTTTCCTTCGGCGAAATATTTGGGTCGTAAATCGCTTGTCCTACAGCACCTCCATAAGCAAAAGTTCTAGTTATACCAATTGCCCCAATGGCATCGATCCGATCAGCATCCTGTACTACCCTACCTTCTATCGATTTCATTTGGTCTTCAACTCCACTGCCTTTGAAAGAAACATTTTTTACAATATCAGCAACATGCTCTCTAATTTGCCCTTCAACATTGTATTTTTGCATCAGTTGATCGGCAATATTTGCCCCTAAATCAAAATCTCCACCATTAAATTTATGGTCTGAAATATCGTGTAATAATGCAGCTAGTTCAACAACGTATGGGTCCCCTCCTTCTTCTTTTTGAATCTCCAAAGCAATTCTTCTAACACGATCAATATGGTACCAATCATGACCTGTTCCTTCGTGTTCAAATTGCGATCGAATCTCTTCTCCGATAGATTGAATCACCTTTTTTCTGTCTTTTTTAGATAATTTCTGCATCAAAAACTAGGGATTTGAATAAATTTCAAACAATATTAGTAAATTTAAGTCCTACTGTAAAAGATTAAACCATGAAATATATAGTCAAGAACTTACCCGAATATTTTAAATTTCAAGAAAAGGCCCTCAAAGACCCCGAACGTTTCTGGGGAGCGATTGCAGAAAGTTTTCAATGGAAGAAAAAATGGGATAAGGTGATGAATGCCGACATGCACAAAGCCGACATCAAATGGTTTGAAGGTGCGGAACTCAACATTACTGAAAACTGTATAGACAGGCACCTTGATGAGCGCGGGGATCAAACAGCGATTATTTTCGAAGCCAATTCACCAGAAGAAAAAGCCCAACACATCACTTATCGTAAACTCTATGAGGAAGTCAATAAAGTGGCGAATGTTTTAAAAGAACAAGGTATTCAAAAGGGTGACAGGGTTTGTATTTATCTGCCCATGATTCCAGAATTGGCATATACCATGTTAGCATGTGCTAGAATTGGGGCTATTCATTCTGTGATTTTCGCAGGTTATTCTTCGACTGCCATTGCTTCGCGTGTAAATGACGCAAGCTGCAAAATGATTGTTTGTGCCGATGGCTCTTACCGAGGTGCGAAAGAAATTAATCTAAAAGGAATTGTAGATAAAGCACTAGAGGACTCACCTTCTGTGAAGACCGTTCTTGTTGTCAAGAGAACACATTGCAAAGTAAAAATGAAAGAAGGTCGGGATGTATACTTGGAAGATTTAACCCAAAATGTAAGTGTACATTGTCCTGCTGAAACAGTTCAAGCCGAAGATCCTTTATTTATTCTTTACACTTCAGGTTCAACAGGAAAACCTAAAGGAATGGTCCATACCACTGCAGGATACATGATTTATACTGCACATACTTTCGCCAATGTATTCCAGTATGAAAAAGATGATGTTTACTGGTGTACTGCAGATATTGGATGGATAACAGGCCACTCCTATATTTTATATGGTCCATTATTGAACGGCGCCACAACCCTTATATTCGAAGGTGTACCATCCTACCCAGATCACAATAGATTTTGGGCAGTTATCGAAAAACATAAGGTCAATCAGTTTTACACTGCCCCCACTGCAATTCGATCTTTGGCCAAGCAAGACATCAAACATGTCGAGAAACATGATTTATCATCATTAAAAGTTTTAGGTTCAGTAGGAGAACCCATAAACGTCGAAGCATGGAACTGGTATTATCATCACATTGGTAAAGAACGTTGTCCGATTGTGGATACTTGGTGGCAAACAGAAACTGGGGGAATATTGATTTCTCCCATTCCGTTTTCCACCCCAACGAAAGCAACCTTTGCTACCTTTCCTTTACTAGGAATTCAACCTGTATTAATGAGTGATGATGGAATAGAACAAGAAGGGAACCTAACCAACGGTAAACTTTGCATCAAAACTCCATGGCCAGGAATAGCGCGAACTATTTGGAACGACCATAAGCGATATTTTGACACTTACTTCTCAGCTTACCCTGGGTATTATTTTTCAGGTGATGCCGCCTTACGTGATCCAGCAGGATACTATAGAATTACTGGTCGTGTAGATGATGTGGTTATCGTTTCAGGTCATAATTTAGGAACAGCCCCTATTGAAAACACCATAAACGAGCAAGAAATTGTTGCAGAATCGGCCATTGTTGGTTATCCTCATGACGTCAAAGGAAATGCCCTTTACGGATTTATCACATTAAAACGTGAAATCAGTGAGCAAGAAAAAGAACAATTGAAAATAGCCATCAACAACTCCATTGCCGACCAAATAGGTCCCATTGCAAAACTTTCTAAAATTCAATTTACTGTAAGTCTTCCGAAAACGAGATCAGGAAAAATTATGCGTCGAATTTTGAGAAAAATAGCTGCTAATGAAATGGAGAATCTGGGCGATACTTCAACTTTATTGAATCCAGAAGCAGTTCAGGCCATTATTGTCAATAAAAAAGATTAAAATGAAATCAACACAAAAAATGATCCTTATTTCAATGGCTGTTTTAATGCTATCATTGTTTTCATGGAACATTTATTTACACAATACAAACGTGAAGTTAAATGAACAAATCGACCAGGTAGAGGAGAAATTTCAATATTTAGAAAGTTTTACAGAAGTCCTTCAATATGATTTAACAACAGCACAAGACAGTGTGCGAATTTTAGAAGAAAAAATAAATGCTTTTGAAGTACAAGAAAAGCGTATCGATCAATAAATCACTTCACCGTTAGAAAAGTTTTTCACCTCTTCTTCAAAATCAATAACCAATTGTCCTTCCATGGTTGAAGAAACAATTTTCCCAGCTTTTTCTTGTTCATTGAAATGAAATAAGTGCTGCTCTTCTCGTTTCCACAAGTGCTCATTATACTGCTCAAAAAGGTAAAGCTCTCCATGTTCATGATACAAGTCGATAAAGTAATTTAAGGCATCAATGGCTTCAAAAAGCAAGGCTTTTGGTTGGTATGACTTTGAAGATTCCAAAAACAAAGACGTAGCTCTTGGCGCTTCGAAAGAGGTCTGGTTAATATTCGCGCCAAAACCAATTACAGATTTCCGTTGAACTGAAGTCATTTGGGTTTCAATAAGAATTCCAGCGACTTTTCTCCCCTTGATCATGATATCGTTGGGCCATTTAATTTTTACATCAGAAGCATGTTTGCTTAAAAATTCGCGTAGCGCCAAAGCAACGATGTGATTCAAAGAAATAATATTGTTAATTTTCCATAAATTCAGGTCTGCCGCAACACTCACCAACAAGTTAGAAAATGCGTCAGATTGCCACGCTTTTTCACGTTGCCCCCTGCCATTTGTTTGTATATCTGTCAGAATTACAGTACCCGAGTCAATCGCACCTGATTTGAACACATTGGCAGTATAGTTGTTAGTACTGTCGACGCACTCAAGATGTATGATTTTTTGTCCAACATAAGCTTTATGCATAATCATTAAACTACTTAAAAGTGAGGGCTCAAAATTAAAATTTAATTAGCTTTGTGCGCAAGTAAAAAGGAATGATAAAAATAGTAAAAGAAATAAACTCGGAAAAACTTTGTGAAGTTATCGTTGAAGGAATGCAAGATAACAAGGCAGAGGATATAGTTGTAATTGATTTAAGAGAGGTAGAAAATGCGGTAACAGATTTTTTTGTTATTGGTAGTGGAACTTCTTCGACTCAAATCGATGGAATTGCGGACGCTATAGTGCGTTCTACACGTAAAACACTTAAAGAAAAGCCGTGGCACCAAGAAGGTAAGAACAATGCTCAATGGGTATTGTTAGATTATGTAAATGTTGTGGCTCACATTTTCCATGAAGATGTACGTGATTATTATGAATTAGAAGATTTATGGGCTGATGGAAAAAAACGTCAGATAGCGAATCAATAAACCTAAGAAATGGCAAAAGACAATAAAAATAAACAAAACAAACCCGGCAAAAAGAATCCTTATTCTATTTACTGGATTTATGCAGCAATTGGTATTGCAATCATTGGAATCCAACTTTTTATGGGTTCTTCAACAAGCAAAACATTACAATCTAAACAGACCTTCTTAACCTTAATGGAAGAAGGATATGTTGAAAACACAATTCTATGGAGAAATGTAGGTCGTGTTGATTTCAGAATCACTGAATCTGGACGAACAGCAGTTACTCAAGGAGATTTTACAGGAGCGGATTTTGAGGTCATGAAACGTGCCCTCAACAACTCAGGAAAAACCATGGGATCTGCATCCCCTCAGTTTTCATTTGATATTGCTTCAACCGAGGCATTCATTAAGGAATTTGAGGCCATCAATGACCTGCGTAAAGCAGAAGGTTTTGACGTTATTTCTTATAAAGTAGATGAAGAACACAACTATGTTGGACAGATTTTCAGCTTCTTATTGCCCATTATCATCATCATTGCGATATGGATGTTCATCATGCGAAGAATGTCTGGTGGAGCTGGTGGTGGTGCCGGTGGTCAAATTTTCAACATTGGAAAGTCTAAAGCCAAAGTTTTTGAAAAAGGAAAAGGAACAGACGTTTCATTTAAAGATGTAGCAGGATTAGTAGGTGCAAAAGAAGAAGTTGAAGAAATTGTTAATTTCCTGAAAAACCCGAAGAAATACACTGAATTGGGGGCTAAAATTCCGAAAGGAGCTATTTTGGTTGGTCCTCCAGGAACAGGTAAAACATTGTTGGCGAAAGCTGTTGCTGGTGAAGCTGACGTTCCTTTCTTCTCATTGTCAGGTTCTGACTTTGTTGAGATGTTTGTTGGAGTTGGTGCATCACGTGTTAGAGATTTATTCAAACAAGCCAAAGAGAAATCTCCTTCAATTATTTTTATTGATGAGATTGATGCCATTGGACGAGCGCGTGGAAAGAACAACAATATGGGATCTAACGATGAGCGTGAAAACACATTGAATCAATTACTCACAGAGATGGATGGTTTTGGAACCAATTCAGGAGTAATTATTCTTGCTGCAACTAACCGTGCAGACGTTTTGGATAAAGCATTGATGCGTGCAGGTCGTTTTGACCGTCAGATTTATGTTGACATGCCAGACATCAATGAAAGAAAGGAAATCTTTAACGTTCATTTAAAACCCATTAAATTGGCCAAGGAGATGGATGTTGATTTCTTAGCCAAACAAACCCCAGGGTTCTCAGGAGCAGATATTGCTAATCTTTGTAACGAAGCTGCATTAATTGCTGCTCGTAAAGACAAGCCTGCAGTAGAAAAACAAGATTTCTTAGATGCTGTGGACAGAATTGTTGGTGGTTTAGAAAAGAAAAACAAAATCATCACTAAAGATGAAAAACGTGCTATTGCCTTCCACGAAGCAGGTCACGCAGCTGTATCTTGGTTGGCAGAACATGCACATCCATTAGTAAAAGTGACCATTGTCCCACGAGGTCAATCACTAGGTGCTGCATGGTACTTACCTGAAGAACGAAGCATTACAACAACCGAACAATTATTGGATGAAATGTGTGCCGCGCTGGGTGGACGAGCTGCTGAAGAAATTACTTTTGGTAAAATATCAACTGGAGCGTTAAGCGACCTCGAGAAGGTAACTAAGCAGGCTTATGCAATGGTTTCAATATACGGTTTAAATAAAGTTGTGGGTAATATCTCTTTCTACGACTCACAAGGTCAAAGTCAGTTTACAAAACCATACTCTGAGGAAACCAACAGAATCATTGACCAAGAGGTAAGTAAATTGATTGAAGAGCAATACGCCAGAGCCAAAGAGATTTTAACAACTAATCAAGACAAGTTAAACCTCTTAGCAGAAAAGCTATTAGAAAAAGAAGTGATCTTTAAGGAAGACTTAATAGCCATTTTTGGTGAGCGTCCATGGGACAAACTTACCCCTGCTGAGAAAATCAAGGTGGCTGACCAAGAGGCTAGAGATTCTGCTGAAGACGCGACAATTGTAGATGTTCAAGACACAGGAGCTACATCTATAGACCAAGTCAACAAGGGAGAAGGTCAAAAGAAAGAAAACAATTATGTGGAAGAAGATAAAAAGCTGGATTCAGAAGATCCTTCCCAATAATACTGAATTTGATCAAAATAAATTAGTCTTTCGTACTTCCGAATTGTATTTGGCGCAGATCATAAAACTCAAGTTAGAAGAAGAAGGTGTCCATGTTATTTTAATTAATAAGATGGACACTTCTTATAATAATTTTGGCCAAATTGAACTTTATGTGAACCAAAATGACGTTATTCGTGCTAAGTATATTATAGATAAACCGAATGAATAACATAGTAACACGTGCTATTTGGGGCGCTCTTTTTGTATCTATCATCATTAGTTCCTTTCTTGTAGGCAGTAATGCTACTGCAATCGTCTTAGGCTTTTTTATGGCTGTTGGACTTTTTGAATTCTATCGATTCTTTTCAAAATCTACCATTGTAACTCCTAAATCTGGAGCAGGTGTACTTGGAGGAATAATCCTTTACGTCAGTCTAGTATTAAAAGAAATGAACCTTATTGAATTTGACCTTCAACTGGTTTATATCCCATTAATTTTCTTGCCTTTTCTCACTGTAGTTTTCAGCAAAGCAAAGAACCCCCTACTCGATTTAACCATCACATTTTTCCCTTGGATATACGTGATGATTCCATTCTATTTAATGTTTAAAATCTTCAATTTTGAAGTTGTTGACCAAGCACAATGGGTATTCGTATTGGGATTATTCATCATGGTGTGGACCAATGATACTTTTGCTTATTTGACAGGCCGTTCTTTTGGGAAAACCCGATTAATTGAACGAATTTCTCCAAAAAAATCGTGGGAAGGAGCAATTGGAGGATTTTTGTTTACCATAATCGCAGGAGGAATCTATGCTTATTTCACTACCGAGAACTACTTATTCTGGATGATTTCAGCCGCGATTGTTTCTCCAGCAGGAATTTTGGGTGACCTCATTGAATCGAGATTCAAACGTTTAGTCGATGTCAAAGACTCTGGGACAATACTTCCAGGACATGGAGGAATACTCGATCGATTTGACGCTGTTATCTATGCTACACCATTTTTCTATTTATTATTGATCATTTTCTTTTAGTCACTCTACTAAAAAATCAACACTTTATACATTTCTCATTAGAAAAAAGTTCCTATTCTCCGAATTAGGTTAATTTTACGAACAGATTTATATAAATTTGATTCAATGAAATTACACAGAGAAGGATATCTCATCATTACGATAGGCTTAATTATCTTGATTGCAATACAAGGATTAAACTATTATTTATGGACCATTTTGGGATATTGGTGGTTATACGCGATACTTACCATAGGGGTTTTGGTTATGGCGTATTTGATTATTCAATTCTTTAGAGTACCCAACATCAAGTATATTGAAAAGGAAAATGAAATTATTTGTCCTGCAGACGGAAAAATTGTTGTCATCGAAGAAGTTGAAGAAACTGAATATTTCAAAGACAAAAGAATACAAATTTCAATATTTATGTCACCGCTCAACGTACATGCTAACTTTAATCCGATTTCAGGATTAGTCAAATATGCAAAATATCATGCGGGGTTATTTTTAGTTGCTTGGCACCCGAAAAGTTCAACAGATAATGAGCGAACTACCTTCGTAATAGAGCATAAAAACGGCAAAGAAGTTTTGTTTAGACAGATTGCAGGAGCAGTAGCCAGAAGGATTTGTTATTATGTTGAACCAGGAGATCAAGCCAAAGCCGGAGAAGAATTTGGATTTATTAAGTTTGGTTCGAGAATCGACTTATTATTGCCGCTTGATACCCAGATTGATGTTAAGATTGGGGATGTTGTTAAAGGAAGAATAACTAAAATTGGTGAATTAAAATAATTATTCTATTTTTGATACGATTATAAAACTATATAAGATGAAAAAGACACTAATGATTTTAACAATGGGATTGTTTTTAGGAACGATCGGACTCACTTCTACTGCAATGGCTAACGGAATCCAATCGACTGAGATTGCTGATTGCGAAGACAAAAAGAATTGTAAAAAAGAAGACTGTTGCAAGAAAAAAGCAGAAGCAACTTCTCAAGAAGGTAAAGCTGAAGCGAAAAAATCATGTGGTTCGAAAGAAGCCAAAAAAGCATGTTGTAGCAAAGAGAAAAAGGCTGAAAAATAGTCACTTAATATGATATTAAAAAAGGGATTAACAAATGTTAATCCCTTTTTTAGTTCTCTATTACTTCTCCTACAAAGGTTTTTCTATTCATCTTCAACCGCACGAATACCTTGTTCAGGAAACTTACCTTTAAACTGACTCAATTCTTTTTTAATGAATGCAATGTCCTTTTCGATATCTCCTGTAGGCTTAAACAATTCAAGAAATCCTCCAGTTTTTGAAGGGTAATCCATATACCCTATATAAATCGGGACTTTTGCTTTTAAAGCGATGTAATAAAATCCTTTTTTCCAGTTTGGATTATAACTTCTGGTTCCTTCAGGGGTGAAAACCATGTACATGGAATCATTCTCTTCAAAATACTTCACCGCTTGATCTGTAAAATTATTGTTCTTTTTACGGTTGACAGGAATACCACCAAGCGCTTTTAGAATCCAACCCATAGGAGGAAAAAACAATTCACTTTTAATTAGATAACGGCCTTTCACACCAAAATGCATAAAAGCCAGTTTACCGATAATAAAATCCCAATTGCTGGTATGAGGTCCCATCACAATCACCGCTTTATCAACACCTTCAGGATTATCATTGATCGTCCACCCCATTCTCCTTAATATCCATAATGCAAATTTTCCCATAATTGTATATTTTCAATTGAAAAAAGATAAAAAAGCGCACACACATTCGAAATGTAAATCGAATTCACTACTTTTACCTTATACACTAAAACACTAAACACAAAGTTAATTTTTTAATCACAATACTTCTACGATAGTGCACAAATATAATCGTCTTCTACGCATTACTGCTGTTATCATCTTTGTCGGATTCTTTTGGATTACGGCTGTGTTTCTTACTGTTTCTTTTCCAGTAAAGAATGAATCATTGAAGCAGTTTCTTCCTGATGAAGTTGAAGTAATTGTAAGTTTGAACACCGAACAGCTGATCAAAACATTTCTTTTTGATGCGCTATACAAAACAGAATTTAATTCAAAAGACATAAAGCAACTGGAAAAAGCTACGCAATCAAAGCGCGGTGAATCGAATGGCATTATGTATAACGGCGAGGTGGTTTTTTTCTACGATATCTGGAGAAATATTCCAATACAAGGATTGTTGTTCAACCTTTCAAACCACAAAGCTTTTCAAGATTTTTCTCCTGAAGGAAAGAACATCATTAAAGCCAGCAATGGTAAGCAGGGCATGATACTCACCCTGAAAAAAGATGCTGATGAAGAACTTATTCAATATGCACAATCTTTTGCTGATCGTTTTTCGAATAAAAAAGGGCATGGAGACTTGGTTCAATCTGAAATGATGCGCCTGAACTATAAGGGAAATAAGCACACTTATATCCAAGATTTAGAGCTCGACATTCAATTCAACAATGAAAAAGTCAGTTTAAATGGTGTGGGAAAGAAAAACCAAGGTCTCAATTTTTCTGTGGAAAAATACCACATGTTAAAAACACCAAACAGACCATTTCTAGAATTTCAATCAGGTAAACTTCCAGACAGTATTTATAAATTTTTCAAACTCATTTTCGACGAAGTCAACATCGACGTTCCTGAAGTAACTTCTCAACAAATGATGATTTACGGTTCTTCAATTCAAAATATTGATGGGTCGATTGCCTACTTACCTAAATTGGATTGGATTTTACGCTTTGATACCATTGTCAACATCGATGACCAATTGAGCACTATTGACTCTTCTACCTACAATATGCAGGTAATCAACAAGAAAGTCATCGAAATTGGAGGCATCCCATATTATTACAAACAGATTTCTGATCATGAAATTTTTATTGGAGTAACCGAATCTCCAGAAATTGAACTGCGCCAAACACAAATTCTGCCTTTTATGAAAGGAAATCCTTCTGTTGTATTAGAGGTAGAAGGAAAAGGAATAATTGCTCAAATTTTTAATGTAATGCCACAGGTAAAGTACACAAAGTTATTCATGGAAAACATCTCGTATTTTGACATTCACACCATCGATGGTAAGGATGATGACTTAATTATTGAAGGTGAAGTGAAACTAAAAGATGGTAAAATGATGACTGTTGAGCTGGTTAAGTTTGCCTTGATGTTTATGTAATTACATTTCCTTCATCAAGCTTCTAAAGTACGTTGGAGCATTAATCAATCGTGAACCATACCAAGTAAAGTATTCTCCATCAACAAGCATAATTTTAGCTTTAGGAAAGTAAGCTTGAAATTCTGCAAAATGTTTTTCTTTAAACGGATACGGTTCCGTACTTAAAAACACATAATCGAGGTCTTTTAAGTTTTCTAACTCTACAATGGGGTAACGTTCTTGGTCTCCCAAAATATTATTCATCCCTAAATGGTTATTCAATACATGATGAATAAAAGTATTTTGTCCAACTCCCATATAAGGATCTTTCCAAATAAAATAGGCGACCTTTGGAGCCTCCTCAAAAGGCACTAATGTGTTAAAATTACTTTGAATTTGCTGGACAATTTCTTCTCCTCGTTGAACAACCCTACATGCTTCACTAATCTGTTGAATCATCTCCAGACTGTCCGCTAGGTCATAAATATCACTCACCCAAACAGGGGCAATTTTGCGAAGAGCTTCAATGTCCTTTTTAGTGTTCTCTTCTTTATTTCCAATGATTAAATCAGGTTGTAGTTGAGTTACTTTTTCTAGGTTTACATCTTTGGTTCCTCCAATACGATTTTTAGAATAAAACCATTCTTCAGGGTGGATACAAAATTTGGTGATTCCCACTACTCGATCACCTAACCCAAGATCATAAAGCAGTTCTGTTTGAGAAGGAACCAATGAGACAATTCTCATCGGTTCCTTTTCTAATCTAATTGTATTTCCTAATTGGTCTTTAAACATTGAAGTCTTAAGACATTGCGCTAATTACGTCATGTCTTGTTACAATATGGAACTTACCATTTTCTAACTCTACCAATACAGCTGGTACATCTTTGTTGATCAATTTTGACAGTTCTTTGATGCTTGCATTAGGTTTTACCACAGGAAGTTTTGGTCCCATAATATTCCCTATAGCTTCGTCTTTGATTTGTTCGTTATCAACGATTTGATTAATCAAAGCTGTTTCATCAATCATTCCTACAAATTCTCCATCTTTAGTTACAGGAATTTGAGATATTTTAAAAGTTCTCATTTTCGCTACTGCATGAGAAACCAGTTCTTCAACACCTATAGTAACGAGAGGTTGGTCTTTATGATGCTCTAATAGATCTTCAGCTGACTGATGACCTTCTTCTAGAAATCCACGATCTCTCATCCAATCGTCATTGAACATTTTCCCAACATATCGACTTCCGTGGTCATGGAACAATACCACAACAACATCGTCTTTTTTAAACATGTCTTTCATTTGCAACAAGCCCTTAACAGCAGAACCTGCAGAGTTCCCCACAAAGATCCCTTCTTCTAAAGCGATTTTACGGGTATAAATGGCAGCATCTTTATCAGTTACTTTTTCAAAGTGATCAATAACATCAAAGTCTACGTTTTTTGGTAAAATATCTTCTCCAATTCCTTCCGTGATGTAGGGATAAATTTCGTTTTCATCAAAGATTCCAGTCTCATGGTATTTTTTAAATACTGAACCATAAGTATCAATACCTAAAATCTTGATGTCTGGATTTTTCTCCTTCAGGTATTTTCCAATTCCTGATACCGTTCCTCCGGTTCCAACTCCAACAACAAAGTGAGTAATCTTCCCGTCTGTTTGTTCCCAAATTTCAGGTCCAGTTTGCTCATAATGTGCTTGACGGTTTGATAAGTTATCGTATTGGTTAACATACCATGAATTTGGCGTTTCCTCTGCTAATCTTTTAGATACTGAATAATATGAACGTGGGTCTTCAGGCTCTACGTTGGTAGGACAAACGACAACTTCGGCACCTACTGCACGAAGAATATCCATCTTCTCTTTACTTTGCTTGTCACTCAACACACAAATTAATTTGTATCCTTTAATGATGGCTACTAAAGCAAGTCCCATCCCTGTGTTTCCAGATGTACCCTCAATGATTGTTCCTCCTGGCTTTAAAAGACCCGATTTTTCAGCATCTTCAACCATTTTTAAAGCCATTCTGTCTTTTACTGAGTTTCCTGGATTCGTAGTTTCAACTTTCGCCAATACAGTTGCTTCAACGTCTTTTGTGATTTTGTTCAATTTAACTAAAGGCGTATTCCCAATTGTTTCTAATATGTTGTTGTAAATTTTCATCTCATTAGTTTTTTGCAAAGATAAGAAGTCTTAGCTCAAGAAAAACTATTCTTAAGGAAATATAACAAAGTCAACACGATAAAGACTTTATAAAGAAGATTTTACTTGTACAACACAATTTTTTCAACGCGCATAAAATTTTCCTTTCCAATACGGACCATGTATACGCCATTTGAAAGTCCTGATTTATCAAATTTGGTTTTCAACTCGCCATTCACCACCGCTTTTTTGTGCGCTGAAATTTGCTTCCCGTTGATGTCAAATAAATCGACATAAAACTCTTTAGACGATGGAAGGTTCAATCCATTAACAATGATAAATTCATCATCTTGCATCAAAGTCAACGTTGGTGCTTTTGTTTTGTCTTCAGCATCGATATCTAGTTGACTTTGCAGGTTAAAAGAAAAAATCCTTGTCTTTCTTGATGAAGCATATCCAATATATTCTCCGGTATACCAAAATTCTTGACCATTTGGCGATAAAGACATGTGTGAATAATCTCCAAAACGATTGGCGGTTGTTTGATAACTCAAGCCTTTTTGCGCCCATGTTTCACTGAAGGTAAATTCTCCTAAAGGATCATCTGCGAATCTTCCCGTTGCTGCAAGTCCAGCATATTCTGTTGGACCTGAAACAGAGTAGCCCATTCCAATATGACCATTATAATCCATAGCTATACTTCCCAAGAATCGACTATTTCCATCATTGATTGAATAGGTTCCTTCTTGGTGAATTTCCCAATCCATATTGTCTGTATCTTGTCTCAATTCATACCAGCGAATTCCAGCGGTCATTTGTCCATCTAGATTAACGACTTTACACAGCAATACTGTGTTGTAACCTGGCCATTTTAAGTACTGTGCACGATAATTAAAAACAGAAGCTATCGCATCCAGTTTCTGACTCGTTCCTTTCTGTTCAATATCATCCCATGAATTGGTAAACACAGAATTGAATGGTGCAGTATTGATTTCTTGGTCCACCGTAATCGATGAATTGCTTGGCGTATCCCAATCGACTTCCATTTTTAATATTTTAATATGGTCGTTTTGTATTCCGTTGCTCCAGGCATCATCTTGAAATAAGAACATACTGATTGGCGTACCATAAGGTGGTAAATCACCATCTGCATCAGCAGGTAAGACGCTTTTAAACCCATAACCAGAAAACAGGAAAGGTAAATCCAGAGAAATCATCGAAGCTGTTGGATCACCAACAAGCATTTTGTCACGTTCGAATGCAACTGCGGCTTTGCTACTCGTGTTTGAAGTCATGTAATATCCGTCTGACCAAACGGAGTACTTTGGGTAATCCGGAAAACTAGGGAAAGAAAATGCATACAAATGATATGCTCCTGTTGGATCGCTTGTTTCTGAAACAGCTAAAAGAATTTCATTTGAACCTGTTTGGAATTGCGTCACTACAAATCGTTCTGCATGTCTATCCCAAAGTACAATCGGATCTCCCGAATTAGAAGAACCAGGCCATAAATTACTCAGCTGAATAATACCTGTTGCTGGGGTCCCGTCTAAATTGTATATTCGATAAGCAGTATTAACAGCCTGAACATAATAATCGTTACTTACTGCACCTGAAGGGTCTGGCGGAAAACTTCCATTCATTCCGTCAAAGTTTTGCAATAAATTTACTTCTCCATGCATCTTGACAGCCATTCCTTTTCCTTTCATTAAAGGATCGTATTGAATGGGTAATGCTGTTGAATCCACATAACTTGGACGCACTCTATTCTTTCGTACTTTCGCCTCGTCATTGTAATAAATCATAGATGATTCATCGTGAATTTGAGGTAAATCACGCACTGGAGTTGATAAACCAAGGTATTTCCCTTGTGTTTTTTGAGCTTTTAAGGATTCACTTTCTTGTCCAGAAAGGAAAAGTGAACCCGATATAAACACTACTGTAATGATTGAATATAAGTTCTTCATTTTATAAAATTAGTAAAAAATAAGGTAAATTAAGTATGAGATTACTGGATGTATTGGAATGCTAAAACAAGTAAATACCGGCGACAAACTAATTATCAACACCTAGCATCTCAATCTGCTTTGCTGCATACGTTCCCCTCTATGAGAATCACCAAGAAAGTCGTCAACAATTGCATTAACTGTAAAAAACTGATTTCTCTTAAAGCACTAAAAAGTTTATGCCATCAAAAAAGCCATCCTCAATGAGAATGGCCTTAAAAACATTTATTAACTAATTATAATTCAGTACTGATTGCATTCATCATTAATCACTGATAATTACTTCGCGTAGTTCACAGACCTTCTTTCACGGATCAAAGTAACTTTTACTTGACCAGGATAAGTCATTTCTGTTTGGATTTTTTGAGAGATTGCAAAGGAAAGTTCATCCGCTTTTAAATCTGATACTTTTTCACTTTCAACCATCACACGTAGCTCTCTACCTGCTTGAATAGCATAAGCTTTAATCACGCCATCGTAAGAAAGCGCATGATTTTCCAACTCTTTTATTCTATTGATATAAGATTCTACAACCTCACGACGTGCACCTGGACGAGCGCCAGAAATAGCATCTGCTATTTGAACAAGTGGCGCTATCATAGTATTCATTTCGATCTCGTCGTGGTGAGCACCAATAGCATTACAAACATCTGGTTTTTCACCAAATTTTTCGGCCATTTTCATTCCTAAAATTGCGTGTGGTAATTCTGGCTCATCTTCTGGTACTTTCCCAATATCATGCAACAGTCCCGCACGTTTCGCTAACTTCACATTCAATCCTAGCTCTGAAGCCATGATTGCACAAATGTTCGCTACCTCTCTACTGTGTTGTAGTAGGTTTTGTCCATAAGAAGAACGATATTTCATTCGCCCTACCATCTTCAAAAGCTCAGGGTGTAATCCATGAATTCCTAAATCGATACAAGTACGGCGACCTGTTTCTGCGATTTCATCTTCTAAGGATTTTCTGGTTTTAGCAACAACCTCTTCAATACGTGCAGGGTGAATTCGTCCATCAGAAACCAATTGATGCATAGCCAATCTTGCAATCTCTCTTCTTACTGGGTCGAAACAGGATAACAAAATTGCCTCTGGCGTATCATCAACTACGATTTCTACACCTGTTGCAGATTCTAAAGCGCGAATATTACGTCCTTCACGTCCAATGATTCTACCCTTCACTTCATCTGAGTCTATATTGAACACAGAGACTGCATTCTCAACTGTTTGCTCGTGAGCGACACGTTGAATAGACTGAATAATGATTTTCTTCGCTTCTCTATTGGCATTTAACTTGGCTTCATCAACAATGTCTTTAATGTGTGCCATAGCATCCGTACGTGCTTCATCTTTTAAAGCCTCCATCAATTGTTTCTTAGCTTCATCGACATCCATTCCAGATATACGAGACAACTCTAAAACACGCTTATCTTGCATTTTTTCTAACTCTTCTTGTTTGGTTAGATTCAATTGAATTTTTTCTTCTAAGGTTTTTTGTTTGGCATCGATTGCCTTTTCCTTGCGGTTTAAATCTTCAATTTTCTTAGATAAGCTCTTTTCTTTTGCTTTCGTTCTATCTTCTGCAGATTGGAGCTTACGTTCACGATCCTTAATCGTTTTCTCGTGGTTTTCTTTCAGGTTTAGGAACTTTTCCTTCGCCTGAATGATTTTGTCTTTTTTTATCGCTTCACCTTCATTTTCGGCTTCTTTGAGCATTTGCTCTTTTCTTTTTTTCAGTAGTACATTGAGTACAAAAACAGTAAGCAGAGCGCCAACGACCAACCCTATACCTACTCCTATTATTATTTCCATAGTTCTTAAAAATTAAAAATCCCACTACCTTGAGTGACGAAAGTGCCGCTCAAAATGTGGGAAACGTTTATGTAAAACAAGTTTATTAAACTATTCTTCAATACTGTGTGACAGCAACTGTAGTGCTGAAAGTACTTCACTCTTTAGTGCTTCTTCTTTATTTTCTGAAGAAGTTGTGTTTGAACGCGTTGCCAACTGTAATGAAGTCATCGCTAATAAATCTTGCATATCTTTTACGGCATAGCTCTCTTGAAGTTTCTGAACATTGGTATTGATTTCAGCAACAGCTTTGCGCACAACTTCCTCTTCACCCTCATTG
This sequence comes from Brumimicrobium ulvae, assembly GCF_947504225.1. Taxonomy (GTDB): domain Bacteria; phylum Bacteroidota; class Bacteroidia; order Flavobacteriales_D; family Crocinitomicaceae; genus Brumimicrobium; species Brumimicrobium ulvae. The sequence continues at coordinate 183,990 of NZ_CANNGT010000001.1, read as the reverse complement.
ATGGTGAGCGGATAATTACGACCTGCAATCACTATTTTAATTGACAATTTACCCATGTTTATACTTATGCTTTCAATCGACCTATACAGTCATCTATTTCCCTTACTAATGCATCTATTTGAGCTCCGTTGTCCTTCTGGCTGTTCACAACCAATTGACTTTGCTCTTGTTGATGCTTCAAAATGTCATATTTTTTCTGAAAATCTTGTACTTCTTGTTCGCGTTGACTTAATTTCTCATGCAACTGTCGAACTTCTGTCTTCAAAGAATCATTTTCAGTCCTAACATGCATCAATGCAGTACGCATTTTCGTGACTTTTATTTCAATTTCTGCTATGACTTTTTGAATCTCTTTCATTTTCTTATGACTATTTACAAATATAACACGAGAGAAGTTATAAAACAATTATTTGCTTCAATTCGTTTTTAAAAATCTTTTGTACTACTAATTTCAATACAAATAGTAGAGCTATGATGACAATTCACGACAAGAGCTTAATGTTTTGGTATTTAACAGCTTGGAGTTTTAGCAGAATTATTGTCAAACGATTAATCTTACTAGAAGCGATTTGCAGCACATCGACTTTCCTTTTTAATCAAATAAAATTTAACGCAAATAAAAAAGGCAGTAGAAATCATCCTACTGCCTGATCTATTATTTTTTTTTAAAAAAAAATCTACATGTTTCGGCGATATTGTCCACCAACATTAAACAATGCATTTGTAATCTGACCAAGAGAACAATACTTGCTCGCTTCCATCAATTTTTCAAACATATTTTCGTTGTTAATTGCTGCTTCTTGAAGAATAGCCAACCATTTTTCAGATTCTTTTGCGTGTAAGTTTTGGAGTTTCGCTAACATATCAATTTGATATTGTTTTTCCTCCTCAGTTGCACGAATTACTTCCTTTGGAACAATCGTTGGCGATCCTTTCGAACTCTTGAAAGTATTCACTCCAATGATAGGGAATTCACCAGTATGTTTCAATGTTTCATAGTGCAGTGATTCTTCTTGAATCTTAGAACGCTGATACATTGTTTCCATTGCTCCTAGCACCCCACCTCTTTCTGTAATTCTATCGAATTCTGTTAAAACAGCTTCTTCCACTAAGTCTGTTAATTCTTCAATAATGAAAGACCCTTGAATTGGATTTTCGTTTTTCGCCAATCCAAGTTCTTTATTAATAATCAACTGAATAGCCATTGCTCTACGCACAGAATCTTCTGTTGGTGTAGTAATCGCTTCGTCATAGGCATTCGTATGCAATGAATTACAATTGTCATAGATCGCATATAAAGCCTGAAGCGTTGTACGTATATCATTAAAATCAATTTCTTGAGCATGCAACGAACGTCCAGACGTTTGAATGTGGTATTTCAACATTTGAGCACGTTTATTCGCTCCATATTTTTCGCGCATTGCTTTGGCCCAAATTCTTCTGGCAACTCTTCCTATAACTGCATATTCTGGATCAATTCCGTTCGAGAAAAAGAAAGAGAGGTTAGGACCAAACTCATTAATGTCCATTCCTCGACTTAAATAATACTCAACGTATGTAAATCCATTTGAAAGCGTTAAGGCCAATTGTGTAATTGGATTGGCTCCCGCTTCAGAAATATGGTATCCTGAAATTGATACAGAATAGAAGTTACGCACTTTGTTTTCAATGAAATACTCTTGAACATCTCCCATTAAACGCAATGCAAACTCTGTCGAGAAAATACATGTATTTTGTGCCTGGTCTTCCTTTAGAATATCTGCCTGAACAGTACCACGCACTACTGCTAATGTTTCTTTTTTGATTTCAGCATACACCTCTGCAGGTAAAACTTGATCTCCTGTTAACCCGAGTAGCATCAATCCTAATCCATCATTACCTTCTGGAAGTTCACCTTGATATTCAGGTTGCTTGGTTCCTTTAGCTTCAAAGATGGATTTGATCATTTGACGTACTTCATCCTCTAATCCGTTGGCTTTGATGTATTTTTCACATGCTTGATCAATTGCAGCATTCATAAAATACCCCAACAACATTGGCGCAGGACCATTAATGGTCATAGAAACCGATGTTTTTGGATCACTTAAGTCAAATCCAGAATACAGTTTTTTGGCATCATCTAAACAACAGATCGAAACCCCTGAGTTACCAATTTTACCATAAATATCTGGACGTGGAGCAGGGTCGTTTCCATACAAAGTTACCGAGTCAAAAGCAGTCGAAAGACGTTTTGCTGGCATTCCCAAACTTACATAGTGAAAACGTTTGTTTGTACGCTCTGGACCTCCTTCTCCAGCAAACATTCTTGTTGGATCTTCTCCTTCACGTTTGAACGGGAATAGTCCTGCCGTGTATGGAAATTCTCCAGGCACATTTTCTTGCAGCAACCACCTTAAAATATCTCCCCATGAAGAATATTTAGGCAAGGCTATTTTTGGAATTTGCAAATGTGAAAGCGACTCCGAATGGGTCTGTATCTTTAATTCTTTATCTCTTACTTTAAAAGTAAAAACAGGGTCTTTATACTTTTGTTTTTTCTCCTTCCAAGATTCAATTGCAATCCAATTGTGAGGATTTAAGTCCATTTTTATCTTTTCGAAAGTTTCGGTCAGTTTTTTCACCAATCGATCTTTGTCGTCTAGCTCACTTTCTGAAATCGTTTCAATGGTTTTTTGAATTCCATAAAGTTGATCCGCAACTTTAACTTGTGCATCCACCCAGCGGTCATAATTACGGTTACTTTCCGAAATCTCAGACAAATAGCGTGTTCTTTCTGGTGGAATAACAAAAATCTTCTCAGACATTTCGTCTGTTATTTCAAAGGTCGATTCTAATTCCGTATCCGTTTTTTCCTTCAATGTTTCCAAAAGCACTTTGTACAATTGATTCATTCCTGGATCGTTAAATTGTGAAGCAATCGTTCCGAAAACAGGCATTGAGTCTACGGGTTCGTCAAAAAGAACATGATTTCTTTGGTATTGCTTACGCACATCTCTTAAGGCATCTAAGGCTCCTCTTTTATCGAATTTGTTGAGTGCTATTACATCAGCAAAATCGAGCATATCAATCTTCTCTAACTGAGTTGCAGCACCATATTCTGGTGTCATTACATATAAACTCACATCAGAATGGTCCATAATTTCAGTGTCAGACTGCCCAATCCCAGAAGTTTCCAAAATAATCAAATCATATTCTGCCGCTTTGAGCACCAAAAGCGCTTCTGAAACATACTTAGAAAGCGCTAAATTAGATTGTCTTGTAGCCAAAGAACGCATATAAACCCTATCGTTTGAGATAGAATTCATACGAATACGGTCTCCCAACAATGCTCCTCCGGTTTTTCTTTTAGAAGGGTCTACTGAAACTACCGCAATGTGTTTATCTTCAAAATCAATCAAGAAACGTCGAACCAATTCATCCACCAACGATGATTTACCTGCACCACCTGTCCCTGTTATTCCTAAAACAGGAACATTTGATTTTTCTGCTAAAACATGCATTTCATCCAAAAGGGCTTTAGACTCTTCTGGATAATTTTCTGCCGCTGAAATCACCTTAGCGATATCTGCATTGTTTTTGTCCTTCAAGGTTTTTGGGTCAATTTTGACATCTTTCCCTACAGGAAAGTCGGATTTCTCAATTAAATCATTAATCATTCCTTGCAAGCCTAATTCACGACCATCATCTGGGTGATAAATTCGTGTAATTCCATACTCTTGCAACTCTTTGATTTCTTCAGGTAGGATAGTTCCACCTCCTCCAGCAAATATTTTTATCTGTGGCGCCCCTCTTTCTTGGAGCAAATCATACATATATTTCAAATATTCTGTATGCCCTCCTTGGTAAGAGGTCATTGCGATGGCTTGTACATCCTCTTGAATGGCACAATTTACTACCTCATCAACACTTCTATCGTGTCCAAGGTGAATCACTTCACAACCGGAAGCTTGAATGATTCTACGCATTACGTTGATCGCTGCATCATGGCCATCAAAAAGCGAAGCTGCAGTAACGATTCTAACTTTATTCTTTGTTTTATAAGGTATTATCTTCTCCATAATTTCAAAATGATGAACACCCGCAAATATAATGAGTTTAAGTTGAAATGTAGTTGAATTTAACGGGTTATTTCATTCGTTTAAGCTCAATAAGTACTTTACACAAAATGGGACCTTAGCTTATGTCTAAATAATTGAAATAAACTCCAAGGATTCGTTTTCTCACTTCTTGAAACATAGCTCATTAAAAAGTAAGGTATACACTTGGTTGTGAAAGCCCTGCTTCAAAGACTAATTAAAAACCAACACCTTTAAAAAATAAAATAATGTGATTTCAATATTAGTTGTATTTTTACCCTCAACAAACAAATCACTACATGGAAGAAATCGATCAAGAAATTGACAATGTCGAAATCATAGGAACAGAAAGAGTACCCAACAATGTTGGCGTATTGGTTTTAGGAATATTATCTATTATCCCCGGCTGTACATGCTATGGTTTACTCGGTGTTATTTTAGCGACTATCTCATTGGTATTGGCTTCTGGAGCCAACAAATTGATTCGAGAAAACCCAGGAAAATATACTGAGAGCTCAATTCAATTGGTTAAAGCTGGAAAGATTTGTGCAATCATAGGGCTTTCACTTTCCATCCTATTTATCCTTGTGATTATCGCATATATTGTAGTGGTAGGTACCCTTCTCTTTACGATTCCTGGATTCCACGTTTAATCTAAATATAATATGGCTGTTGATGACCACTTAATGAGTTGTTCTTACAAATCCACCCTTGGAATTGAGTGTTTTGGTTGCGGAACGCAAAGGGCATTTTTAGCTTTGACCAGAGGAGATATCGTTGGCTCATTTATGTTTAATCCTGGAGTGATTTTGTTTTTACTCACCCTAATTGCATTTTTCATCGTTTATTTCCGCAAACCCAAATGGATTACACGTGTAATTACAATCGGTGCGTTGGCCACAGCATTTGGAATGATCGGAAATTTTGTTTTTAAACTAATGACTTAACTACCTCATTCCAGGATTCATCACCTTGGTCTGGTGGCGAATTGATTCTTGATGAATAGCATCTAAGACAGAACGTAAAAAATCAATACTCAACTCTAACTCTTCAGCTTTAGCAAGTCTTTGTTCAATCACCTTTTTCCAATGTTCTGTTTGCAAAATAGTAATGTTTTTTTCACGTTTATAATCTCCTACTTCACGTGCAATTTGCATTCTTTGTTTCATCAATTCAAATAATTGATCATCAATTTCGGCTATTTTTTTTCTTTGTAATTCAATAAAATCGATGCCTTCTTCCTGAATTGAAGCTTTGCGGAGAATCAATTGATTCATCAATAATTTCAGCTGCTCAGGTGTTATTTGTTGTTGTGCATCCGACCAAGCCTTGTCAGGATTACTATGTGTTTCAATCATTAACCCTGCGAAATTCAAATCCATTGCTTTTTGGGCTACATTTAACAATCCATCTCTTCGACCTGATATATGACTTGGATCGCAAATCAATGGAATTTCCGGCATTTCCTCCATTAATGCAATCGGAATCTCCCAATTGGGTACATTTCTATATTTAGGATGTTTATACACTGAAAAACCCCTATGAATAGCTACCAAATCGTTGATTCCCGCCTTTTGAAAACGTTCAAAAGCACCTACCCACAACATCAAATCTGGATTGATCGGGTTTTTAACCATTACCGTTATCTCAGTTCCCTGAATGGCATCAGCAATTTCTTGAACAGCAAAAGGATTTACTGTTGTTCTTGCGCCCAACCACAAAACATCAACTCCTGCAGACAAGGCCGCCTCAACATGTTTTGCATTGGCCACTTCAGTGGTTACAGGAATACCCACTTCTTTTCCTGCGTTGACCAACCATGGCAAACCTATAGCCCCCACTCCTTCAAAAGAATCAGGTCTTGTACGCGGTTTCCAAATTCCACCCCTCAGCAAAGCTGGTTGATGCTGTTCTGAAATAGATTTCGCTACCGCCATCACTTGGTCTTCGCTTTCAACACTGCATGGACCCGCAATTAAGAAGGGACGTCTATATTTCTTTAAGTTATTTTGTAAATCTAATTTCATATATTTCTTTCAACGCTTCCCCTTACAACAATTGCACGAAGAAAAAAGTTTACTGTTTTTATTAATCCTTTGTGAACTGCTGTATCAACTTTTGCTAATTCCAGAGTAAATAGCAAGTGAAGCGATTCCTAAAAAGATGCCGTGCTTGTAATCGAACCCGGTCAGAACTACATCATAAATGGTAATACCAATCAAGCCTAGCGCGATGATAATTTGAAGTTTAGGATTCATACGGACTACCATTGAACATTTTGAAATTCACCATCTGACAACCTGAGCGTATCTGAAGTGTTGTTGTCTGAAACAAATTTAGCGTTAAAGAATCCTGACAATTCGTTCTTCACGTGGTCTACTTTTGCAAATACAGAATAACCATCCGCCAAAACAGAATGATTTTCAGCATTGTAAGTAGCTGAAGAATAAAGAACGTTCATTGGCCTACCCCCTAAAGAATCGCCTTGTCCCAGGTTTACCTGAATATTGATTGAATCATTTTCAAAGCTAAGGATCCAATCGGGAGATTTAACCAAAGTAAAAGTAGCGAATGAAACAGGTTTTCCATTGACCTTCGTCGATAAAAATGAATTGACTACAGTAGGCTCAAAGTTACAAGGAGGGCAAACACCACCACAATCCATTTCTTCTTCTTTGTTTGGACTAAAAATTCCATCGGAACAAGATTGCTCTTCTTTTTTACAAGAAAACATCAAAAAACCAACAAAGATCAATAAGGTTAATTTTCCATTCATTATTTTCAGCGATTACTTTATTATATTTGCGTAAAACTCAAAAATACTGAAAATACCAACAACATACAAAACATTAAAAGGCACTTCCGAAGGTCAATACAAGGAAAAGGGTTCCAAATTTATAGGAATTGCAATAAACTGTGAAGACGAAGAAGAAGCAAAGCAACTTTTGGCAAAATGGAAAAATGAACACCATCAAGCCAGGCATTTATGCTGGGCCTATCGTTTCGGAATAAAAAAAGACCTATTCCGCGCAAATGATGATGGAGAACCTAGCAACAGTGCTGGAGCACCTATCCTTGGACAAATTCAGTCTTTTGACCTAACGAATGTTTTGATTGGCGTGGTGCGTTATTACGGCGGAACAAAACTCGGTGTTGGTGGATTAATCAACGCCTACAGAACCGCGGCCAAAGAAGCCATTGAAAATGGAAAAATCATTCAAGAAGTGGTGAAAGACCGTTTTGAATTGTTCTTTGATTATGCAGATATGGCTTTGATTATGGATGCCGTAAAAGAAAGTGACGCCAGTATAACAAAGCAGATTTTTGAAAACGACTGTTACTTAAAAATTGCAATAAAGATAGAATCTACAGAAGCTTTACTGGCTAAATTAGAAACCTTTGACTCATTAAAAATTAATAAAATTGGCACATTTTAATCCCGAATTATTAAAACAACTTATCGAAGTACGCGGTACTTCTGGAGATGAAGAAAATATAAAAAACTTCATTCTTGATTATATAGAAAAGAATAAGGCCAAGTGGAAAAGCGAGGTAGAAATCTATACAGGTGAGGGATTTCAAGATGCCATTGTTTTGGTCTTTGGACAGCCTAAAACTGCTGTTTTCGCCCATATCGACACAATAGGTTTTACCAGCAATTACGACAGTAATCTGATCAAAATTGGAGGACCTAAAACCATCGACGGAATGAAACTCGTTGGGAAAGACAGTCAAGGAGAGATAGAAACCGAATTGATGATTATCGAGGATGAAGAAGGAAACAAACAATTAAAATATGTTTTTGACAGAGACATAGACAGGGGAACAAACCTTTCATTTAAACCCAACTTTATCCTAACCGATCAATTCGTTCAAAGTCCATATTTAGACAACCGTCTCGGAGTTTTGAATGCCTTGACGATTGCAGAGGATCTCGAGAACGGAGCCATTGTATTCTCGACCTATGAAGAACATGGTGGTGGATCAGTAGGCTTCTTAGGACGTTTTTTATATGATAAATACAATTTACGTCAAGCTTTAATTTCTGACATCACTTGGGTAACCAATGGAGTGCAACATGATGGTGGCGTTGCGATATCAATGAGGGACAAAGCCATTCCAAGAAGAAGTTACCTGAATCGCATCATTTCTATTGCCGAAAAACACAAGGTCAAATATCAATTAGAAGTTGAATCTGCAGGAGGAAGCGACGGTTCAATGTTACAAAACACAGACCTTCCATTCGATTGGTGCTTCATCGGAGCTCCTGAAGACAATGTACATTCTCCAAAAGAAAGGGTCTTTCTAAATGACATTGAGGAAATGATCAAACTCTACAAAGTTCTAATGAAGGAAATGAATTGATTATCAGCAAATCGGATTGATTTTAAAATCATTTAAAAAAACTAAGCATAGAGTTTTATCATATTTAGTATATAAAAACTATTTTTGAGAATTATTTCTGAAAATGTCGAAGATTTTTAGTCCCCTTATTTATTATGTTATTGTGATTCCAATATCGCACTTGCCTTTTGGGGTACTATACTTTATCTCTGACATTGTCTACTTTTTGCTTTATTACATTGTTGGTTACCGTAAAAAAGTCGTTCGAGAAAACCTTCAAAATTCATTTCCTGAACTTACAAGAGAAGAACGAGCAGCCATAGAAAAAAAGTTCTACAAGCACTTTGCTGACTTTTTGGTAGAAAGCACAAAATCATTAAGCATTTCAAACAAAGCCATTCAAGAAAGGTGTGCCTTAATTAACCCTGAAGAGGTTCATAAATATTATGACCAAGGAAAAGATGTCATTGTGCTTTGCGGTCATTATAACAATTGGGAATATTATGCTGTGGGTATTGCACAGCAGATGAAACACAAGACCATCGCTGCCTATCGTCCACTGAAGAATAAGTTTTTCGATCGAAAAATACTTAATTCTCGACAACGCTATGGCATGAAAATGTTGAGCATGCGCGAAATCCCTAGGTTTTTTGCTCAAAATGAAAAAACAACACCTATTTTAAGTGTTATGGTCAACGACCAATCTCCAGGCGATCCTAAATCGGCTTACTGGAACACTTTCTTAAATCAAGATACTGGCTGGATGAAAGGAGCTGAAAAGTTGGCCAAAAAATACGATCAAGTCATCTTATTTGGGGCCATCCGCAAAAAGAAAAGAGGTTTTTACGAAGTAAGCTTCTCTCCTATCAGCGAAGACATCAAAAAAGAAAGGGACGGTTTTGTATTGGATAAACACGCAGAGTATCTTGAAATGGTCATTCGCGAACATCCTCAATACTGGCTTTGGTCACACCGAAGATGGAAGCATAAAAAGCCAGACTTCTCATAAAATATTTGATATTTTATTCATACCCACTCAATTTCAGTTATATTTGAAGTTGAGACTAAAACTAAATGACTAAAATGAAAAACAAAAGTATAGCTTTCATAGCGATTGGAGCCCTTTTTTCTCTCTACTCATGTGCACCCGTATATAAATGTGGTGAAGAAAAACCTGCAGGAGGAATTCAAGGAAGTAACCGTTTACTTGACGTTGTTAACGAACGTGATGAACTTTGTGAAATCGTTGAGGTGAAAGACAAAGAAAATGCATACTTAATCAAAAACAATCAGCAACTAGGAATCACAAACGATAGTTTAGCAACAAGAAATCGTGAGCTAGTAGGCGAATACAACGAATTAGAAGGCAATTTCAATAAACTTCAAGACAAACACCAGACACTCCAAAAAGATCATTTGGAGTTAAGTGAGCGCTTCTCTGGCGCAATCACCAACAACTTAAATCAAGGTCACCTTTATGATGAACGCATAAAAGAAAAGGAACGTCGTTTAACTGAAAAAGAAAACGCCTTATTGGAACGCGAAAAAAGAATCAACGAGCTTGAAGCAGAAATAGCTAGACAAGACTCTATCGCTAAACGCTTAAATCAATTGCTAAAGGAAGCGTTGCTTGGATTTGACTCAAATGAACTTTCTATTGAAATAAAAAATGGTAAAGTTTACGTTTCAATGTCAGATAAACTCATGTTCCAATCAGGAAAAGCTGATGTACAATCTAAAGGAAAAGAAGCGCTAAAAGTATTGGCGGATGTTTTAAAGAAGAATCCAGAGTTTCAAATTTTAGTAGAAGGACATACCGATAATGTGCCCATTAAGACTGCAACCTACAAAGACAATTGGGATTTAAGTGTTGCTCGTGCTACTTCCATGGTAAGGCTACTTCAAGAAACACATGATATAAGTGCGGAACGCCTAACTGCATCTGGACGCGGAGAATACGAGCCAAAAGCAAGTAACTCTACAGCAACCGGAAGAGCAAAAAACAGAAGAACTGAAATTATATTATCGCCAGATTTAAGTGAAGTTATGAATTATTTAGGGAAGTAGGCTTCGTGAGCCTCAGCCTGCTTTGAATTGTTATTCAAATAATATTTAAAGTAAATTTCACAAAAAATAGAGTAGTGAGAGAGCAGCAGAAATGTTGCTCTTTTTTATTTGACCATTTCTTGATAAGGGGGTATTTCTTCAAAATAGGCAATATCTCCCGTAGCTTGATCTACGAACGCAACAACTGTTTGTAAACCATTGGTCAAAATCAACCAATTTACACGGAGTTTGAAGTTATATTGAGCAATTTGGTGCAAGACAGTTTCTGTGAGTTTGATTTTAGGTGCTTTGCATTCAATTATTGCTACAGCCTTTCCTGTTCGATCGAAAACAACACCATCACACCTGCGCGTCATTTTGTTTACCTCAATGGCATATTCTGCAGCAATTAAAGGCTCAGGAACTGCTTTGTGCTGAATCAAAAAATGCAATACATGTTGTCGTACCCACTCTTCTGGAGTAAGCATCAACTTCTTCTTTCTAAAAATATCCCATACATAGATTTCCTCACCTTTTCTCGAAAGTTTTAATGGAGTCTTGGGGAAGTTTAGCGGCGTTAACATAAAACAAAAATACTACTAAAAATGAATTTTCAGTAGTATTTTGGAGTATTGCGTATGAGCAAACAAGTGGTCGGGATAAAACTTTCTAGTTGACTAAAGTTGCCACGACCCTAAACCCTACCATTGGAGATGCGCCTTTATATTCTTTTGTGCTTCTATTTCGAATATCATAGCCTCCGTCATACCACGACCCTCCAATTACCTCATTTTTATCTGCTAACATTTCAGCAACATTCCCATTCAAATTATACAATCCAAATTCGTTTGGCCAATAAGAATGTGCTGGTGCTAAAACATCTGTGGTAGTGGCGTTATTTGGAAATTGAGTTACGTCTTTTACAATCATTAATTCTCCTTGATCATTTCTTGAAATCGAAGATTCTGGAACCCTCGAAAAATTCGCCAAAAACTCACCTTGGTCATTTCTTAAAAAAGGACCATCCCACGTATAGTTCTTTTGCGCATTCGTTCCTTCCGCTGCTCTTAGCCACTCAGCCTTCATTGGAATTCTAAATTTAAGGTGCTTTTCCTTTGGTAGAGATGCATTTGATTTTTCCGTTAACCATTCACAATACAGTTGCGCTCCTTCCTTTGAAACGTTAACTACTGGGTAGTCTTTATACGCAGGGTGACTAAAGTAATCCTTGACAAAACTTTGCATATCAGTATTGGGGAGCTTTTTCCAACCCATAGAATCAACTTTAGCCAATTCATATTTATCAAGTGCGCCACTTACTTTAAGATCATCCAAGAACGCCTTATACTCTCCATTTGTCACCGTTGTTTTTGCCATATAAAAAGCTTGTACGGAAAGGTTTTGATCTTCTAAAACCACATTTCCTGACGGAATGAATCCAAATTCATTTTTAAGTTTCTTTAGGACCGCTTTCTTTGAAGGAGGAGCTTGCTCTGTTAAGGAACTGGTAAAAGCCAGGAAAGCAATTGCGAGAAATGTCGATAGTAGATTTTTCATAATTTATAGTTTTCATTCATTATTTATAACTCAAAAATAAATAACAAGTTACATTTTTTATTTAAAATATTTACATAACAGCCTTCTTATGGTATTATAAAAGTTAGCTCAATATGAATTATATTCTCATCTATTCCCCCTTCAGAATTGGCAGAAAAATCAATTTAATGTAACTTGCAAGTCCTTAAACAAGACAATTCGTCAGCGAAAAAAGACGCTACACGCCATATTGACACTAATCTATAGCAGTTTTTGTATTGGTGAGGAGTTTGATAATACAAGAGCAAAACAGAAAATAATATGGATACTAATAAATGGACAACAAAAACGCAACTGGCAGTGCACGAAGGGCAGAAAATTGCTCAGGAAAACGGTCAGCAAGCGATAGAAACTGGGCATGTCTTGCGCGGCATGATTCAGGTCGATGACAGTGTTCTTCCTTTTATATTTAAAGAATTAAATAGTGATTTAGCAATATTCACCAGTGCTTTGGATAGCATTATTAAATCTTATCCCAAAGTTCAAGGAGGTGGACAACCTTATTTAAGCAACACCCTACAACGTGTATTAAATTATGGAATGAACGAAATGCGCAACTTTAAGGACGAGTTTCTTTCCTTAGAAATCTTGCTTTACGCTTTAATGGACGGAAATGACCAGGTAGCAAGTTTGATGAAAGACAATAAGTTCAAAAAATCAACTTTAAAAGATGCAATTATGAAATTAAGAGATGGAGAATCTGTAGATTCTCAAGGAAAAGACGGAACATATAAGTCTTTAGATAAGTTTGCCAACAACCTCAATGAAATGGCAAAAAACGGGAAGCTTGACCCGATCATTGGTCGTGATGAAGAGATTCGTCGTGTGCTACAGATTTTAACACGCCGTACCAAGAACAACCCCATCATGATAGGTGAACCTGGTGTTGGTAAAACTGCAATTGCAGAAGGAATTGCACAACGAATTGTTTCGGAAGACGTTCCAGAAAACCTAAAATCTAAAATCGTTTATGCTTTAGACATGGGGGCTTTGGTTGCAGGTGCAAAATACAAAGGAGAATTCGAAGAACGACTCAAAGCAGTGGTCAACGAAGTGATTAAATCGGATGGAGAGATTATTCTTTTCATTGATGAGATCCATACACTTGTTGGGGCTGGAGCTGGCGAAGGAGCAATGGACGCTGCAAACATTCTAAAACCTGCTTTGGCACGTGGAGAATTGAGAGCTGTGGGTGCAACAACCTTAGACGAATACCAAAAACACTTTGAAAAAGACAAAGCTTTGGTGCGTCGTTTCCAAACCGTGTTGATTGATGAACCTTCTTCGGAAGATGCGATTTCAATTTTACGTGGAATTAAAGAAAAGTATGAGAATCACCACAAAGTTTTGATCAAAGACGATGCGATTATTCAAGCTGTAGAGCTTTCGCAACGTTATATTACAGACAGACAATTGCCGGATAAAGCCATTGACTTAATCGATGAAGCGGCTTCAAAATTAAGAATGGAAATCAACTCAAAACCCGAAGAGTTGGATGAGATTGAAAGAAAAATAATGCAATTAGAGATTGAACGTGAGGCAATTAAACGCGAAAACGATCAACAAAAGTTAGCCAGTTTAAAAGCAGAATTAGCCAACCTTTCAGAACAACGTGATGAGTTTATGGCGAAATGGAAGGCTGAAAAAGATGTAATTGACACTGTTCAAAATGCAAAAGAAGAAATTGAACAAGTGAAACTACAAGCTGAACAAGCTGAACGTGCTGGTGACTATGGAAAAGTAGCAGAATTGCGTTACGGAAAAATCAAAGAGCTTGAAGAAGCTGTTGAGAAAGGAAAAGAAAAACTTGCCGAACTACAGTCTGAAAGCAAAATGATTAAAGAAGAAGTGGATGCAGAAGAAGTCGCAGATGTGGTTTCTAAATGGACTGGAATCCCTGTAAATAAAATGTTGGAAAGCGAACGTGCAAAACTCTTGAGATTAGAAGATGAACTAAGACTTCGTGTAGTAGGTCAAGAAGAAGCGATTGAAGCTGTTTCAGATGCTGTTCGAAGAAACAAAGCAGGATTACAAAACCCTGATCGTCCTATCGGTTCTTTCCTTTTCATGGGAACAACTGGAGTAGGAAAAACAGAGTTGGCCAAAACACTAGCTTCATATCTATTCAACGATGAAAACGCAATGACGCGAATCGATATGAGTGAATACCAAGAGAAACACAGTGTGAGCCGATTGGTTGGAGCACCTCCAGGGTATGTTGGTTACGATGAAGGTGGACAATTGACCGAAGCCGTGAGAAGACGCCCTTACTCAATCGTTCTTTTGGATGAGATTGAAAAAGCGCATCCAGATGTGTTTAACATCCTGCTCCAAGTACTCGATGATGGTCGATTGACAGACAACAAAGGTCGATTGGTGAACTTTAAAAACACCATTATCATCATGACAACGAACATGGGGTCAAGTATTATTCAAGACAACTTTGACGGTATAACAAAAGCTGAAATTCCAGCAGTTACGGCCCGAACAAAGATGGAAATGAGTGAACACTTAAAACAGCACATTCGTCCTGAGTTTCTGAATAGAATTGATGAACAAATTTTGTTCACTCCATTGACCAAAGAGAACACACGTCAGATTGTTGAAATTCAATTGAACAACTTAAAGCAACAATTGGAGAAAAACGACATCCGACTTGTGGTGAAAGAAGACGCTTTAAACTGGATTGCCGAAACAGGTTACGATCCACATTTCGGAGCGAGACCAGTGAAAAGAGTAATTCAAAAGAGCATTCTGAATGAGTTGTCGAAAGACCTCCTCGCACAAAAGATCGACAAATCACAAAACGTGGTCGTTGATTTATTCGATGGAAAAATCGTCTTCAGAAAACCCATCTCAAAAGAGGAAGAAGAAATTGTGTAACAATTTCTAGGGAGAGGAGCGCTAAAGCGCAGAGAGAGATGCCGATAAATCGGTAGGGAGAGAGGTGAAATCTTCGCTTTGATTATAGAGTAAGAGGATAAAAGAGCAAGATTATATGCCCAACTGAGTTAAACTTGGTTGGGCTTTTTTATACGCTATCGGAAATCCCCTAAAAACTGTGTAAATTATTTTTTCTGGATATTTTGGATAGACTCATTGGGTGTAATCTAACCCACTCTCAAAAAGAGTTTAAAGTTGATTCAAAACAACACCTAACAACCTCTGCATAAATCAAATAAATTGAAGCAACAAATAGGATCGCTCTCACCTCTCTACTCAGTACTCTTGCTCAATACTGATCTATAAATCTTCGATTTATAGATTTCTCATCGCTTCCACTATTCTGCTTGCTGCCGGACAAATCTCTGTATTCTTTAAGGTCAATGGAATAATTTGAAACATCTTTTTGCGGTCGGTATGCGGATATTCTTTACATGCTAAAGGTCGGTCTTCATAAACACTACAAGTATTGTCATCAAATAGAAAAGGACATGGAGAAGATTTTAAAACATAATCGTCGTCTTCATCCACTCTTAGATACTCTTCAATAAACTGAATAGGTTTCATTCTGAAGCGTTTGGCCAATCGTTTTACATCAACATCCCTGAAGATAGGACTAGTTGTTTTACAACAATTTGCACATTCTAAACAATCGATTTCTTGAAAAACTTTTTCATGGTGATTGTGAAACAGCTCATCCAGTTTTCTTTCTGGTGTGCGTCTCATTTGTTTTCCTAGCCTTTTATTGTCAGCTTTATTTTCTTTGGCAATATCTAAATCCTCTTGATACTTCATTGGTGCAAAATTACGAGAATATTTTTTAGTCAATAGAAAAAAACATCCTTTAATAATTAAATTTCGCCTTATTCACCGCACGATTAATGTTAAAGAAATAATCCTTAATTTAGAGATTCTCTTTGGCTTCAAACTTGTATAAAAACAAAAAAATAATTATGAAAAACTTACTTTTACTCATTGCATTGACCTTTCTGACTTTCAACATCAACGCCCAAACCAAAATATACAAAGAAAGATCAAGCAGTTTTACAGATGTGCTCTACACCATTAAAGAAGATAAAGTTTACCGCGGAAATTCAACAAGTTTTACCGATATCCAATATACCTTTACCGGAAACAAAGTATACAAGGACAGATCTACAAGCTTTACAGATATTCTCTATACCATAAAAGACAACAAAGTCTACCGTGGGAATTCAACTAGCTTTACTAATGTACTTTACACCATTAGTAATGGAAAAGTGTACAAAGGCGATTCCAGAAGTTTTACAGATTGTCTACTCACCATTCAAGACAATAAAGTTTATCATGGTGATTCAACGAGCTTCACAAACGTATTGGCTTCTTGCGACCAAGAAGTAGACATTGCCTTATTGGCGATTTTATTTGGGCCATACTAATCTTCAATGAATCAATGGTTTTACTTTTCCATTGCCCAACACATGATTGTTAAAATTTGATAAGCTTTTGCTCTATCGGGACATTCACTTAAATATCTTCTCGTTTTTGTCGTTTCTAACTCAGCATTGCAAGATGTTATGTAAAGAACCCCATAAAAAAAACTATGAATTATTTAATTTTGACCATCCTCAGTCTATTCACAATAACGAATGCATACAGCAATAAAAATCCAATCCCAAAAGTAAAAACAACTCAAAGTTCAGAAACCGTGAACATAAAAGTTATCGTTACGAATGTCAATTCTCAAAAAGGAATTATTCGTTTGGGGTTATTCAACACGAGTGAATCATTCTTAAACAAAGGGGAAGAATTCAGGACCTACACACTAAGACCTGATGGTAATACCGCTACATTCAACCTCAGAAACCTTCCTAAAAACAACTACGCTATTTCCCTTTATCATGATTTGAATTCGGATGACAAATGTAATCTCAACTGGGTTTTACGTCCTGCTGAACCCATTGGATTCTCAAATAACGTTAAACTGAAACTATTCAAGCCAAGTTTTGAAGAATGTATGTTTGTGGCCAATAAAGACCTTGAGATTAGAATAAAACTTGAGGATTAGTGATGTAAATTCGTTACTTTTGAATAAGTAGTATTTTATATAAATGAAACTAAAAAAACCAACTTCACTTTTAATTTCAGGACTGTTCTTAACAATCTTCAGTTTGAGCGATTTAGAGAATTTCAATTATTTTTTACATGGCTTCTTTCTTGTCATTGGTGTTCTTGCTATTGTTATGTCCTTTATAGCATATCGCAAGTCCAAACACAGCGATTGAAGAACTACTAAAGTAGCATTCGAAAAGAAATAATTATGAATTCAGGTTCGACTTATAAGTTTCATAATCCACTTGTTGAATGGCGACCTTTGTGGCATGTTCCGAAGGACGAATAGGATTTCCTCTGTAAATCATAATTGCACGCATTATTTCAGCTCCAACCAGAATAACCACCGTTGAATAATACACCCATATCAATAAAATTACGATAGAACCTGCTGCCTGATAGGTTTCTGCAAAATTGCTTGTCGACAAATAATACTGTATTCCATATTTACCCAGGATAAAAAGACCAGAAGTAATTAAAGCCGCTAAACTTACATCTCTCCAACGTAGAATAACATCAGGCAAAAATTTAAAGATCATTCCGATGATAATAAACACAATCATAAAAGAAACAACACTACTTGTAAAATTCAATAACATACTAGGCTCCTCTCCTATTATGCTTTGAATTTTTCCAAAAAACAACTCCAGGAGAGTATCACTGATTAAAGAAACGATCAAAATAAACCCCATTCCTACAATCATACCTAAAGACAACACCCTGTTGACTAAAAATTTGACAATTCCTCTTTTTGGAGTCGCTTTCACATCCCATATCTTATTCAGGCCTTCTTGCAAGCTCATAAAAATTGTTGTGGCAGAAAAAACCAATGTTCCTACACCAAATATCGTTTGAAGCGTACTTTCACCAGATAAATCGACTTGAACAATAATGTCTGAAATTGATTTAGCGATATCTGGACCAATAAATTCACTTAGCTGAACTGTTAATTCACCCGTTGCTGCTTCACGCCCCAAAAAAACTCCTGCTACAACAACAATGGTAATAATTAAACCTGGGAGTGAAAATATTGTATAGAATGCAATTGCCGCCGCAAAGGTCATTAAACTATGGTCACCGATACCATTTATTATTGTTTTAACTAATTCAATTATAGGATTGAAAAACCTGATTACTTTTTTGAACATTGCGTTTCTTTTATTAGCTATATGGTCATTACGTCTTGAAAATAAAACATCTCCAGTTCTTTCCTTGGTAAAATATTAGAAAAAATTTAAAATATCTGAAGAAACTATAGTTAAATAGAAAATAATAAAGTAATTTTGTGTCGTGCACGATATAAACTTAGGAGATATAAAACTATGAGGAATTACACTAAAACATCAACAACACAAAACATATTTAGAATACTCCTGGCCTTATTTATGGTTTTTGCAGGATTCAGTCACCTAACTTTTAACAGAGTTGAATTTCAAGCGCAAGTTCCGGAATGGATACCAATGAGCAAAGACTTGGTGGTTATTTTATCGGGAATTGTTGAAATGATTTTGGGACTTGGATTACTTTTTTGGAAAAATCAAAGGGTTAATTTTGGTTGGGCGCTGGCTATTTTCTATGTTCTAATATTCCCTGGAAACATTTCACAATATGTTGAAGGAAAAGACTTTGCATCATTGGATTCCGACACTGCTCGTTTAATACGTTTATTTTTCCAACCTGTTCTTATTGCATGGGCACTGTGGTCTTCAGGTGCATGGAAGGCTTGGAGGATCAGAAAATCTAATACATAATGGAAGAAGATCAATTATTACTCGAAAATCAAGTTTGTTTCCCGATTTACTCAGTATCTCGACTCATTACAAAAGCTTACCAACCACATTTGGACAAAATGGGCATAACTTACCCCCAATATTTAGTCTTAATGGTGTTGTGGGAAAAGGACAAACTACCCGTCAATTCAATATCAAAGCAACTTATGCTTAAAACCAACACCCTATCTCCGTTGCTAAAACGCATGGAAAAAATGGAGCTATTGGAACGTCGCAGATCTCCACAAGACGAAAGAAGCGTTATCGTGGAACTAACAAAAAAAGGTTTAAAGTTAAAAAATATGGCCAAACCTATTCCGGGTGAATTAGTCAACATTTTGCTGAAAGAAAACATCCAACTTTCGGAGGTGATACAACTCAAAAATATACTCAACGAATGGATAGAAATCCTTTCTAAAAACAATAAAGATTAGATTAAAATAAAAACAATGGAATTATTAGATAAATTAAACTGGAGGTATGCCGCTAAAGCAATGAATGGGAAGAAAGTTCCTCAAGAAAAAATAGACAATATAATAGAAGCAATTTCGCTTTCTCCGACCTCTAGTGGATTACAACCTTTTGAAATTATTGTAATCACCAACCAAGAAATGAAAGAAATGATTCGACCAGCAGCATGGAACCAATCCGTAATTACAGACTGTTCTCATTTATTCATTTTTGCTGCTTGGGATACTTACACACCAGAGCGCATTAATAAAATGTTTGATCTTACTAATGAAATTAGGGGTTTCAAAAATGAAGGTTGGGAGAATTATAGACAGATGCTGTTGGATAATTACCCACAAAGAGATGCAGAAGTCAACTTTAATCATGCCGCAAAACAAGCCTACATCGCTTTTTCTCAAGCCATATCAGCAGCTGCTTTTCAAGGGTTAGACAGCACGCCACTAGAAGGATTCGATCCTGAGGCTATTGATAAAATATTAGGTTTAAAAGAAAGAGGATTAAGAAGCTGTGTTATGCTTCCTGTTGGTTACAGAAACGAATCGGAAGATTGGTTAGTAAACCTTCCTAAGGTCCGAAAAAGCAAAGATGACTTAGTCACCTTAATTGATTAGTCATCAAACAACAAATATAAAGTAGCGGCTTGGGTAACTCACCTAAGCCGTTCTTGTTTTTATTTATCATCATTGACTTAAAAGCTTAATCCCACAAAAAAATGCTTACAATCAAGAATTAAACCACCACATTCCATATTTTTGCATAAAACATTATACCTGAAAGCATGAAATGGAAAGGACGTAGAAAAAGTTCTAACGTAGAGGACAGAAGAGGAATGAGCATGGGAAAAAAAGCCGCTGGAGGAGGTGGAATCATTGCCATTATTATTCTTTTAATTAGCATTTTCGGTGGAGAGACAGGAAAACAAATCGCGCCTATTCTGGATCAATTCACACAGTCTTCCTCTTTAACTACCGAAACTTCTTCAGCACGTGAGTTAACCGCCAAAGAAAAAGAACTCGGTGATTTTGTTGCAACAGTTTTTGCTGATACGGAAGAGGTTTGGACGAAAATATTCGAAGAAAACGGAATGACTTACGAGCAACCAGGCATGGTCCTCTTCACTGGGCAAGTATCTACTGCTTGCGGAAATGCTTCTTCAGCATCGGGTCCTTTCTACTGTCCTGGAGATAAGAAAGTGTATATGGACCTTGATTTTTTCAAAGAATTAGAAACACGTTTTGGCGCAAAAGGAGGTGATTTTGCAATGGCTTATGTGATTGCCCACGAAGTTGGACATCATGTGCAAACCATACTTGGAATTACCCGAAAAGTGAGACAAATCCAAAGCGGAATGTCGAAAGTAGAGGCCAACAAAATGACAGTGAAGCAAGAACTACAAGCTGACTTTTACGCTGGAGTTTGGGCCCATCACATAAAACAGTATTTGGAAGAAGGTGATATTGACGAAGCATTGAGTGCTGCACATGCAGTAGGTGATGATGCAATTCAAAAGCGAATGCAAGGCCATGTAACTCCAGATTCATTTACCCATGGGACCTCCGCTCAACGAAAGCGTTGGTTTACAAAAGGATTTAAAACAGGAGACATTAAACAAGGAGATACTTATACTGCTGAAGATCTATAACTTCTACAAATGAATACATCTTCTAATTGTTAGTGAATTACCAATTTTTAGTCTTCCCAACTTCTTTGTCATACTTCCGACCATATCGATAGTTAACTGTTTATTTTATCTTCAAAACTATTAAAAGCCCTATCTTTGCGGCTACAAGGGACAAGTGAACATTATTCTTTTAGCAAACGTTGTTCAAAGCATAAATTTCAATTGTCGTCAATTCAAACAAATTAAATAAACATGAAAAAAATTACATTATTCCTTTTAGGAACCCTGATGGGAGCAAGCAGTTTTGCTCAAATAACCACTCCTGGAAATGGTGAAAACTACGACTTATCTGAATTATCAACGATGCATCCAACAGCATTAAGTTTTGATGGAACAACATACACTTTGAGTGAAAACTTGACGATTGCTGTAGATGACACTTTAGAAATTACAACTTCGGAGAGCCTATTCATAGATACTGATATCCTCATCACTGTAGAAGGCGCTTTGATAACAGATGCGGGTCAGGGTAACCAAAAGTTGATCATTCGTTCAACAGACACATTGATGCCAGCAGATGGAATTCGATTCGAAGAATTTTCTGTAGGATCCATCAAAAACACAGAAATCACCTACACAGGTGGTGTTCGTGTATTAACAGCAGACTTCATTATTGAAGATTGCTACTTAGCACATAACGTTTCAGGGGCATCAACAGGAGCAGTGGTTTCTATCTCTAGAGGACCAGCAGTGGTGAAGAACAATACCTTTTACAAGAATGATTTACCTGCAGTAGGTTCTGGTGCAAACCAAGAGGTTCCTGCATTAATCATTGGGAATTTGCTAGATAAAAATAGTCAAACCAATCAAAACCGTCCGCAAATTAATATGGGACCTACAGGTGCTGATACATTAAGAATTATCGACAATACGATTATTGGAGATCCATCCTTAACAAAGGTTGGCGGAATTGCCATTTCGAACTTTGTTGGTGCCAACATCAACACCATTATAGAAAACAATGTGATTCAAAACAACAGGTATGGATTGACCATTGCTGGTCCAAATGCCAATGCACTGATTAAAGGAAACATTATCGAAGATAACAATACACAAAATGATCCTACCCAAGGAGGAAGTGGAATTTCTGTAAACAGCAATACTGATTCTCAAAATTTAGTTTTGCGTGAAAATAAAATCCGCAGAAACCTATGGGGAATTACTGTTATCGGACAAGCTTCTGTAGATTTAGGAACAAGCAATGATTTAGGAAATAACCTCTTTTCTGAAAACGGAAATAACGGAGCAACTTATGCCCTGTACAACAATACAGCCCTTGACATTAATGCATTGGGAAATTGTTGGATTGAAACAGACGAAAATGCTGATGCTACAGCCATCGAAGAAGTAATCTTTCACAAAGTTGATGATGCTAGCCTAGGGAATGTTGACTTCAGTAACTGGTCATGTGGAATTCTTTCTGTCGATCAATTAGCATTAACAGAAGTAAACCTTTACCCAAATCCCGCTCATGACAAGATTAACATTAATAATACAATGAATTTTGAGGTAGTGACTTTCTTCAATGTAAATGGTCAATTGATCAAAACAGTAGCATTAACAGCTGGTCAAAATCAAATTGATTTAGACCTTCCTCAAGGACTATACATGCTACAGTTCAGAAATAATAATCAAAGAATGACAAAGAAATTAATGGTGAAATAATTTTACCGTAAACTTTTCAGAAGGCTGTTCAGTACTTAATCACAGAAGGAGTTAAGTACTTGGGCAGCTTTTTTTATTTCAGAAACTTACCTTTTAACAAGAAACTATTTTACTATCTTTAGAGAAAGTAACTCAATGGGCCTATTTTTTCTAATCTTCGCTATACTTTTTATACTGGTCAGTATGTTGCCATTTATTCAACATCAACATTGGATATTTCGTGTGCCCGAATTTCTGAGTTTACAATTACTTTATCTACATTCCTTCTCCATCATAGGATTGCTAATATTTACTGAAAGGAATATAGTTTTCTGGATTGTATTGCTTATCCAAATCGCCTTACTAACTTATCATTTATCTGTTTTTTATTACTATACCAAGTTATATAAAATCAAAAACCAAGAAAATAAAAACTTACAGGAAATAAGAATTATCTCCACCAATATTTACCAGTTCAACAAAGACTTTGATCGTTTTAAACAATTTATTCACAGGGAGAAACCAGACATTTTCATCACCATTGAAAGCAACAGAGATTGGGAAAAAGCCATGCGTGAACTCGAGAACGATTATCCTCACGCCCAAAAAATCACGCTAGAAAACACCTATGGCATGCATGTCTATTCGCAATTCCCATTCGAAAAGGTGCAATCTCATTTTTTTGTTGCCGAGGATGTACCAAGTGTTGAGGCTCATTTTAAAACTCAAGATGGTCGGGAGTTTATGCTTTTTGTTGTTCACCCACCTCCACCTAGTCCGACAGAAGAGGCCAACTCAAAAGAACGTGATGGAGACTTACTTTGCATTGCCAAACGCATTAAAAAAGTAAACAAACCAACCCTCGTCATCGGAGATTTCAATACTGTTTCTTGGTCAAAAACCGCTCGGTTATTCCGTAAAAAAAGTGGATTAATTGATGGAAGACATGGTCGTGGAGTTCTGGCTTCCTTCCATGCAAAATACTGGTTTTTTAGAGCTCCGTTAGATTTAGTTTATCACAGTGAATCCGTTTTTATAAAATCGCTAAAGGTTTTAGAACATGTTGGTTCCGACCATTTCCCCATAGGCTGTGTGTTTGGAATTGACCCCGACAACCCAAAACAAAAGGAAGAAATAGAAAACATTTCTCAAGAAGAGATAGCAGAAACAGAAGTCCTTATTGATCGAGGGATAAAAGAAGAAAGTGACAATAGATGACTCGATTGTTATGAAAATCAATTCGAATCCCCCACAATACATTCATCATCAGCATAAAGTTTTCATCAAGAATTAATTTTCTTTTACTATTTTTGAACTTTATAATTAAGCAACTCTTAAATTCAGAACAAACTAACACTCACTTTATTAGTGAATAAAATAACTATTTAAACGAAAACTATGTCAGAACAAAAAGTATTTAAAGCTAGTGACGAAGCCAAAGGAAAAGCAAAACAATTACGAATGTTTGCCATTTTGGCTTGGATACTAGGAATTGGGGGACAAATATTTGCTATCTTAAAATTAATTAGCAATGAAACATTGGTTTGGTTGATTGTGGTGATTGTCCTTATTTTGGCTTTATCGATCACAGGTTCATTACTTTGGAAAAAAGCTAATCGATTGGATCCCGCTTCAGAGAAACAAAAATTTAAGTTTTTCATGCAAAACCAATTGGGTGCAATCATGGGGGTACTTTCATTTTTACCTTTGGTTATTCTCATTTTTATGAATAAAAACATAGATGGAAAAACGAAAGGAATTGCAGGAACAATTGCTGCCGTAGCAATGGTTGCAGCAGGTATAACAGGAATCGACTTCAATCCGCCTTCAGTAGAGAAGTACACTGAACAAATCAATGAGCAAACGGATGTCGTAAAATCGATCAACAACAACCTCGACGAAGTATATTGGACTGAATCGGGAAATAGATACCACATTTATAAAGATTGTCACCACATAAAGAACAGAGATGTGATTAACGATGGTACAGTAAAAGCATCTTGGGAAGACAAAGGTATTTCTGAGCTTTGTAAAACATGTAAAGCGAGAGCAGAAAAAGAAAACGATGCTGGGGTAGACATTTCAGACCTCAACGATTTCCTTCCTTCAGGAGATGAGGAAGTAACTGAAGAAGCCGCTGAATAAGTAACTCTAGATGTAATTCTATACATTATTTAGACCTTCGACTCAAACTTATTTTCAAGACCAGTCAATATGAAGATTGACTGGTCTTTTTTAATGGGTGTTTGTTCTATTGTCTTTCTAAACGATTATAAAGTCTAACATTAATAAATTAACGCTTCTACTTATTATAGAATTCCATTAAATTCGTAGTAGAACCATTTTTTTTTTAGGTTTACCATCTTGTTTTTCAATTAGAAAATAGCGGAATGATGATTTTATTTCATGAAATTTAATCACCGAAATAGCACCTAAATATTAATTTGTTAATTTAGTACAGATAAACACACTACAAATTAGTCAAAATGAACCTTTTTAAATGAATAAAGCCCCAATTTTATTCGCCATACTTTTTTCACTCTTTACAATCCAGCTCCACGCACAAATATACGGATGTACAGATTCAGAAGCGGAAAACTTTAATGAGAGTGCTACAATCAATGATGGCAGTTGCCAATATATCATTGATACCATAGCACCTAACTCGTCGGCAATGCTGAGCAATACAATTTCAGAAACATCAGGCTTAATCATGTGGAACAAACAATTATGTACACATAACGACAGCAATGGTGACGCAATACTCTATGCTATAGATTCAGTAAACGGAGCCATTACAAACACCCTTTCAATTCCTGGAGAAATCAATGTTGACTGGGAGGATCTTTCCCAAGACGACGATTATATTTACATCGGTGATTTTGGAAACAACATCAGTGGAAACCGAGAAGATTTGAAAATCCTAAAAATTTCAAAAAGCTCAATGCTCAACAATTCACCAGCTGTTGAGTCCATCAACTTTTCCTACTCAGATCAAATTGATTTCACACCTCAAGAAACAAACACTACAGATTTCGACTGTGAAGCTTTTATTGTAACAACAGATAGTATCTTCTTATTTACAAAACAGTGGAATGAACAAAAAACCAGTATATACGCCCTTCCAAAGTCTCCTGGAACTTATGTAGCACAACACAAAACCACAATAGAAGTGGAAGGATTGATTACCGGTGCAAATTTTATTGAGTCCAAAAACACCTTAACACTTTGTGGATATTCTACAGCATTACATCCTTTTATCTACTTGATTTATGACTTCCAAAATTTTGATTTACCCACTGCCAATAAGCGAAAAATAGTTCTTTCCATGCCTTTTCACCAAGTTGAAGCAATCACCTCCACCAACGGATTAAAATATTTTATTACCAACGAAAACTTTTCAACTTTTAATCTCAAACAACAGCTTCACACCATTGACTTAACTCCGTTTTTAGAAAAACATCCACCCTATTCACTAGGCGTTTCAAATCATAAAACCAAAAAAGAATTTAGCGTTTATCCTGTTCCTTCCTACCACTACATCAATATAAAAGCTAAAGAAGACATTAACTTTAATGATTACCTTATGTTGAATTATTTAGGTCAAATGGTCTTATCAGGAACATGGGATTTGAATCAAAAGCGCATTGATATTTCAGAATTACCGATTGGAGTATATCAACTTAAAATAGGTCGCTTTACTCAGAAAATTGTCAAGCACTAAGCTTTAAAATATCTACTTAATTTTATTTGCCCCTAAAATGTTTACCTTTACTTTCATAAACGAGTCTTTTAACAAGGCGAAAATAGATTTAAAAACTTATTTCCTCCGTACATCTTAAACCCAAAAAAAATGATAAAATCAATTTTAACAATAACCACAGTTCTCTTAAGCACAATTGCCTTCGCACAAGAACAAGGGAATTATATTATTGTGATTAACAATGATACACTCCAGCTTGATTTGGACAGTGAGCGTCAATACAAAACAAAATCAGGTGAACGTTTATCGATTCAACTTTCACAGTCTGATATTCTCACTTATTCTGATGACATGATTTCCTTTAAACACGATAAATCCATCAGTGTTTCTAATACAGTCATTGAAGAGGGAATTGAACAATGTGTGGCCCTCGAGTCAACTGGAAATGGTTTTATTGTTCAAAAATACTCCTCTTTTAATCCTTCTATGTTAACACAGATGATGATGAATGAAATCACAAAGGAAAGTGTTAGTTATGGATACACAAAAACTGAAAAACCGTTTAAGAAAAAGTTAGTTAGTGGAGAAATCATTGAAGGTATTCAAGCCATTATGACCTATAAAGGTGAAAACGAATACTATACTGTTGCTACATATGGCGGTAAAGATGAAGGGATAATTGTTGTAACCATGCTTGTATCCGAAGGATTTAAAGGAAGAGAAATTATCGAATTGTTTTTGGAGACTTTGAGTATACATTAGGACAAGTCGTCAACGTAGTATTATTCATTGGTCGATTCAAATGTGTATCGTTCCGTTCTTCTATATGAATAGAGAAGAACACCTCTACACCCACTCTATACCAACAACTTACCGCTAAAAACACATTCCCATCTCCGAATGGAATGATTATTGACTATTTTTAAACCATAAAACACAAAACACATGGATATTCATTTCAATAAAGTCATTCCAATACCACTAGCTGGAATTCAACACAGCGATAAAAGTATTTGGGGGAATTCATTTTCTTTAAAAAAAGGAGAAAAAGTCATGCTCAATGCTTCAAGTGGAAAAGGAAAAACAACTTTCACACATACATTGGCTGGCATTCGAAAAGATTTTAATGGGAGTATTCGGTTTGACCAAGTAGAAATTAACTCTATTCCCCCCGAAGATTGGGCAATCATCAGAAGGTTACAAATGAGTTTCGTATTTCAAGACCTCCAATTGTTTCCACAATTAACCGTAGAAGAAAACCTTCAACTTAAGAACCAACTGACTGACACCTTCACTTCTTCAGAACTTTTCCAAATGTTAGAAGCCTTAGAAATTGAAGATAAATGGGATGTCCCTTGTGGAATTTTATCGATGGGTCAGCAACAACGTGTGGCCATTGTTCGCGCATTAAGTCAACCCTTTGATTGGTTGCTGATGGATGAACCCTTCAGTCATTTAGACGAAGCAAACACACAACGTTCATTAGCATTAATTAATCGTCGGGCAAATCAAATAAACGCAGGATTTATTTTAACCACTTTGGGAGAAAATCACAGTTTTGATTTCGATCGAGAACTAAATCTTTAAGCCATGATTAAAAAAATATTATTCAGTTACCAGAACAAAACCCAACTCATTATTGCCATGATTGGTTCTTTTCTTGGATTTACATTTTTGGTAACTTCTATTCATTATTTAATTCGAGTAAATGAATTTGGTGAAGGAGAGGAAATTCTAGGAAACAACACAATGATCATTCAAAAGAAAGTCAGCAATTTCAACAGTCTAAAATTAGCAAAAACTGACTTCAGCGAGCGAGAAATTGAAAGCATACGGAAAGAAAGTTTTACTGAAACATTGGAGCCTATACTTAGTAATAGTTTTGGTGTTTCCTTACAAACAGACAGTGAATTAGTTCCTTATTTTCGCTCAGATGTTTTTGTGCAATCTATAGACAATAGTTTTACACGTATTGATTCTGACCAATGGAAATGGTCTCCTGGAGATGACTTTGTACCTATAGTCTTACCTAGAGATTTCTTGGTAATGTTAAACACTTTTGCAAGCGCTAAGGGAATTCCACAAGTTTCAGATGATTTAGCAAAAACAATAGGTTTTAAATTTACATTATACAATGACGAGAAAAAAGAATGGGAAAAAGTGAAAATTGTTGGTTTTACGAATGAAGTTTCTGCAATTTTAGTTCCATCTTCCTTTATGGAATATGGTAACAAGAACTTCCCAACGAGTGTTCCTGCGAAAACAACACAGTTAATGTTAACGGTTAAAGAAGGGCAGTTTGGAGAATTCGAAAATTACCTTCAAAAACGTTCCCTTGAATCTAAAGAAAATTCAATGATCGTTGGAAAACTAAAAAGTGTAGCCGGCACCTTGTTCTCTATTCTTATTGGAATCAGTATCATCACAGTTTTCTTAGCTGGACTAGTACTTGTCCAATATGCACAACTTTTAATCTCACGAAACGAGTATGAAATTAGAACTTTATTGAGACAAGGTTACTCACCAACAAAAATTACAAAAACAATTTTACTCTACTTTCTGAAAGTATTTGCAGTCATCTCTGCCGCAAGTATTATCGCATTTTCTTTGGCTAAACTATACATTGATAGCCTACTGATCAAAGGTGGAATACAGGTAGAATCTGGATATACATTATTGAGTATTCTTGCGGTAATTCTAGCGTTTGGAATTTACACTATCGTTAATTATTTCAACGCGAAACGAGGAGTATTAAAAACACAGTAAACATTTTCGTTAAAAATGTGTTAAAAGAGAAGACCATTATCAATTTCGAACGTCTATGTTCATAAATACCAATTATATTAGCATAAACTGAACAATCAATATGAAGTTAATAAACACACTAATATTCACTGCAATCATCGGAATCAGTGGATTTGCACAAGACTTAACATTTAAAGTAACAGGAATAAAAGACACTACAGTTCATCTGGTGAAATATGTGGGTAGTAAACTTTATTATGCCGACACTGCCCAGTTGGTCAACAGTGTTGTTACATTCGACGGTAGCAAACAAGAACCTGGAATCATGGCGGTGCTTATGCCTGGACAGAATTACTTCGAGTTCATTCACAACAATGAAAAAGTACACATAGAAACAAAGTCACCAAACTATGTAAAACACATGGTAGTAAAATCCTCTGATGAAAACAAAATTTTCTTAGACTACATTCGATTCATGAAAACAAGTCGTGAGAATGCCAATGCTTTGCAACAAGAAATGCAAGGATTGAATGAATCACAAACAGCTGAAAAAGAAGCTATTTCTGCTAAAATCAACAAGATTGGTAAAGACGTTTTAGCGTATCAAAATAAAGTTGTTAAGGACAATCCGAAGAAATTAGTTGCTAAAATCATTAAAATGTCATCGGATGTTCAAATTCCAGAGGCGCCAAAAAATGAGGAAGGTGAGCCCATTAATAAAAATTTCGCTTACGAATATTTTAGAGATCACTTTTTTGACAACATTGACTTAACAGACGACAGATTGGTGAATACTCCAGTTTTACAAAACAAGGTTGAGTATTTCTATTCTAAAAACATGTTGATTCAACATCCAGATTCGATCATCAAATACATTCACCCAGTTGTTGACCAACTCGACCCAAGTTCAATGATGTACCGTTTCTTTGTGACCAATATTACATCTCATTTTGAAAGGTCTAAGATTATGGGAATGGACAAAGTAACTAACTACATGATCAACAGATACTATTGTGCACCTGATAAAAACGGAAATCCAAAAGGTCACTGGATGGACGCTGAAAAACTAGATGAATTGTGTAAAGACACGAAAAAGAGATTGCGTTTAGTTCAAGGAGAGGTACCACCAAACATCATTTTACCTGATACAACAAGTAAAAAATGGTATAATTTACACGAAATAGAGGCGGATTACATCATTCTTTATTTCTGGGATCCAGGGTGTGGTCACTGTAAAAAGGTAACACCTAAGTTAGAAACGCTTTATTCACAAAAACTGAAAGCTAGAAATGTTGAGATTTTCTCAGTTGGAAAAGCTACTGGTGACGACTATGAAGATTGGAAAGAGTTCATTAAGAAAAATAAATTATCTTACATTAATGTGGGTGTGACACGTGATATTTACGAGCAAGCCTCAGCTAATCCACATTCACTTATTCCTTCAAAAACAACTTTGGAGTCCATTAATTATCAAGACACCTATGATATTTATTCTACTCCACGTGTTTGGATTTTGAATAAAGACAAGGAAATTATTGCCAAATCTCTTAGTGTGGCTCAAATCGAAACAATGCTGGATGAATTGCAAGGGTTCAAAGATGCCGAAAAGCTATTTGAATTGGAAGAAAATCCTGAAGAGATGAAGCACTAAGCTTATATAAAGTTTTTAAATTACAGGGGGACGCACTTTGAGTGAGTCCCTTTTTTTTGATTCTATATGAATTTGTTTTTTAATTTATCCCTTAACACCAAGCAAATTGAATATTTGCAATTGACACACTAAACTTTTTCGAATGTAGGAAATGAAACTATAATTCCATAGGTATTATATTAGATTTATCCATTTCTAAATTCTTCTATTTTAAAAATAATCGAAATGACAAACATATAAAATCTAGTTAGCAAAAAAAAAGGGACACATAAAATGCATCCCTATTTGTGATTTTAATAATTACTTTTACTTATCGCTTTTACACTGCTCGTCTGGTTGAGCACCACACATTCCGCAAGCTGCTCCTTCTTCTTGTAAAACAGGATTATTACTTGCACATGTTCCAGCGAATTCTCCATCCTTCTTTGCCCAGATTTTGATTGCTATTCCACCAAATGCTAAAGCCAATAAAAGGATTGCTATTAATACTAAGTCCATTACGTTTTATTTCTATAATTTATACTGCAAAGTTAAGGGAATTAACTTAATTATTCAAATCTATGAGTTCTCCTTTTCCTGTTCGCTCTAATGTTTTTGTTCCAGGAACTCCAATATATTTGATGTTCCCTTTTTGTCTGATTACTGCTTGCAGATTGTTTGTATTCGCATTAATCAACATGTTAGATACTGTATTGGAATTAACAATGAGCCAATTGGCCGAAACCAGCTCCCTTGTATCACAGTAGCTATTGGTGTTACAATTCAAAAAGGTTGAATACGTTTTTCCCCTTAAGATGAAATTCCCAAATCCATGTGTAACCACTGCGCTTGTATAACTGTTCTTCAAAGTCAAATCGACATCTCCCGCCCCATCAGTGATGGTCAAGCGCAATTCATCTGAACGCAAAGTATCCTGACTCTTTAATTCACTTGACCCTTCGTAATGTATAGCACGAATTGTATCCACGTAGACAAAAACGTGAATTTTATTTTTGAAGGACCGTAAAAAATTGCACTTATTTTTGTTGCGAATAAAAAGATTTCCGTTATCCGCGACAATTTCAACATGAGGAAGCAAATTCTCCCCTCCTGACAATACTACCTTTGATTCAGCACCTTGAACAAGCGTATAATACAAATCATCATAGAGTTTTAGACTATCAATCTTTTGATCAACCAGCAATTCCATAGTTCCATCCTCTCCTTTCGATTTAAAACACGATCTTTCACTGGCTTTTTTACAAGAAGAAAGTGCGATAATTAAAACCAACAATGTGAATATATTTTTCATTACCATCTATAACTTAGTCCATATTCAAAATAATCTGCTTTAGCCCAATGTGATTTAATAGAAATGTTTGCCCAAAGTTTATCAATGATTTGAAATCTTCCCCCAAACTTATGGTACCACATTCCTGCTGGGTCTAATGGTTTATAAAGGTATCTTCCCATCGCTACAAACATATGAAACTTATGAATGGGTAAGACATATGCTCCATACACCCCCACTTGGAAATTCTTATCCCTACTGTAACCTCCACCATTATAAGCTACCGTTGAACCATTATAAATCAGATCTAAACCACCTTCAATCATACATTTATGCGTTGCTTTAAATTGTGCATAATTGGTCAAGGCAATCACACCATAACTATTTCCACCTGTTGGGTATATTTGTTTTACAGAACCAATCAATTGGGTAGAGAAATTCCACGATTTTAATTCAGTTCCTTCCCTTTCAAAAGATGCGCTGTCTTTTCTGTTTATCGGTTGCATGAAATAAGTGTAATTCAATCCCAAGAAAGGAAGGTTCAATCCTAAATTGGGTAATTTATAAGCCCCATTTGAAAAATGCGTCATACTCACTTTCATTCCCATAGCATGTTGTAAAAACTGTTTTTCAAAGCGCAGTCCAAAACTGACCAAACAATTCACATGCGATCCAATGGCATTATTTTTTGGGTTAAGATCAACATCATAATGCTTGGTAACATAACCAATTCCTGCTTGTAATTCCGATCCTAAACTCCAGCCATTTTGTTTAACAAAAGGCAAGTAAATCCCTCCTGTAAAAGCATAAGCTTCACCAAGCACATTTGGGTTGCCCAGGTCTGAATAAAACAAATTGACACTGATTTTTGGAAAATTAAAATCATGATGCCACTGTTTTGTTCCATCAGTTTGTAAAACTCCACTTAACTCGACTGCATACGAATGTTGCTCAACCAAATGCGCCATTGTAGAACGATGAGGCATCAAGTATCCAATTTTAGGTTCGGCACCTATTCCGAAGTTATACTGTTGCGACCATAATGAACTCGTCGTCAAAACAGTAAAAAAACACAAAAGAAGAATTAAACTTGTTTTAAATTTCACGTAATAAAATAGTATTGATTTGATTCTCTTGCAAATATCGAATTTTATTTTTGAATGGCTTTCATAAATTTATTTGAAAGACCAATAAATGCTATTATTTTTGAAAAAAAACGAAAATGGACGAGCGATTAAAGGCCTTTGAGCGCCTACTAGATATTATGGACGATTTACGAGAGAAATGTCCTTGGGATAAAAAACAAACTTTAGAATCATTACGTCATTTGACCATAGAAGAAACTTATGAATTAGCAGATGCTATTTTAGACAATGATCTTGAAGAGTTGAAAGGTGAAATTGGGGACATCATGTTACACATGGTGTTTTACAGTAAGATTGCGAGTGAGAAAAATGCCTTTGACATTACCGATGTACTGAATGCAATTTGCGACAAACTGGTTCACCGCCACCCGCATATATATGGAGATGTGGTAGCTGAAGATGAAGCTACTGTAAAAGCCAATTGGGAAAAACTCAAGCTTAAGGAAGGTAAAAAATCTGTTTTATCTGGTGTTCCTAGATCTCTTCCCTCTCTTGTTAAAGCAGCAAGAATTCAGGAAAAAGTAAAAGGAATTGGATTTGATTGGGACGATTCAGAACAGGTTTTAGCCAAGGTTCATGAAGAATTAGGAGAACTAAAAGAAGAAGTCGAAAATAAAACAGACCGCGTTGAGGAAGAATTCGGTGATGTATTGTTTTCCATGATTAATTATGCCCGATTTATTGGAGTAAATCCAGAAACTGCCCTTGAAAGAACCAATAAAAAGTTCATCCAACGTTTTCAACAGATGGAAGTAATGCTTAATGCGGAAGACAAGTCCTTCGACGACATGAATTTGGAACAAATGGACGTTTATTGGGACAAGGCAAAATCCATCGTTGGTTAGACCCTAATATACTCCTCAATAAACAAAAACTACTTTTTAAAGATTTTACAGGCTATAAAACGTAAAAAAACATTATCTATGCGTGATAATTACTCAATTAAACTAAACATTTTGAAGAAGTTACTTTTTTTACTCCTCTTTGTTCTTTCATCGGGCGCACTACTTGCTCAAAAAAATTACACCATTCGTGGTTTTGTATACAACAGCGACAACGGTGAGGCTGAGAGCTATGTAAAGGTTCTTTTAAAACCTATTGTCATTAATCAAAGTAGTGAAATCAACGGTGCCCTAACAGATTTAGATGGATTTTTTCAATTCAACTCTATGCCTGCCGGTGATTACGTTCTTGAAATCAGAAGCCTTGAACACGAAGACATTACCGATACATTAAAGATAGGTGATAAAGAAATTACCACTTTACGCTATGAACTTCAAAAAAGTGAGGCTGTAAAAGAAATTGAAGAAGTGTCAATTGTCGGTCAAGACCAATCCAAAAGAACAAACATAGATATGTCTGTGAACAAACTGGATCAAGAAGGTCTAGAAAGACTTCCAAGTTTTGGTGCAGAAAACGATATTCTTGCGGCTTTCTCTGTAACCCCTGGAGTTGTTAGCACGGGAGATCAAGGTGGACAATTGTATGTGCGTGGAGGAACACCAATTCAAAATAAAATTTTATTGGACGGAATGACCATTTACAATCCATTCCACTCAATAGGATTCTTTTCTGTTTTTGAAACAGAATTAATCAAAAGCGCAGATATTTATACTGGTGGATATTCTTCAGAATTTGGAGGACGAATTTCTTCAATTATGGACATCACCTACCGAGATGGTGATCTAAAAAAGCATGGTGGATTGGTATCTGTTTCTCCGTTTATGGGAAAAGCAGTATTAGAAGGACCAGTATTTAAAATCAAAAATGCTGCAGGAAGCGGAGGTTCGTATATTATCTCTGCAAAACATTCTTTATTAGACTACACTTCATCAAGCTTATATCCACATGCAAATGACGGTCAGGGGCTTCCTTTTACTTTTACAGATATCTACGGAAAGTTTACCATAAAAAGCCCAGAGGGAAGTAAATTCTCAGCCTTCGGATTCAGTAACAATGATGCTGTAAACTATACCAACATTGCAGATTTAAATTGGAAGTCATACGGTGGAGGAATAAACTTCATGCTTGTTCCAACTTCGAACCCTGTAATCATCAAAGGACACTTGAATGCTTCGAATTACGAAATCTTCTTTCAAGAAGAAAACGGACAAGCTCCAAGAACCAGTCAAATTGGTGGATTCGATCTTGGATTTGATTTTACTTACTTCTTGAAAAATCAATCTCAAATCACCTACGGATTTAATATTGGAGGATTCTCTACTTCGTTTAAAACATTTAACGAAGTGGGTAGAGAAATTAAAGTTGAAAATTACAATACCGAGTTAAGCGGTTACTTAAATTACCGTTTGGTGAAAGGGTTATGGGTGGTTAATCCAGGAGTACGTGTTCAAGCTTATCCTTCAGCATCAACAGTTATTCCAGAGCCACGTTTAGGTGTGAAATTAAACGCAACTGAAAACTTACGCTTTAAAATGTCTGGAGGTTATTATTCGCAAAACTTCACTTCTTCTTCTTCAGATAAAGACATTGTTACTTTATTTTACGGATTCTTAGCAGCCCCCACAAACGTGCAATCTTCATTTACAAAACCGAATGGAGCTGAAACAGAACCTAAAAACGGAATCCAAACTTCATGGCATGGTATCTTTGGTGTAGAATACGATTTCACACGTTCCTTCTCTGTGAATGTGGAAGGATACTACAAGTACTTCCCTAAGCTTTCAAACATCAACGTCAACAAACTTTATGATGACACTAAAGAGTTCAGCGACGTACCTGACATTTACAAAAAGGATTTCTTAATCGAATCTGGAGTTTCTTACGGAGTTGATGTATTGTTAGAATACCAAAAAAACAGACTGTTCTTATGGGCTGTTTACTCTTTAGGTAAATCTGATCGTTGGGATGGTTTCTCAAACTACCCACCAGTATTTGACCGTAGACACAACATCAATTTAGTGGCTACTTACACTTTCTTAAAAGATAAGAGTTTAGAGGTAAGTGCACGTTGGAACTTTGGGTCTGGTTTGCCTTTTACTCCAACAGCAGGATATTATCAAGGTGAAAACTTTGATGACGGTATTACTACAGACTATACAACAACAAACCCTGATGATTTGAGCATTCTATTAGGTGGACTAAATACAAAACGTTTACCGACCTACCATCGTTTTGATATTACCATAAAAAAGCACTTCAAGTTTAAAAATGGAAATAAATTAGAAGTTAAAGGTGGAGTAACCAACATGTACAATAGAGACAA
Source organism: Brumimicrobium ulvae (assembly GCF_947504225.1). Classification (GTDB taxonomy): domain Bacteria; phylum Bacteroidota; class Bacteroidia; order Flavobacteriales_D; family Crocinitomicaceae; genus Brumimicrobium; species Brumimicrobium ulvae. The sequence goes on along the minus strand of NZ_CANNGT010000001.1, from coordinate 147,589 downwards.
CATTTTCTATGTCAACAGAGTTTCAAACGAAAAGATTTACCAATTGCCTTTCCTTCCAAGTTTAGGATTGAGTTTTAACTTTTAAGCAATGATATAATATCGATCAACCTATGGTTGGTGAAAAGCAGTCTTTTTAAGGCTGCTTTTTTTATTGGTAAACAAGAAGGAACTGGATTGAAAATTCTGAAAATAGTTTCAAGCAATTTCCTAGGTTAAGCCCTATCGACTCCCCTATTTAGATTGATGAAAAAGCCGTCTAAACAGCGAGCAATAAAGAGTATTAAATTAATGATTAATCCCTTAATTCTACATCTCCATTTTATTTCTTTGTAAAAAGAAAAGCCCTGACAAGCTTGTCAGGGCTTAATTTCAATATAAAATGACTAGTTTAAAATCAATGTTTTTGTAACAACTGTGTTATCTGATGCAATTTTCACAAAGTACGCTCCCTCTTTTAAATGAGAAACATTCAGGTTTGCAAAAGTATCTTCAATATTAACATCCATAACAATTCTTCCAACAGCATCAACAATTGAAATACTTGCCTTATTTATACCATTAGGCAATTCAATATTTAATAACTGACTTGTTGGATTGGGATACAGTTTCGTTTCTGCTAATACTTCTTGTGAAAGCGATGTTGTTATAATATCTTTACTGAGTACAAAATTGAAGTCCCTAAGCACTGTTCCTCCAATTTGACCAAACCACATTGAGGTATGTGTAAATATGGGTAGGCTACTCACCGTATGATCATAATATTCATATTGATTGTGGATTACTGTAAAATCTGCTACTGGAGTTGTGATCACCATAGTATCAGTAATGTTATATCGCAACACATTGGTATAGACGCCAGTCAACCCCATATTCAATGTTCCTCTACCATCAACTTTAGTTCTTACTTTTCCACGAGCAGGCGCATTCATCAATTGGTTCATAAAGGTAAAAGTTGCCGTACCTTTGATACTGTCTGTAATTTCATCTCCGAAGTCAAATGGATAAGTATAATACAAACCTTCATTAACCTCTAAGGTCAATATTAAATCACCATTATCAGCGTCATTAAAGACCAGTCCTTGACTGACTCTTTCATTGGCATCATCTGTAATAAAGGTAATGATTTCTCCTTCGGTTTCTATCGCCAAATCAGAATTAACAAAAGTTACATTATGTGCGGTTTGTTGAGGACTTTTAACATCGATCAATCGACTCTCACCGTTATAATCAATTAAGTTGGAATAATCCCAAGTTACACCATCTCCAGTAATGTTTGCGTAATCTGTAGCTGTACTATCAACAATGTAAAGTCGGATACTATCTCCCAACGCTGGAGCGTTACTTGCGTCAAACTGAGCTGATAAAGAACCTGTTATTAGAGTAGCAATCAGTAAAATTTTATTTCTCATAGTGTTAAGTTTGTATTAGTTAATTATTTCAAATTTAGTCAATTAAATGAAATTTAAAAATACTAGGCAAAATAACTTTATAAGCTTATCTTATTCATAATTAAAAAGCCTGACCTCAATTGCTTGAAATCAGGCTTTTCAATCTGTTTTAATTCTTGATTTATTTAATCACAACGTTTTTCGTCGTTGAATGTATTCCATTTGAAATTTTAACAATGTAGATTCCTTTATTCATGTTAGAAACATCAACTGTTTTAACAGAAGCATCTACAGCTGCTGAATAAACGATACGTCCTAAAGCATCAGAAATCTCAACATTAGCACTTTCGATTGAAGACGGCAATTGAATGCTCAGGTTTTCAGTTGCTGGATTAGGATAAACAGCGGTTTTCTCTAACTCATTCTTGGTTACAGATACAAACTCTGTTGGTGCGTCCTTACTTAATACAAACGAAATATCAGACATTGGTGTACCACCAGTTTGACCAAACTGAACTCTCGTATGAACAAAAATAGGTAGATTACTAATTGAATGATCATAGTATTCATATTGCTCACGTGCCATTGTCATAGCACCAAAACCAGTAATAGTTACATGCATCGTATCCATAATTTTATACCTCAATACATCTGTATAGTCGTTCCCCCATAGTTTTAAAGTACCTTTCCCATCAACTTCAGCAACTAAATTTCCAGTCATAGGCGCTGTTTGTGGCACTCCAAATGTATAGTCTACTTCTCCAACATAATCATCAACAATAGCAGCCGTTCCAAAATCCATTGGGTAAGTGTACAACTGAGCTTGATCCGTTTCAAAACGAGCGACAACTTCACCAAGGCTTGCTTCTGTAAAAACAAAGCCTTGACTTACTCGTCCTGTAGCATCATCTGTGGAATAATTCAATAAGAAGTTAGCTATATCTTGGGCTTTTGTAGATAAGGGGTAACTTGCAGCATTCCCAGTAGATGTAGGATCTAAAATCTGGATATCTCTTGTTTCATTTTGATACCCCAATGTTGCACTATAATCCCAAGTGGCTGACGCACCTGTTTCAGCAGCATAATTTGGTGCTAAACTGTCTACGATGTATAAGGTAGCAGCGTCACCTACAGCTGGAGCATTAGACTCTACGAATTGTGCCATAGCACTTGCTCCAAAAAGCACAGAAGCAACTAATAGTAAATTTCTTTTCATAATAATAGTTTTATTTGTAACAAAAATAACGAATTAAATCGAACAATAATAAAAAATTAAAAGTCCAAGTCTTTCCTTTCAGATATTCCTTAGCTTTGACATATAAAACGGAAATTAAACCATAAGCGTTGGAAAAAAAGTTAAAAAGGTATGCATACTTAGCGATTGCTGTAATCTTATTGATCACTACTTTTTTCGCTCTTCAACTCCCCAATACGAAGCTCAATTATAATTTTGAAGAATTTTTTCCTGCCGAAGATGAAGAAACAAGCTTTTTTTATCAACACCGCGCCTTGTTTGAATCGGACAATGATTTTTTATTGATCGCTGTAGAAAGAAAAGACGGAATATTTAATCACCCCTTCTTACAAAAAGTTAATGCCTATGCAAAAGCTTTAGACACTGTTAATAATGTATTGTTCACCCGTGACATCACCCGAGAAAAAGAGACTTTCATTTACACCGGAGGAATGACCGGAGAACGTCCTTACATTCATTTAGACAGCACAAATTTTCAACAAGATTCTATAAACATTTACAAAAACAAAGAACTCATCAACACTTTGGTCAATGCCAAAGGTAATGCCATCGCTATTTTCCTTCGACATAAAGATTATTTAAGTAAAAAGAAAAGCGAACAATTGGTCAAGGATGTAAAAGCAGTTACCCACCAATTTGATTTTGAAAATGTTCGTATGGCAGGGAGAACTGTTGGACAAATTTACTACATCGAAATGATGCTCAACGAAATGACCTCCTACCTCCTCATTAGTATACTTCTTGTTGTTATTTTCTTATTGATTAGCTTCAAATCATTGTGGGGACTTCTGGTTCCACAAATAGTTATACTGGGTTCAATGATTTGGATCGCTGGGTTTATGGCCTGGATAGACAAACCGATTAATATTTTATTAATTGTCCTTCCAGCAATTATGTTTGTGGTATCCATGTCCGATGTCATTCACCTTATTTCTAAATACCTCGAACTACTGAGGGAGAAAAAAACCAAACTTGAGGCGATAAAAATTGCGTTTAAGGAAATTGGAATGGCTACTTTTTTAACTTCTCTCACCACCTCCATCGGTTTCTTTTCTTTACTTTTTGTAAACATTATTCCCATACAAGATTTTGGTTTATACACAGGAATTGGAGTGCTCATGGCCTTTATCATTACCTATTCATCATTGCCTTTTTTATTTTACTTGACTAAAGTTCCAGCAATAGGAAAAAGAACAGACCGTAATTTTTGGAAACCCATCATGAGAAAAGTGTTCTTGATAACCATTAGAAATAGAAGGGTAATTCCACTAATAGGAATAATCGTCGTAGCTATTTTTGCGTATGGCGCCACTTTAATTGTGACCAATAATTACATCATGGATGATGTTAGTCCAAACAGTAGTGTCAAGAAAGACTTTGAATATTTTGATGTAACTTTTGGTGGTGTTCGCCCATTCGAACTTGCGATTAGTTTAAAAGACTCAACAGATAATATTTGGCATCCCGAAAGACTGGAGGATCTTGAAACAATTGATGCATACCTTCAGAATGAATACGGGGTCAATGTTAACATGTCATTGGTTCAGTATCTGAAAATTCTCAACAGGGCTTCACATGCTGGAAACACAGCTTATTTTAGTGTCCCAACCTCAAAAAAAGACATTCGACAATTCAAAAGAATGCTCAAAGTTGCAGACCAGGGAAGATTTATCGCTACGGTTTTGGATTCTACAGAGCAAACAACCCGAATCAATGGTGGAGTTCCAGATTGGGGAAACATCAAAGCCAGTGAAGAAAATAAAAAGTTTTATCAATTTATTTCAGCAAATAATTTAGACCAACATTTCAACATCAATGTAACGGGTACAGCTCAGCTTTTAGATAGAAATATGCGCTATATGTCTTCTAGCTTAGTGGAAGGTTTATCTTTTGCAATCCTGGTTGTTTCCATCCTAATGGCCCTTCTCTACCGTTCTTTTAGAATGCTCATTATCTCCATCATTCCGAACATCATTCCCTTGATTATCATTGCTGGGGTAATGGGCTTTTCTGGTATCAATTTAAAAATCACAACAGCCATTGTATTTACCATTTCTTTTGGAATTGCAATTGACGACACCATACATTTCTTAAGTAATTTTAAACTTGAACTGAAACGTGGAAAATCAAAACTTTACGCACTAAAAAGCACTTACTTAAGCACAGGTAAAGCAATTGTATTGACCTCTGTTATCCTGATCGGTGGATTTGGAATGTTATTGATATCAAGTTTTATGGGAACCTATTACATGGGACTAATGATTTGTATCACCTTGGTGGTTGCTGTGCTTTCTGACTTATTTATTCTTCCCTTACTTTTACTTTACTTTTTCCCCGATCCGAATAAAAACAAAGCTCTAGTTAAAAAAGTCCCAAGTGATTCCTAGGCGAATTAAGAAGGGCATAATAGGATAGTCGGGATCAATTTTTGTTGTTGGGTCTTGAAATAAGGAAGATAAATTTTCAGCTTTCACGAAAAACCTAAACTCTTCAATAGAGGCCGCAAAAAAGGCATTTAACTGAAGCAAATCAGTGGTTTTATTTACAGACTGCACCGGTTGAAGAATGTCTAAAACACCATTGTAAGCCATGTACTGATACTCTGTTTCATATCCTAAGTCAACACCTAGCGATACTCCTAACTTTTGGGCTTTGAACAACTTGGTCGTAAATGCAATTCTATTTAATGTAGAGAAAACAGGTTGATAATTGAAGTTGGCTGAGTTAAACCGTAGCGTTGCCGAAGGATAAAACGACCATTGACCAAGTTTTAATCCCCCTTTCAACTGAAAAGCACCAATGGAAACCAAAGCTAGAGTATCTTGTCTCCATTGATTGTTTATAAAGTAACGACCATTGTTAACACTCGTCCACACTACGTTTGCCTCTACAAACTGTGTTTCACCAAGCTGAATACTCCCCGCAACTTGTAGTTTTTGCTGCATTTTCAAGTTGTCAATACTCCATTGATAATAATTGGCTGTATGGAAGCGTTGATAAGGTGTTGGATAAAGGTTTTCAAAATTGAGTTTTCCCTTCACCGACAAGTTTTTCAGCATTTGAAAATTCATCTGGGTATAATTTTTCAATTCCCCTGTTGCCCCAAGCAAGTTAAAATAAAACTCGTTATGTAAATCCAATCGTTCACCTAATGCAGTCCAAAGGTTAGAATGCAAAAAGACCTCGTTTGTATCTCTGTTGCTTCCCAAGTTTTGGTTTCTCCAATAACTGTGATTTAATGTTGCATCTATTTGAAAAGCGGGTGAGTTAAAGTAAACTCCTGCACCATTTGAAAATCGAGCGGTTTGATACTGATCTCTTGTCGTTCCATTCGTATCTACAAAGAAGGTATCAACTATTGTTAAATCCGTTAGCTGTTCAGTATATTCACGTCCAACAATACTGTATTGATGTCTGGTTTTAAATCCAGAACCGATAATAGAATCACCGATAAATCTCATATAATTGTCCCACTGCACGTCTAGTTTTCTTATGCGAGAGCGTGCGTTTTCTCTTTGCACTGGGGTGAATTCAATTTCAAAATCACGCAATAGAGAGTCTGTGGATATACCACCATTTTGCGTCATTTCATGGGCTCCATAATAAGCTTCTAAGTGAGTTGAATATCGATTTTTAGCGTGAAAGAACTTCAGGTTTAAATCATTGAGTTTATAATCGCTGTTTCTTAAAAAACCGTTACTCGTTTTTCTATTATAGCGAAAATGAATGTGTGTTTGAGGTCTAAAAAACTGGTGATATTCAAGGTCTAAATCTTGAGTCATCGAAGATCCAAAGGCATATCTAAACCCGAGGTAAGGCAATCCTGTAAATTTTGGTGTTACCTTTTGTTGAGTTGTTAAGTAACTAAAACCAGCCGGACTCACAAAAGTATTTCCTGCAAGATGGCGTTCATGAAGGTTTCCGTATCCACCACCTGGACGAAGGTTGTAGTTACCAATAAAACTGGCATCAATTGAATCTAGTTGAGCCCCTCCTGATCGATAACCTATTTTCAAGGAGTCCATTTCGGAAAAAAACAGCGACCTCTGCCCAACAGCAGTGAAGGAGATAACTAGCAATAAAATAACGAACAGTGACCTCAATTGGTTCTATTTAATTAATGGAGATTATTCAAATTAACGATAAAGAAGCAAATTTATGATTTTAACCTTAAAAGAGCTTGAAATGCCTTAGAATTTTCACATGTTAATCTGAATTCCATAAAGGAAAGAGAGGAGTGGATGAAGAGTAGATGAACGAACTTTATCTAATGACTGCTACTTTGAGTTTTTAATTACACGATAATAACTGTGTCGATCACGGTTAGAAATACGCAATAAAAAAACACCATCTTCAAAATCATCAATATTGAGGTTTGTAGAATTGTTATTGATTAAAAGTTCTGAAAGCGTTCTTCCTGAACCATCTATTAACTCCATAACATACTGGTCATTGGTTAGATTTTTTATAATAATATTCAACTCATTGCTGTTGGGGCTTTTTCTTACCACAACTTCTGATAAGCCCATGTAGTCTTCCAAACCTATAGTATTTACAACAATTCCTTGCGGCGCCTCAGATGCCGAATAATCACTATTCAATAGATCAACAGGGAAACTTTCTTGCATTCTTCTTTCAATTACGATATGATCTCCTGTATTATATTCGCGTTCAACATCTAAAGATGACTTTCTAGCACTTGGATCATCATGGGTGTGAATTGCATTACTCACATCGCTTCCACCAGCCGAAGTTTCTATATCTGCTAAGGTAAGTTCATCCAAAGTTGCTGAAATTGTATTAAAATCTAATACATTCACTGAGTCTGAAGTCATAAATCCAACAGGTGCATTACTAAAGATGTTATTTCCTTTAGAAACTATTTTTGGAGTACCGTTGTTGGACAAATTTGAACCTGCTTTAGGACTTGTCCAAATAATGCTTTCTTCCACGGTAATGATAGACGTCGCCGGAGATTCGTAGTTTATAGACAAAACACCACAACCTTCATGTGCTAAATTGTTAATGATCGAACTGTTATTAATGTTTACAATAGAAGAAGAATTCGAATCATAAGATTCTGATAAAATCCCACCACCTTCAAATGCGGAATTATCTGATACACTACTGTTTGAAATTGAAACTGTAGATGAGATTTCTGAGGCAGATAAAATTCCACCTGCAGCATCAAATCCAGAATTTTCGTTAATCGTTGAAAGATTCACCTCTACTTCTGAAGATTGTTGGGAGTATGAAAAAATTCCACCACCGACTTCTGCCGAGTTGTTAGAAATAAAACTATTGTTTACAACAACTTTGGAGTATGGAGCTGATAAAGAATAAACGCCACCACCAGTATAAGATGAATTATTAAAAATCATGCTGTTGTTTAAGTTTACAGTAGAACCTGCAAAAGCAGTTGCATACAATCCTCCACCTTGGGTAGAAGAAATATTATTTGACACAAGGCAGTTGGATAAACCGACTGAAGAGTAATCACTAGCTTCAACAAACACACCTCCGCCAACATTTTTTGAAGCATTTCCATTCACCATGCAATTTACAAGGTTAACCTTAGCATAAGACAAGTTATTTCTTAGGTAAATTCCACCCCCTTTTGAAGAAGCAAAAAGCAGTCCTCCATAATTCAGAAACTCTCCTTGATCGTCAGCATTTCCACCGACAATATTGACTCCATCCATCCTTAAATTTTCTACACCAGCTAAAATAAAGACATGATAAGCGTTTTCAATGTTATTTGAAATACTCAAATCAAAACTATTGTCTGAAATGACATCATCGTTATTGAAATCTCCGCTAAAGGTGGTAACATGGTCCCCTATTTCTCTGTCATCAAGATGTTTTTCGCTACCTGAAAACCCACCATAAATAATAAGGTTTTTATCTGCTGCATGAAACGTTCTGTTTCTTTTGTCTTGAACATTTGCACCATCAAGGGTTTGAGTTGGGTGATAAACGCCCTCTGCCACCCAAATGGTATCTTGATAAACGGAATGGTCTAAAGCATTTTGGAAATCTGTAAATGCGTTCTCCCAAGAACTCCCATCATTCTTTCCTGATGTGGCCTTCTGATCAACATAGATTTGTGATTGTACATTGTTAAAAAAGAACATTACAATACCAAAGACCATGGAGATATTTCTTCGCTGATATTTCATAACATGTGATTCAGTTAGTTTAACTCATTCATTATAAATGAATTAATTCTTCATAATAGTATGAAAAATATGTTACAAAACAGCATTTTTTGTTGTGAAATATACTTTTTATTTTCAATTTGCCCGAAAACACTAGAAAACACTAGGTTCCTAAAAATCAGAAAGATAAGCTCTTATTAGAGAAGTCTATAATTTTCCTAAATAAAAAACAGTTCCTTTTAAAAAGGAAATCAGACCTTCATACAGTTCAGAATAATGTTTTGTTACTGGCTGATGAAATAACATTAAAAAAACATAAGACAGTGAACTTAGCATTCAGCAAACAACTCGTAAAAAAGGGGGGATATAAAAAAAACCCATGTAGCTTAAATCTGGAAACCTCAGACTGACATGTATAGAACCTCCGATTTATTTCTGTAATCCTCTGGGTTATCCTTTTCGTTTCCGACTTAGGGAGGCCCGCCATTGATAAATCAAGTACAGTTCTAATTGTAATATTTTAAGCTTCAAACAACGCTACATGGGCGGTCTTGCGACCTCAAACGAATCGAACACTAATAGGTGATCGTTTGTGATATAAAACTACTGAATAAATCGTGTTCCACCAAAATAAACCTATACTATTTATTACTTATTTTCACTTTTCATAAGCATTAGTGCCTAAGTTGCTGATTATCTTCAATCTGTTTTTTTCATAAAAAAAGCACCAAACCATTCAGTTCAGTGCCTTTTGAAATAATTAATCGATCTTTCTACTACTTTTTAAAATGAAAGATTCCCCAATTGTCCTTTAAGTTGTTCCTCAAAGGATTTCACAACTTGCTTTAATATATTTTCGTTTTTATCCTTCAAAACCAATTTCATCACTACTTCTTCGTTGTCACCAACAATAGAAAAATGATCTGCAAGGCGAAGTAACATATCATACTGACCTCCTGTTCTATCAAGTTCTGAACCTACAAACCTTTTCAAGTCAATATAGAAAGAGAATGGTTTTTCTCCAAAATCTTCCATGTCTGAAACTGCATCCATAGCATCAACCTTGAAAGATTCTTTTGATTCGTCTTCACTATGCATCACAATAGCATTGTCCTTGATCAACATCATTGACTGATTGTATTGGTAATATCCATCTCCTAAATCAACCACCTCTCCATCTTCAGAAAAGGTTTGCAATAAATTCATCATATTTTCCGTGTCCTTTCCCAACCCAAGATAAAGATTTACATTAGGGATACTTCCCATACCTACCAAGTCCTCTTTAGGCTCTTCGCTTCCAATCATCATTCCTACATTACCATTCATCATGTCAGACAATTCATCCCCCACAATTGATTCAATCATTTTTCCTTGTGTTCCAAATACACCAAATAGTGATTGGTCTGAATCTGGAGAAAAACGCTTCATTAAATCTTCTAATTTATCAACATCAAAAGACAAAGCCATTGCGACTAGTGGAGTCCCTGGCCCTATACTTTTAGTAATCTCGCTTGCACCATTCTTTTTAAAGAAATGAGCTTCCTTTAATTCATCACTTACATTAGAAATATTGATTCTTGTAGTTAAATCACCTTTATTGAAATCAAGGGCTAAAAAGAAATGTCCATCATCAACAAGATTTTCAACTTCTTCTTGCTGTTCTTTTGATAAGTTTTTCAGTGATGTATTAGAAGTCTTATATAAGTTTTCAAGATGAGAAGCCACTAAAACATCTGTTGGTTCTGCAAGAATTTTTGTTACTCTTTCATCTGCTTCCTTCAATTCAAAAGCAGCAAACGAATTGAGCAATAATCCTTTTGGATCATCTCCAAAGTTGGCCGAAACCATCACTGCTGTTTGATCGTTAAATCCTACTGCCATATTCATTTCATAAGACACCATCAAATCGCCTTCTTCCTCGAAGAAAAGTCCTGTTTTTTCAAACATGACCTGAAGACTATCCGTGTTCTCTACACTCATAAAGACATAAGCAACCTTAGGCAATCCATCATTATTTAAAGGTCCCTCAAGTGCAAAATGAATTTTATCTGACATTTTTAGTGCCGATTCAATCGTGGAAAGTTGATCTGTAATAAACGCTCCTAGATCTGGAATTTCCGTTAAGGCTGATTTATCTTTAATCGCGTTAAAGTCTATGTAACCATAACTCACCACGCTTTCTGAGTTGCTCACAAATTTCGCGACTTTGGAATTCAATTCACTTGTGCTTTTTGCTTTACAACCAATGAAGGCAGAAAATATTAAGGCTCCTGTAAAAAGGTAAAACAATTGTTTTTTCATCTTATCTATTCGGTTTTAATTTGTTATAATCTGTTTTTGATTTGATAAATATATATATTCTCTTTTTGATTCCCCGTTTTCTCACCACTAATTGTTCTTGAACTTGTAACAAACCTTTGGTTTTAAGCGACAAAACACTCCTTCTGACCTTTTACATTCAGAATATAAATATAGGCAGAGGCCATAAGATTGTTCAGCATTCCACACCAGCTAAGCCGAATCAAAACCCCTATGAAATGGCAATGAATAAAATAAGCAGAAGGAAATTTTGCTTCTGCCCCATTAAGATAGTGTCTATTTCAGGTTCGATACATTAAAATTCTATTCCATTTGAGTTTCGAAAACAAATTTACGCAACTGTTGTTATCAAATTAGAATTGTCATTATGGTGAAGGTTTTTGCTCAACTCTATCCAATGAAACATAAACCATCAATGAATTCATCTTGGAAATGGAACTTCATCCCTTTCTTATTTTAACTTTGTAACATGCATGAATTAGAGCCTTATTTTAATTGGAGAGACCATTATGTTTCATCTGAAGATGAACGCTCTCCTTTTTACAATAAAGAATATAGTGAATTTGAGTATTCTGAAGTGGTATACAATTACCTCCTGCATCCGCAGTGGGATAATTTTGGTTCTCCAACCTTATTTATCAAGATCTTATTTACAGACTATGAAGAAGGTTTTACGGTGATTGAACTTATTGGTGAATGGAACGATGCCATCAACAACGACATCATGATGCTTAAAAGAGATATTGTAGAGCACCTAATGCATGAAGGAATTGACAAATTTATTCTCATTGGTGAAAACGTGCTCAATTTCCACTATTCAGACGACTGTTATTACGAAGAATGGTTTGATGAACTTGATGATGGTTACATTGCCTTAGTGAACTTTCATGATCACGTCATACAGGAGTTCAACGAAATCCATTTGGACCAATACTTTGTTTCTGGTGGAGAACTAGAAGATTTTTCTTGGAGAACATATACGCCTAGTCAGTTTTATGAAAAGATTAACGCTTATGTTCAAAAAAGATTAATGTAATTAATGGTTTTTATCTATTAGCATTTTCGCAACAAGTTGATCGATAGGAAAAGTCAGTTCTTCTTTCTTCAACTCTTCAATCTTCTTCCAACGATGCGATTCGAATTCTTCTTCAGAGAAATCAAATGCAATTTTTGATGTTTTGATGTCATGAATTTGATCAGTTAAAACGAAATAATAAACACTTATAATTTGATCGTTTTTTCCGAAGGCTGACTTTTGATAAAAATCAGTGAGGTAAAAAAGCGTTCCTACTTCTATAGCAATTTCCAATTCTTCTTTGAATTCTCGGATCAAGCAATCTTTAATTCCTTCACCCAATTCCAAACCTCCCCCAGGAAACTTTGTGAATTTCTGACCCAACCGGCGTTCATCAGAAAGTAACACTTCATTATCTTCATTTATTAATATGCCGTAAACTCGAATATTGAAAGCCATATTTATTTTTCTAAAATTGATTGAATGTCGGGTTTGAAATAATTTTCTCCTTTAAGCACTTTGCCATCCGCTCTATAAATAGGATTCCCATCGGTATCTAATTTACTCATATTAGACCTTTGAATCTCCTCAAAAACTTCAGTGATGACATCTTGCATTCCATGCTTTAAAATCGTTCCACATAAAATATATAGTTGGTCTCCCAAAGCATCGGCAATCTCTGCTAAATCTTCATTCTTCGCTGCTTCCAAATACTCATTGTTCTCTTCTTGCATTAAGCGGTGGCGCAACACAAACTGATCTTCACCAATAACTGCAGTAGGCACTTCTTTGTTTTCAATACCAAAACTGTTGTGAAATTTTGCTACATGTTTTATGGCTTCTTTTATTGTCAAGTCTTTCATAATCCACTAAATTATTGAACTAATTTAGAGATTCCTATTCCTTAAAATGTATTCTTTTATCAAAATTCTTGGTTATGGCTCAAAATTCAACTGATTTTCTTTACTTTGCATTCATGAAACGCCCTATCACATACCTACTTACTGCACTCTTTTTGATATTGAGAGTTGCTGGTTTTTCACAAAACATTTTCCCTCCAATTACCAATTACACCTCTGCAGACTATGGAAGTGAATTTGCTCCAGAGAACCTAGGTATTTGTCAAGACAGCAAAGGTGTTATGTACTTCGGAAATACAGGAAATATCCTTACTTACGATGGGAGTCGTTGGGGAGCAATACCAGTTGTTCCTACAAGGGTTTGTCATGCGCTTCACTACTCCTCAGAAGGTACTATATTTGTAGGAGTTATGGGTGATTTTGGGTACTTAAAACCCAACAGTAAAGGACAATTTAGTTATCATTCCCTTGTTGATTCAACAGTTAGAGCAAAAACCCCTTTCAATGAAGTATGGAGCATTTATGAAAATGATGAAGGTGTGTTTTTCCACAGTGAAGAGCAAATTTTTCTGTACAAAGAAAATAAAGTGCATCTGCTTGACATGCCTTCCACCGCACATACTGTCTTTGAGGTAGATGGAAAAATCATTGCCCGTATGCGAGGCATTGGATTGATGACTTGGGAAAACAATCAATGGAATAAAGTTCAAGGTTCAGATTTATTTGAACTCTTTGGTGTTTTTGGTATCGTTAAAGGCCACGAAAAATCTACTCAAATCATCGTTACTCAAGAAGTCGGACTCTACCAATGGAATACAAAACAGAACATTATTTCAGAAATTTCATCTAGCAATGATGAAGCATTGATGGAGTACCTCATTTTTGGCGCTCAAAACATCAACAACGATCGAATAAGTTTATTGACCAAAGGAAAAGGACTTATCATCGTTGACAAACAAGGTCGAGAATTAGGTCGAATTGACAAACGAATGGGATTGATTTCTAATGACATCAGTCAACAATTCACCGATGAAGATGGAAACCTTTGGATCACCACCGCCAATGGAATATCCCTCATCAATTTAGAGTCACGCCTTTCCTATTTTTCTAATGAACAAGGAATTCATGGAGGAGTTGAAGCTGTTGCACATCAAAAAGTAAACGGAAAGGATTTTCTTTTTGTTGGGACCAATGAAGGACTTTTTAGATTAAACCATGAAAATAAATCCCTTTCAAGAATCTTTGAAAAAATAGAAGGCATTAACTATCAAGTTTGGGACATTGACATCTATCAGCATCGTTTGTTTGTGAGCACTAGCGAAGGATTGTATACTGCTGATTTAACAGAAGAGCCATTCAGCATCAAAAAAACGACTCCCTACAACACCAATAGCACCTATATAGATGAAGAGAATCAAATCTTGGTTACGGGTGGATTAAACGGCATTTACATTTACCATTTATTGTCGATGGACCTACTTTATTCGATTAAAGAAAACTTAACGACTATCACTGGAATTGAAAAAAGCAGTAAAGACAATATGAGTCATTATTGGATAGGGATTCATGGTCAAGGGGTATTAAAAATAAGAAAAGGTCAGAATTACACTTACGAAATGTTTTCAGGAGTTGACTCAGGCCTTCCAAGCGACCATATCGTAGTTCCACAAAAACTTAATGGAGAAGTAGTTTTGGGCTCTACAGAAGGAATATTAAACATTGATGAAACAGAGTTAGATGGTGAAATATACACCTTCTTTATGCCTCAAGAATTTGGAGATAGCACGATTAACAATGCTCTTTTCTATCTGCATGATGATGAAGCACACACTTGGTATTGCATTGAAAACAATGTTGGCGTCTACAATAAAAACGAAAAATCCTTTACCAATAGGCCTTTTTGGGGAATAAAGAAAGGCAGAATCAACACCCTTTATCATTCTCATGAAGAACCTTATTTATGGATCGGAGCATCTGATGGACTCATCCGTTACGACATCAATGGACAAGTTCCGTTCAAGAACAATTTCAATGCAATAATTAGAGGTATATACGGTAGAAATAAAGAAATGCTGTTTGGTGGAAATCCACACGATGCTATTGAGGATATAGAAATTGAATACAACAAAAGTTTTTTAAGAATTCAATTTAGCGCACCTTATTTTGAGGATCATCAGCCATTAGAATTTAGTTATTTTTTGGAAGGGTATGATGAGCATTGGTCTGTTTGGTCGAATAAAAACGAAATTGACTTTTCAAATCTTCCAGATGGACATTACACCTTTAAGGTAAAAGCACGAAATGTTTATTTACAAGAATCAGCAATTGATCATATTTCATTTACAGTATTAACACCTTGGTACAAAACTGCATGGGCCATTATCGGATACATTATTCTCTTGGTTTTCATTATTTACATCGTGGTTCGAATTGCTTCTTATCGCTTAAAACAACAAAACAAGAGACTAGAAATTGCAGTGACCGAGCGAACAAAAGAAATTGCAGAAAAAAACACGCGTTTAGAAGAGCAAAAGTCTGAGATTCTCACTCAAAAAACAGAAATTGAGGACAGTATCAACTATGCACAAAGAATTCAAAATGCAATTCTTCCCATTAAGGAGGAAATGCTAGAACAATTGGGCGATTCATTCATCTTGTTTTGGCCAAAAGATGTAGTCAGCGGTGATTTTTACTGGTACTACAAAAGGAATAACATTTCAGTTGTCGTTTGTGCGGACTGTACTGGGCATGGAGTCCCAGGAGCTTTTATGTCGATGATTGGAGTCGATAAACTTAACGTTTGTGTTGGAGAAAAAGGCATCACCAATCCTGCAAAAATATTAAGCTTTTTAAACGAAGGGATAAAAACATCATTGCGTCAAGATGAGAGTAAAAAAGCTACACGAGATGGAATGGACGCTGCAATTCTGACCATCAATCATGACGACAATACCATTCAATATGCGGGCGCACATCGTTCACTTTGGTTGATTCAAAATGAAGAACTTGAAGAGATTAAAGCGACAAAAGTAGCGGTAGGAGGATTCACACCGTCAGATCAAGAATATGAGTTGCATGAATTCAAACTAGAAACAACAACTCGTTTTTACATGAGCTCTGATGGTTATGCTGATCAATTTGGAGGTCCAAAAGGAAAGAAATTCATGGTCAAGAAAATGAAGAAGCTGATTTTAGAACATCATTTAATGCCGATGGAAAAACAACAAGAAGCACTCGAAAAAGCAATGAAAGAATGGGCAGAAAACGAAGAACAAATTGATGATATATGTGTCATTGGAATTGCGATTGAGATACCATAAGCGTAACAAAAATCACTGAATGAGTAACGAAAAATAATTACACTTGCAGAAACGAAGAAAATGCATTCATCCTATTATTTATACGCTTTCATAGGAGGACTCGTCCTTGGAGGCCTCAACAGCTGGTATTGGTACACGAAAGGCTACCGTGGTGGAAAACTATTTTTCATGGGAACAATTGGTTTTTTCGGAATAATCGTGCTAATTTTAAAATTGTTTACACCTAATTAATGACAGCATTTAAAGACCATATTTATGCATTTAAACGAGCCTTAACTCTTCTTTTCCAAGGGAAGTTCTTGGTGTACTTTATTCCAGGTTTAGTCATTGCTATTCTTTTTTACTTTTATACTTGGGGATTGAGTTCGTTGGGAGGTTCTTTAGGGTTCTTTTCCAAGATTCCTTGGATCGGATCATTCATTGCTGTTGGAGTAGAAACACTTTTCGGTTGGGTGAATAGCTTTTCTATTTTCATTTTTCAATTTACCATTATCACTTTGCTCTCCCCTTTTCATACCATGTTAAGCGAGCAAGTTGAAACCAATGAAACAGGTCAAAAATTTGACTCCAACTGGTCCAAATTCTTCAACGATATATTGCGAACAATAGGCGTTGTAATTGTTGGAGGTATCTTTTATTTTATCATTTACATCTCGTGGGTGTTTTTTGCATGGATGCTAGGGATTTCCTTTTTATCTCCTTTGGTTTCCGCCATTTTAATTGGTTTTTTTACAGGATTTAACAGCTATGATTATTCCTTAGAACGTCACGACGTAAGTGTTCTCCAGAGTTGGATTTATGCTTTTAGTCACCCACTACAAATGATTTTAACAGGAGGAGTCTTTACACTATTATTGTTTATTCCTTATCTCGGTGTTGTAATTGCCCCTGTTTTGTTGACCATGGTGGGAACCATTAACTTTTTACGCATGAAAGAAAGAAAAAATGAAAAGTTAAAATAAACTAAAACATCTCTTCATCAACTCATTATCAGTAGTAGAATATCTAATCTCAATCGAAGCATTTCAGTCATACATCTGACTTTATTTCCATTCCCCATTGATTATCAATGTTTTATTTTTTTCTTGTGCATTTAAGACTAAATAGTCTATATTTGAATTAAACTATTCAATATGGCATCTCTCAATCCTATTAGTGGAACCCTTGGAGCTCAGAATGCAGCTCATTTACTGCGCCGCGCAACACTTGGTCCTACTTTAGCAGATATTCAAACTTTTTCAAATCTGACTCCAGCAGCAGCTTTTCAACAATTGATTCAGGTGCAGCCAACTCCAGATTTACCCATAGATTATTTGAGTGGAACGGACTGGGTTTATCCAAATACAAAACATCCTGATCGATTTACCAACACCCTAAGTGATTTTACAAGTGCTTGGTGGATTGAAAACATGCGTATTTCTGGCGCTAATCTCACCGATCGTATGGTTTGGTTTTACCACACTCATTTTCCTTTAATTATTTCTAGGGTTGAAAACATCCCGCAATTCTCCTTAGACTATTTACGTTTGTTGCGCTTTTATGCCTTAGGGAATTATAAAGACTTATCCAAAGCCATTTGTATAGACAACGCCATTTTAATTCACTTGGATGGTAATTTAAACATCAAAGGCGTTCCTCAAGAAAATTTCGGACGTGAATTCTTGGAGTTATTCACCGTAGGAAAAGGCGATCAAGTAGGTCCAGAAGATTATACCAATTTCACAGAAGATGATGTAAAAGCACTAACTAAGGCATTAACTGGTTGGGGAATTGATCCAAGTTTTCAAACCATTGACCCTGTCACCAATTTACCTACAGGAAAGGTTAAAGGAAATGGAACAATCTCATCACAGCATGATGTTACCGACAAACAATTTTCAGCGGCTTTTAATAATCAATTAATTCAAACGGCCAACGTCACTGGAGGAAATACTACTGTCCAATCAGTATATGACGAACTAGATGACGTCATTGACATGATTTTCAACTCTCCTCACACCGCAAAGAATATTTGCAGAAGAGTGTATAGAGAATTTGTCTATTTCGAAATCACTCCAGAAATAGAAGCCGATATTATTGAACCTTTAGCCTTAATTTTAGAACAAAATAATTTTGAAATCACCTCTGTGTTAGAAGTACTCTTTGCGAGTGAACATTTCTATGATGTTGATTCAGTACAAACCAGTGACAATAACATTGGGGCAATAATTAAATCTCCTCTTGACCTTTTGGTCGGCACAATGCGATTATTTGACTTAGAAGTACCTGATAAAACTACGGATCTTGAACGTCATTACACCTTGTACGGTCAATTACTGAACCAGTTAGAGCTTAAAGGGCTGAATTTCTTAGAGCCATACGACGTTGCAGGTTATGATGCCTATTTTCAAGTGCCCGACTTTCAGCGTTATTGGATTTCATCAAATTACCTCGCCAATCGATATAAATTTGCAGAATTTCTTATCAATGGATTTACCGATGGCAACGGAGCGGTTTTAATGCAACTTGATTTCGTGCAGTTTGTAAGAGACAATTGTACAGACCCTTCTGATTCGAATTTATTAATGCAAGAACTTGTTGCATGGATGTTGCCGATTCAACTGACGACAGAACGATTTGATTACTTTAAAGACACCATTTTACTAGATCAGTTATCCCCTATCAATTGGTCCATTGAATGGAACAACTACATCAACACCAATGACGATACAAATGTGCGCATTCAGTTAGAGCGCTTAGCCTTAGCAATGATGCAATCACCAGAATACCAACTCTATTAAGCCAAGAACTATGAATAGAAGAGACTTTACACGATTAACAGCCCTTATGGGATCAGGAATGTTGGTTAAACTGAATGGTATGCCATTGCATGCATTTCAGGGGAATGGATATTTAGAACACATTGCAAAAAATAGCTTGAATGACCGCGTGCTTATTCTTATAGAATTACACGGAGGAAATGATGGTTTAAATATGGTTATTCCCATCGATCAGTATGGAAACTACTACAACCTAAGACCCAATATTGCCATTCCTCAAATTGGTTCACGAAAATACATTCCACTTGACTTGTCCTTGCCGGACAACAAACTGGTCGGATTACATCCAGACATGGTTGGAGCTAAAGCAATGTATGACAATGGTCATTTGGCGGTAATTCAAAATGTTTCTTACGAAAACAGTAACGGCTCTCACTTCCGAAGTCGAGATATATGGCAAATGGGTGTCAGCTATGACGAGTATGAAAGTTCAGGTTGGCTCGGGAGATATATCGAACACTACCATCCAGATTATCCAACAGGATATCCCAACTCAAACTTTCCTGACCCTTTAGCTATAGAAATTGGAACAGGAGTATCATTGGCTTTTCATCGTGACCAAGGAATTCCAACAGGACTTTCTATTCAGAACCCTAATGCGTTCTATGATTTAATTAATAGTGTTGGCGGTCCTTCTCCGGTGAATTATCCTGACTCACACGCAGGAGATGAAATCGAATACATGATGCAAATCGAGCAACAATCAAATAATTATGCTCAACGATTAAAAGATGTTTATAATGCAGGAGCGAATTCTTCAGTAGTTTATCCAGAACAATATCCATTTATCGCCCCTCCAGGAGCCATAAATAATCCCCTGGCGCCACAATTAAAAATTATTTCTCGTTTGTTAAGCGGTGGAATTGGCACTAAAATATTTGTATGTCGTATCGGTGGCTTTGATACACATGCCAATCAAGTAGAATCGAACAACACTTCAATGGGGGCACACGCTGCCTTAATGTATCATATTTCTTCTGCAGTAAAAGCATTTTATGATGATTTAGGCAACCTAGGATTGGCAGACCGTGTATTGTCTATGACTTATTCAGAATTTGGACGCCGTGCTGCATCAAATGCAAGTTATGGAACAGATCACGGAAACGCAGCACCAATGTTGGTTTTTGGTACTTGTTTAAACCCGGGGGTCTTTGGAGAAAACCCAGACTTATCCAACCTTCAAAATGGAAATATTCCTATGCAACACGATTACCGTCAAGTGTATAGCTCTATTGTAAAAGATTGGTTCCAAGCCTCAGATGATGTAATCAATGATGTTCGATTCCAAGATTTTACGGCCAACAGAATAGACTACATTAAATGTAAAGAATTGAGCACAAGTGAAATTTTTAAAGAAAACCTATGGATGAACTGTTTCCCTAATCCGAGTACTTCAAAAACAACAGTTGAATATTATTTGCACAAAGCTTCTCATGTTGAAATTGAAGTCATCGATTTGACAGGTCGTTCTGTTGCAACCTTAATTAAAGGAAATACGAACCAAGGAAAACACAGCGCCGACTTTGACTTATCGAATTTCGAAAATGGAACATATATTTTCGTTTTAACAACAAATACTACATCAATTACTAAAAAAGTAATCTTACAAAAATGATTCAACCCAAAAAACTACCATTGTTTTTATTGGTATGCTTAATTGCACAGTTTTCTCTCGGTCAGAGATATTCTGTACATAAAGAAAAGAAATCTTACTTCGAGTTCTCCGCGGGGTTCAACTTTTCGATTCCAAAAGTTACCGAACGTTATTCCGTCTTAAGCTCAACAGACGAGGACTTTGAAAAAGATTATGACAAATTCGGTAAAAACACAGGAGCGCAATTTGGAATTTCTTACAGTTACAATTTCACCAATGCCATTTCAATTAATGCAGGATTTGGCTATCAAATTCAAGGGTTCAAATACTTTACAGATTATTCTTGGAACGATACCATAGAACAGCAAAATCTTGATCGTGAAATGCATCACATCCAGAAAATTACTTACTTTACTGTTCCGGTTATGGCCAGGTGGGACATGACCAACTCGCAGTTGATTCCTTTTGTACAAGGTGGTTTATTTTTCGATTTTAGACATCAAGCCAGAAAAGAAATTATCTACGACAACACTATTGATGGTGAAGAAACAGAAAACCAAACCTCATCTTCAGGGAAGGTTGAAATGACCGATCATACGCGGAAGTTCAACATGGGCTTAATCGGTGGTTTGGGAGTCAGTTATTACACTAAATTTTTCACCATTGGACTAGAAAGTAATTTTAAATATGGCTTTTTCAAAATCATTAAAGACGAAAACAGATATATAGATCAAACAGGATTTGCATTGCCTTATTTAGACGTCATGGATCAATTTAAATTGAGCAACTGGAATGTACAATTTACAGTATCTATTCCAATAAACCATTCTGTAACTACTAACATTCTGAGACGAAGAAGATATTAAAATTAAATATGAAAAATACGAGATTCTGTTATACCATTCCGTGCAAAATGATACTTTTAGTAGTGTTGGGCTTATTTTTTTCCAGTTGTAAAGACAAATACAAACCAGAAGAATCATTCATAAAAATCTATGATGATAAGGATGGAAATAAAAACTATGTCCCTTTGAGCATGAAACGCACCAGCGATGATGGATACTTAATCCTCAGCGCATACAACGGTTGGAACATTCACATAATGAAAACAGACAAAACAGGAGAATTTCTTTGGAAGCATGATTTACCCTCTAATTATGTCAATGCCGTCCCCAATTTAATCGAAAGAAATGGGGCTTTATACTTTGTTTGTATGGATGCTGTTGGATTGTTTACCTACATCATGAAAGTTGACGAAGGAGCAGAACAAGCCACGGATGTCCAAGAATTTACTCAAATCCAATATCCTTTGTATGTCCACGACAATCAAGACGCTGTATACATTCAAAATTACAATAGAGCTACTTATGAGACAGGAGTTATTGAACTTGATGCAGAGATGACACAGATACAAAACTTTGGAAGCGTACAAATCTATACCGATGTTGAAGACAAGATTGTTCATCACATCAACTATACAGGAAAACGGTTTCCATTTTCAGTCAGTGTAACACCAGAAAACAACAATGTACTATTAACAGGTTTCAATAATTACAGTTTTTCAACAGTATTTATGAGTGCTAACCTAAATGCAACTGGAGTTTATAACGGAGCTGGGTTTGATGGAGGATTAAATGCTGTGATGCCTTTAGGAGGAAATCAATACGCATTGGCGCGATTTTCATTCAGTAACCTTTACTTTAATCCGAATGCAAGCCTTTCTCCTACGACAATTGACATTGCGGAATCTATTCCTGCGCAAGGAAAATCAGAATTAGATCCACAAAAACCTGTATTGATTAAATCTCTCTTGATTAATGGTGAGAATTATACTGTTTATCTTGCGACTACAAAAAGCAATCAACTTCAGTTGAGTTTTTACCCACAGGGAAGCGATGAACCCAAGGCACTAAAATACATTGGACAGAGTGTACCCCTCAGTGCTGCAGACTTTTCCCTCACTGAGGATGAAGGGTTAATTATTTTAACTCAAACTACAGTATTGGGAAGTTTTAATCGAATCGCAACAATAAAATTGAGCAAAGAAGAATTAGAAACGATAGTAGATTAGTGATGCTTTTAGCAATCCCAAATCATTTCTTCAAAAATCAACATTGCAGCAAGTGCAATTTGCGTATAGTTTTGTGAAGCATTTCTAAATCTACCATTTTCCGTAACCCACATGGCTTGAATTAAATCCATACCTCCTGTTGAAGGGTTAATTTTATTGACTACACCAGAAACATTTGCTGCTCCGGCATGATAAATATGCATTACAAAAAGTCTAAACCATAAATCATTTTCGTGGTAAGCTATTCCATGACGGTCTAAAATAACTTTAGCCTCAGGAATACAAACCCTAGAAATCAGTCTACTCGCTCCAATAGCTGATTTTTCAAAATCTTTTCGTTCATCCACATATCGGTTGACAGTAAGACCTTGCGCTCTTGCTACGCCAGCCATCAACTGAAAAGAACCATAAGCTCCGGCATTAGATTTTGCCAGTCGTCCAGGACTTTCTATCATAAGAATCGCTTGAGCATACCAAGGGTCAACATTCTGTTCTTTAAACACCTCCACCCCTCTTGAAATTGTTGGCAAGACATGGTCAAAAGCATAAAAATCTTTCTTTCCAGTTGTCATATAAACTTTTGCCTCGCTGTCCAAACCTCTACTTACGCGAATTGAGTCACGGTAAGCATCTTTTTCTTCATCAGTTCTCAAATCCCACTGCTCAAGAGAAGTTACTTCAACAATATCTCGTGTTGCACCTATATTAATTACACAAGAATCTGGTGAAAGTGTCATGATTGTTTTCCAGAAAACAGGGTGTGCAAGGTGATCCCATTCTTGTTCAAACAACTGAATATTACTCACATAATGCAAGTTCACGGTATCATTAAGGAAACGAGATTCAACTAAATTAACGGTTGGAGCAATCCCTTTGTTGGTATTTTCCAAACTATCAATTTCATGGGCACAGGATACGCCTATCCAAGCACAAGTTATTGTGGTGATTATAGTTTTGAGCATAGTTTTATAATTCTGGTTTTATAGACAAACACTACAAAATTTGAAGTGCTTGCATACAATTATAACAAAAATTATAAAATATGTTACACCTTTCTAATTTTATTTACTAATGCTAAGGCTTTTTCCAATTGTTCTGCTGGCGTTAGGTTTGAATTATCTAAAACAATAGCGTCCTCTGTTTGAATCAATGGACTTTCTTCTCTGTTAGAATCCATTTCATCTCTTGCTTGAAGATTTGCCCTCACCTCATCCAAAGTTACCTTATCTCCTTTAGCAATCAATTCATCATACCTGCGTTGCGCACGAATTTCAGGATCAGCGGTAACAAACAACTTGAGCTCTGCCAAAGGAAAAACAACAGAACCGATATCCCTACCGTCCATTACAACTCCTCCACCAATGCCCAATATCCTTTGTTGTTTCACAAGGTAATCGCGGACCTCTTTAATTCTAGAAATTAAACTGACCACATTAGAGACTTCAATCGTGCGGATTTCTTTCTCCACATTCTCTCCATTCAGGCATAGGTCGGCTTCTCCGCCCCCTTTGTTAGAAAATTTAATTTTGATTTTTGGCAAAGCAGCAATAATTCTGTTGACATCTGAATGATTTCGTGAGATCCAATTTTGTCTCATCGCATATAACGCGACCCCTCTGTACATAGCACCTGTATCGACATAAATATAATCCAATTCTTTCGCCAAGGCTTTTGCTAATGTACTCTTCCCACATGACGACCATCCGTCTATTGCTATTGTAATTTCTTTGCTCATGGGGCAAAGATACAAATTCATACAACTAAGAAACCCAAATCAATTGAGTTAATTTTACTTTCATCCGTGCAAAACCCAACAAAACCGTTACATCTTTCCCTTTAATCTCCTCAACTTCTCCTACTTGCTTTGTAGAAATCAGTTTGACTTTGCTTCCTACTTTGATCTTACTTTGTTGGTACTGATCGACTTCTTTGTTAGGGTTCTTCTTTTTCTTGGCTTGTTTCTTCAAACGCACCTCTTGCTTGGCTTCCTCTATTTTAGATTTTTCCATTGCAATATATTTTTTCAAATCCTGTAGCAAACCATCATTAACGTTCTTCTTTTTAGAACGTACTTTATACTCATCAATGTATTGTTGCAACTTGGTTCCCAAGCTTACCAACTTACTTGTTTCCTCCGCTTTATTTTTCAGGCTTTCCAACCTCTTCTCGTACTTTTCTTTGGTTTCCTCATAGAAAATACGGTGTTCCTCGGCAGTTTCTTGCGCTAAAACATGCTCTTTTGTTAAACGACTGAGGTAAGATTTTTCTTTTTGCAATTCATGAAGCAATTGATCCATCTGAACACGTTTACTGTCTAACTTAGATTTGGCCCGATTAATCAACTTCTTTGGTATTCCATTAATCTGAGCGACTTCAAAGGTAAAAGAGCTCCCTGGTTGTCCCATTGAAAACTTAAACAAAGGATTTAAAGTTTCCGTATCAAACAACATACAACCATTGACAGCTTCCGGAAGTTCATCAGCTTTTAGTTTTATGTTGCTGTAATGCGTGGTAATAACACCAAATGATTTTTTATCATATAAAGTTTCAAAAAACACTTCCGCCAATGCACCACCCAAATCGGGATCTGAACCTGTTCCAAATTCGTCCAATAAAAGCAATGAGTTTTCGTTGGCTACTTTCAGGAAGTATCGCATGCGCTTCAATCGATAAGAGTAGGTACTCAACTCATCAACAATAGACTGATTATCTCCAATATCCGT
This sequence comes from Brumimicrobium ulvae, assembly GCF_947504225.1. Taxonomy (GTDB): domain Bacteria; phylum Bacteroidota; class Bacteroidia; order Flavobacteriales_D; family Crocinitomicaceae; genus Brumimicrobium; species Brumimicrobium ulvae. The sequence continues at coordinate 122,067 of NZ_CANNGT010000001.1, read as the reverse complement.
CAACAAGGCATCAAATAGACACATTGAACTGTTGGGGTGAACAGGAACGAGCAATCCACACTGCAACATTAACTGCAGCAAGCCGACTGTTTTTAAGGTTATACTTTTTCCTCCTGCATTTGGTCCAGAAATCACCAACATTCTTGAATTTTCATCCATGGAGATCCGTTGGGGGACTGTTTTCTTACCCAAGGCCTCATTGTTCAATTTCAATAAAGGATGATAACAATCGATCAAGTCAAAAGACTTACTCTCGTTGATTGAAGGAAGGTAAGCATCCAATAACAAAGCCAGTCGACATTTGGCATTGATAAAATCTAATTTGGTCAGTACTTGTTGGTATTCTTTGATCAAGGGTAAATAAGCCAACATTTCTCGTGTTAACTGCTGAAGAATCACAAAAATTTCTTTTCGTTCATCATCCCTTAACTGTTCAAACTCTTTATTCAAAGGAATTGTTTCTCCAGGTTCAATAAAGGTCACATTTCCCGATTTGGAATTACTTACTACCTGTCCATCCACCTCTCTTTTGTAGGAAGACAAGACAGCTAAGACACGCCTTTCATCATAAAAACTTTCTTTGGTATCACTTAAATACCCCTTCTTTAGGTATTTGCGCATACTTCGATCAAAAGTCGAATGAATATTTCTTTTCACCGATTCCATTTGTTGACGTATATAAGACAGCTCTGGAGAGGCATTGTCTTTTACAATTCCGTTCTTATCAAAGATGGTATCGATTTTTTCGATGATCTCTTTTGTAAATTCAACATCAGAGAACAACTCAATCAAATGTGGGAAATCATCATCTCGTTTATTGAAGAAATACAGCAAAGCATTCACCATTGAAGAAGCCATACGGATACGGGCAAAACTTTCTTGAGGCAAACTTGCGTTTTGAACAGGCAACATTCTAATTTCACCTTGAAGCTCTTCGAAATCAAGTCGCGGAAAACTTTCACCTTCACGACGAATTTCAACCAACTGATTGGTTTGATTGAGAAACTTGATTAATTCCTCATTGTTTTTTACAGGCTTAAGCCTTTCAACAATCTTAAGAGCTGAGGGACCAATACAATATTCTTTAAGAATTTCTTGCAGTTTGCCGAGCTCTAAATCTTTATATGTTTGTGAATCGCATTTTAACATTGCGTACAAAGCTAAGAAATCATTACATTTGTTTCATGAAAAAATTCACCGCATTTGTTTTGATGTTATTGACAGTTATTCCTTTTATCGTAGCTGCCTACTTCTTGTATTTGAACTTCCCCACCACTCCTGTAGTAATCATTAACATTGTACTTATGATGACAGGTGTACTTTTGGCTTTCTTGGTGTACAACAGAGTTATAATCGGTGATGACAAAAACTACATCAAAGCCAACACTGACCACTACCCCCATATTGAAGGTGCTTTAATTTATGTAATGCCGAATGATTTTGTCGACAAGTTAGAAAAAACACCCGGTAGACTGTTCTTAGCAACGACAGATGAAGTGGAAGAGAACCTCACCATAATTGGTGGAGAATACAATAAATTAATTGATGAAATCACCTTAAAATACAATCAGGGGATTACCACCAAAATTCGAGGTTCACGCACTGTTGCTGTTGGAGACCATCAGTTCTTGTTTTATGGTTTTGAAGAACTCACCCACACCAAAGGGAAAAAGAAAACTGTTTACCAATGGGAAGAAAATCGACTGGTTCAAAAGAATGGAGAAGAATTAATTTCCATTAAGATTCCTGACCGATTACCTGTTTATATTTTTGATTGGAAAGAGATGGTATAAACACTCCTTTTTACAAAACATAAAAAACACAAGTCGTACCCTATTTTTTCATTACCTTACAATTTACATTTTTATAAACACAACATGAAAAGCATTGTAAACTACCTATTTTTAATTTCCATTTTATTTTTAACCTGTAACACCAGCATTGCTCAAGATAGTTTAATTGGTCATTGGGAAGGAGAAGACCAAGGAGAAGTCGGAAACATTCATTTCAATAAAAATGGAATTGCTTTATTTATCTTCAATAATGACACGCTTGGGGGAGATTCCTTTACAATAGGTGGTCATGAAGCCTATTTAAAATACACTGTAGAGTACAGTGAAGAAATTCACGCTTTAGATTTTATTATATACTTAAAAGATAACGATGTAGAAGTCGGTAGAATACCTTGTATTATCAGATTCGAGAATGAAGACAATATTTTTGTTTGTATGAATTTTAACGACGAATCTAGACCAACTACTTTTGATGAAGGAGACACTATTCAAATGACTAGGATTCCTCTTGAGAAAAATGAATAACCAGCACCCTTTGAAATGAAATACCTTTTTACTATTTTTTATATTTTCTTCTCACTTTTTCTGTACGCACAATCAGAACACGATTTTTTATCAACAATAGATTATTGCACAGAAATTAAACTCAAAAACACCGACACAAAATGCGGGGAGTGGGGTGGCGACATCACTACAATTAGGGTGTATAAAAAAGATTGCAAAGGTGAATTTTATATCGACTATACAAAAACAATCATGAACTGTGAAGATATTATTGGGCACTATTCACATGAAGACGTAGACATTTTTAAAACCATTCAAGCAACCGACGAAGAAAGGAAGTTAATTGAGCAGGCCATCACAGAGCTATTAAAAAGAAAACTGTCTAATAATGATTCCTTTGGACATAGTGGAATACAAAACAGTGTTGTTTTTAGCGACTCAACATTAATCATCAAGGACTATCCTTCTATTAGATGGTCCTCTTTTGAAAAATTGGTTCATCAAGTTACCAAACAATAAGTTTGTGGGCTAAAGGAAATAAAAAAACACCAACTTCAAAACTACGACACTAATAATCAAACAAATACAAACAAAAATAAATTCCTTTTTTTTAACAATTTTAACATATATTAATAAATATAACTATATTTGCCTAAAACTTTAACACCAAGCAATTAACAAAGCTTAATACCTAATTTAAGCTGCACTATATTTTCATTGTATGACTAATATTGAAAAGACCACCCTTCTATCGCGTATTTTAAGAAAAGGAAATAGAACGATTTTAGCACTTGTTGTTTTTCTATCCTTACCACTGATAACTTTTTCTCAAAAGGATACCACTTTTTGGTTTGCTGCTCCAGGAGCTTCAAGCGGAATAGGAAACAGTCCTATTTCATTAAACATTACATCTTATGCTGATCCCGCAAGTGTTACCATCAGTTTACCAGCAAATGGATTATTTACGCCAATAACTATTTCCCTTGCTGCAAATGATTACCAAAGCATAGACTTAACACCTTTTATTGCAGCTCTTGTATCTCCTTCGGGAAACAACATCAACAATAACGGAATTAAAATAAGCGCTACCACCTTAATTACCGCGAGTTATGAGATCAGTAGTTCTGGTAACAAAGAAATTTTTGGTTTAAAGGGTAAAAATGCTTTAGGAACAGAGTTTTATACGCCATTTCAAAAGCACTGGAACAATGCAGTTGTTGCGCCTGCCGCATTCTCTTCTTTCGATATTGTAGCTACAGAAGATAATACAACAGTCCTAATAACTCCAAGAGCTGCGATTACTGGACACGCACAAGATGTGACTTTTTCAATTACATTAAATAAAGGACAAACCTATAGTGCTAGAAATATGAATATTTCTGCAAGCTCTACCCTTTCGGGTTCAATTGTTTCATCCGACAAACCAGTTGCCGTTACGCTATTTGAAGACGGGTTAGAAAACGGTGCGTGTATAGATGCGATAGGAGAGCAAATGACGAATATTCAGCGATTAGGAACTAAATTTGTCGTAAGAAAAGGAACAGGAACCACCGACAGGATTTATGTTTTAGCTGCAGAAAACACTACGAACTTAACCATCAACACTTCTGTTAGCACAACCGCTTCAATCAGTTGGGGAGAAGCACATGAAATCATCTTGACGGATGACGTTGCTTATATCGAATCGAACAAGCCTGTCTATGTTTATCATGTAAGTTCTATGGGGTGTGAACTCAGTTCTTCATTGATTCCTAACGTATACTGTGCAGGTGATGACCTGGCTTCAGTTTATAGAAGTTCAGGTGACGATTTTGGAGTAATCTTATACACCCGAACAGGTAACGAAGGATTATTTACTGTAAATGGTGCAACTGGAATCATTAATGCATCAGACTTTACTGCTGTTCCAGGATCAGGTGGAGCGTTAATGGTTGGCCAAAAGTTTTTTACGACAGGAGAAATTCCTTTAAATTCTTTAACAGATATTGAAAACACAGGAGACATATTTGGTTTAGCTATTTTACAAGGAACAGTAAGTACTGGATTTAGCTATACCTATCTAACAGAATACATGAGTGCCCCTTTTGCAAATGCGGGAAGTGATGCAACAGTTTGTGCTAATGTAGGTCTTCCCCTCAATGGAACAGTTGGAGGTGGTCCTGCAGAAGGCTCTTGGAGCAGCACTGGATATGGAACATTTACGAATGGTCTCAATGATCTAAACAATGAATATGTTCCGAGTTCTCTAGACGCTATAATTAGCCCAATTGAAATCATCCTCACCTCCAGTAGCGCATTGTGTCCTGCCCAAAAAGACACTTTCCTACTCATTGTGGAAGACCCTCCATTGGTCAATGCTTCTGTTGATCAAACAGTTTGTGCAAACAATGCGGATGTTGACCTTAACGGTTCTGTTCAAGGAGGTTCTACAACAGGAGAGTGGACAACCTTTGGGAGTGGAACATTTACTCCAGATGCAAATACACTTAATGCTGTTTATACTCCATCAGCTGCTGACATCACAAACGGAAGTGTAAAACTAATGTTAACCTCAACCAACAATGGAAATTGTTTAGCAGAAAAAGACTCCATTCAAATTACCATCACTGCACCGCCTGTAGTTGACATTCTACAAGACACCGTTATTGTTTGTGCCAACAATAGCATGGTTTCACTTAGCGGTACCGTGAGTGGACCAACTACAACAGGAGTATGGAGTTCTACAGGTGACGGTATTTTCAATCCGAACAATGTTTCTTTAAATACAAGCTATTACCCTGGGGTAAACGATTTATCTACACCGGGAACATGGGCATACCTTCGATCTACATCAAATGGGAAATGTAAATATGAACAAGACAGTATATATATTGAATATACAGATGCGCCGGATGTAGAGGCTGGAACTAATCAATTGATCTGCACCAATGACTCACTTATTCCTTTAAATGGATCTATTGTGGGTGGAACAAGCACAGGAGAATGGACAGGTGGAATGGGAACTTTTTCCCCTTCTAATACAGACTTAAATGCAATTTATACACCAACGGCGTCTGAAATTTCGTCTGGACAAATTGCACTAACATTGACATCCACGGACAATGGAAGTTGTAATTCAGAAAATGATGTTGTTCAGTTTATATTTGTTGCACCACCTTATGCTAACTTCAATACTGCTGATAATTGTTTAAATGAGAATTCGAGTTTTGATAACTTCTCACTTGCAGGTTACGGTTCAATTACACAAAGTGCGTGGTCATTTGGTGACGGAAACACCTCAGCACAACTTAATCCTACCCACACTTATACCCAAGATGGTCAATACGATGTAGAACTTATAATTACAAACAGCAATGGGTGTACTGACACCATCCAAAAGAACATTGAAATCTTCCCTCTACCAACAGCAGATTTCGACTATCTTGCAACATGTAACAACAATCAAAGAACAGTTAGCTTTACGGATCAATCAAATTCTGTCGACCCAATTAATACATGGTTTTATGATTTTGGAGGTCAAGGTACTATCAATCTACCAGATTATGATTTTGTTTTTAATAATCCAGGAACGTATAGTGTGATGCACATTGTTTCAACCAACCACAACTGTTCAGATACAATCGTAAAACCTATTCAAATCACCCCACCACCAAAGGCAGGATTCACCTTCAATTTCACCAGTGGAACCAACGTAGGAACAACCTATAATTTTATAGATACTTCCTTGTACGCTACTGGTTGGGACTGGACCTTTGGAAATGGTGAAGCATCCAATTTAGAAAATCCAAGTACAGTTTATTTTGAAAACGGGACATTCCCAGTAGTTCAATATGTTTATGATGACCTAGGATGTTTTGACAGTACAATTGTATGGGTATCCATTGATAACGTTACTCAAGAGATTCAAAAATTAATTCCCAACGTAATTTCACCAAACGGAGATGGCTATAACGATGTATGGAAATTATCTTTTATTGAATTACTGTATCCAGAAGCAACAGTTGAAATTTACAACCAATGGGGACAACAAATATTCATGTCTCAAGGCTACACAGAACCATGGGATGGAACCTATGAAGGTGAAGACGTTCCTGATGGAAATTATTACTATATCATTAATCTCAACCCCAACCAGGAAGATCAACTATTTAAAGGTGCTTTGTTGGTATTAAGAAAATCGAAATAGAAAACAATGAAGAAACAACTATACATATTTGCCTTAATCGTGCTGACAACTTTTTCAGCAAAAGCACAACAAATAGGAATGTATTCTGACTTTATGATGAATAGGTTTTTCTATAATCCTGCCTATGCAGGAAGTAAGGAAGTGCAAGAAATGAATGCTGGTTACCGTGCCCAATGGGTTGGTTTTGACGGAGCTCCTTCTAGCTTTTATTTCAACCTAATGGGATCATTGAAAAACAAAGGTAAGGTTGGATATGGACTTGGAGTGTACAATGAAAATTCTGGGTTGATGAACAGCACTGGAATTCGACTGAACTATGCACACCATTTCAAACTCGGTGAAAAAGTGAAGCTCGGCTTGGGAATACAACCTGGTTATTTTCAATATAGAATTCGTTTATATGATGCCATTAAAGCAGATGAAGGAGATGATGTATTTACAGGAAACGTTCATTCAACCAATGCATTTGACATCAATATGGGATTCAACATTTATTCTGACAAATTCTTTATTATGGCCTCAGCCCAAAGAATTTTAGGAGGAATGATCAAGTTTACAGGTTTCAATTCTCAACTTCAATTCCATGCCAATGCAATTGCAGGTTACAACATTCAGTTCGAAAAACGCAAACTAGAATTACAACCCAGTGTATTGATTCGATATACCGAACCCGTTCCCTTGCTTATTGCGCCAATGTTAAAATTAAAATATGACGATAAATATTCTTTGGGAGTGATGTATCGTCATGATGATGCAATTGGAGTAAATGCAGGATTCACATGGAATAAACGATTAACCATAGCTTACGGATATGACATTTCAATCAACGCACTAAGAAAATACAATTCAGGATCGCATGAAATCATGCTTTCTTTTATCATCAACAACAAAAAACCAACATTAGAAGAATTGGATGATAAACTCAACAATAGCATTCTTGAGGATACCAATAAAGAAACTACTAATTAAGTAAGACCCTATCATTATGAAAGCAAAGAAAATTTTCATTCTCCTTTTCGCATTTTTGTCTTATACACAAATTGTCGTCTCACAAGTTGACTCTGTATTCTGGTTTGCTGCCCCATGGGTAACACCTAGTCATGCCGATAATGACCCTGTTAAATTTAGAATATCTACATTCAACAAGCCCACTACGGTGAGGATTTACCAGCCTGCTGGAGGTTATGACAATACTGTTGTTATTCCACCCAACTCACTTGAATCGGTTGACCTTTCAGCAATCATCAATACCCTAGAGGCTAAACCGGCCAATACAGCACTTGATTACGGTGTAAAAATAGTTGCCGACACCTTAGTTACAGTGGTTTATGAGATACTAACAACAGGAAACAACCCTGAGACCTTCTCTCTGAAAGGAGGAAATGGTGTGGGGACCGAGTTTGTTACCCCATTCCAAACCAGATGGCCCAACTGGAACATGTCTTCTGGAAGTACACAACCAAAACAAATGTTTAGCATTGTAGCCACTGAAAACAATACGACAGTTTGGATTACACCGCGTACCGATATTGTTGGGCATCCTGCTGGAGTGACTTATTCGATCACCTTAAATGAGGGTCAGGTTTACACTGCTGAAAATATTTATCAAAATGTTAACCAACCTGGAAGAAGTTTAAGCGGTTCTATTATCACCTCCGACAAACCAGTTGCGGTGACGATATCTGAAGACTCTGTTACTGGAGAACCAAGAACATGTAAAGATTTAATGGGAGACCAAATTGTTCCTATTGAAGTGATTGGAAACGAATATATTGTCAACAAAGGAAGTATGTTTTCCGATGTTCAAGAAGGAATATTCGTTGTTGCAACACAAAACTTCACAGAGGTAACTATTACCTCCATTGGAGGAACAACAACTCAGCAATTGAATCGAGGAGACACATGGAACCATACTATTGTCGATGACTTATCACATGTGATTTCAGACAAACCTGTGTATGTATTGCAAGCAACAGGATTTGGATGTGAATTAGGTTCAGCGATTCTTCCTCCAATCAACTGTTCTGGTTCTGCTCAGGTAAGTTTTACCAGAACCAATAACCAAGGATTCTTTTTGAATATTCTATGTCCAACTTCAGCAGTCAATGACTTCTTATTGAATGGAAGTAACGCTTTGATTCCAGGGTCTGCGTTTGATGTTGTTCCAGGCACAGGAGGGCTTTGGAGTGGTTGTCAATTGAATTTTAGTAGCTTAACAGATATCCCTGTAAACTCAATGAACCTTCTTGAAAACACCTCTGACTTTTTTGCCATGGGAGTAATTAATGGAGGAACAACAACAGGAACCTATTACCACTATATGTCTTCTTTCCTTCGTCGAACAATTATTGATGCAGGACCAGACACTACACTTTGTAATGGAGACCCTTCTATTGCCCTATCGGGAAATATAAAAGGAGCAACCTCTACAGGTGAATGGTCTGTTTTAAATGGAACAGGTTCATTTCAAGATGCAACTTCATTGACCACCACATACACTCCTACCGCTAGTGATTACACACAAGGGGAGTTGTTATTCTTATTAACTTCTACAGGAAGTTGTAACCCAGTTACAGACACAATGCGCGTTAATTTCATACAATCTCCAATTGTATCTGTTGATCCTGATCAAACCTATTGTAAAAATAACATTCCAAATATCATTATTACAGGAGGAGTTCAGTTTGCAACTACAGCAACATGGTCAAGTAATGGCAATGGTGGTGTTTTTGGAAATCCAAACAATTTAACGACGACCTACACTCCTTCTCCTGCAGAAATCGATGCAGATAGTGTTGCATTATTCCTTACTTCAGCAGGTAGTTTCTTTGCTTGTGATAATGATGCGGACACTGTTGTTATTCGCTTCACACCAGCTCCACAGGTTACTGCTGGAACTGATGTGAATATCTGTTCAGATGAAACAGGAGTAGATTTAGAAGGGATTATTGGTGGAGCAACCACAACTGGAGAATGGACAACCACAGGAGCTGGTTCTTTTTCTCCTAGCCAAAATGATTTAACGACAACCTATTTAATCGATCCAACTGATGTAGCGAACGGAAGCTTCCAATTGGTCTTAACTTCGCTTGACAACCAAGATTGTTTAGCAGAAACAGATACCTTATTGGTGAATATTACTCCACAGCCAACATTAGACATTACCACTTCAGACTCTATTTGTGAAACCAATCAACTGATTCCATTAACAGGAACAATAACCAATGGATTTGGAGCACAATGGACCACTTCAGGTTTTGGTACAATTGCCAATTCAAATTCACTGAACACATCTTATACTGTGAGTCCAGTAGATACGACCAATGGTTATGTAGATTTTTTCCTTTCGACCACAGGCGTATGTTCAGGAAACATGGACTCCTTGCGGGTACACTTTGTAAAATCCCCAATTGTAAATGCAGGGGCTGACCAACAGTTGTGTGAGAATGCAGCAGTTCAACTTTCAGGAAACATCACCTCTCCTTCACCGGCTGGAGCGTGGTCATCATTAGGTACAGGAACGTTTACCCCTGGAAACGCATTTCTTTCAACGGTTTACATCCCGTCCCCTGGAGATGTAGCCAATGGTAGTGTTACCTTAATTTTAGAATCCACCAACAACTACGGTTGTGCCGCAGTAAAAGACACCATGGAGGTTCTCTTTAGAGAGATTCCTACGGCTGATTTCAATGTTGCTTCAGTGTGTCAATACGACAATGCTGTATTTATTGACAACTCATCTTTCTCCTCAGGTTCACTTACCAATTGGGAATGGATATTTGGTGATGGAACCACATCAACATTAAGTGATCCACAACACATTTATGACCAAGGAGGTGATTACACAGTTCAATTAATAGTGACAGGGAGTAACTCTTGTACGGACACACTTGATCAGAATTTAACAGTAAATTACGCACCAATTCCGAACTTCTCTAATACAGTAGCTTGTGAAATGAATGAAATCTTTTTCAACGATTTAAGCACAATTCCTTTGGGAAGCATTACAGATTGGAATTATAACTTCTACGGGTTCGGAAGCAGCACTGCCCAAAACCCAAGTTTCTCTTTCCCAATTGCAGGTAGCTACCCAGTGACTTTAACAACGACTTCTGATTTCGGATGTACAGCTGATACTACCATTACGGTAGCGGTGATCCAAAGTCCAACGGCTGACTTCTCAATGAATCCGAATCCAGCACTTGTAGGTCAAGATGTTCAATATACAGATTTATCAACAGGAACAAACATACTAGGGTGGTACTGGGATTTTGATGATGGTGAAGCGTCCAATATTCAAAACCCAATTCATGACTATACAAATGGAGGAAGTTACTATGTAACACTTAAAGTTACCGACGAGAATAATTGTACAGATACAATTACAAAATTGATTACCGTTGAATTATTGCCTGTTCTCCCAACTGGCTTTACACCAAATGGAGATGGAGATAACGATGTGTTTATTATTCGTGGTGGTCCATTTAATTCCGTAGATTTTAAAGTTTACAACAATTGGGGGGAATTGATTTTTACCTCAACACAACAAAGTGATGGCTGGGATGGTACCTACAAAGGAGAAAATGCTCCATTAGGGGTCTACACCTGGACCTTTGTTGTCGAAATGGGGAATGGTCAAATTATTAAAAAATCAGGGGATGTTACCCTTATAAGATAATAGAACAATGTATAGAATTCTAATCATACTAATATCAGCAATAGGCTTGTCGCTATCAACCCGAGCCCAAGATGCACACTTGTCAATGTATGACGCTGCACCCTTGTTTTTAAATCCAGCTTTAACTGGCGTTGTCGATGGGGATTTCCGTTTGCATGGCCAATACAGAACTCAATGGAAATCGGTAAATTACAAACCATACACCACATATTTGTTGAGTTTCGATATGCCTTTTAAAAAATGGGGATTTGGAGTTCAAGTCAACCAATTCCGTGCAGGTCAAGGAAACTATAACTCCCTTCAAGGATTGGTTTCGGCTGCTTATAATACCGCACTTGACAAAAACAAAAATCACATGATTTCTTTTGGCGTTCAAGGAGGCGGTGTTCAGAAATCTCTTGAATATCCCCTATTGTCATTCAACAACCAGTATTCTCCCAACAATGGAGGTTTTTTCGATGAAACCATTGCCACTGGTGAAGACATAGAAGCGAGAACGATTTACTTGCCTTCGATTAATGCTGGATTAATGTATTATTTCGCACAACAAAACAGACGTTTGAATCCTTTTATTGGAGTTTCTGCATTCAATTTGGTGAGTGCTAAAGAATCATTTCAAGGAATTGACAACCGATTACCAATGCGTTTCTATGCACATATCGGAACAAGAATAAATCTCACTGAGACTTTTTATTTAATTCCTAAGTTCTTGTTTATGCAACAAGAAAACTTCACTGAGCAAACCATCGCGCTTGAAGCAGGATATTATTTAAAGAACAGTGAATTATATTTATTAGGAGGACTTATTTACAGAAATAAAGATGCCGCAGCAATCACCATTGGTGGTAAGCTCGACCGATTCACATTAAAACTTGCCTATGACATCAACATGTCTACTCTTTCTACAGCATCTTCAGGAAGAGGAGGTTTTGAAGCCTCATTGACCTACGTACATAGTAAACGAAGAAATAAAGATTTCGAGAAAATTTGTCCTAGATTGTAATTCATCACCATAGCAGCCCAAAATGAAAAATATACTATTCATATTATTTTGCACAATTCAGTTTGTGACCTTTTCACAATCCAAAATGGTTTGGTTAAACACAGCTGATCAACTTTATGAAAAAGAAGACTACCACAACGCATTGATTTATTATCAAAAAGTACTGAATGATACCATTGCGCTTTCACAACCAGTCTTACCTTATGAGGTTCAATTGACGAACCGTGCACTATCCAAAAAGAAAAAAGAAATGGACAGTCAACTCGTGACAATAGAAGAATATACCAATCATCAAATTGCCATGTGTTACAAAAACACTTTTGACTACAAACGCGCTGAAGAACAGTTTTCCAAAACATACCAAACAGAAGGTTATCCAAATGATGCCTACTATTATGGAAATGCGCTAAAAAACAATGGAAAATGCGAACAGGCCATAAAAGTATTTGAATCTTTTATTCGATCAAGTCCCGAATCAGACTCCTTGGTTGAAGTTGCGAAAACACAAATGCGTGGATGTTTATTTATCCTTAACGATTCAGGAGCAAAAACCGAGGCTGTTGTAGAACTTGCTGACTCAACTTTTAATACAGGATCAACTTCATTTGCTGTTTCATATTTCAACAGTGAAGACAAAGTGATGTTTACATCTGCTCGTCCTGGAGGAGTTATTCTAGACCCTGAACAACAATCTGAATATTTATGTGACGTTTACTGGGCCGAGAAGGACAATAACGCGTGGAAACCAGCAGTCAACTTTGGACGACCTTTAAACAGTGCTCAGCATGATGCTGCATCATCTATCAACAACACGAATACAATATTTTATACACGATGGAGTGAAAACAGAATTCATCCAAAAATTTATTTGGCCAGAATGATGAATGGTAAATTCTTTGAGGCATACGAATTGGACGAAAGAGTAAATGTTGAAGGATATTCATCTCAACAACCATACATTTCAATGGACGGCAAAACCTTATACTTTTCGAGTGATCGACCTGGAGGTGAAGGCGGATTTGATATTTGGAAAATAAAGTTGGATGAAGAGGGAAGTTTTGTCGGTGGTCCAATCAATTTAGGACCAAATGTTAACTCGTCCGCAAATGAAGTAACACCTTTCTTCCATGAAGCTACTTCTACCCTATTTTTCAGTTCCGATGGTTACAATTCTATTGGTGGGTTCGATGTGTTTAAAAGTGACTGTCATCCCGACACGAAAATCTATTCCCTTCCATTAAATATGGGAACACCGATTAATTCAAGTTTTGATGATACCTATATGATTTGGGATGCAAAATTAGAATCAGGATTTCTTTCTTCTGATAGAGAAATTTGCGAATTCGGACATTGTTATAACATTTACGAAGTTAGAAATAGCGCAATTGTAATTTCCCTAGATGGTTATGCTTACAATATGGAAACTGATGAAATTCTACCCAATACAAACATCAGCATTAAAGATGTTACTGGAGAAAAAGCAAACTACCAAGTTTCTACAGATGAAAATGGTTATTATGCCATCGACATCAACATTGGAGAAATGATTTTTATGAAAGCCCAAAAAGAAAATTATTTTGCTGATGCTGCAGTTGTAAATACCGAATCAATTACACAATCTACAAAACTACAACAAGACTTCTATCTCGATCCAATTCCTGAAGATGAAATTAGACTTGAAGGAATTGAATATGACTTTGATTCTGACCGACTTCGTCCGGCTTCAAAGCAAATATTAGATACTTTGTATAAACTGCTAGAATTAAATGACAATTTAATGGTTGAAATGAATTCTCATACAGATTACAAAGGTTCTGAAGATTACAATCTAGACTTATCGAAAAGAAGGGCGCAGTCTTGTGTGAATTATTTAGTTCAGAAAGGTATAAATAAGGACCGCTTAAAAGCGATAGGATACGGTGAAGGTAGTCCAACAATTTGGGTGGATGAACATAAAGAACCAATTCTAGACGCTGAAGGAAACAAACAAGTTCTCACTGAAAAGTTTATCAAAACACTAAGTAAAAGTGATCAAGAAAAAGCAAACCAATTAAATAGACGAACAGCCTTTAAAGTTGTTGGTGAAGGGTTTAAAGTTGAGTCTGAATAATTGAGGACAATTTATTTTGGACTCATTTTAATAAAACACTATGAAAAACACAAAGGTTTTAGAAAACGAACTTTTTACATCTATTATTTGCAGTGATGGAATTGATTTTAGAGGAATAAAAATAGGAGACTCAATCGATGTTCTTCCGACTATTGAAGGATTGGATTTTGAGAACAGAGGGGGAGCCCTACCCAATTACAAGTATTTTATAGAGTTGGGTGCAATAGAAGAATTAACCCTTGTGTATTTATACGATGCTGAAACTAAACTCATTCAACAATTAGAACTGACTTTAAAAACATACCCTAAGTTTTATTGGGAAGAAGCGGGTGGAACAGATGAAATGGAGTTTTTTACAAAAATAAAATCAAATGCTATAGATACGTACCTTTCTGAATTTACGCATTGCGAAAACTTAGTGATAGCACATTTTGAAAATCAACTAGGAAATCCAGAATCAACTTCAAATCATGTTGTCTTCAAACATAACCATCAAGCATTTAAATCTTTTAACTGGATGGTAGAGGGAAAAAGATTGACCTTGATGAGTTATTTAGACGATACCAAATACCCACAAGGACCAATAACACGGGAATTAAAATTAATTTTAAGATAGTTATCCTTTATACTACATTCCGAAAAAACGTATTATTCACTTGACTACGTATGAAACTGATGCGTATTTTACATTTCGGCACATCTAAGACTGAGTTGGTTTTTATTTAAAAAATGTAACCAAATCATCTGGTATACATTATAACTGTACCCCAACAATAAAAACCTAGTCTTATGAAAGCACTTTCAAGCATCTTATTTATCTTTTTATCAATCGGTTCATTTGCACAAGCATCAAGAACAGCAAATGATATAATTAATCAACCTGAAAAAAAAGCAGGTATTTATCGAATTTCTGGTACATATTTGGGCACATCAGTTGTGAACATGAATTATGGTTCTTCAGAAATTTTATCGGTGATGGACAAGGCAGAATTAAAAAATGTTGAAATAATCCAAATCGATTTGGTGTACACCAACTATCCAAAAGGGCAAGACATCTCGGAATTGAACAAACAGCGTATTTTAAATATGCTGAGTATTCGATCCGATCTCATCAAAAATGAATCAATCTCTTGGAGTATTGTACGTCAGATGTATTGCAACAATGAATCACAAGCCAAGATGATGTTTCATGGAGCGGTAATCTACTATTTGCCTGAACAAACATCAGCATTGAGTTATACAGAAATATCAAAATATAATAACTTACCTAAAAATGACAGTGTAGAGATTACGAAAGAAAGCCTTAAAAAATTTAAAGACAATCCAGTAAT
The DNA here is from genome assembly GCF_947504225.1 of Brumimicrobium ulvae. Taxonomy (GTDB): domain Bacteria; phylum Bacteroidota; class Bacteroidia; order Flavobacteriales_D; family Crocinitomicaceae; genus Brumimicrobium; species Brumimicrobium ulvae. The sequence continues at coordinate 106,462 of NZ_CANNGT010000001.1, read as the reverse complement.
CATCAATGCTTTTAAACGTAATCAATGGAAGAATCCCACTATAGTTGCCGATGTAACCTGTAGCATGTATCCGTATATGGAACAGACCGCATTTTGGTTTTTATTAAAGATGAATAAAACAGAACAAGCCAATATCGTACTTTTCAATGATGGGAATGGTCGACCTAATTCAAGCAAACGAATCGGTCACACTGGAGGTATTCATAGCGTGACCACAAAAGACTATGCAGAGTTTAGAAAACTACTTCTAAAAGGTGTGTCTTACGGTTGTAGTGGAGATTCACAGGAGAATGATGTTGAAGCCATTTTGGAAGCCCAAAAAAAATACCCACATGCCACAGAAATTATTCTCATAGCAGATAACCATTCACCTATAAGGGATTATTCTTTAATTAAGGACATTAAAGTTCCAGTACGCATCATATTATGTGGAACGAAGTTCAACATCAACAATCAGTATTTAAATCTTGCCCGTAAAACTGGAGGGTCAGTTCATACAATAAATGAAGATCTTACCAATTTAATCGATAAAGCTGAAGGAGAAACTTTTAAGTTTATGAATAAAAGTTACATCATTCAAAATGGGAGAGTTGTTAGAAATAAAAGAGAAAAAACGAGAATGTAATTATTTTAAGAAGTCTGTGGAATCATTTAATTTATGATGTAAGCAGATCAAAATCCAGCAAATAAGCGTAGTTTTGCATTAAAATAATACATGTCCTCAGAAAATCAAAAGAAGTCCAGACTTCATCCCCGTAATAAAAACAAGAACAAATACGACTTAAAAGCACTAACGAAAATTAGTCGTGATTTAAAGTCATTTATCCAACCTAACAAATACGGGATGGAGTCTATTGATTTTTCAGATGCACGTGCAGTAAAATCATTAAACACAGCGATTTTAAATCATTATTATGGAATTAAGTTTTGGGATTTTCCGGCACAGAATTTAACACCTCCCATTCCTGGAAGAGCAGATTATATTCATCACATCGCTGATCTTCTAGCCGAAGGAAACTCCGGTACGACTCCTCAAGGAGATCAAATTACTTGTTTGGACATTGGTGTAGGAGCAAGTTGTATCTATCCTATTATTGGAGTAATAGAATATGGTTGGAATTTCATTGGTGCAGATGTAGACCCAAAGTCAATTGCTTCTTCCGAAAATATCATCAAAGAAAATCCATCCTTAAAAGGTAAAATAGAATGTCGTTTACAAACAAATCCGAAAAATATTTTCTTCGGGATTATGGAGAAGGATGAAAAGATCGACATTACCATTTGCAATCCACCATTTCACTCATCAAAAGAAGAAGCCCTTAAAGGAACGCGAAGGAAAGTCAAAAATCTGACCGGTAAAAACACTAAATCTCCACAACTTAACTTTGCTGGAGTAAGTAATGAACTCATTTTTAAAGGTGGTGAATACGTATTTATCCACAACATGATTAAAGAAAGTAAAGCATTTGCAAAGAATGTGACTTGGTTTACAACATTGGTCTCAAAACAATCAAATCTAAAGGGTTTACACAATGCCTTGATCAAAGTTGGCGCAAAAGAAGTGAAAGAAATACCTATGGGAACTGGAAATAAAATCACACGTGTGTTGGCTTGGAGGTATTAGAAATCATCCTCTAAATAAGAAGAAATCTTTTTTCATATCTTCGATTAAACCATGTTCGTTGGTTAAGATATAATCGATGGCTTTCGAAGTAAATTCATCTCCTTTATCCGTAAGAGTTACTACATCATCGGAAATGCGGACCATGTTGTTTTTAAGTGCTAAATTTAAGATTGTTTTACTGCGGACTTTTTGCCAATTAATGTGTTCATTGAGGTGGTTGACATGGCGCTCCTCTATTTCATTATGGTTTTTAAGATGTAACAAGAAAGTAATCAACATAACTTCTCTACGTTGTTGCTTTTCACGATAAATTACAGCAATAAATCCTTTGTCTGGAGCAAACAAGTATATGGTCAGGAAAACCAAACCTAGCATTGTGGCGATACTCCCAGCGATGGAAGCATCTAAACTACTGGCTAACCAATAACCAGATATGGCACTAAAGACACCAAAAAAGCAAGCCAGACCAATCATTTTTTTTAGGTTGGTGGTTAATAAATAAGCTGAAGCCGCAGGCGCAATCATCATAGCTACAACAAGAATCGCCCCAACGGCATCGAATGCACCGACCGTTGTAATGGAGGCCACACTCATCAATCCATAATGAATGATTACAGGAGAAAATCCTAAAGAAGTCGCTAAACCAGCATCAAAAGTGCTCATTTTTAACTCTTTGAAAAAAGCGAACAATAGAATTAAAGTCACCAACAAAATGGTACCAATTACCCATAAAGATTTAGGACCTAAATCCACTGTTCCGTAATAAATTCGATCAAAAGGAGCAAAGGCTAATTCTCCGAGCAAAACGGCATCAACATCTAAATGTACATCATTGGCATATTTCGCAATCATTATTACCCCAATACTGAACAAAACAGGGAAAACCAGACCAATAGCAGTATCTTCTTTTACTAGTTTTGTTTGCTGTATTTTCTCTACTAACACCACTGTCAAAACTCCGGTTAAAGCGGCAAATAAAATAAGCAAGGGCGAATTTAAATCTTGAGTTATAAAAAAACCTACCACTAATCCTGGCAGGATAGAATGGCTAATTGCATCACTGATCATGGCCATTTTACGCAATACCAAAAAAGTACCTGGGATAGCACAAGCCACTGCAACTAAGCAGGCAATCATCTGTATTTCGAATTGTGCGCTAGTCATCTTTCTCGTTTTGGTTATACAAATTACTTGCACGCAGGAAACCTTCTTCGGTTAAACTCCACATCTCCCCTTCTACTTTTACATAATTTTTATCGATGAGCTTTTTCAATCCTTTTCTACTGTATCCTCTAAAGTTATTTAGAATTTTGATGGCGTGAGGGTGAGAAATGTCCTCATGGTCTTGTACAATATGGTACATAAAAGTCAATGTTTTTTGAAGCTCTAAATCATTTCTATTTCTAATCAAGCGGATTCGTTTAAACAACAACCCACGACTAGGAGAAAAGACAAAAGAAAAAAGTACAAATACAGAAGCCACTAAAACAATCACTGGACCGGTAGATAAATTATTTTGCGTTGCGCTGATTGCCGTACCAAACACACCCGCACTTGCACCAAATACAGCGGCTAAAAAAACCATCACTCCAAGACTATTGGTCCATTGTCTTGCTGCGGCCGCTGGGGCTAAAAGCATGGCGCTCATCAAAATCACACCTACAGTTTGTAATCCTAAAACAATAGCCAGCACGATAAAACTTGTAATTAAAGCATCTATAAATTTGGTGTTAAACCCTAGAGTTTGTGCGTAATCTTTATCAAACAACAAAATTTTAAATTCTTTCCAAAAAAACAACAAGACCAAGACACATAAGCCAGCAACAAAAGCCATCAACCAGACATCACTTTCTACCAGGGTAGCAGCTTGTCCAAACAAATATTTATCTAATCCTGCTTGGTTTGCGTCAGGTCGTTTTTGAATGAATGTTAGCAACAGTATACCAAACCCAAAGAACAAAGATAGTATCAGTCCAAGTGCAGTATCAGCTTTCAGGTGTGTTTTAGTGGTGATTCCCCTAATCCAAAAAGCACCGATAAGTCCACTAATTAAGGCGCCTATCAATAACACATTGGAATCTTTTGCTCCAGTAAATAAAAATGCCAAAGCAATACCAGGTAATGCGGCATGAGAAATAGCATCGCCCAATAAACTTTGTTTTCGCAGTACAGCAAAGCTGCCCAACATACCTGTTACTGCTCCAAGGACAGCAGTTCCTAAGGTAATGGTTCGCAAAGTATAATCGCTAAAAACGAGTTCTATATATTCAATTATTCCCATTAATTATTTACCGTTTTTTCAATTTGTGCCTTCGGTTTCACATTATTAATTTTTCATTTTAATCATTTTTGCACACTTACCTTGTAATTGATTCCGTATGTCTTCGTTAAATTGTCATCGTTAAAAATATCTTTCACTGGGCCAGTTGCAATTTTTTTCACATTAAGGAAAGTCACCCAATCAAAATACTCGGGTACTGTTTGTAAATCATGGTGAACGACAATAACTGTTTTACCAGCTTTTCTCAACTCTTTGAGAATATTAATGATGGTCACCTCAGTTGTTGCGTCAACACCTTGAAAAGGTTCATCCATAAAATAGATGGATGCATTTTGAACCAAGGCACGTGCTAAAAACACACGTTGTTGTTGTCCTCCAGAAAGTTGAGAAATTTGACGATCTTTAAACGACAACATTCCGACTTTTTCTAGTGCTTCCAGAGCTCTTTTTTTCTCCTTCAGGCCAGGTCGCTTGATCCATCCTAAATCACCATAGGTCCCCATCAAAACTACATCAAACGCAGTTGTAGGAAAGTCCCAATCGACACTCCCTTTTTGCGGTACGTAGGCCACATGTTTTCGTTGTGATTTATATGGTTTGCCAAAAATCGTGACACTTCCTGCTATGGGTTTTAGAATTCCAAGAATAGCCTTAATTAAAGTTGATTTTCCCGCACCATTTGGCCCAACAACTGCCATTAATACACCCTCTGGAATTTGCAAGTCAATATCCCAAATCACGGGTTTATAATTATACGCTACTGTTAGGTCATCTACTTTAACTGCTATTCTCCCCATTATTTCAGTGCATTTACAATCGTTTCGACATTGTATTCAAACATTCCGATATAGGTCCCCTCTTTTTCTCCAGGGTTCCCCAGGGCATCAGAATATAAAGTCCCTCCAATTTCTACCTGATGATCTTTTGAGTTTACTGCGGCTTGCAATGCTTCAACCGTTCTTCTCGGAACAGAACTTTCTATAAAAATGGCTTTCACTTTGTGATCAATAATATAAGCCGCTGTTTGTTGTACGTCTTTTACTCCTGCTTCGGTGGCCGTAGACAATCCTTGTAGTCCCACAACATCAAATTCAAAAACCTCCCCAAAATAGTTAAAGGCATCATGTGCTGTAACCAACCTACGTTGATCAACAGGAAGTGTTGCGATTTGTTCTGTTACTTTCGCTTTCAAGGCTTGTAATTGTTTCCCATAACTCTCAGCATTTTCCTTAAACATATCTGCTTTTTCCGGAAGTGACTCACCTAGTTTTTCAGCTACAAAATGTGCTATACGTTCCCAATATTCAATATTAAACCAAATGTGAGGATCGTAGTTAGATTCAAAAAGCGTTGAACTTAATAAGTCACTTTTGTCAAGCACATCCGTAACAGCAATGGTCTTCATGTTTTGACTTTTCATTCTTTCGAAGACATCCTCTAGCTTTCCTTCTAAATGCAAACCATTGTACATAACCATATCGGCATTAGACAATTTAAGTACATCTCCTTCACTTGCCTTATACAAATGTGGATCTACACCTGCGCCCATTAATCCTTCAACTTGAACAATATCTCCACCTACATTCTTCACCAAGTCTGTAATCATTGTGGTGGTTGTTACGACAGTGAAGCGTTTATTCTCTGAATGATCATCACTACAAGACTGTAAAATCAAGAGGCAAAATGCTATATATACAATTATTTTCATTAATCTAAATATTTGTTGCGAAGATACGAAAATTATAAATAGTGTTCAGTAATTCAAAAGGATTATTGTCTTAGAAATGAATCATTTTCAACTCTATCATGCAGGTGAATCATAAAAAGTAAAACCTTCTCAATACTGTAATCAAGCATACCGTATTATTTACAAGTCAATTAAAGTCTAATTCAGCTAAAATATTTTAATTTAGCCACACAAAATAGACAGACTATGAAAGCATATGTATTTCCAGGCCAAGGGGCCCAATTTATAGGAATGGGAAAAGACCTTTACGAGACTTCTCCTGTAGCAAAAGAATTATTCAACAAAGCCAATGAGATTTTAGGTTTTGACATTACAGAAATTATGTTCAGTGGAACAGATGAGCAGTTGAAAGAGACAAAAGTAACTCAACCCGCAATATTTTTACACTCTGTAATCTTAGCTAAAGTTTTGGGTGATGATTTCAAACCAAACATGGTTGCTGGACACTCATTAGGTGAGTTTTCGGCACTTGTAGCCAATGGAGTATTGTCTTTTGAAGATGGGTTAAAGTTGGTTTATCAGCGTGCTTTAGCAATGCAAGAAGCTTGTGAAGCAGAACCTTCTACAATGGCGGCTATCTTAGGATTAGATGACGAAGTAGTAGAAAAAATCTGTGCAGACATTGACGAGGTGGTAGTTGCAGCAAATTACAACTGTCCTGGACAATTGGTAATCTCAGGTTCTAAAAAAGGAATTGAAATCGCTTGTGAAAAAGCAACTGAAGCTGGAGCAAGAAGGGCTTTACCTCTTCCAGTTGGTGGAGCATTTCACTCACCATTAATGGAGCCTGCACGTGAAAAGCTTGCAAAAGCAATTGAAGAAACACCGTTTACGGAAGGACTTTGTCCTATTTACCAAAACGTAACTGCAAATGCAGTAAGCGATATCAATGAAATTAAGAAAAACCTTATTGCACAATTAACTGCGCCAGTTCGTTGGACACAAACCATGCAACAAATGATTGCTGATGGATGTGAAGAAGTAATCGAAGTAGGTCCAGGAAAAGTTTTACAAGGTTTATTTAAAAAAGTAGATAGAAAGTTCCCTACTTCTAGTGCTACGATAGGAGAATAATGTGTTAATGTTGTAGGGACGTTTTGCAGAGCGTCCTTACAACAAAACACCCTTATAGTAAGTCTGTATTTCTAAAGCTCATGTCATTTAGCTTTCTGAAGTGCTTTCGGGTCAAGTTACTTTGAAGAATATCTAAGTGTTCAATTCTATGACAGTCTGTTCCTAGATAATCTATAACCTCATGGTCGACCATGAGCTCCGCTTGTCTTTTGATTTCTTTTCCATAATGTCCTGTAAGTGAATTCAAATTCATTTGAATATGAAGGCCTTTCTCGCGGAATCTTTTGGCTGGCTCAACTCCATCTTTCAGATAAAACAAATACCTTTCATAGTGCGCGAGTATGGGTTGATAGCCTTTCGATTTCAAATCAAAAATCAATTGATCAATATTATTGGGCTTTGCTCCAAATGAAAACTCAATCAAGACATTGTTCTTTCCAAAGGTTAAAATTTCATCCTTGGCCAATAATTCTAGAAAGTGATCATCATAATAATATTCGGCCGCTGCTTCTATTTCAATTGGAATATTTAGTCTTTTAACTTCAGCACGCACCTCTTCTAGGCCTGAAAGAATAATTTCGGGGGTATTTTTATAATAATCATATAAAATATGGGGAGTTGTAATCACTTTTTCATATCCCAATTCAACAAAGCGCAATAACATTCCTATGGTATGATCCATACTTTGTGAACCGTCATCTATTCTAGGAATAAGGTGACTGTGCATGTCTACTTTAAGAGCGCTAATATCGAAAGGCGCTTTGTTTTTTTGGCCAAAAATCGACTTAAAAACGTTCATAGTTTATGATTTATATTGATTCTCATAGTAAGTTTGATACTCACCAGAAACAACATTTTTTACCCATTGTTGATTGTTTAAATACCAGTCTACTGTTTTATCTAAACCTTCCTCAAAGGTAATTGAGGGCTTCCAATTGAGTTCTGCCTCTAATTTAGATGCATCAATTGCGTATCTTCTGTCGTGTCCAGCCCTGTCTTTTATAAACTTGATTTGCTTTGCCGTTTCTCCTTCCGCTCTTCCGAGTCGTTGGTCGATTATTGTAGCCAAACGTTTTACAAGATCAATATTGGTCCATTCATTTAGTCCACCAATATTATAAGTTTCACCATTTCTTCCTTCATGGAAAATTAAATCAATCGCACTGGCATGGTCTTCAACCCAAAGCCAATCTCTAACGTTTAATCCATCACCGTAAATCGGTAAATCTTTACCCTCAACCGCATTGTGAATCATTAATGGAATGAGTTTCTCAGGAAATTGGTGACTTCCATAATTATTCGAACAATTAGAGATACGAATATTCAATCCATAAGTATGGTGATATGCCCTCACAAAATGATCTGAACTAGCTTTTGAAGCTGAGTAAGGACTTCTTGGGTCGTAAGCTGTAGTTTCTTCAAACAATCCTTCTTGCCCTAAACTTCCATAAACCTCATCGGTTGAAATATGGTAAAAAATATGATTTGATAAGTCTGTCCAATGGGCTTTACACACATTCATTAAGTTTACTGTTCCCACAACGTTCGACAGTACAAACTCCATAGGTCCAGAAATAGATCGATCTACATGTGATTCAGCTGCTAAATGGATAACATCTGTAATTTTATAAGTTGAAAAAACATCATTAATATCTTCGACGTTACAAATATCTCCTTTTACAAAAGTGTAGTTTGACTTCGTTTCAACATCTGCAAGCGTTTCTAAATTACCTGCGTAAGTTAATTTGTCAAAATTCACAAAATTGAAATTCGGATAACGATTCACCATTCGTCTAACGACATGCGAACCAATGAACCCAGCGCCACCTGTTATTAAAATAGTTTTCATTTTATTTCTATCTATAATGTTATTAAATAATCTAATCCTCGCGACCTGTGAAATAAGATTTGAGTCGATTCCCTAAGAACAGTTTACCATAATGTGTTTTTAAATACTTCTCACGCTTATATGCATCATCTTTATTTAAACAAGCCTCAAAGCAAATCAACCTTAAAGGTCGTCTATGTTTTGTGGATTGAACTCGCCCCTCTTGATGATCCTCAAATCTTGATGGCAAATCAGAGGTACAACCTGTATATTTTTTACCGTCTTTTTCACTTACAAGTATATACGTATAAAAAAATGTTGTATCTGCCATCATTTCACGGGTTGAACCCAGCGCCACCTGTTATTAAAATATTCTTTTCCATTATAAACTCCAGTACTCTAATTCCTTAATTTTATTTTTAAAGACGCCTTTGATGTCCACAAAAACACCTTTTCCATCTTTAAAAAACTTTAGGAAGTCGTTTTCCTCTAATTTAGTGTATTCTTCGTGATTTACAGCAACAATTACCGCATCATAATTACTACCGATGTTTTTTGAAAGCTCTATTCCATACTCACGCTTCATTTCTTCTGAGGAGGCATGAGGGTCAACTAAGTCTACTTTTACAGAGAATGATTTCAATTCATTCACGACATCAATCACTTTTGAGTTTCTGATGTCACTAACATTTTCTTTGAAAGTAGCTCCCATGATTAAAACCTTGGCTTCATTCATGTCTTTTCCTTGTGCAATCATTTTTTTTACGGTTTGCTTTCCGATATAGAATCCCATTGAGTCATTTACGGAACGACCACTAAGAATAACTTTAGCATGATACCCTACTTCTTTTGCCTTATGCGTCAGGTAGTATGGGTCAACACCAATACAGTGTCCTCCTACTAAACCTGGAGAGAATGGCAAAAAATTCCATTTTGTTCCTGCTGCTTCCAACACTTCATAGGTATTAATATCAAGTCGATCGAAAATAATAGACAGCTCATTAATGAGTGAAATATTGACATCACGCTGTGTATTCTCAATGATTTTTGCAGCTTCGGCTACCTTGACAGATGATGCGCGATGCACCCCTGCTCCAACAACTTCTTCATAAATCTTCGCAATTTCCTCCAAAGACTCAGCGTCATTTCCAGAAACAACCTTCACTACGTTTTGTAAAGTATGTACCTTATCTCCTGGATTAATACGTTCTGGGGAATAGCCATACTTGAAATCAACACCAGCTTTCAATCCAGCTATTTCTTCCAATACAGGAATACAATCTTCTTCAGTACATCCTGGATAAACTGTAGATTCAAACACCACATAATCTCCATTTTGAAGCACCTTACCTACTGTATTAGAAGCGCCCAATAGTGGAGCTAAATTCGGACGATTAGACTCATCAATTGGAGTGGGTACTGCAACAACATAAAATGTTGCTGCTTTTAAATCGTCAACATTTGCTGTAAACTCAATGCTACAACCTTCGAAATCTGAAGCCTCCAACTCATTGCTAGGGTCGATGTTATTTTTCATTAAATCGACTCTCGCTTCATTAATATCAAATCCGATAACATCCATCTTTTTAGCGAATTCAAGTGCTATAGGTAAACCTACATAACCTAAACCAATTACTGCTAATTTTTCTTTTCTTTCTAATAACTTAGTGTGTATTGAATTGCTCATCTCGTACTTTATATATTCTTTCTATTATTTCCACTACTTTCAGTCCTTCAAGGGCATTTGTAGTTGCTATATTTCTACCTTTTAATGTATCTACAACATTTTGAATCACATAATGATGATTCGCAGCCGATCCTTTGTATGATCCATAATCATTTCCAGGATTGGTGGGGGCTAATTCAGGCATTTCATAACCTTCAATATTACACACCTCCACCTCATTCATGTATTGACCTCCAATTTTCACCGAGCCTTTTTCACCAATAATGGTGATTGAAGATTCTAAATTCTGACCTGCAACTGATGTGGAGTAATTTAAAGACCCCATACCGCCTTGAACAAAATCAAAGCTGACAAATCCAGAATCTTCAAAATCGGTAGAATCTTGGTGGTTAAAGTCCGCAAATTTACCTTTTATATTTTTAATATCCCCAAACAACCAATACATAATATCAATAAAATGAGAAAATTGAGTAAACAATGTTCCCCCATCAAGGTCTTGAGTTCCTTTCCATCCTCCTTTTTTATAATAGCGATCATCCCTGTTCCAGTAACAGTTAATCTGTACCATGTAAACTTTTCCTAATACTCCTTGATCAACAACTGACTTGATCCACTCCGAGGGAGGTGAATACCTGTTTTGCATAACACAGAATACATGTTTGGACATTTGCAAAGATTTAAAAATCACCTTTTCACAATTGTCTTTCGATAAGCCCATTGGTTTTTCACATACGACATGTTTGTTTTGGGCCAAAACCTGAATGCTTTGATCGGCATGCAGGCCATTTGGTGTACAAATACTTGCAATATCAAATTCAATGTTCGAGGCTAGAAAATCTTCTAAGGAATTGAAAAAAGGCACATCAAACTGTTCGAGTCCTAAGTTTTTTTGAGGCTGAATATCAATTAAAGCGACAAGTTCTGATTCTTGGTTCTCCATAATCATCGTGGCATGTCGTTTACCAATATGCCCTGCTCCTACGATTACAAATTTTATTTTACCTTCCATAACAGTACTTATAGTTTGGTAACGCATCCGTCATTGATTTCATACTTTTCTTGACTTTCTTCACAAACAGCTTGACCATTTTCATCGAAATTTAGTCGGTGTCCATATTCACTCATCCATCCTATTTGATTGGCGGGATTCCCAACAACCAATGCATAAGGAGGAACTTCTTTGGTTACAACAGCTCCTGCTCCAATAAAAGCATACTCTCCAATATCGTGTCCACAAACAATGGTTGCATTGGCTCCAATTGAAGCTCCTTTTTTCACTAAAGTCTTGCTGTATTGACCTCTGCGCACAATAGCACTTCTTGGATTAACGACATTTGTAAAGACCATTGAAGGTCCTAAAAAAACATCATCTTCACATTCAACACCTGTATAGATTGAAACATTGTTTTGTACCTTAACGTTGTTCCCTAGAATAACTTCTGGAGAGATGACCACATTTTGGCCAATGTTACAATTTTCACCTATTTTACAATTTGGCATCACATGAGAAAAATGCCATATTTTTGTTCCCTTTCCTATAGAACATCCTTCATCAATGATTGCGGTGGAATGTGAAAAATAATCCATATTACTTTATATATGCGTCAAAGTTATTGTGCTCTTTGTGATGAAGCTCTTCTTCCGATAAGCTTTTGAAATATTCATAGGTTAACTTTAAGCCTTCTTCTCTACTGACCTTAGGTGACCAATCTAAAATTTCTTTGGCTTTTGTAATATCTGGCTGTCTTTGTTTCGGGTCATTTACAGGTAAATCTTTATAGATCACCTTTTGCGACGTACCTGTTAACTTGATGATTTCTTCGGCAAACTCACCAATTGTAATTTCATCGGGATTACCAATATTCACTGGATCTGAATAATCAGAAAACAACAAACGAACAATCCCTTCAATCAAATCATCTACATAACAAAAGGCACGGGTTTGACTTCCATCTCCAAACACTGTTAGGTCTTCACCACGTAAAGATTGCCCAATAAATGCTGGCAAAACTCTTCCGTCGTTCAAACGCATTCTTGGTCCGTAAGTATTGAAAATTCTAACAATTCTTGTCTCTAATCCATGATAAGTATGGTAAGCCATAGTCATAGCTTCTTGAAAACGCTTAGCCTCATCATAAACACCACGTGGTCCAATTGGATTTACATTCCCCCAATATTCTTCTGTTTGAGGATGAACTTCAGGGTCTCCATAAACTTCAGAAGTAGAAGCTATCAGTACACGGGCATTTTTAACCCTGGCTAAGCCCAAACAATTATGAATTCCTAAAGATCCAACTTTTAAGGTTTGAATAGGAATTTTTAGGTAATCAATCGGACTTGCAGGAGATGCAAAGTGTAAAATATAATCAAGTTTACCTGGAACATGAATAAATTGAGATACGTCCTGATGGTAGAACTCGAAGTTTTCATTCGGAAACAGGTGTTCGATATTGGACAATCGTCCTGTGATTAAATTATCCATGGCGATTACATGAAAGCCATCTTTAATGAATCGATCACAAAGGTGCGAACCTAAAAATCCAGCTGCGCCGGTGATTAATACTCTTTTCTTCTCCATATTTATAAATTTGGAACAATTGTTTGACGTCCGATCGAACTATAGTAAAGGTTCTTTTCCTTCATATCTTCTAAGTCAAATAAATTTCTACCATCAAAAATAATCGGTGCTTTTAATTTAGATTTAACTTGAGTGAAATCTGGATTTTTAAAAACCGACCATTCTGTTGCAATCAATAATGCATCAGCTCCATCAAGGGCGTCATACTGATTTCCAACATATTCTATTTTATCTCCGATTTGTTTTTTCACATTTTTCATTGCCTCTGGATCGAAGGCAACGATCTCAGCACCTCTCCTGGTTAACTCATCAATTAAATATAAGGCAGGTGCCTCACGAATGTCATCTGTATCAGGTTTAAAAGCCAAGCCCCAAAGTGCAAACTTTTTCCCTTTGATATCACCATAGTAATCCAAAACTTTATCTAAAAGCTTAATGCGTTGTTGGTCATTGACATTCAATACAGCATCGATAATTGAAAAATTAAAGTTGTTGTCCTGACCACTTTTCAACAAAGCGTTAACGTCTTTAGGAAAACAGCTTCCACCAAATCCAATTCCTGGATAAAGAAAACGATGTCCAATACGAGAATCAGATCCCATTCCTTCACGTACTTTATCTACATCGGCACCAACAATTTCACAAAAGTTAGCCACCTCATTCATAAAGGTAATTTTCGTTGCCAAAAATGCATTAGCTGCGTATTTTGTTAGTTCTGCAGACTTCTCATCCATAAAAATAATCGGATGTCCGTCACGAACATAAGGTTGATACAGCTCTTTCATGATTTGACGCGCTTTTTCGTCTTCCGTACCAATAACGACACGATCTGGGTTTAAGAAATCATCTACTGCAAAACCTTCTCTGAGGAATTCTGGATTAGAAACCACTGCAAAAGGAACATCTGTCTCATTAGCGATAGCCTCCGTCACCTGATCTGCTGTTCCTACAGGGACTGTAGACTTATCGACCACAACTTTGTAATCTGTAATCAGTTTACCTAATTCTTTAGCGACTCCTAAAACATAGGATAAATCGGCAGAGCCATCCTCTCCTGGAGGTGTTGGTAAAGCCAAAAATATAATCTCTGCATCTTTTACTGCCGAAGCTAAATCTGTTGTAAACTTTAAACGATTTTGTTTAATATTTCTTTCAAACAAAACATCCAAATGGGGTTCATAAATCGGAACCTCTCCATTCTTCATCCTGTTTACTTTGTCTTCATCTATATCAACACAGATTACATTGTTCCCAGTTTCTGCAAAACATGTCCCAGTAACTAAACCTACGTATCCTGTACCAATAACAGCTATATTCTTCATTTCTCTATAAATTCTTTTACTGATTTGCAAATGTATTCTAATTGATCCTGCTCTAATTCTGTATGCATAGGCAATGAAAAAACACGTTTTGTTAACCAATCTGTATTTTCTAAAATCCCACTAGATGTTTCTAAAGAGGCAAACATTTTTTGTTTGTGCGCAGGAACAGGATAATAAATCATGGCTGGAATATCCTTTTCTCCCAAATACGCTACTAGAGCGTCTCGATCTATCTCATCTGATAACTGCAAGGTGTATTGATGAAAGACATGTTTAGTATTCGCAGCTCTAAATGGAATCGTTAAACCTTCTACATCCTTAAATTGTTCATCATAAAACGCTGCAGCTTTTCTTCTCGCATCAATATAGCGATCTAATTCTTTTAGTTTAATTCTCAAAACAGCCGCTTGAATGGTATCTAAACGAGAATTACAACCAATAACGTCATGATAATAGCGCTTACTTTGACCATGATTTACAACCATTTCAATCTGCTTAGCTAAATCGTCATCATTGGTACAAATCGCTCCTCCATCTCCATAACAACCTAAGTTTTTTGAGGGGAAGAAACTTGTACACCCTACATCTCCAATTGTTCCAGTTTTTTTAACTGTTCCATCAGAGAAAGTATAGTCAGAACCTATTGCCTGAGCATTATCTTCAATAACCTTCAAGTCGTACTTTTCAGCAATTTTCATGATGGCTTCCATATCGCAAGATTGGCCGTAAAGATGCACAGGCACAATGGCTTTAGTACGTGCAGTAATTGCGGCTTCAATGGCTTTTGGCGAAATATTAAAAGTGTCCTTTTCACAATCCACAAATACAGGTTTCAACCTCAACAAACCAATCACTTCAGTCGTTGCGATAAAAGTATATGAAGGTGTAATCACCTCATCTCCTGGCTTAAGTCCTAAAGCCATCATAGCAATTTGTAAAGCATCCGTACCATTGGCACAAGGAATTACATGCTTAGCTCCTAAATAACTGCCAAGCTCTCCTTTGAACTCATGAACATCTGGTCCATTGATAAACTGTGCTTTCTCTAGAATGGAATGGATTGCAGTTTGGACTTGTGGTTTTATCTTCTCGTATTGACTTACTAAGTCAACCATTTGAATTTTTTTCATAAAAATATTTTTACCCCTTTTTACAGGTCAGACAAAAATAACAAAAAGAAGGGATTATAATTAAGAGAACAAAAAAAAGCACGAAGCTCTATTTTAGAGGCCCGTGCTTTATCACTTATTTATTCGTCTCAGAAAGAGTTAAAACTATGCTCCCGATAAGCCTCGGGATTGGACATTAGATGCTAGACAAAAAGTTTACTATCTATTTCTTTTAAACTTTGAGGGTTTTATTCTCATCTAAACCCATTGCACTTTCAGTCCATAGTCATTTAGTTAGCCAACTGTGGTCTACTTCAGTTTCTCATAATGCGTTTCAACTCCAGCATCTATCAACCACAATTCTTTATTGGTCAATCGAATAATCTCTTTTTCATTATTAAACTGAATCGAACCCGAATTTGAAATCACTACTTTTGTTTTGTCATCATTAAAATCCCACTCTCCAGTAAATGAAGCTGATGAAAGTTTACTGATATAAGTCCCATCTTTTTCAAATGTTATAATTCTGTCTTTGTTATCGTATTCTACTGATACACCATCAGTAATCGACTTCACTGGCGTCCAATCCCCTGTCAAACGCATTTTCTTTGTCAATAAAGAAATTGCTGGTCCCTCTTCATACTTACTACAAGAAGCTAAAACGAAGGTTAAACTTAAAAGTACTACGGTAAAAAATTTTGCTGTTTTCATTCTTTGCATTTTTTTGAAATTAATTGGTTATTTGTGTCAAAGATAAAACCTAGCCCCCACTACAAATGCTAAAAAACCTTAACATTCCTTATTTTAGTGTCTTTTAACAACTGAAAGGAAACTTTATTTCGCTTCAAAATGGGTTACAACACCATCAGAGTCACGGACCCACAATTTCTTAGACTTCAGTTTTACAATTTCAAAATCCTGACTTTCAGTAAAGTTAAAAACACTCACTGTTACGTTAATTCCTTGTTTGTCACCAATAAACTTCCAACTTCCTGGAACGGTGTACATTTCGTTATTAAACATTAATTTCCACGTTGCTGTCATGTCTTTACTCAAAGTAATCTCTCCTTCGTCCACATTTGTACTCGAACTCCCATTCGGATAAACGTATTTTACAGGTATCCATGTATTTGTAATGCGTGCTTTTTTAGTGCGTAAAGTAAAAAAAGAACCTTCTTCATATTTAGAACATCCTATGGAGGTAAACAAAAATAGAAACAGTATTAATTTAGTTGCTGTTTTCATAAGCTTATCGATTTCAATTATTAATCAAGAAGTAAATATAAATAAATTCTCACAAACAAATACAATAAACCCCTAATTTACAAGGCGGTAAAAACCAAACTAAAACACACATTCAATCAAACCCTTACATATTGACCAATGAACACTTGAATAAACATTCATAATTGGATAGACCCATTAAGCGAGAATAAAATTATTCTTGATAAGTAAGCGCCTTTTTATTAATTTTGCCATCCAAACTAAATTTTGCAAGCATGTTCGAAAATTTAACAGACAAATTTGAAAAAGCATTTAAGATCCTTAAGGGACAAGGACAGATTTCTGAGGTTAATGTTGCGGAGACATTAAAAGAGGTGCGTCGTGCCCTATTGGATGCCGATGTTAACTTTAAGACAGCTAAAGAATTCACTACAACTGTTAAAGAAAAAGCACTAGGTAGAGATGTACTAACATCAGTTTCTCCTGGCCAATTAATGACCAAAATATGTCATGAAGAACTCGTCGAATTGATGGGTGGAAATGAAACAGAAATTAATTACCAAGGTAACCCTGGAATTATTTTAATGTCAGGTCTACAAGGTTCTGGTAAGACAACTTTCTCTGGTAAACTTGCAAACTACCTTAAGACAAAAAAGGGGAAGAATCCCCTACTTGTAGCTTGTGACGTATACAGACCTGCTGCAATCGACCAACTTCATGTACTTGGAGAGCAAGTAGGTGTTGATGTCTTTTCAAATAAAGAAGAAAAAAATCCAGTTAAAATTGCACAAGCAGCTATTCAACATGCAAAAAGCAATAGTCACAACGTAGTAATTATAGATACCGCAGGTCGTTTGGCGATTGATGAGCAAATGATGGGTGAAATTTCCGATGTAAAGAACGCCATCAATCCGACCGAAACCTTGTTCGTTGTAGACGCCATGACCGGTCAAGACGCTGTGAACACCGCTAAAGCATTTAATGATAAAATCAACTTTGACGGAGTTATACTTACAAAGCTAGATGGTGACACCCGAGGTGGTGCTGCGATTTCCATTAAAGCCGTTGTAGACAAACCAATTAAGTTTGTGGGTACCGGAGAGAAAATGGACGCTTTAGATGTTTTCTATCCAAAACGTATGGCGGACCGTATCCTTGGAATGGGAGACGTGATCTCTTTGGTAGAAAGAGCACAAGAGCAGTACGATGAAAAAGAAGCCCAAAGACTTCAAAAGAAAATTAAAAAGAATCAATTTGATTTTAACGATTTCTTAAGTCAGTTGCAACAAGTGAAAAAAATGGGTAACGTTAAAGATTTAATGGGAATGATTCCAGGAATGGGGAAAGCCATGAAGGGAGTTGAGATTGAGGACGACGCGTTTAAGCACATCGAAGCCATCATCTACTCTATGAGTCCATTCGAACGTGAAAACCCAGACGCTATCGATGTAAGCCGAAAGAAAAGAATTGCAATGGGTAGTGGCCAAAGTTTACAGGAAGTAAATAAGCTTTTAAAGCAATTTAACGATACCAAGAAAATGATGAAGTTAATGAGCAATAAAAAGAATATGGCCAATATGATGAAACAAATGAAAGGAAAAATGCCAGGTATGTAAATCTTGGATCTGCCAAATATTTATACTGTTGAGCAAGAGTTTTGAGCATACAAGCGCAGCGAATTAGATCTTCGTAAATAGAAATTAAAAATCCCGAGAGTTTAAACTTTCGGGATTTTTCATATAATAATCTACTCAAAGATATTTCACCGGGACTATTCCTTTTTATACAAGTCCATCAATTTTTCAGCTCCTTCAAAAGAGGACATGTTACCTTCTACCACTTCTTTTTCCACTTCTACGATAGCTTTCACCAATCGTTCCGCAGAGTAAAAATCAGACATTAAAATATCGGCAATGGTTTCATGCAACCAATACTTATCTTGTTCCTTTCGTTTTTGAAAGAAAGACCCATTTACCTTTGTATGGTTCTCATAACTCTCTACAATATCGAAAGCTTTATCAATATTATAATTCTCATATGCTGAAGCCACTAAGGTTTTTGCAATCCAACCATTCTTATTTGGCGGAAACAAATGCATTGCGTTTTCATACTCCTTCTTAGCTCGCCTTGCTTTCAACAGGTTATCACCGTCTGCTTTTGTAATAATTAAAGCATCCGCCATTTCCATTATTCCTCGCTTAATTCCTTGCAACTCATCACCTGCCCCAGCCAACATCAGCAACATAAAAAAGTCAACCATGGAATGCACCATGGTCTCCGATTGCCCAACCCCCACTGTTTCAATTAAAATAAAATCATACCCAGCAGCTTCACACAAGACTATTGACTCTCTTGTCTTTCGTGCAACACCACCTAATGACTTACCTGCTGCAGAAGGGCGAATAAAGGCATTTTCTAAAACCGACAGCTTATTCATGCGGGTTTTATCTCCCAAAATACTCCCACCACTCCTTTCAGAAGAAGGATCAATAGCCAAGACCGCTATTTTATATCCGCGTTGAACAACTGTTTGCCCGAAGGACTCAATAAAAGTACTTTTTCCCACCCCAGGAACCCCTGTTATTCCTAATCGGATGGAATTACCTGAATGCTTCAAACAACTCGTCACCAATTGTTGTGCAATCTTCTTATCTACTGCTTTATCACTCTCCAACAGTGTAATTCCACTGCTCAAAGATTGAAGATCTCCAGCCAAAATACCCGCCAACAGTTCATCGTGATTTAATGACTGCTTTCTTTTTTGACGTTGTTCTTTCCACTTTTTTAATCGATCCTCATTCATTCTATTATGGTTTTAATTAAACCGCAACATCATGCTCTCGCAATGCGTCATTTAAAGATGTTTTCAAATCTGTACTTGCTTTTCGCTTACCGATAATCAAAGCACATGGGACTTGATATTCTCCTGCATTGAACTGTTTCGTATACGAACCGGGAATCACTACACTTCTTTCTGGAACCTCTCCCTTAATCTCGATTGGCTCATCCCCTGTCACATCTATGATTTTTGTTGATTTTGTTAAGACAACATTCGCACCAAGCACAGCTTCCTTTCGCACACGCACACCTTCAACAACGATACAGCGTGACCCAATGAAAGCACCATCCTCAATAATCACCGGCGCAGCTTGCAAAGGCTCTAACACTCCACCTATTCCAACTCCACCACTTAAGTGAACATTCTTACCGATTTGAGCACATGAACCAACTGTTGCCCATGTATCCACCATCGTTCCTTCATCAACAAATGCTCCAATATTCACATATGAAGGCATTAAAATTACTCCTTTTGAAACATATGCACCATAACGAGCTACAGCATGAGGAACCACACGAACCCCCAAGTCCTTGTAATTACTTTTTAAAGCCATTTTATCATGAAATTCGAAAGGCCCCACCTCGATGGTTTCCATCTTACGAATAGGGAAATACATCACAACTGCTTTTTTAATCCACTCATTAACTTGCCAACCTCCATTTATTGGCTCAGCAACACGCAAATCTCCTTTATCCAACCCTTCAATCACTGCTTCAATCGCATTCACCGTCTCTTCATCCTTCAATAAAGAACGATCTTCCCAAGCTTTTTCAATTATCTCTTTCATTTTAAGAATTCTTTTTGAACAAATATAAGAGAGATATGTTGAACAGGTACACAACCTTTCCCATTTATTAAAGACAACTACAGTCAAAGACCTAGATAAAAGCCTGATTTACACCCAAAAGATGTTAAAAAACGCTTTTCTTTAATAAAAAAGAAATTAATAACCAACTTTTTACGAATTAAAACGTTATATTAAGGAAAGGAAAAAATTAACTTAGTGAAAACCACGCCTAAATCGTGATTTAAGCTATAAAAAACGAGGGAATATGAGACAATTAAAAATTAGTAAACAAGTAACCAACCGTGAAACAGCTTCACTGGATAAATACTTGGTGGAAATAGGGCGAGTGGATTTAATTACCGCTCAAGAAGAAGTAGAGTTGGCACAGCGAATCAAAGCAGGTGATCAACGTGCATTGGACCGTCTGACACGTGCTAACCTTAGATTCGTTGTCTCTGTTGCAAAACAGTACCAAAATCAAGGACTAACACTACCCGACCTCATCAATGAAGGTAACTTAGGACTAATCAAGGCTGCAAAAAGGTTTGATGAAACAAGAGGTTTCAAATTCATTTCTTACGCTGTTTGGTGGATCCGTCAATCTATTCTACAAGCACTTGCAGAACAAGCAAGAGTGGTTCGATTACCATTGAATAAGATTGGAGCTATTGGAAAAGTAAATAGAGCATTTTCAGAATTAGAACAAAAACATGAACGCGCACCAACAGCCGATGAGTTATCTCATTATCTAGAAATGTCCGTTCCTGACGTGAAACACGCTTTAGAATCGAACGGTCGACATGTATCTATGGACGCACCATTAACCGAAGGAGACAGTTCGAGCTCAAACATGTACGATTTACTAGACAATGATAGTTTAGACACACCAGAAACAAATCTCATACACCAGTCACTACAAAAAGAGATTAACCGATCGCTTAAAACTTTAACGAGTCGAGAGGAAGACGTTTTGAAACTCTATTTTGGACTTGACGGTCAACGACAAATGAGTCTGGATGAAATTGGTTATCGTTTTGATTTAACAAGAGAGCGTGTTCGTCAAATCAAAGAGAAAGCCGTGAGACGATTAAGACACACATCGAGAAGTAAGATGCTTAAAACATACCTAGGATAGGGTAAACCTAATACCTCGAAAAAGAGCGCCATTAGTAGCTGGGTCAAACCATCTGTTGATGGCGTTTTTATTTTCACAACAAATCTCCCTCTCACCCTTTTCATCGATCCTCAAATGTTTATAACTTTCTATCCATTATTACATGGATTAGATTCTAATTTCTATTATTTTTGTGTTTATGAGCGATTACATTGTTTCTGCAAGAAAATATAGACCCCAAACCTTCGACACACTCGTTGGTCAAGGAAATATTTCTACAACTTTAAAGAATGCCATTAAAAATGACCAATTGGCTCAGGCCTTTTTATTTTGTGGTTCTCGTGGTGTGGGAAAAACTTCCACAGCAAGAATTCTAGCAAAAACGATTAACTGCTCCAACAGAACAGAAAACATTGAAGCTTGTGGAGAATGCGATTCTTGCAAGTCCTTTGACGAAGGTCAATCGCTTAATGTTTACGAACTAGATGCCGCCTCCAACAATAGTGTGGATGACATTCGTAGCTTAATTGATCAAGTTCGAATTGCACCACAACTAGGGGACTACAAAGTATACATTATTGATGAGGTCCACATGCTATCGACTGCGGCATTTAACGCCTTCTTAAAAACATTAGAAGAACCGCCAAAACATGCCATTTTCATTCTAGCGACAACAGAAAAACATAAAATTATTCCAACCATTCTTTCGCGCTGTCAAATTTTCGACTTCAATCGAATTCAAATTTCAGACATAGCAGAACACTTGAAAAAGATTTCTGTAAACGAAGGAATAGATGCAGAAAGTGAAGGACTTCATCTAATTGCTCAAAAAGCAGATGGTGCGTTACGTGATGCGCTTTCTATTTTTGATCAAATTGTAAGTTTTGCAGGAAAGACCTTAACTTATCAGTCGGTAATTGAAAATTTAAATGTTCTTGATTACGATTATTATTTCAAATTGGTCGACTATGCCTTACAAGAGGATATTACCAACAGCTTATTGCTTTATCATGAAATCGTAAACCATGGCTTTGATGGACATCAATTCATTGTTGGTCTTTCAGAACATTACCGCAATCTTTTGGTAGGAAAGGACCCAAAAACAATCAACCTGTTAGAGGTCGGTGATTCAATTAAAAAACGGTATAAAGAACAATCAGCAACCATAGACGCCAAACACATCATGCGTGCACTGGGAGTAATTAGCACTGCAGACACCAATTATAAGTCTGCAAAAAACCAAAGGTTACTTGTAGAACTAACCTTAATGCAGCTGTGTTCGATTAAAAACGAGCTCGAAAAAAAAAAGCCTTAACTGACCCCGTTCAGATTATTCCTTTCAAAGGCCAGAAGGACAGCAAAGCTACACGTAACAATAAGGGAAACACTCCAGTTTCCAAGCCCACAACCAAGGCTCCATCAACAATGATGACCCTCAACAAAGAAGCTAAAAAACTAACTTCACCAACTCGAAAGCTCAACAAGTCTTATCTGGGCATCAACGAGCTCATGGCGCAAGCCACCGAGAAAAAAGAGACCGTTATTGAAGAGGAAGACACTGGTAAGAGACCAAAAGATCCATTTACGATTGATGAATTAAGAATGAGTTGGCGAAAGTACGCCTTTAAAGCCAAGGAAGACGAATTAGGTACACTTTACACCGCGATGATAGGACGCGATCCTGAAATAGGTGAAAACTTTTCTATTAAGCACACCGTTGACAATGATGTTCAACTAGGTTTCATCAAGACACACGAAACTAATTTAGTAGGCTACCTTAGAAAAGAGCTCAACAATTATTCAATCCAACTTACCGTAAAAGAAGAAACAGCTGCCGACGGAAAACTATTTTCAAGTAAAGATAAATTTGAGGACATGGCAGAAAGAAATCCTCACCTAAAAACTCTGCGTCAAAGATTCAAACTAGATATTGATTTCTAGTCAAGTACAAACCAAAACAAGTTGCAACAAGCTTATAAATAAATACAATTAATAAAATATTTAAAAATTATTCAGAACTAGGGTGGTTTAATTCATAAATTATATGTAATATTGCACCCCAATTTCGGAGAAGAAAAAATAAAAGTCATGGATTTAATAAAAGAAGTTCAAAACGAATTTTCAACAGCATATGATGCTCCAGCTTTTGGAGCAGGAGATACAGTTGCTGTATCATATAAGATTAGAGAAGGTGAAAAGGAGCGTATCCAGCAATACACTGGTGTAGTTCTTCAACGCAGAGGTGTTGGTTCAACTGAAACATTCACTGTTCGTAAAATATCAGGTGGTATTGGTGTAGAGCGTATTTTCCCACTTCACTCACCTTTTATTGATGATATCAAAGTACTTAAGCAAGGTGCTGTACGTAGAGCGCGTATCTTCTACTTCCGTGAAAGAACCGGAAAATCAGCACGTATTAGAGAGAAGAGAAGATACTAGTCTTTTCTTTTTGGAAACATATGCGAAGGACTTCCTGTTAATAGGAAGTCCTTTTTTTGCTGGAACAAACCTATCATAATATGAAACGAACAATAAGCATCCCCCTTTTTGTGTTGCTCATTATTTTCGGCTTCATACTTTGGAATTCCTTGCAATATAAAAAGAGCGATGATTTCAACTTTCCTATACCTACCAATTACAATAGTTTTGGAATTGACATTTCTCATCACCAAGGGAAAATCAATTGGGATACACTTTTCTCAGGGCATATTTCTCCTGCCATTCAATTTGTATATGTTAAAGCAACAGAAGGAAAATCGCATATTGACCACGAATGGGAATACAACAGAAACGCCCTTCTTAAGAAAAAAGTAAAACATGGTGCTTACCACTTTTTCAGACCTGAAGTCAATGCCATCGAACAAGTTGATCACTTTTTAAAGCATTACCACCCCAAAAACAATGATTTAGCGCCTGTTTTAGATGTAGAAATAGAAGCTAGCTCAGACAAAGCTTTGATTGAAAACGTTGGTCTATTCTTAAATGAAGTTGAAAAGCGAACAGGAAAGCGTCCGCTAATTTACACTTCTTACCACTTTTACAAAACGAAATTTGAGGACCAGTTTCTAAACCATAAGTTCTGGATCGCTAGATATTCCAAACCTTTTCTCCTCCCCTCTGATGATAGGATACTCTACTGGCAATTTACCGATCAAGCCGACCTCCCTTTTCACAAAGGAATTAAAGTAGATTTAAACGTGAGTAGTGTTGAATTTATTCAAAAATAACATCCAACAAAGTACCACTCTTATCCTCTGTTTCTTGCCATTCGTTTGCGATATTTGAGGCTTGTGTAATACCACCTCCTACATACAGAGCAAAATCATTTTTGAGCACTTGCATACAGCGCAGGTTAACATAAACAGACAATTGATCCTTTCCTCTCCAACCTACCAATCCGGTATAGAACTCACGCTCATGAGGTTCGTTTGTTAAAATGTAATCTTGTGCCGCCTGACTTGGTGTTCCGCAAACTGCAGGCGTTGGATGTAAGTCCTGCATCAAGGCATTCCATTTCTCTTTTTCTAATTGAAATTCATAGCTGGTTTGCAGGTGAAAAACAGCGCCTTTCTGAACTGTTTCGGTTGGAGAAACCCTTAATTCTTTTGGCCCTTGAATATTAATTTTATCCAAAACATAATCCGCCACGTACTGATGCTCTTCTTGCTCTTTCTTAGTCCACTGAATGATTGAGTTATTCTTAGTTCCCGCCAAGGCCATAGAATGAATTTTACTTTGATCGCCCGAAAGTAACACCTCTGGTGTGGCTCCCATCCAAGTCCCAAATTTTTCATCGCTTGCCAAATAGACCAAAGCTTGACTTTTATATTTGTCGGCTAACTTTCTAAAAACCAAACCTGCACTAGAAGCATCATCTTTCCCCACCAATTTTATGCGAGAGAAAATCGCCTTTTCTATGCCAAACAACTCAAAACCGTCAATGAAATATTGAAGTCCATTCAAATAAGCCTTTTGATTACACACAAAAACATCATCTGCTTCTTTATAACTCAAAGCTGACTCAGGAATGCTATCTACCGTCTGCCCTATTTGAAAGTAGAACATTTTTTCTTTGGTAAAATCAGTAATAAAAAAGCAATCATCAGGTAAATTCTCTAAGGTCTCTTCTATCCACTCACCAGTAAATACCTTTATTTCTTCGTTGGGAAATTGATATGCCAAACAAGCCATAATTATTTATTTCTAGGAACAACCATTACTGTTAAACGTCCTGTACAAACTAAAGCACCAGTATCGTTATCTGTCAAATCTACTTGCCAAACATGCGTACGCTTACCCGCATGAACAATTTTACCGACTGCCTTAACCAATCCAGAAGACATACCCCCAACATGATTTGCATTAATTTCAATTCCTACAGGAACTTCTTTTTCAATGTCCAACAACAAAGTCGACCCCATAGAACCAATACTTTCAATCAAGGCTGCGCTCGCACCACCATGTAACAACTTCATGGGTTGATGTGTCGTAGAATTCACTGGCATTGTTGCCACGACATAGTCTTTTCCAAGCTCTATACATTGAATACCCAACACTTCCATCATGGTGTCTTTACTGAATGAATTGATATAATCTAAATCTACTTGCTTAAGCATAACTTGATCTTTTTTAAAAGTTTTTAAATACGTAATGATGATAAAACAATCAAAAACTGTTTTTGTGCACCCTAAAAGTAATTACATTCGTATAAAATTTGTCAAAATGCTTCAAGAAAACGTAAATCTTAAACCCTACAATACTTTTGGTCTTTCGATCAGAACAAAGTATTTCGCTTCATTCTCCTCTATAAACGCATTAAAATCATTGCTTTCGGAAGTTAAAAATGAAAAATTATTGATTCTTGGCGGAGGAAGTAACGTGTTGTTCCAGGGAAATTTTCACGGAGTAACATTACGCAACGAAATTAAGGGCATTGAGCTCGTTGAGGAAAACGATAAAAATGTAATATTAAAAGTGGGTGCTGGAGTTGTATGGCATGATTTCGTTATGCACACCATTTCAAACGGTTGGGGAGGAATAGAAAATCTTTCACTTATTCCGGGGAGTGTTGGTGCAAGTCCGATGCAAAATATTGGTGCCTACGGTGTAGAAATCAAGGATGTATTTGAAGCTTTAGAAGCTTTAGAAATTGAGACAGGAAAACTACATACGTTTTTCCACGAAGATTGTCAGTTTGGTTATAGAGAAAGCGTTTTTAAAAAAGAATTAAAAGACCAATACATCATCACTTCTGTTAGTTATAGACTTTCGAAGAATCCAAACTTGAATACCAGTTACGGTGCAATTGAAGAAGAATTAAAGTCACGCAATATCACTCACCCCACGATTAAAGATGTCAGTGATGCTGTCATTGCGATTCGACAATCCAAACTTCCTGACCCTAAAGAAATAGGAAACGCAGGAAGTTTCTTCAAAAATCCGGTTATTTCCCAATCTGAATACGAAGCTTTACAAAGGCAGTATGAGAATATTCCTTCTTATCAAGTCGACGAAAATCATGTTAAAGTTCCTGCAGGATGGCTGATTGACCAATCGGGATGGAAGGGGAAAACTTTTGGCAATTATGGAGTGCATAAGAAACAAGCATTAGTTTTGGTTAATTATGATGATGCAAAGGGGAAAGATATTGTTGCCTTATCGGATCAAATTATTGCTGACATAAAAGAGCGTTACAACATAGTTCTAGAACGAGAGGTGAATATAATTTAGGAGCAAAAAGGAGTTTTGAAGATCAAATAGCTTATTGCCCTTTGAAACCACAAATCATGAATAAATCAGCATAAAGTCAAATTATTTAAAGATTGTTTTAAGTAGATGTTGCTTCAGAATTAATAATTCCTTGCTATAAATATGCAAATCTCTAAAAATCGGCTATCTTTGCAAACGTATTAATATCAGCTTTTTTTAAGCTTGATTAAAAAAAGACATTTATGGCTAAAGACATATTTGAAAAAATAAAAGAAAACAGAGGTCCAATTGGACAGCATGCTAAAGGGGTACATGGCTACTTCACTTTCCCTAAATTAGAGGGAGAAATCGGTAACAAAATGATGTTCCGAGGAAAAGAGTGCCTTGTATGGTCAGTGAACAACTACTTAGGCTTAGCAAATCACCCAGAGGTACGTAAAGCGGATGCTGATGCTGCTGCAAAATGGGGGATGGCTTATCCGATGGGCGCACGAATGATGACGGGTCAAACGAGTGAGCACGAAGCTTTAGAAAATGAGCTTTCTGATTTCATGGGAACGGAAGATACAATCCTTTTGAACTTTGGTTACCAAGGGATGGTTTCTGCAATTGACTGTTTAGTTGACCGTAATGATGTTATCGTATATGATAGTGAATCTCACGCTTGTATTTTAGATGGAATGAGGTTACATTCAGGAAAACGTTTTGTATTCCAGCACAACGATATGGAAAGCTTTGACAAGCAAATGGCGCGTGCTACAAAATTAGTTGAAAACACTGATGGTGGAATTTTAGTTATTACTGAAGGAGTTTTCGGAATGGCTGGAGATCAAGGAGACCTTAAGGGGATAGTTGAATTCAGAAAATCAGGAAAATATGACTTTAGACTTTTCGTAGATGACGCTCATGGTTTCGGTACGATAGGAGAAAAAGGAATGGGTGCCGGAGAAGAGCAAGGTGTTCACGAAGAAATCGATGTATTGTTCGGTACTTTCGCGAAATCTATGGCTTCAATTGGTGCTTTTATTTCTGCAAAAGAACATATCATTGAGTTCATGCGTTATAACATGCGTTCTCAAATGTTTGCTAAATCTCTTCCAATGCCATTGGTTGTTGGTGCGCGCAAACGTTTAGAGTTATTAAGAACACAACCTGAACACAAAGAAAATCTTTGGAAAGTAGCATCTGCATTACAAAAAGGATTAAAAGAAAACGGTTTCAATATTGGAGATACAAACTCTGCAGTGACACCTGTTTTCTTACAAGGTAACCTTGCAGAGGCAACAAATATGACATTTGACTTACGTGAAAATTACAGTATTTTCTGTTCTATCGTAATCTATCCTGTTGTTCCTAAAGACACAATTATGTTACGTTTAATTCCAACAGCTGCACATACGCTAGAGGATGTAAACTATACAATTGAAACGTTTAAAACTGTAAAGAAGAAACTGGACAACGGTGAATACAAAGCAGAAGAATTAGCAAGCGTAGAAGTTGACAAATAAATTATCGTTTTTTATTTGTTTACCTTCGTTAATATAATTAAGTGCCCTCCCCATCGGAGGGCATTTTTTATTGGTATAAATCATCTTTTAATTGCTGTTTGTTCAAAAGAAAAGGGGCTACCTCGAACGGAATAGAAGATATTGATTTTCTCTAGGAACAAATGTTTTTGAATAAAATAAATCCCTCATATTCTATAGAATAAAAAATCAAGCATTATAAAAGAGGGTAAAAACAAAAGAAAAAGAGATTAGCCAGTCAATTCAATTAAAGATATACTACTTTTATCCCTTTAGAACACAATATGTCCAAACTCCCACAAGAATATAAATTCATTGATGTTTCCGATTATGGTAGAAAACCGGGGCGGTTCATCGCAAAAATGCTTGTTAACACCTCTGCCACTCCAATTCATGTCACTACCTCCTTTATTGTTGCTGGACTCATTGCAATTGCTTGTATTCTGAGTGGTTATTATTATGCCGCTGCATTTTTCATTGTCCTAAAGTCAATATTAGACGCTTCTGATGGTGAACTATCTCGCCTCAAAAAAACACCGTCACACACAGGAAGGTATTACGATTCAATTGCAGACTTATTTCTAAATTTCCTTTTTCTTTCCGCCATAGCCTACGTTACAGAAACCGCTTTTGGAGTTATGCTTTTGGCCTTTTTTGGAATACAATTACAAGGAACAATTTACAACTTTTACTACGTAACCCTGAGGAATAATGTCAATGGGGACGCTACAAGTCGCATTTTTGAAAACGACACTCCAACTGCTTTTGAAGGTGAGAAACAAAGTACGGTGAATCAAATGTTTGCTGTTTACTCGGCTTTTTATGGGCCGTTTGACAAGATTATTTATGCGCTAGACAAACAAGCCGCGTACAGTAAGCCTTTCCCTAAATGGTTCATGACACTTATTTCAATCTATGGTCTTGGATTTCAATTATTGATCATGGCTGTATTTCTCGTTCTTGACCTTCCAGAATATATTATACCAATTCTAACTTGGTACTCTGTGTTGATTTTAGTTTTTGTAGGAATTAGAAAATTATTTTTGAAGTAAGTTTATCGCTTTATTAAAAATTAAAAGAGATGAAAATTCATTTTAGAAAAGCTACTATTTCGGACCTACCTATCATTTGGCCAATCATAAATCAAGCTATCGCCCGAAGAAAAGCTGAGGGAAGCAATCAATGGCAAGATGGATACCCGAATCAAACAGCTATTCAATCTGACATTGAAAAGGAAGCAGGCTTTGTTCTTACCGAAGATGAAGTCGTGATTGGCTATTGTGCTGTTTTAATCAATGATGAACCGGCCTATGCAAATATTGAAGGAGAATGGTTGACCAATAGCGACTTTGTAGTTTACCATCGTGTTGCTATTGCAGAAAGTCATTTGGGCCAAGGTCTTGCAAAGAAAATGTTAGAATACATTGAAGCATTTGCTCTAGAAAATGAAATTTTTAGCGTTAGAGCAGATACCAATTTCGACAACGGACCAATGCTGACGATTTTTAACAAATTAGGATATACCTATTGCGGAGAGGTGTACTTTAGAGGGAGTCCGAGGAAAGCCTATGAGAAAACACTGGTTAAGTAGGCTAACCCAGAAACACGAACTTGATGCGCAAAATAAACAACCAACAGAACAGAGAGTATTGAGTATAAAATGACAAATAATTTTCCAAAAACTGGAAATGGGTCATCCTTTAAAATCTCTTTTTCTCTTCTTTCCACCTTTCTTTATAGATGAATAGCCTATAAGAAACTCCAATAACTACGAAAAGTATTAGAACAGCTTTTTCTATAGATAGCTTCATACCAAGCATCATCTATAAAGAGAAAATAGTACATGTAAAAAGAAAAGCTAATCCTATATAGCTGTTAATAACAGTAGAATCATCGCATTTGTTAAATAAAATGAGTTGATTAAATTTAAAAAAGATATAATCCAAAAACTTCATAACAATACGCAATAAACGATGCAGTTATATATTATATTCTATCTGCAAAATCACTCATTTAGAAAATCATAAAACAGATTTTATGAAATAATTCGTTGCGACACATCGTCGTGCGTCGCAACGAAAAAAAAAATTAAACCCTTTCTATAATAGCTGCATATCCTTGCCCTACCCCAATACACAATGTAACTAAAGCATATTTTTTTTGTGTTTTTTGAAGTTCAATCGCTGCAGATTGAAGAATTCGAGATCCTGTCATTCCTAGCGGATGACCAAGAGCAATAGCACCACCATTTCTATTTAATCGCGGATCATTATCGGCCAATCCCCAAGCTCGTGTACAAGACAATGCTTGCGCAGCAAAAGCTTCGTTCAATTCGATAACATCCATATCATTCATTGTCAAGCCCGTTCGTTTCAACAATTTATTTGCGGCATAAACAGGACCTATCCCCATAATTCTTGGTTCAACACCTGCTACAGCTGCTCCAACAAAACGAGCCATAGGCTTCAGTTGATGATCTTTTATTCCTTGTTCACTGGCCAAAAGCAATGCTCCGGCACCATCATTTAATCCAGATGAATTTCCTGCAGTTACAGAGCCGCCTTCCTTCTTAAAAGCCGGTCGTAACTTACTCAATGTTTCAACTGTAGTTCCCGGACGCATAAACTCATCCTTATCAAAAATCAAGGCTTCTTGTTTTCGACGTGGAATTTCTACAGCAACAACTTCTTCAGCCAAACGACCATTTGCCCATGCCGCTTCAGCCTTCTGTTGCGACCATGCTGCGAATTGATCTTGATCTTCACGAGAAATACCATATTTAGTCACTAAGTTCTCTGCCGTTTGTCCCATTCCATCTGTTCCATACACTTCGTGCAATTTAGCATTGATGAAACGCCAACCAAAAGAAGAATCGTATAATTTGGCATCACTTCCAAAAGGCATTGCAGATTTACTCATCACCCAAGGCCCGCGGGTCATATTTTCTACTCCACCAGCGAGGTAAACATCTCCTGCACCATCTTTAATTGCACGTGCAGCAGAAACCGCAGCAGACAAACCAGATGCACACAAACGGTTAACTGTTTCACCTCCGATAGTATTGGGTAATCCAGCCAACAAAAGTGACATCCTTGCCACGTTTCTATTGTCCTCTCCTGCTTGATTTGCACAACCGAAAATCACATCTTCGATTGCATTTGGATCCAGCGAAGAATTACGCTCTACAACTGTTTTCATTACCAATGCCGCCATATCATCAGGTCGAACTGTTGACAATGAACCTCTAAAACTTCCAATGGGTGTTCTTACACCGTCAATTATATAAACTTCTTTACTCATCTTTTATCTTTCTTTAGCATGGCTAAAATAACAATTTCTAACGACGTTATCGTCCAATCTTTGGAGTTTTGAATAAACTTCTCTCCTTATTCCGTAAATCATTCCATCTATAAATTCACGTTGATGATGTCCTTTCAATTCATTGAATTATATTTGATCTCATCGCATCTATATGAATATTAGACAAAAGATATTAAGAATACCCAAGGGATTTTTCAGGTGGTTTTCCCCTGCCGAGCTCATCATTCCAACTCATGTATTGTATTTACTGAGGTCCATTTATCCAGAGGTAAATTGGGAAAAGGTGAAATTTCATGATGGCCTGCCATGGTTTACCTCAACTTTTAGTTCTTGGACCAGTGCCATTGTGCTGCCGAGTACTTTTGGGTGTTCTAAAGTCAATGTATATTTCAAAAATTTCGATCCTGATTCTTGCGCAGGATTAAGCATCATTGTTCATGAAGGCTTTCATGTTTTACAATACAAGGATATCGGCACGAAAGGAATTGGTTGGCTGCGCTTATTCATTATACAATATAGTGCGAGTTGTATTTCCTTAGGCAAAAATTGCTATGCGAAACATCCAATGGAGAAACAAGCCTATACCCACGATGCTTTATTTCGAAAAGCTTGTAATGCATCAAGGTCACCTCAAAACACTTCACTCAAATTCAACGAAGAACTAATTAATGCAATTATAAAAAGCCATCCACAACTCATAAAATCGACCAGCGGTTTTAAATATGATTCCGGTTGGGGTTATTTATTCTTCTCTTTTTTGTTGCTTGTGATAATTGCGATTTTATTGCCAACGATTTATTTATTTCTTCTATTGCTATGCTTTGTACTTTTGTTGGCTTCCCCTCTACTTTATCTATTCGAATGGATTTTGATGGATAAATAGTTCGAAAAGGCTAAATTATTTTCAATTTATTTTCTCAGCATTCTTTTCATCCTCAAACATCTAAAAACGATAAAGAATTGTAATTCAAATTATTTATCAAACATCCCTTAAAAGACTCAAATAAAAATTCTATTTTAGTAGATGTTAAACACAAAACTATAATTATGAAACAAAAACTATTACTATTTAGCTTTTGCCTTTTCTTTCTTGGAGGAATCACCTTCGCACAGGAGCTTACAGAAAAAGAGCAAGCCTATAGGGATTCTATTGCCGCATTAAATGAAGAAAACGCTACAATTGCGGCGAGTCAGGAAGCGTATAATCAAGGAATCGAATTATTCAATCAAAAATCTTATCGCAAGGCAATTGTTGCTTTTAAGACTTCAATAGCCTCAGATCCAAATTTCACAGCAGCTTATTACAACAAAGGTGTAGCAGAAAATGAAGCCAACTTATTTTCTGAGGCAGCCCAAACCCTAAGTGAGCTAATTGAAAAAGACCCAGCTTATTCTAAAGCTTACTTTCAACGTGCAAGAGCGTTTCAAGGTACGGGAGAATACACAAAAGCTGAATTAGATTATAAAAAATCAATACAATTGGATCCGAAAAATCCAAAAGCGCATTACAATTATGGAACCCTTCAATTCTTGCAACAAGATTACGATGCTGCCATTAAGTCTTTTTCTACAACAATTGATTTAAAAGGAAACTTGGCGTATGCTTTTAACGATCGAGGAAGTTGTTACCGCATGAAAGGAGATTATAAAAGAGCGCTAGTAGATTATGAAGAAGCGGCAAAGAAAAACCCAAACTTAGCTTTTGTTTTAAACAACATTGGAACAACAAAGTTAAAAATGAAAAACTATGATGGAGCCATTGCTTCTTTCAACAGAGCGATTTCAATTGACAAGAACTTCCATTTGGCATATAACAATCGTGGGGCAACACAATTAGAACGTGACCGTTATGATGAAGCGCTTTCAGATTTCGAAAAATGCATCTCAGTAAACGATAAATACGCACCAGCTTATGCTAACATTGCCGCTGTAAAATTCAAAAAAGAAGATTACAAAGGAGCTAAAGCTGCTGCCGATAAAGCGATTCAATTAGACAGTAACTACGCTACTGCCTATGTAAACAGAGGAATGATTAGAGAGATGCTTCGCGACATGAATGGTGCATGTGAAGACTGGGAAAAAGCCAAAGCATTAGGCGCTGAAACAGGAGGTCAATACGCATCACAAAATTGTGGATTCTAAAACTGAAAACTATGAAAATATTAGATAAATATATACTTGTCGCAGCACTTCTATTCAGTGGAATTGCAAGTGCGCAAAACGTTGAATTTAAACGCAGTAACTTTAAAGATGATGTTGATGGTTATAAAGCCGCAACAGATGCCATCAGTAAAGGAACACCGTTTTTTGAAGAAGGAACATTAGCCGTTTTCGAAGTGCGTGATCCAGGATTAGCATTTAAGAAAGCATTAATAGAATTTGAAAAAGCACAAGCTTTCAACCCAAATAATGCTTTAAATAATTACAGAATTGGAGTGGCGTACATTCACTCTACTTCACCTTATAAGGCTATTCCCTTCCTAAAAAAAGCACATGAATTAGACCCTTCTTGCGATCCTTTCTTGTATTATTATCATGGAAACGCCATGCAACTAGAAGGTGATTTTCAAGCAGCTAAAGCATCTTACAAGGCATTCGAAGCCAATTATAGAAAGTCAGACAACTTTTCAAAGTTTGTTTCTATGCGAAATCGTGAAATAGCTTTTGCAGAAAAATCGATTGCGAATCCTGTGCGTTGCTGGGTAGACAACATGGAGTCTTTGAATACTGAATTCGATGAAATCGCACCAGCTATTACAACCGATGGATCAGAAATTATCTTTAGTTCAAACCGACCAAATGGAAACAAACCAAATGAGGTTGGGGATTATGATCATGACATTTACATTTCCTACAATGATGAAGGAACATGGCAAAAAGTTAAACCTATCCCAGGAAGCGTGAATACATCTTTAGACGATATCGTAAATAACCTTTCTTATGATGGTACAAAGATGCTTTTGCATAAAGACAATGGTGGTCAAACAGACATTTACGAATCTGTATTGAACGGCGCCAATTGGGGAACTCCTGTAATTATGCCACATCAAATCAGTGCGAGCAGAACCAATGACATGTACGCTTCTTATAGTCACGATGGGTACAACATTACATTTGCAAGAGGAAATGAAAACAACAACAGAGGAACAAATATCATGTTCTCTGGAATGCAAAGTAAAATGAAAAAGAATTACGGAACAGCATCTGCAATTGGAGCTGTAAACAGTGCATTCAATGATGGTCCTGTATATATGCATATTGATGGAAGAACCATGTACATTGCTTCTCAAGGACACGAATCAGTAGGTGGATACGATATTTTCGTTTCACACAGGGTTCAAGGAAACTGGTCGAAACCTGTAAACATGGGATATCCAATCAACACTCCGTATGACGACTTTTTCTTTGCTGCAACAGCCAACGGAAAATTCGCCTATATTTCTTCAAACCGTCCGGGTGGAGCTGGTGGATTCGACATTTATAAAGTGACCTTCTGGGGAGAACCTAAAAACCCAATTGTGGATGTAGAAGATTACCTTTTAGCTTCTATTGTTAAACCGATTAAAGATCCACAAATCGAAGATGTTGTAAGCGTAAACAAAGTTTCATTGACTGTTTTTAAAGGAAAAACAATAGATGCAATTACTAGCAAAGCAGTTGAAGCTTCTATCGAAATTACGGATAACAAAACAGGCCAAGTCATCGAGCGTTTTACAACCAACAGCGCAACAGGTAAGTTCTTACTTTCATTAACAGCAGGAAAAAACTACGGAATCGCAGTAAAAGCAGAGGGTTACTTATTTCATTCTGAAAACTTTGACATTCCAGATGGAAGTGAATACAATTTAATCAACAAAACTATTGAATTAAAAAACATTGCTGTAGGAAGCAAAATTGCCTTGCGCAATATCTTCTTTGATGTTGGTAAAGCCACGCTACGTAGCGAATCAAACGCAGAGTTAGACAGATTAGTAAGTCTACTCAAAGATGTACCTTCATTAAAAGTTGAAATTTCTGGTCACACCGATAACACAGGGTCAGCTTCAACAAACAATGTCTTATCTCAAGAAAGAGCAGATGCTGTAGTTGTTTACTTAAAAAGTAAAGGCATTTCAGCAGGAAGGTTAACTGCCAAAGGATATGGCTCATCTCAACCAATTGCGACCAATAACAGTGCTCAAGGAAGACAAGAAAATAGAAGAACAGAGTTTGAAATTATCGCAAATTAGTTCATTTTTTTCCTTTTAATTTTAAAAAACCCTTAGTTTTGACTAAGGGTTTTTTTATACATTTTATTTCCATAAATCATGACACAAGAGCACATCATTTATCTATCCGAAACATTTAAAGACATTGCGTCTATTCATGAAAATGATTTAGATAAATATGGTCGTGATGAAACTGAGGATTTACTGTTCCGTCCGCAAATGGTATTGAAACCCTCAACCACAAAAGAAGTTGCGGAAATCTTAAAGTATTGCAATGCCCACAAGATTCCTGTAACACCTTCAGGAGCTAGAACAGGACTAAGCGGAGGAGCTTTACCGATCAAAGGCGGAATTGCCTTGAGCTTAGAACGAATGAATAAAATCATTAGCATTGATGAAAACAACTATCAAGTGACAACTCAACCTGGAGTAATTACGCAAGTTCTCCAAGAAGCCGTTAAAGCGAAAGGGTTGTTTTACCCACCAGATCCTGCATCTAAGGGAAGCTGCTTTATAGGCGGGAATATTGCCGAGAACAGTGGCGGTCCTAAAGCTGTAAAATATGGAGTAACGGCAGATTATGTACTCAACCTTGAGGTTGTTCTACCTTCTGGTGAAGTCATTTGGACGGGAGCAAATGTGTTGAAAAATGCAACAGGATACAACCTTACGCAGTTAATTGTAGGGAGTGAAGGAACCTTAGGTGTGGTCACCCAAATTGTATTGCGACTTATACCACATCCTACAGTTGACATGTTAATGTTGGTGCCATTCTATGATGCAAGAAAAGCTTGTGAGGCCGTAGCAGCTATAATGAAAACGGGGATTACCCCAAGTGGCCTAGAGTTTATGGAGCGAGATGCTATTCTTTGGACCATAAAAAACATTCCGTCCATTCAGCTAGAGGTAGCCGACAATCATGCTGCTCATTTGCTCATTGAAGTGGATGGTTTTGACGAAAACAAACTTATTGAAGAATGTGAGAAAATCGCTGAAGTGCTGGAGCAATTCGAAACGGGAGAAGTTTTATTTGCAGACAGTCAAGCGCAAAAAGACAAACTTTGGGAAGTTAGAAGAAAAGTAGGTGAAGCAGTAAAATCGCATTCAATTTATAAAGAAGAAGACACTGTAGTTCCACGATTCGAACTCCCAAACTTACTTTCAGGAGTTAAGCAAATTGGAGAAAAATATGGATTCCAATCGGTATGTTATGGACATGCTGGAGATGGAAATTTACACGTGAACATCATCAAAGGAGATTTAAGCGAGGACCAATGGAATAATGAATTACCCATAGCCATTCGTGAGATTTTTGAGCTTACTGTTCAACTAGGTGGAACCATCTCAGGAGAACATGGAATAGGATTGGTTCAGAAGTCCTATATGGACATTCCCTTCACAGCTGCATCATTGCGTTTAATGAAAGGAATTAAACAACTATTCGACCCCAACAACATTATGAATCCTGGAAAGATTTTGGAGGATTAAAGCTTACTCCCAGAATACATCTGTGGTATTATCGACGAAATCAGAATCATCATGTACCTCTTCTATTTTTTTTAATTGTTCTGGTGTAGCAACTTCTTGAATCAGCATAAAGAGTTCACGTTCTTCAAAACGAATATGTCTATCCAACTCTTCCTCAATATGATGTAATGCTTTTTCAACATCCTCCTCTTCGGTAAACAGCCTTGTTAATCTACGGTGTTCTGAAAGCGCTTTTTTTATCATTTCATGATCTTCTCCAAGAATAGGAAAAATATACTTCTCTTCCTCTTCGAAATGAGGAACTAAATGATTTTCGAAAAACCAGTCAGCGTATTTTTTGATGCGATCAATAGCAATTCCATTGCTCATCCCTTTTCTGATCTTCCACCCCAAAAGTAAACCATGGTGATGTTCACGACTAAAAGACTTCAATGCTTCTACTCTTTTCAAGGGTTTCTTTTGTGTACTCATACTTATTTTATTTGTTTATGCAAGTGAGAAATAATTGCGGAAGTTACACCATCAGCGTAAACCCCATAAGCATTCGTAAGTACCCCTTTCACATCGTGCTTAGTCGACGAAATAGCATATACAATCATCGAATCACCTGGATCATTTTCTCCTTCAAAACGGTGTACCTCATCTATTACAAAATCATCTGCTGAAAGTGCCAAATCAGACTTTCGGCAAACGATACAATCTTTTGTTGCTTCGACATAAAAGTCGGTCGTATATCCACGTTTAATGAGGTCATTAACCGCTTCAGATACTGTTTCATAACTAGGTTTTCTTTCCATCATCTTTTGTTTTAATTTATTACATTGGGCTCACCATAATATGCGCTCTGTGTGTTCCTGGATCCATTAACCACGGCATACCAGGCGCGGAAGGAGAAAGTGGTAAGCCCGTAGACTCTTGAGTGGCATAAGGCGTATAAATTACATACCGTAACTTTCCTTCCTTAACAACTCCGGTTTCCGCATCAATATTTTCCTCCTTTCCATCAAAGACATACATCATGCTTTGTCCCTTCGGGAAAAATAGTTTTCCGGCTTCAATTTCCTCCTTTCTTTTTTTACGTATTTCAATTGTCGAAACTCCTTGTGCTTTCAACACCCTTCCTCTGGTCATAAAGTCCTCGAGTTGACTATGGTAACAAACAAATTGAATTCCTTCCTTTTTGGGATCATCATATACGCAGGTTAAATGACCTTCTGAAGCTTTTAAAATCTCAGTACTACCATCTTCCAAATAGGCCATTACCTTTGCGCCTTCTTTTTCTTGAGCGGTCAAGAAGTGTGTTGCTAATTCTATTTTAGTTTGGGGATCAAGATCAACACTATTTTTTTGTCCAAAAGAGAACGAAACAATTAATACTGTACAACTTAAAACAAAGTACCTCATCATCATCTTTTTGCAAAAAGATAAGCAATTAATACCACAATTCTATGTGTACAATCAAAACAGTCTTAAACTTTTGCTAAAGCAGCGTCATAATCTGGTTCGTCTGTAACCTCTTCAACCAATTCAGAATATTGAATCACAAGATTTTCATCTGTAACTATTACGCCACGGGCATGCAAACCAGCCAATGGTCCACCTTTCATCACCGCCCCAAGTTGATCCGCATCGCGGTAACGGAAATCAGAAGTTGTAATCGCATTATTGATGCCTTCAGCTGAACAAAAGCGACTAAAGGCAAAAGGTAAATCCAAAGAAGTAAAAACCAAAGCAACATCCTCTCGGTTTTTTAGTTGATTTGCAAACTTGGTCAATTGCATCGCGCATACGGCGGTATCAACACTCGGAAATATATTGAACACAACTTTTTTCCCTTTCAGCTCATTTGTATTTAATTCTGACAAATCAGATTTAACCAATTTCATTTCAGGTAAAGTATCTCCAACTTTTGGAAAGTTACCACTTGTACTTATTGATGTACCTTTAAATTTTACTCCCATAATAATATATTTTTATTTAATGTAAATTATTTTCTGGTCTTTGGCTCCATATGGCCATAAACAAACCTGTTGACATTTTTCTTGCGGCATTTTTTGCTCTATCGGCTAATTTCCCCACAAACAATTCATCAATTGTTTGAAACCACAAACGCAACCAATGCGCAAAATGTTCTTGCGTTACTCCGTAATTCAAAGCCTGATCAACTTTTGCATGTGCCATTGGAGGATTTCCTTTGAACTTTGGAATTCCAAATAAATTGGTCTCCCAAAAGTCAGTCAACTTCTCAAGGTGGGGAGGCCATTGCTCATCTGTTAAATGCGCATTAAAAATTGGTCCCAACACCTCATCTGCTCGAATCTTATCGTAAAATGAATGCACCAATTGACTTACGTCTGCTCTGTTTTCTATTTCTTTCATTACTTAGAATCCTTTGCTACTTGTTTTACACGATCTGGGGTGTCTAACTTCGAAAGTGATAACCTCACAATACTTTCTTCATTGGCCAACAAGTCATGAGGCACATTTCCTTCTAAAGTTAGAATATCTCCTTTCGACAAATGATGCTTCTGTCCTTCCACACCAAACTCAATTTCACCTTCTAATAAATGTACAATAATCGGAAAAGCAGTTTTGTGCTCTTTCATGATCTGACCTTTTTTAAAGGCAATCCTAATTTCTTTTGTAAAAGAGGTCTCTAAAATCACAGAAACCTTTACTTTATCCTCTGAAAACTCTAAGTCCTTATAAAACGAATTGCTCACCATAGTTTTTTATTTATAAATATAGTCAAAAGTAATTAGAATATAAATAAAAGACAAGGACATCCTTTATTGAATTTTGAAAATAAAAAAAAGGAGAACTTAACGCTCTCCTCTTTAATATCATCAGTTGATGCAATCACTATTTTTTCATGTGACGTGCATATCTGTTCTTGAACTTATCAATACGTCCTGCTGTATCTACATACTGCTCTACCCCTGTAAAGTATGGGTGTGACATGTGAGAAATATCCAATTTTACAAGTGGGTATTCCTTTCCATCTTCATGCTTTATCGTTTCTGTTGACTCAGCACATGAACGTGTAACAAATGAATAGTCATTTGTCATATCTTTAAACACTACTAAACGGTAGTTCTCTGGATGTATATCTTTTTTCATTTTAACTAAAATTTCTTGTTCTATCTCAAATCGGATGGCAAATTTAGTAATTAAATTTCAATTCACACAATTGAAGTGCAAAATATTTTCATTTCTAAATTACCTTTCACAAAAATAGTTTAATTATTTAGAATAGTAGTCAATAAAAATAAAAACAATTATTTATCGTTACTTTAGCAACGTAAAAACAATAAACTTTGAGAAAATTACTCTTTATCATTCCAGTGGTCCTCATGGCATGGGCAGCATCTTTCCTTTCTAGCTGTAAAAAGGATATTTTGTTCTCCAAAGAAAACCTAAGCTTTTCGGTAGATACTGTTTTATTTGATACTGTATTTACGACAGTTGGTTCGACTACGAAAAGATTTAAAATCTATAATACCTCAAATCGACCAGTAAAAATAGACCATGTGATATTGGAAGGTGGACAAAGTTCGCCATACAGGGTTAACCTTGATGGTGTATCTGGTGTTAAGTTTAGCGATATTGTACTCCCAGCAAATGACAGTTTATATATGTTTGTGGAAGTGACCCTTGGTGAAAATAACGACCCTTCAATTTTCATTATAGAGGATAAAGTTCGTTTTGAGACCAACGGCAAAGAACAAACGGTACAACTTGCAGCTTGGGGACAAGACGCTTACTTTTACAACAACGAATATGTAAACGGTGATTGGTACGCAGATAAACCACATGTTATTTACAACCTTGCCGTTGTCCCCCCTTCTCAATCACTTACCATACATCCTGGAACAAGGATTCATATGCATAAAGGAGCAATGCTCTACGTTGATTCGAGTGAACTTCATATTCAGGGCGATTTTGATAATAAGGTATATATTGAAGGAGACAGACTTGAGCCTTTTTACAAAGATGTTTCAGGACAATATTATGGGATCTATTTAAGTAAAGCACTTCCCAGTACAATTGACAACCTCATTATGAGGAACGGAACCGTTGGAGTTCATATATTCAGTGAACACCCTTCAAACACAGGATATACTTTGAGCATTACAAACTCCGAAATCTACAATCAAGCCAGTTATGGAATTTTCAATTATTCCGGAGGTCGGGTTTACGGGGAAAACTTAAATATTCACAGCAATGGACTTTACGCTTATTTTTTATTAGAAGGTGGAGATCACACATTTAAACACTCACAATTTTTAAGCTATGGATCAGAAGGTGGTCAACCAGCTGTGGCCATTAAGAATTACTTTACCCGAACAGATGGTTTTACTTACATTGGTGATGTTAACGAAGGTGCATTTTACAATTCTATTATTTACGGAGGCGGAGATATTCAAATTGTATATGACACCCTCACACAAAATGGGACTGTCAACATAGACCTTGATTACAATACCAATTTAATCAAACAAATTCCTATTTCTTCACATCCAGGCTTCGTCAATACAATTTGGAATCAAAACCCACAATTTGAATATGTGGAAGGTCAAGTCTTTAAAATCTTACCCTCCTCCCCTGCTAAGGATAATGCCAACAGCAATACTCCGTACCATGTTACAACAGACATTATTGGCGTACTTCGAAACACCCCAACAGACATTGGAGCATACGAATTAGATTAAGTATGAGGACCTGCCTACTGTATATTATTTGCTGTTTTAGTCTACACCATGCAGTGCTTGCTCAAAAGTGGGGAGAAAACGACTGGGGGGTTCAAGTAGGAGTTTCAGCAGATTTAGGAACTCATATTAATCAAGTTGGGCTAAGGGTTCAAGCCTATTATTCATACGAATTTGTACAGGTCAATATTGGAAACCATATTCGGTTCAACAGTACACACTTTGGAGAAAGGACCAACTTTGTAACTCAACGAGTCAATACAGGCATAGCCTTAATGGGAGGTAAGAAAAATACCACACCCCAACTAATACTTGACGGACTAAACCACCAAAGTGAAAACAATTTTGCTGTTGCTTATAATTATCTTTGGTATTTTGACAACATAGGCACCTCACAACGTTCGGGAGGTTGGGGTGTACACATTCAACAAGTCAGTCTATACATTGAGAATGATATTTTCGCAGGTTCGGGGAGGGACAGATTCAGAACGAACCATGCCAGCATCAGCTATCACGATGATTTATACAACATCAGTTTGAACACCCAACTTTGGACAGGTGAGACCCGTGGAACAGCCCTGCAAAACACAAGAGACAGTCTTTATCAGAAAGGATACAAGGATTTAAGTAAAACACATTACGGAAAAACAAGTCATGGCGTATTGAGTTTAGGAATCGACTATCAAATTATGTATGGAAATTATGTTTCCGCAGTAATTGGAGTAGATAGTGAAAATGTACGTCACACCTTGCAAAATCGTTTTATGCATGATAAATATTTCATTCCAGAGCGATGGAGGACGCCGAATGTGAATTATCCCATGTTAAATTCAGAAGGCTACCCCGTGCACTTTAAGAAAGATGCCCGCCCAGCAAAACCATTCCTACAGTTTGGACTGAATCGAAACTTCAGTTATTAATAAGTTTTTTTTATTTATTGGCGCCTTCATCCTTATCCAATTCCAAGTTAACGCTTTGTTAGAACGCACGCACAACAGCACTTCAGGAGCTTCTACTGTCGCTCTGTATTGCTGTGCTTTGCATGTTCAAACAAAGCATTAAGCTTTCCATTTCCTCAGGGGCGGATCCAAGCATTTTATAAGAACAAGTTGCGAATAGAAATCGAAAAAGCGGAACCGAATGAACGGTCCCGCTTCAATAAAATGTATAGACAAATGCTTAGTGATTAACTACTACTTGCATTGTGTGAGTCATATTGTTTGTTAAGTAAACCTTAACGATGTAAACACCATTCTCAACACCTGCAACATCTAAAGTTGTAGTATTAGCGTTACTAGCTACATCTTGAGCTACAACTGTTTGCCCCATCATGTTCACCAACTCCACTTTGTTTACTTCATTTTGTTTGAAATCAATATTCAATACATCAGAAGCTGGAGAAGGGTATGCATTCATGTTGATTGCCAACTGTTCTTCTTTCAAGCTAACTTGAGCAGAAGAAATAAATGATACAGAAATTCCAGGTACAGACTCTGGTCCGAATCCATTTGGATTAAAGTTTCCAGATCCAGCTTCGATTGGGAATAGAGGCTGCATGTAGAAATCTCTGTTTGCAGTGTAATCTCTATCAGGGTCACTTCCGAAATATAATTCTTCATTAAAAGTAGTTACACAGAACATATAACGTTGGTCATCCTCTAATGCAACAATGTTTTCTAAGTCAAAATCTACTGTAATTACCTCACCTCCTAAATCAGACGGGAAAGAATAATTCTGTATCACAAGGTCGCTAAAGTTTTGAATTGGGTTAGAGAAACCAGCATCATTCATATCAGTAAACACATCGTCGTAAGTATAGATCTGCAATAAAATCTCTTCACCTGCTAAAGATGTATCTGTTGCATTGCTTCCTTTAATTGCAGAGAAAGTTATAGCAGAAGCAGCTAATCTGCTTGCATTTGGATCTTTAAAGTGAATACAAGAAGAGTATTCTGGAATAGCATTCCCAGAACCATCTACTGGTCTAATTCCACCTGAAGAATTTGGTAGCATTGTCGTATCAATAATTTTTGCATACGAAAGATCTGTTGCGCTAATTACAAAGTCAGATTCAATTTCATTATCAAAATCATACTCATCAGTAAATGCATCTGCAGTTGTTTTATACACTAACTTGTAGTATCCTTCGTCCCAAGTAGCTGGTGCAAAGTCTGGAAGCATAACCACTAAACTGTCCCCTGAGAAC
This sequence comes from Brumimicrobium ulvae, assembly GCF_947504225.1. GTDB lineage: Bacteria > Bacteroidota > Bacteroidia > Flavobacteriales_D > Crocinitomicaceae > Brumimicrobium > Brumimicrobium ulvae. Next base: position 62,081 of record NZ_CANNGT010000001.1, on the reverse strand, counting down.
ATATCCTGCGGAGTAGAAGTTTCGTTATAAATCTCAGTTCCATTGTAAGTAATGATAGCTTGTAAAGTTACAGCAGCTTGGTCATTAGAACCATAGTTATAAACTGTTCCTCCCAAGTTTAAGTCGTATTCCGTACCATTTGTTGCAATCATTGATGGCACTGATGAATAACGTGGACGTAAGATTTGAGCCTTTGTCAATCCTAAATCGTCTGCATAAAAACCTGCTTTATTACCGATAAAAACAGTTACAGGACCATTTGCCATTTCGTTAACAATTGTCGCACCATCAATATCACTGATCATCACTACAGGGATAGTTACGTTTGGACCTTGAACTCCACCTCCCATATTTACTAAGGCTCCTGACTGATTGTTAATAATAACAACAGCAATAGCTCCGGCTTGCTGTGCATTATACGCTTTTACACCAAACTCACAACTTCCTCTGTAAAGAATGGCTATTTTACCTGTTAAAGCGGCTCCGTTTGTTGCAGGATCACAGGCTTCATTGTCATCAGCATACATGACCAACTCCTCTTGAACAGAATTCGCTGGATCTTCTAAATCAGGAAAACTTGCATTTCCCCAACCTGTTGCGTATGATAGGTTATAATTCCCTTGAATTGCAGCGGGAGAGACTCCCGAAAAAATAACTTGTGCATTAATAACTCCCGCCATTAACACTCCAAATCCTAAAAGTAATAGTTTCTTCATAATATGTTTTATTTGTAGTTTGTTACAATAATAGTATATAAATTCTCAATTATGAAACAATCTCAAATAAATAGTTAACTATAAACTTGATAGAAAATACTTCTTAAACTTTTGAGCGTGAAGCGTTGCGCATACTGAATGATGGCTTCTGATGGATAAGCACCTTTTTGGAAGCTTGATAAAGCTTCTAATAATGCACTTTCATCACCAACTTCTATCTGCACTCCTAAATCAACATTATTGATTTCTGTTAAACCTCCACATTGACTATAAATTGCTGGAATGCCAGTGGTCCACGCTTCTGCTAAGACTACAGAAAAGGTTTCATAATTACTAAATAAGACAAAGCAATCAGCTAAACGCATGGCTTCTCCAATACACTCAGCCGGCTTTCGCCCCTCAACGATACATTTTTCTTTTGGAATATTATGCAATGCTATTGCCTCCCAGACTTCACTTTCCTCTCCTTCTGTAATCAGGTGCAAAATAAAATCACGGTCAAGCTGACCAAAGGCTGATAGCATTCCAGAAATATTTTTATGCTCGTCATTAAAAGAGGAAACATGAAGAAATCGAATTGCCTGAGAATGTTTTATATTCTTTATTGATGGGTAGAAATATTCATGATCCACAACATTATGCATCACTTGATATTTACTAATCAATGCTAATTGCTGAAGCGACTTCCCTAAATGATCTGAGACAGGAAGCACCAAATCAGAAGCTCTAAAAATACTGCGGAACTTTTTCTTAATGTAAAAAGGATACTGACTATAAACTTGATGATGGGGTAAAAACCCGGTCCAATGAACAGTGATGATATAATTAAGTTGATGCTTTGACTTCAGCCATAAGGCAAACATTCCTGCGGGGAAAACGGCATTCAAATGAACTAAATCATACTTCTGATTGAGCAATTCAAACCCTTGTTTTAAAGCCTTAAAATAAGCATTCTTTTTTTTCAGCGAAGAAGCAATTGGAACTGTAGACTCGATTTTTGGATAGTAAACAATAACAGTACGCACACCATTGATCACTTCATCTGAGATCTCGACAGAATTCACCTCATCAGTTGAAACAGCATACAAGACATCAACATGAGCGACGTCATTAGCGACTTCTGCATGTTTTTGAACAAAATTCCCCAAAGACAAGTTTTTCTTGCTTGGGTACCAACTGGCCAAAAACAGCACTTTTTTATTCAACCTCTCCTGCATCTGATTAAATTATAGCATTTGAAAGGATGAAGTTAAAACCAATAAATTAGAAATTAAAGAAATTTTGTAATATCATTTATTCCAACTGGACGCTCAGTAATGAATCCTTCTCCGTACTTCACACCGATATCTCTACCATATTGAATCAATCTACCTTCCAAGGAGTCTAAGAATTCTTGACCTGAAATTGGTGTTTTAGGACCTGACATATTCTCTTGATAAAATTGAGTTTTATAAGCTAAGATAGCATCAAACTTTAGATCTCTCTGCTCGGTTACATCTACTACAAAGTCAGGTTTAAGGTAACGGTCTTGGATATAAAAGTACACTACTTTTGGTCGCCAATGTTTTTGTTTTTCTCCATCTGATTCAGTTTCTATTTTTAGAAGCCCAGATAAAAAGCAAGCCCTCGAAATCAACTGACTTCCTCTTCCATGATCAGGATGACGGTCTTCAGGCGCATTGGCCAATACAATTTCTGGTTGATATTTTCGAATAGCAGTAATGAGCTTCAACAAGTTTTCTTCAGTGGCTTCAAAAAAACCATCCGCCATTTTTAGGTTTTCTCTGTGGATAACTCCCATTATTTTCGCCGCTGTTGCTGCTTCATCATAACGTGTTTCAATAGTTCCTCTCGAGCCTAACTCACCTTGTGTTAAATCAACAATAGCGACTTTCTTGCCTTGTTGTACGCTTTTGATTATTGTTCCACCTGCAGCCAATTCAACATCGTCTGGGTGTGCACCTATTGCTAATATATCAACCTTTCTATCCATTGATCCATTCTTTAATTTCCGGAGCATTTGGCAAAATTTTGGGATGAACCTCTTTCACAAAATTCCCATTTTCATCAATCAAAAATTTATGAAAGTTCCATGCTACCTCCTCTGCTCCACCATTCTTTTTACTTTCTTTTAACAACCAAGTAAATAAAGGATGTTGATCTTCACCTTTCACCGCAATTTTGGACATCATGGGAAAAGTGACTCCATAATTCTTTTGACAAAATGCCGCTACTTCTGTGTTAGTTCCAGGCTCTTGTTGTCCGAAATCATTGGCCGGAAAACCAACAATCATAAATTGATCTCGTGAGGTTTCCTCATACAAAGACTGCAACTGCTCATATTGCGGAGTTAATCCACATTCCGAAGCTGTATTTACAATCATTACCTTCTTTCCTTTCAATTCGTTTAAATCAAAAGGTTGACCATTGATATCTTTGACTTTGAAGTTATACATTACCATTTTTAATTCTTTTAGGAATAACATAAGTATCCATGAGGTACTTGTAAGTCACGAGCAAAGTAAAACTTGCAAATAAAATCACCGCAATAATCACTGAAGTTGGAGTTTCAGCAACCCCTTCTCCTTGTGCATAAGAGTGTAATCCTACAAGAACAAAGTTTACTCCGAAGAAGGTAAATAAAATTGCAGAATACCCCCAAAGACTTAATACGTTAAATAAGAATCTACTACTTAAGGAAGGGATAAATCGAAGGTGAATAATAATTGCGTAAACCAACATAGAGACTAGTGCCCAAGTCTCCTTTGGGTCCCACCCCCAGTATCTACCCCAAGATTCATTCGCCCAAACTCCACCGAGGAATGTTCCGATCGTAAGCATAAACAAACCTATAATCAACACCATTTCAGAAACAGCTGTTAACTCCACGATATTCATTTGAAGTCGTTTTTTATTCTTTTTGTTTTTCAACAAATACAAGATCATGTTCACCAATCCTAAAATTCCAGAAATTCCAAGGAATCCATAAGAAGAAGTAATAATGGCCACATGAATCATCAACCAATACGATTTCAATACAGGCTGTAAAGGAGTAATTTCAGGGTCCAACAAATTCAATTCCGTAACAAACAACATCATTGCTGAAAGCAAGGTAGTTGCCGCGATTACTGCAGGATTCTTTTTAACAAAGAACAATCCAGCCAAAATTGTTGACCAAGCAATAAAGATTACCGCTTCGTACCCATCACTCCATGGAGCGTGCCCAGATATATACCAGCGCATTCCTAATCCAGCACCATGGCCGAGGAAAACAACCACCACACCTCCAACTAAAATAAAAGTAATTCTTTTAATTATCGCTTCACTTTTCAGGGTGGGAGTAACAAGAGTTCTAAAGAAGAATAAAATCAGTAACAAAAACCCGAATAAAAAGTAGAAAGATTGAATTTTATCAAAGATTTTAAATTTGTTGTAAGCAATTTCTACATCGACATGTCTTTGAGTAAGTTTATCTAAATGCGGGTTCTCTGCCTCGTATTTCCTCAACTCTTCCCACTGATGTTCTTTGAGTGGAGCAAGGAATTGTTGGGCATCTGAAAAAGTCGCTTCCCCTTGTGATATAGAAAACAATGTTCTCAAAAGATTTGTAGCTAAAGCATTTGCTTTTTGGTCCTTGTCTTTTAGATCGCGAGAGAAAGGCCAAACCCAAGTTCCGTTATCATCTCCAGGGATAGGAATAATTCTCAAATGTTGAAATTGAAATATCTCTTTCAATAAACGGTAGCGTTCACCTAATTTAATTAATTGCTTGTCGAATTCATTTTTCTGACCATCGGCTTTTCCATGCGCAACTTCATATTCTTTCATCCACTTAAAGACTCCGAATTCGTCCTCCATATCATTAACCGAAACATATTTCCCTGTCCCGATTTCATCTCTGATCTTAACCGAGACAAAAGCAAAGTCAATATCATTCCATCCATCAGGACCATATAAATGCATAGCCATAATGGTTTGAACTGCGTTGTATTCACCAAACTTATCGCTGTGGTGAATCTTTCTCATCAGTTTATCCGCCATGGTATGGAAAGGAATGATTCGTCCATCATAGTCTTGCACCAACAAATCATCAATTTTGGCAGCATCTTCTACTGATAAATAATTTACCTCTATTTTTCTAGGCGTAGGATGCGGTGTACTATGTGCTGAATGGTCATGTGCTTCAGCATGGTCGTGGTCATGGTCGTGGTCATGGTCGTGATCATGGTCGTGGTCGTGGTCGTGGTCGTGTTCGTGAACATGCGCTTCTGTTTGCGGATGTTCATTTGTATGTGGATGTTCATTTGTTTGGGCGTAAGTTAGTCCCCCTAAACCTACACCAATTAACAAAGTAATGGTCTTTATCATTTTCGAACGGTTTGTTCTAGATTTCTTAATTAAGTTATTCAACTCTTTCATTCTTCCTACACGATTAAACATTGACATTACCATTCCAATGGTCATAATTAAATAGGCAATATAAGTTACTGTTGTTCCCCACCAGTCATAATTCACACTTAAAACAGTTCCTGATTCATCTGGGAAATAACTTGACTGGAAGAAGCGGTAACCGTGATAATCCATAACGTTATTCATAAAAATCCTTTGGTCATGCACGACTCCTCTTGTTGAATCAATAACCGTCACTTCAGAGGCAAAAGAACTTGCCATTGACGATCCCGGATATTTATGCAATTGGAACTCTCTACATTTCACAGAGAAGGGCAATAGAATAGGTTTTGCTCCATATCCAATTTCAAAATTGAGTCCAGCAAATTGAACATAGTGTTCTTGTAGAATATGCGTTGGACTACCTTCGATTTCAACAAGTTTAGATTCTTTATCATTAGAAAGTTTAATGGTTAGGTAATTGAATCCTCCATCTTTATCTGGAGATTTCATTTTTCGCATTACCACATTTCTTTTGTATTGTCTAAACACCAGACTTTCTGTTCCAATCATATACAATTGATTCGGAAAGAAAGGAACCAAAGTATCAGCAGGAATTTCCGTAACAGCGCTAGGGTCAATATTGTTACTCATTCGGTCTTCCTTAGACAAAGACATCATATCCACTCTTTTGAAAGGACTAATTGACTCGATATACAACATTCCTCCTTCATCAGTAATTTTCACTCCTGGCATAGAAGGATTTTCATTTTCGAAAGCGAAATTCACTCCCCCAATCAGATCTTGTCCACCTTCAAATAGGTAATGATTTTTACCACGAATCACCAATTCCAAAGCATTTCTTCCGTTCTCACTGTCCTCAACCAATGAATCCACCATTCCTTCTTTATAAGAAACGTATTCTACATTAATCTTATCTTGATTTGGCAGCTGAAAGTCAAAACTAAATGGGTTTTCTACTCCTTCTGACAACCATCGTTTTTCTTGATGCGTGTATTGGTTGACTAAATCGTTTGATTTTAGAGTAAGATAAGGAGTTGCACTATAAAGCACGTTTGTTGTTTCTCCTTCTGCGATTCTCATTTGACCTTCAAAACCAACGTAGCGCGTTAAAGCAGCACCAACTATTATGAGTAAGAATGAAAGGTGAAATGCGAATGTTGCCCATTTTTCTCTTTGGTACATTTTGTACTTCACCATATTTACAATCAAAGTAATGGATAAGTGAAGTAAAAGAATTTCGAACCATAGGGCATTGTATATTGCGATTTTTGAGGCTGGCGTACCATAATCAGATTCGATAAACGTAGCTTCAGCAATTGCTACAGCGAAGATGACCATACTGACTGCCATCATTTTCATCGAGAAGATTCCTCTTAAAATTTTATCTAACATTGTCTTTTCTTATTTTACTTTACAAAACTAAGAAAGCTTTGCTAATTTAGAATCATTTTAATGTTAATTTTGGACCAATTGAAGCTTTGTTATTTCATCATTTCATGGAAATAGAAAAAAAACATATTGTAATTATTGGAACGGGTAAAGTTGCCCATCAATTAGGCCAACAATTATTCCGCGTTGGACATTCTATAAACGGGGTTTGGGGAAGAGATATAACAAAAGCCAAAAATCTTGCTAAAAAGCTAAATTCGGACGTTATAGATGATCTTAAAAAGATTTCAAAAGACAGTTTAGCTTTAATCTGTGTTTCAGATTCTGCTATTTCTGAAATAGTTTCTTCAATTTCTGACGACGTTAAAATAGCTTACACTTCTGGTAGTGTTCAATTAGAAAGTTTACCTAAAAAATCAAATTTAGGAGTTTTTTATCCTTTACAAACATTTAGTCAATATAGAAATGTTGATATTTCAGTTGTTCCTTTTTTAATTGAGGCAACTACAAAAACATTCGAAGAGGAATTAAAAGCCTTAGCAGAAACCTTAAGTTCGAGGGTGCTTATTGCCAACTCACAAGACAGGTACAATACTCATATTGCTGCCGTAATGGTGAATAACTTCACAAATTTCTTGTACCATTTGGCTCAAGAGCACCTCATCGAGCACCATTTAGATTTTGATTTACTCAAACCACTCATTCAAGAAACGGTAGCTAAACTTGAAACCTTATCGCCAATTGAAGCACAGACAGGTCCGGCAACTAGAGGCGATCAATCCATCATTCAAAAACACTTAAAAGACATCACTCGTCCTGAGACCCAACAACTCTATCGACTGTTTAGCGAATTAATAGAAAAAGAAATTAAAAAATCATGAGTTACAAATTAAAACTACCTTTCATCAACACCTTTATTTTTGATGTTGATGGCGTATTAACAGATGGTGGAGTAAACATTCTCACCAATGAAGCTGTTCGTACTTTAAATTCTAGAGATGGGTATGCATTGCAATATGCCGCAAAAATGGGCTATACTATTTTTATCATCAGCGGCGGAAATTCAAAAGCAGTAAAAGATCGTCTATTATCGGCAGGAATCAAAGAAGTGGTACTTCAAGCATCGAATAAAGTGAAAGTTTACGAAGAACTTAAGGCGAAATATAATTTCAAGGACCATACTACTTTGTACATGGGTGATGATATTCCAGACTACAATGTCATGTCAATGGTAGGCGTTGCCGCTTGCCCCCAAGATGCCGCTGTTGAAATTAAGGAGATTGCAGACTACCAATCACCATTCAAAGGCGGCCACCATTGTGTACGTGATGTAATAGAGCAAACCCTACGTGTTCAAGACAAATGGTTTAAGGCCGAAGCACACGAGTGGTAATCCTTATCTTTTAATGATTTTCCCTGTCCACAGTTGATCTTGGTCTTGTACCTTTATTACATATATTCCGGAATTAAGATCATGCAATGAAACTGTACTCTCAATGACTCCTTCAAGAACTACTTGGCCTTGAAAATTTAAAATTTCGTAGTGCATTCCTATTACATTATCTGAAAAATAAATCAAATCCTCTGTTGGATTAGGGAATACAGTCAATATGGATTTTTTCTCCTCTTGTAAACTCACGAAGTCTAGACCTGTGTCAGGACTTACTACAACCTCATCTCCAGGACCAATTCTGGCCACCATAATATCGGTACCCAAAGACGGGTTCACCCCGTCATCGCTTACAGTCCCTACCAGAACAATTCCACCATCATTTGCAGTAATCATTTGATGAATAATGTCTTCATCAACCGCTGAGAAGTTTTGACTAGCTCCGATATAAACAAGGTTAGCACCAAATTTCATTGTAAAAACATCATTCCCGTTTTGGAAAGGATTCAATTCGGGTGATTTTGTCTGAAAACCTAAGTAAACAGAAAAGGCATCTCTTATCGTTCCAGCAGTCACCATAGCGTCTTCTTGATAAGGATGCGTCCAATGCCCAACATAATCACCGTTAAAATCTCCTTTTCCTAGCCAACGATCAATCCTGGATTGGTCACTATTATAAAGACCTCCAAATAGAAAAACATGGCCCTCAAACACAACAATATTTCTCACTCTAGTGATTCCGCTTTGGTCAAAAAACTTAATCCATTCTTGCGTTCCATCAACATTAAAACTAGCGAGCATTCCTTTAAGGACACCGCCATCTCCCATGTCACCCCCTACAACAATTCGGGTACTAGAAATAGTATCTACAGCGTAGGCTACATCATCTTCAGGAGACTGAATGGTTTTGGTCCATAGGGTATCTCCTAAAGCATCTGTTCTAACAAGGAACATATCAACACCATCCGTAGAAAGTCCCTCAGTTTGTCCCACCAATATCAACCCTCCATCAGCTAAAAGTTTTGCGTCGTGTAATTTTTCCCAATCCGATCCACCATAGCGTTTTTCCCATTGTAGTTCTCCTGTTTCATCCGTTTTATAAAGTACAAAATCAAAATCAGCATTTGGTGTTGAACTCGTGTATCCAGCAATAAAAAAGCCATCACCAGGCACGTGAATAACACGCACACCCACATCGTCACCAGTACCACCATAGTTTTTCGTCCACAAATGATTCCCCACACTATCGATCAGCATTAGATAAGCTTGTCCTGAATTTTCATCGAAGCCTCCAGAAGCTCCTGTTACAGCATAACTTGAGTCTGGCAACTGTGTAATCCCATTTCCTTGATCAAAAGGACCACTAGTAAACTTCTTAAAAAAAGGAATCTGAGCAACACCAATAAAAGGAGTTACAAAAATCAACAACAATATAATTTTTCTTAGATTTTCCATGCTAATCTTATTAATCCTGAATGACCATATTGGCTCCCAAAAATAGCGCCTAGTACATCTTCAGTTCCTAACCCAATAAGGAGCTGCTTAGTGACATAGTTGGCATATAATCCCAACCTAAAATTCCCATAGCCCCCGAAGGAACCTTGAGCGCCAACAGAGAATTGATTAATAGGTTGATAATGAACTCCCGCATAGATCAAAGGCCTATACACTCTATTCGTATACATTCTTACTCCAAAAAAAGATTGTACTTTTGTTGGAGAATTTGCCAACACAACCTTTCCTACCTGAAGAAAACCAGGTAGCATTTTAAATTCAGACTTATTGGTTTCTGAAACATTAAGGGAATCTTTCAAGGCTTCCACTCCTTCCTCTTCCAACAATTCATTTAATGAAAAACCAGTAAAGCTTTGTTCTGTATCTATGGTAATAAAGTCAGCATTATGTATTTGATAAGCTCCCAAATTTCTACCTACAACACTCACAACACCATTAAATGATTCAGAATTTCCAAAAGGCAGATTAAAGTCAAAATTTACAGCTGCCCCCATTCCTTTAAAATAGGCATATGAATTGGCCCTCAACACCTCTCCTTCAAATCTCAAATCGATTTGATCTCCTGTTTCACTAAAAGCAACATTTCCTCTATTTACACTTAACTCAAAAAACTGCTGTGGCAGAATCGCATTGAGGGTTAAAAAAGATTTTGTTTTTCGATCATGAATTCCTCCACCAATGCTTAAAAACTGCTCAAAACGTCCTGAAGCATTCGTAAAACTAGCATTACCTCCTAAAAAAGGAGCGTTTCCTATAAAAACCAATCCAAATAAGTCATTTGAATATTCTCCTGCACCATGTACTTCGTTTGAGACATTCACCATCCAACTCCAATTGGGTTTAGATTTAAAAATTTGATTTGGTGCCCTATACTCTATGCCAATATGCCCGCCAAAACCTACTCTATTGTAATCGCTTTGATTTTCATAAACCTTTTGACTCAATTCATCGTTTATTGTTCCTCCAAAAATAAATTTTCTTGAAAGTTCATTGTTTAATCGCGTGCTGTGTTGAAATAAGTTCCCCACAACATTCACTTGATGATTTGCAAGAGTAGAATCATACATAACCGGCAATAAACTTTGTCCATTCAGGAATTCAAAAGTACAAAGTGCCAAGGTCAGCAACACCATTTTAATGCGCAAAGAAATCATAAATTAGCTTTTAATTTTAGCTGACTGGAAAGTAAAAACTTAAGTGCAGCATTCGAATAAACAACATTATTATTCAAATAAGTACTTGCAAATTGAGCACGAACCATTAAGTATTTTGCATCAATTAAAGCCTCTGCTGCGGCTTCGTCAACTACGAACTCAATTTGTTCTTCAATCGGAATATGTCCATCTGTATTTCCATTGGTTAATGCTGGAGAAATCTTCCCATTAGAATTTAAAACTTTCAATGTATTTTTATGTTTATCCAGCAAGGTCAATTGCACTTCTGCTCCGAAAGGGAAAGTATTGGTTGACTTCAGAATAAACCTTCCAGACTCAACCCTCAGCAACTTGTTGTCATTTTTAAAATCAATAGCAAAAGTATCCTGTAAAGTTAAGTCATCTGCTCCAACCAATAGCGGGAAATTCGCTTTCAACTTTACTTTCACATCACTTTGAGGATACAAAACATCGTTTCCGTTTGAAGTATTCCCGTATGGGTTAAGCGTTATAGCATATCCTACATTATATGTACTTCCTAAATTCTCGAGAAACCCCTTCAAGTTTCCCGTGGAATTATCAAAGGTGAAATACAACTCTGAAGGAGTAAGTGACTGCCATTGTCCGGTTGCTGGATTCAAATTTAAGTTCTGATCAAAATAAGGATGATTAAGTGCCACCACGTTGTTGGAATAATTTACACTTTCAAACAAAGAGATATTTCCTTGTGCTCTTACATCAATACCATTACTAATGATTAAATCTAAATTAATGTCATCAACATTAATTGCCCCTCCAACAACATTACTTAATTCATCCACATTAACTGTGGTCGTATCAGAAAAAGTAATGTTTCCGAAATATCCTTTTGCATAATCCACAACCAAGCCTTTAAACTCAACATTAGTTCTGAAAATATTTTGATCCGTAATTGTAACGGTTGGTCCATTCGGATCTGTTTTTACATTCATTTTTGACCGCAGCATATTGTACAAATCACCGTCGACACCTTTCATGTCAATCGTATATCCAGAAAGGTCTAATGTTATGAATCCGACACCCGGTTCTACAATAGTTCCTCCATCTATAGTTTCAGTATGAGAAAATTCCTGTCCATTCTTTTCTGTACCAGGTAATGAAATGGTAAAAATTCCTTTCGTTGGAATTGGGTTTTCGATGCGAATAAAAGCTTTACCCGATTTTATTCTTGCTTCACGCAAAACAACATCATCAAATGTAAACTCGTGTTCTTTGACTTCATCGATAAAGGTAAATCCAGGAGACAACTCAAGAGAAGCAAATGAAATAGCAAAAGTTTGCACAATTGAAGTGTCAGGAATTTGAATCAATTCAGACAAATCAAGGTTAAGCAAAGTTCTATCAGCAATGACCTGAATAGATTGATCTGAGTTAATGTCTAAAGTAGAATCATTGACATAATTTTTAATTAACAAAGAGTCATTAACGATAGGAACAACCCAATCGCTTGTCCAATTAGTCTTCTCTTTTCGGCAAGCCATGCTCACCAAAAGGACTGCCATAAAAATAAATATTTTGTGTTTCATGTAGTTACTTCTTAACTCTATAACGGTATTTACTGAGTTGCGTTGGTTGTAATTAAAAATAAAGCACTAAATAACAGCTATTTATTTTCAGGCTTACATTTTCAAAAGCAAAATATTAAAATTTTGTTTGACTCAATTCAAATCAGAAACCTAAGTCATTCATCAAAAATAATTAAAAACTACTCATTGCGGTAATTTTAACTGAAATAGTAAATTAAAAATTAATAATGATCGAATATTACGGAAACACTATTAAATTTGAAGAAAGAAACTTTACAAAATGGATTACATTACTTATATTATTGTCGCGTTAATACCAGCACTTGCGGTAGCTTTTGTTGTTTACACATTCATAAAGAACAACAACGAAAAGGATTTAAAACACATGAGTATTCAACTCAAACAAGAACGTCAAAAATTCTTCTTAGAGCCAAGAGCAGATGCTTATCAAAGAATAGTTTTATTGTTGGAACGCATCAACCCTCATAGTTTAATCATGCGTTTACACAACACCAACAAAAGTGCAATTGCACTACAGACTGAGTTACTGAGCAACATTCGAAACGAATTTGACCACAATGTAGCACAACAGATTTTCATTTCTAATTCTTCTTGGGAGATGGTTAAAAAAAGCAAGGAAGAAACCATTAAAATCATCAACGTTGCGGCTCAACAAATGGATGAAAAGTCTACAGCAACAGACCTAAGCTCCAAGATCTTTGAAATTGTTGGTGAGCTGGATGAATTACCTACAGAAATAGCGATAAAAGTAGTTAAAGAGGAGTTTCAAAGGTTATTTTAACATTTGAAACATAAACATATTGCACTTATTTTTGTATTATTAGATGATAAACTAAGATTATGAGATTTATATATTTTATCGTTGCGTTTTTATTCATATCCACTGGTGTAATTCAAGCACAAGAAGAAAGGAAGTTGGTTCAATTTTCTGGAGTGTTGGTTTCTGCCGACAGTTTAGACCAAGTATCTTACGCCTCAATTGTTGACAAAACAACAGGAAAAGGAACAATGTCAGACTACTATGGCTACTTCAGTTTTGTAACCCGACCTGGAGATACGATCCTATTTAACGCGTTTGGATTTAAAACCAGCTCATATATCGTACCTGACTCATTAAAAGAAGTACGTTATTCCATAATACATGTGATGACGCCAGACACTTTATTACTTCCAGAAGTAGATATTTATCCATGGCCATCTAGAGAAGAATTTGCCCGTGCATTTGTTGAGATGGACCCATACGACGATGCGTTAAGAAGAGCTCAAAAACAATTATCTGGTGAAAGCTTAGCTTTTGTTGCAGCTCGTGTACCAACCGATGGAAGCTTGTCATACAACTGGCAAACAGAGCAGCGACAAACTCAAATCTACACGCAAGGACAAACACCAATCAATAACTTATTGAACCCTGCTGCATGGAGTAAGTTTATTAATTCTTGGAGAAATGGAGATTTTCAGCGGAAATAAGCTGAGGTTTACATTTGTACTTTGTAGCGCTTAAAGAAAGCTTCCCAATTCCAAAGAAAGTTTTTCATGATTTCATCCATTCTTTTTAAGAATAAAGGGTTTGGAGAATCCATACTTTTAAAGTAATCGTCTTGATATTGGTTCAACCTGTACTTATGGAACATCGCTTTTGACATGCTGTACAAAGTAACTTTTGAAGGATGATTTACGCGGGCCATGAAATCAGAATATTCTTTGAAATATCCTCTAAACTTATGTTCATCCATCTGAAATGATTCTGCTAATCGTGTAAAAACTAAAGGTTCGATATTGCGCTGTTGACTTGAAGAGAAAAATTCACCAACAGACTCCATATTTCCAACAATAACAATCATTGCAAAATGACCGTCTGATGCCTGGGATAAATCTGGTTTCTTTGAGAAGGCTGGATCTTCTTCCATAATCGATTTAACTTCTACAAATCCTTTATCAATAACCTCTAGAATTCCGTTCACAAAAACGTTGGCTAATTGTTCGTCTGAAACTTTCTTTTTAAATATTGTACTAAGCATATTGCTGATCTGAAGTTAATTTATATACAAAGGTAAATAGTAATGGCGCTAACTCAACAAGAAAAAAACTTACCTTTTCAACAAGATTATTAACATCTGAAGGCGCTTACTGAGTATTTATGACTGAAAATGCCAAAAAATCAAAAAAAACATGGAGTAGAATTTTTGGCTCTTGAACGAAATTTAGTCCTTGTTTATATATCGCAAGAACAGTTAAGGAGTAAAACAGAATAGATTCCTTTAAGGGACTAAATTTTATTAGGATAACCAGGGAATTCTACTAATTTTGTTTACATAACACACGAATACATTCAAAATGAAATCTCATCAAAAAACGATCATTCGAATAACGGTAATTCTTCTTGGATTAATTTCGGTGATGTTTTTAAATGTTCAAAAAGAGAAAGAAATCAGCGAATCTTCTGACGAAAACCCAATCGAAAAATTCCAATTAATGGAAGTAAAAACGGGTCCAGATATTGAGTCCCCAATGCTTTTTGGCATAATCAACAACACGGAAGAAGTTGTAGTACAAATGAATGTCGAGGGCAGAATAGACCACGACAATCGTTCACTCACACCTGGAACAGCTTTTAAAAAAAATGAAATTTTAATCAAAGTCAACCGACTAGAGGTACTGTATGAACTTTTAATTGCCCGATTAAACTATAAATATCTCGTACAACAATCGCTCACAAAAATAGGCGAACAAATTCCACAGGAGCTGGCCAAATGGAAAGCTTTTGAACACAAAATTGACCGAACGCTTCCCCTCCCAGAACTACCAAAAGTAAGGCTTGAGGAAGAAGAAAATCTCTTACACAAACTTAACATCTACACCCAATATTATTCAACGAAAAAGCTTGAACAGAAAGCGGAAGGATATTTATACGCAGCACCTTTTGATGGTTTTATTTTAGAGAGTTCTATCGGACCCGGTGCTATGGTTAAGAAAAACGAATCACTATTAACTTTAGCTAAACATAACTCACAACAGGTTACAGCGCACATCCCCATAGACTTTGTCAATGTGTTAGAAAAATCACAAGAAATTTATTTTGTTGGGCCAAGCAAGGACACGATCGGTACAGGAAAGTTCAAAGGAACAGGAACAAAAATTTCAGATTCAGCTTCAATAGAAACTCACTTTACTTTCACAGGTAAAAAAAGTGTGTTTACAAATTCTACAGTACAGATTGTTTACTCAAAACAAAAAAGCAAGCACTATCCATCGTTACCAAAAACTGCTATAAAAAACAACTCTGTATATATTTTCGCAGAAAATAAATTACTAGAAACTCCAGTAAAAATCATATCCACAAAAGCTGATTCAGTGCTCGTAGACGGCTTACCTAACCACTGTTTCGTTATAAAAAACACTGAGGGGGTTAAATTCTAAATAGAGAAACCTCACCAAAAAATGATGAGGCTTTAAATAAGGTTTAAAACTTATTCGAAAGTTCTGTTGAAGCCAACAAAGTTCAACAACAATAGAATCAAGAGTTTGTATGATTTATGAAAGAGGAGTAACTAAATTATGTTTTTCAATTAGCTTTCGAATATTAATCAATGCATACCTCATTCTTCCTAAAGCAGTATTGATACTCACGTTTTCTTTTTTGGCGATATCTTTAAAAGACATTTCTTTAAAAATTCTCATGTTCAAGATGTCGCGTTGAGCATCTGGCAAATGTTCAATCAACTCGACCATTTGACTTACTAACTCACTGTAAATCATATCGTCTTCAACGTTATTGTCTTGCACTTCAAGGAGATCAAATATGGTAAAATCTTCATACCTAGAGCTTGACTCAGAGATCATTCTCACCTTGTTTGTTTTTCTAAAGTGGTCGATCATCAAGTTATGTGCAATACGCATTGCCCAAGGCAAAAACTTACCTTCTTCATTGTAAGTGCCTTTTTTCAAGGTATTGATTACTTTAATAAATGTTTCTTGGAATATATCTTGTGACAAAGCCTGGTCACGAATCTTCATGTAGATATAGTTGTATATCTTGTTTTTATGGCGATTCAATAAAACTTCAAATGCTTTTTCTTGCCCGTTAATGTATAAAGATATTAAATCTTTATCTTCTAGTTTAGATAAGTTCATAATTACTCAGTTTAGAGATTAACTATTGTTTAAAATGTAATTCTGTTTTTTAGAGTAAAAATGTTCCTATAAGCAATTGTTTTATTTTGTTAATAGTCAAATATAAAGATTAATTCTAGAATAACAAAAGTCAGTCCAAAAAAGAAATCTTCTACAAAGTAAGACGCACAAACATGTTAAAGGGTTGGAAAAAGATGAACATTTATTGATTAGAGGTCTTATTTTAGGCTCAATTCCTTAGGTAAACATTGAAAACACAATACACGCTAAAAGGTACTTGGATAATCTTTCCTAAAATTATTGAACTAAATCAATTAGTCTTAACTATTTTTGAGGTCAAATAAAACAGACAGAAAATATGCCAGAATTATCATTAAAAGCCATCAGCATGCCTTCTTCGCCAATTAGAAAGTTGGTTCCATTTTCAGAAGAGGCAAAAAGACAAGGAAAACATGTTATTCATTTAAACATAGGTCAACCAGACATTGAGACTCCACAAGTTGCAATAGACGCCGTTAAGAACTCTGATTTAAAAGTTTTAGAGTACTCTCATTCCGCAGGGTTTGAGTCCTACCGTAAAGGCTTGGCAGAATACTATTCAAAAAATGACATTCAAATAACTTCAGACGAAGTCATCGTAACAACTGGAGGTTCAGAAGCGTTATTATTTGGATTTTCTGTTGGGTTAAATCCAGGAGACGAGGTGATTATTCCCGAGCCTTTTTATGCGAACTATAACGGTTTTGCGGCAGCTGCTGGAATCAACATCGTGCCAGTTACCTCATCAATAAAAGATGGGTTTGCTTTACCTTCAATCGAAGAGTTCGAAAACAAGATCACTGCAAAGACGAAAGCTATTTTAATTTGCAACCCTGGTAATCCAACAGGCTACTTATACGCACAAGAAGAATTAGAAAAGCTCAGCGAAATAGTTAAAAAGCACGATTTATTTCTTTTTGCCGATGAAGTTTATAGAGAGTTTTGTTATGATGGAGCGAAACCCTTCTCTGTAATGAATTTAAAAGGGATTGAGAACAATGTAGTATTGATCGACTCCGTTTCAAAACGTTATTCAATGTGTGGCGCACGTATTGGAGCGCTCATTTCAAGAAATGCTGAGTTTATTGCAGGAGCGATGAAGTTTGCTCAAACACGTCTTTCTCCCCCAACTTATGCACAAATTGCTGCAGAAGGAGCTTTAAAAACGCCACAAAAATACTTTGACGATGTAACAATAGAGTATGTTGCGCGTCGTGACATCATGGTAGATGGATTAAACAAAATCAAAGGTGTATATTGTCCAAAACCAAAAGGAGCCTTTTATGCTGTTGCCTCCTTCCCAGTGGAAGACACGGAACACTTTTGCCAATGGCTTTTAGAAGATTTCTCTTACGAAGGAAACACAGTGATGATGGCACCCTTAAGCGGTTTCTACGCTACACCTGGATTAGGGAAGAACGAAGCCCGCATTGCTTATGTGTTAGAGAAAAAAGAGCTAGAAATGGCTTTGGTTTGCCTAGAAAAAGCACTTGAAAAGTATCCTCACACGACCTATTAAACAATTCGCTTTGAGTATTCAACAAAATATAAAGTTAGCCGCAGACGCAGTGGTTTTTGGATTCGACGCCTCAGGATTATACCTTTTGCTTATCGAACGTAAAAAATCCGCCAATGGAAAAAGCTGGGCAGTACCAGGTGGTTTTATTGAAGACAACGAAACACCCGAACAAGCTGCAGTTAGAGAATTAAAGGAAGAAACAGGCGTCTCCATAAGTTTTATGAAACAGTTTCATACTTTTGGAGAAGTAAAACGAGATCCTAGATTTCGAGTTGTTTCTGTTGCCCATTACCTTTTAATGAACAAGAGCAACATTACCCCAAAGGCCAATGACGATGCTAAAACAGCACAATGGGTCAATCTAAAAGAACTTCCTGATTTGGCGTTTGATCACAACGAAATGGTTAAAATGGCTTATCATCAATTACAGAAAAGCATATCGTCACTTTCAATTGATTGCATCAATGAAACCCCAAGTCTTGAAGAGGTCAAATTGATTTCAAAGCATTTAAACAAAATAAAGCTGAGGTAATCTTCAATAATACACAATAAAAAAACGGCAATCGAATCGATTGCCGTTTTTTATACCTTTTAATAAACAAGCCTACTCTACTTCCAGAATTTCAGCCTCTGTTCTACGATTTTCTTGGTGTTCTTCTTCTGAACATTTCACACCATCACGACAGCGGTTTACCAATCTGGTCTCACCATACCCTTTTGCAATGATCGATTTTTTCGGCACACCTTTGCTCACCAAGTAGTCTACACATGCTTGTGCTCTTCTTTGAGAGAGGTCATAATTATACGTTTTAGATCCACGTGAATCAGTATGAGAGCTTAACTCTATTTTTACACCATTCGCAATAAGGAAGACTGCTAACTTGTCTAATGCTACGCGACTTTCTTCCCTTAATGTTGCCTTATTCAAATCATAGAAAATATTCTCTAATTTAAAGACTTCCCCTTTTTTAATTTTAACCATAGCTAATTCAAGCTCGACCTCTTTATCACTATAGTTATTTGTTGAAAAAGAGGCCTCATTATCAAGGAATCCTTTTTTGGATGCCCTTACCCAATAGTTACTGTGTCTATCAACATTACCAATTACGTACCCATTTTCGTCAGTATAAAGCATGGTATCTTTCTTGGTTTTAGGATTATACATACTGATTGCAGCATTGTAAATTGGCTTTTTATCACTTTCTCTAATTACATGAATACGAGCAATGATAAAAGTAGGATTCATCAATACCTCCTGAACCAAATTGGTATCTTTGAACACTCCAAAAGTACTAAATTCAACTTTCTCGTCTTGTTCATACAGTTCTTTCTCTACCTTAATCTCATACTCTTTCCCGAAATCAACTTTTGTTTCCAACACACCGAAGTCGTTGGTCATCAAAACAGAAGTGTCTCTTACCTGTACATCAATCAAAAGAACTTCTTGATCTACCATAGGTTCTTTCACCTTATAATTCACCAAGACATTCACCTTTAAATTAATCTCAGGAGAAGTTCTTTCCCAACTATAAACACGATCGATGAAGTCTTTTCGATTAGAGGAGAAATACCCCTTTGTCAGGGTCTCATCAACAATCAAAGCGAAATCATCGGCAGCAGTATTAATTCCTGCACCAAGGTTAACAGGCTGACTTCCTTCATTATTCAAATCAATAGAGTAAATGTCTAAGCCGCCTAACCCTAAGCGTCCGTTAGAAGCAAAGTACAATTTATTGTCTTTACTAATAAAAGGAAACATTTCTTCTCCTTCTGTATTAACAGCTTCAAAATTTACAGGTTCTTGCCATTCCCCCATTTTATAGTCACTATAAAAAATATCAGTTTTACCTAAAGTTCCCTCTCGGTCAGAAACAAAATAAATACGATTACCATCTAAGGAGAAACATCCATGTCCTGTATTTGATTCCTTAACAGAATATGGAAAAGGCTTTAGCGGTCCCCACTTTCCATTTCTATCCTTTCCACTTACATACAAAGACAAGAAGCGAACACCTTCTTTTTGTTCTTTACCACTCAGGTTTCTCGTTAACAACAATTTATTTCCATCTGCATTTATCGCCAAGGGGCCATCATGTTTTCGAGAGAAGAATTCACCTGAAAGTGGTTTCGGCTTACTCCATTCCCCCTCTTCTTGTTCTGTATAAAGCATACTGGTGAAATAGGAATTATCCCAAGCATATTTTCCTGCAAGAAAACCTTTATCCGAAGACTTTGTGGTAAAAGCCAACCCATCTTGAAAATAAATCGGTGCAAAATCACCTAAATCAGAATTAAAAGGCATTGCCTCCACCTGATTAAATTTCGCCATCTTTTTAATATCATTAAGGTCATCCCCTTCAGCGCTCAAAAGTCTAAAATATTTATTTTCAGGATAAAGTGTCAATGCTTTTTTGGCTTCCTCGACAGATTTCTCGTAGGCTTCCAACATCCTCAGCTGATCAATATAATCCATGTACTGACTCTCATTCAACGCTTTAACATCTAGTTTCAACAAGCTACTATAGTATTTATTAGATCGTCGATATTCTACTATTTTACCATTAGAAATTGCCGCTCGCAACACGTATTCTCTTTTTCCTTTTTGCTTAGCCAAAAACTTATCAGCCAACTCATTGTACATAGGGGCAGCTTCAAAATAAGCCAAATTATCAAAGTGTTTAGCCGCCAACTTTGCTTTAAGTTGAGCGTTAACCTGTACCGTCAGAAAAAACGTAAAGATCAATAGAAAAAACTTCTTCATCATTAAAAATATCTAGGTGAAATAAATACGTTCTTTTTTGAACCTATATCAATTTGCAAAAGCACTTCGTGAGAACCACTTTGATGATTGATTAATTTATTAATTGGAAAATCATATCCGTAACCTACGTGAATAAAATCATTAAAATTATACACAAAATTAAGTCCTACAGCTTCATGAAAACGATACAGCGCTCCTACCCATACACGTTCATAAAAAAGAAAATTTGCATTGACGTCAAAAGTCAACGGACTA
Source organism: Brumimicrobium ulvae (assembly GCF_947504225.1). Taxonomy (GTDB): domain Bacteria; phylum Bacteroidota; class Bacteroidia; order Flavobacteriales_D; family Crocinitomicaceae; genus Brumimicrobium; species Brumimicrobium ulvae. Next base: position 41,213 of record NZ_CANNGT010000001.1, on the reverse strand, counting down.
TTTGGAGTGATTTTCACCAATGTTGTTGGTTTTAGCTTTATTACACTATTCAGGTCAAAGACTTTACCTGCAGTAATAAAAAAGTGCCTCTGATTTAAAGAAGTCATGATATCATCAGTGTTTGACGCCTTTGGTTCCAAAAGTCTCGGACTAGAAACCCCAACATAATACCTATCATTATAGTAATAGATTCCACCACCAACATTTGCCTTTGTAGTAGACACCGTTTGTCCATAAAAAGGATCAGAAACGTCATGAACATCCAATCCAGAAAAATCATAAGCCATCACATCCATTCCAATAGAAAGTCCAAAAGCCAAGCGATCATTATTGTTATTCAATCTTATTCCAGAACTTACATTATAATAAACGGCTGTTCTCTTTCTCGAACCTACCTGATCATTAACCATTGTCAAGCCCATTCCTAAACTCCTCCCTAAAACAGGAGTATGTGCCGAAACAAATTGAGTATTTGGTGCTCCATCAAAATTTACCCATTGAAAACGCCCCATTGCCACCACACTTAAAGCACTTTTACTTCCCGCATAAGCAGGATTATAATAAAGTGGATTAAAGTTATACATTGACAATTGTTCATCTTGTTGGGCTATTGTATAAGTAGAACCATAAGTCATGATCAACAGAAAGCCGACGACTTTTAATATATATTTATTCAATTTCATAACAGTAGTATTAATATTGAAGTTCAATGTAACCTTTTAGCGGCTCATCTATTCCGTCATTCAATTCGATGACATAAAAATAAGTACCTGGAGGAACTTTACCCGAACCGTCTCCTATATTCACTCCTTCATTGACTTGGCCTACCCAATCATTTTCATAAGGTGAGGCAGAGAAAGCAAGATTCCCCCAACGGTTATAAATATAAACCACAGCATTTGGGAAGGCTTCGATACCAGTAATCACCCAGGCATCATTTAAACCATCATCATTAGGAGAGGTAAAACCAGGAATGAATAAACAGTTTCTAGAAACAATCACTTCGACGTTTACAGAGTCTTCTCCAAAACAGCCTTCATTATTTAAACCTTCAACATAATAAATTCCGGCTTGATCCATTGAAATATCAATGATATAAGCAGGATTTTCCGTTGAATTAAATCCGTTTGGACCAAACCAAGAATAACTATCAGCTCCTTCTGCAAGCAAGGTCACATTTCCTCCAGGACAAACTGAAGTATCAGCATTTACGATTTTAAAGTTTTCCAACTCAGAAAGAGACAATCTAATGGTATCTTGAGCTTGACATCCGTTGGCATCGGTAACAATTAATGTATAAACTCCTGTATTGTCTTCAGAAAAGTTTGGAACACCTGTATTTTGTTGAGTTGAAGAAAAACCATTTGGACCTGTCCATTGGTACGAAACTCCACCCTCACCATACAATTGTGCTACCGTTCCTTCACAAAAAGCACTTTGAGAAGATTCACTTGCATTTGCATTCGCATTTGGAAGTCCAACTACGTTCACATAAATAGAGTCATTAGCCGAACATCCATTTCCATCGTTCCCTTGCACTTGATACCATCCTTCACCTGATTCAGAAATTCCAGAAATAACAACTGGAGTTCCAGAAGCTGAATAACCATTTGGCCCTGACCAAGAATAAGTATTCGCACCTGTCACAGTAAGACTCACATCACTTCCTGAACAGGCAACAGTATCCTGAACACTAGATGACAAGTTTAAAGAAGGAGGTGGAAGTAAATCAACAACCTCACATGAAGAAGGTCCTACACAATTGGCTACTGTAGCCACAACACAATAATTCCCATCAGTTAAAGAATTAATTGGAACAGAAAACGAGTTATTGGTAGAAGAAAATCCATTAGGTCCTGACCATTCATAACTCGCTCCTGGATCGGGCGAAACAACAGAAAAACTTACATTCTGATTTTCACAAACTGCATTATCAGAAACTGATATTACAGGCGCGGCAGGTGAACCAGGATTGGTGACACTATAAGGTCCAAAATCTCTTGAACAACCATTCCCATCTACAACTGTTAAGCTATATAATCCAGCAGAAATATTGTTGGCATTTGAGGAATTAGAAACCACAGTACCAGAACCTGAAGTCCACTGGTAAGTAAATGGCCCTACACCACTTGCCGAAGCACCAGTTAAAGCACCGTCAGAAGCCCCACAACTTGCTGCTGTTGCAGTTGGGTTAGACGAAAGTCCAGGTAAACTGTTAACAACAACGTTTACTTGCTCTGTATCTTGACATCCGTTAGTTGTTCCTGTCACCGTATAAACTGTATTCGTTAAAGGAGCAACATTTATTGCGCTTCCCGTCTGTCCCGTGCTCCATGAATACGTAGACGCTCCACTTGCGGATATCGTAACAGATTCTCCAGCACACACCGAAGTTGTAGTTCCTGTATTTAATGTTACGTTTGGATTAGGTTTCACAACCACTTGAGCACTTAAAGTTTGTTTGTAATCACAAAGTCCAGACACCTCACAGGTATAAGTTGTCGTTACACTTGGATTGACAGTAACCGACTGAGTTGTTGCGCCATTATGAGCCCATTCATAAGAAGTTGCTCCATTTGGGGCAGTTAACGTTACACTTGCACCTGCACAAATTGGAGGTGGAGGCGGAATATTAGGGAAAAGCACACCTGTATTTGCACTAATGGTATAATTACAAATATCATTGGCATATCCATCCACCATCAGATAATAGTCATCTCCAACTGTTAACCCATTTGCTGTAATCACAAAACCTGTGCTGTTTTCCTCAAAGTTAGAAACAGGAACAAAGTTATCGCAGTTGTTGGCAGAGAAAATTTGCATTTGAATTCCTCCACTCGGATAGTTCCCTACGAAGCAATCATAGATAGAAACATTTAATGTCGCTGTTGAAGCTGACGCCGTAAATTTAATCCAAGAATTATTATCAATCCTCACATCAAAATAAGGAGCCCCACTTCCCCAGTATCCTCCTTGGCCAAAGATTCCTCCTTGATTAGTTCCTGGAGTCCAAGTATAAGCTGGTGGGTCATTCACTTCTGCATTCGCACGCATATTTCCAGGGTGATCTCTTGTATAAAAAGCTCCTGTAGAACCTTTGTATCCATTAATATCACAGATATACAATGCATTTGCACAATCATCATTACTTGCGGTACTCACACATATACCAAATTTCCCTCTTGAACTTCCAAAACCAAAGTACCTTAAATAAACAGTACTTCCAGGCGTCAATCCTGAAGCATCAATAAAAGGTAAATTATCGTGACCAGTTCCAGGGTAATTATGATCATCTGAACAAGCAATTTGTGTTAGGTTGCTGCAAGTACCTTGATAGAGTGCCATCACCCCATCCGTCAAGGCTCCTGACCCAATGTTGGGTTGAGAAGTTATGCTAATGTTTCCTGAGGAAGGAACTGTAATCGAAAACCAAACATCACCCGTTGATGAGCTAAACCCTCCTATTGGATTTGTTCCACTTCCTCCTGCACAACTATATGGAGTAGGAATTCCAGGTCCAGTCGTTGCTGTTGAACCAACATTCGTGAATGTTGCATAAGTACATTCAGACGTCACCGCTGGTAGAGCTACTGCAGAACAAGGATTATCATTTGTAGGAGTCGCTGTTGGGGATCCGTTTACGCAGACCTCAAAATTCCCTGTTGTTCCAGAATAATAGTCATAAACCCTAAAGTAATAAGTTTGTCCTGGTGTTAACCCTACAGCATTTATTGTCTCCATACCTCCTGTGAATGCATCATCTTTACATATTAAAGAAGAAGAGCCACATGAACCAGAATATAATTGCACAACTAAATCCATTGAAGAAATAGGGTTGACCTGAATTTGCTGAACCGCGTTTGTTGCCACAAAGCTAAACCACACATCGTCATCTGCATTTCCTGAACAACCTGGGTAAGACTGAGTCGCACCTATATTCGAAAACGTTTGAAATGAACATGATGAATTCACTGCTAGCGGAATTGCATTTCCACAAAAATCATTTGATGGTGGGGTCGCCGCATTGGTCAAACAAATTGAAAAATCTCCCGAACCTGAACCTGTTCCATAATGATACACCCTTAATTTATAAGTTTGACCAACAACATAACTTGAGTAATTAAAAATCTCCGGTTGACCAGAACCTCCGTTATCGGTACAACCTAAAGAGATTAAAGAAGAACAAGTGTTGGAAAAAACTTGTAAAACAGCGTCAAAACCAATACTCGAGGTCACTCTTATCTGGTGGGATGTTGAAGTTGCAACAAATGTATACCACACGTCATCATCTGCATTCCCTGCACATCCTGGAATGGTTTGTGTAGCTCCTGTTGTAGAGCCTATAGTTGGAGAAGTACATGTTGATGTTACAGGTAAATTCGGAGCAAAAGAACAACCATCACTTTGAGCGTTTGCAGTGTTAGCAGCCCAAACAGTAAATAACATGAAAAATGCTATTGAAAAAACTATGCTTTTCATAAATAGTAGGTATTAAGAATAATTAATTCAGCTTTCTAAAATCAAGTGGCGTCAGCCTATTCTTGATAAAAATCTCTTTGACTTTTGTTGGTGAGAAAGGAGTTTGATTGTGTTCGTTCTTACTTTCTATGGTATAGATAAAAATCTCACCTGCTCCTTTTTCAACTTTATAGCGACCTTTTGCTTCTTTCACCCCTTCAATTTTAGAAATTTGAAGAGACAAGTCCTCAACAAAGATGGAATCCATCTCTCCAGAAAAACTGTAACTGTACTGATGTTCTTGCGCAAACAGGCAAAAAGGAACTAATAAAACGAGAGTAGTAATGTATTTCATAATGTAGTAGTAGTAAATTCTTTACAAAACAACGAAAAATATATTACTAACACAATTTTTAAGTCAACTTAATGAACCATAACTACTTATTAATGTAAAAAACGTCCTCTTCGGGACGTTTTTTACATTAATTCAATATATTTATTACACCTTATAATGTCACTAAATTCAGTTTTGTTGCATTCCGAAAAGAGTAGCTTCTACATATTAGACATAATCAAGTCTTGATTTTAGCAGCTATCAATGTGATAACTTATTGATTATTCTCCAACACGTAATCTAGTACTTTTTGCATTAAATGCACCCTGTCTTTTCCTCTAACGTTGTGTTCATGCATAGGGTACGGAAAGAAATCTACCTGTATCCCTAGTTCTACAAACTTTTTTATTAAAGCTAAATTATGTTGCATAACCACTACGGGGTCAGAAGTTCCATGAATCAACAATAAATCTCCTTTTAAATTTTCCGCCTGATTCAAGAGGCTGGTTTTTTCATACCCTTCTTTATTCTCTTCAGGTGTATCCATATAACGTTCTCCATACATTGCTTCGTAAAACTTCCAATCCGTAACCGGACCACCTGCAACACCAACCTTAAAAACGCCTGGCGATTTCATCATCATTGTTCCGGTCATAAACCCACCATAACTCCAACCGTGAACAGCAATTCTACTTGTGTCTATATAATCTAGCTGACTTAAATAGTTCACACCTTCCAATTGATCTTGGTGTTCAACCACCCCTAAATTACGGTGGATTACATGCTCAAATTCTACTCCTCTATTTCCTGACCCACGATTATCCAATGTAAAAACCACATATCCTTGATTCGCCATCCAGTGCATCCAAAGACTAGCACCGTCCAACCAACTATTCGTGATCAATTGTGCATGTGGTCCTCCATAAACATAAATGAGAACTGGATACTTTTTCGTTGAATCAAAATCTTTAGGTTTAATTAAACGAGTATACAACTCTACACCATCTTTAGATTGAATAGTCTTAATTTCAGCTTTTGACAATCCATACTCAGCAAGTGGATTATCTGCAACAACCATTTCCTTCAACTCCTTCCCTTTCACACTCTTAATTAACGCTTTATTAGGAATGTCATGAGATGAAAATTGATCAAAAACAAAAGCACCGGTACAATTCACACTTACGCTATGTGTACCACTTTCTTTTGTAATTAAATTTTGTCTTCCTTTAAGATCTACTTTATAAAGCAATGTATTCAGAGGGTTCTCTCCTGTGGCGGTAAAAAATATTTCTCCATGATGAGCAGCAACAACCTCTTTCAACATAAATTTATTATTTGTTAATTGTCTTTTCAACTCCCCATCAATAGAATAATAGTATAGATTATCAAACCCATCCCTTTCACTAACCCAAACAAAGTCATTACTATTTTTAGAAGGGAAATAAGCTGGCTTCTCAGGCTCAACCCAAGTATCCGAACTTTCTTCGAACAATGTTTTTATAAGTTGCCCTTGAACATTGTACTTCTGGACCCAAATGTGCTTTTGCGAACGTGCAACTTCTGCCAATAAAATAAATTGATCATCTGGGGTCCAACTCACATTTGTTAAATAATTTTCATCTCCATGTTCAGTTGAAATAAACACTGTGCTCCTATTCTTGATTGAATATATTCCTACTCTAGCCCTTTCGCTATCTTGACCAGCCATTGGATACTTAATGGAGGTTAGAGACCCAGGATAATCATTGATGTTCAACAAAGGGTAATCATGAACATTGCTTTCATCTTTTTGATAGAATGCGATACGATTTCCGGAAGGAGACCAAAATATCCCTTCAGTTATGCCCATTTCACTTCTTGCTATCTCCTGACCTGAAACAATATTCAAATCTATATTATTCGTAACTTCAATTTCTTCAAAAGAATCAACAGGTGAATAATACAAGTTTTTATCTCGTGTATAAGCAACGAGAGAATAATCTTCATTAAATTTTATGCGTTCAGCATTTTTCGGAAGTTCAACTTTAGTCCCTTTTTTTGTTTCTATATTATAGGTAACCACAACTTCATTAAAATTCAGGACAAAAGTTGACTCATTTTTCCATTTAAATCCTGCAAAATAAAAGAATTGAATATCCAATAACTCATTCAACTCACGAATGTGCATGATTTGTTCTTCCTCTCCTCCTACTTCACCAACAACTAATGTTTGATAACCTTTTAAATAAGAATATTTACTTTGATTTTTAATCCATTCAAATCCAAAAATATGTTCAGGATAAAACTGTTGATACTGTCCCAGAACAGCTTGTTCAAGAGTGAGGTCTTTTTGCGCCGAAGAAACTGTTGTTAAAAGGAATGCTAGGCAGAGTAAAACAAAACGATTATACATATATTTATAACTTAATAATAATTGAAGCGTAAATATAAACAAACTCTCAAGACTATGATCTTATTATAAATAAAACCCTACATTTAGGATTAGTATATAAGCGCTACCAAAGTACACACAGAAATAATTTACAAATCTTTTCAAGGTGTGTTTGTTATTCAAATCTTTAAGTTATATATTTGCATCCCCAAATTTTGGGATTATTGTCTTATTTATTAAAATTAAAGAAGTGGATACATTAAGTTACAAGACTGTCTCTATCAATAAAGAAAACGCTGAAAAGAAGTGGTTGTTGGTTGATGCAGAAGGCGAAACGCTAGGGCGTATGGCAAGTAAAGTAGCGCAACTTATCCGTGGTAAACACAAGCCAAACTTCACTCCTCACGCAGATTGTGGTGACAATGTTATTGTTATCAATGCAGAGAAAGTAAGTTTAAGCGGTAACAAGTGGGAGACGAAAACATACATTCGTCACACAGGTTTTCCAGGAGGTCAGCGTTCATTAACTGCCGAACAATTAAGAGAAAAACGTCCAGAGCGTTTAGTAGAAATGGCTGTAAAGCGTATGTTACCTAAGAACAAACTAGGTAGTCAGTTATACAAAAACCTAAAGGTGGTTGTAGGTACTGAGCATGATTATGCTGCACAAAAGCCAGAAACGATTAATCTTGAATCAATCAAATAGTGAGTATGGAAATTATTAACACATTAGGAAGAAGAAAAACTTCTGTAGCGCGTGTTTACATGAAACCTGGAAAAGGGAACATTACCGTAAACAAACGTGATTTAAAAGAATTTTTTCCTGTTGCGATTTTACAAACAAAAGTTGAGCAAGCATTTGCTGTAACAGAGACTACTGGTCAATACGACGTAGTTGTAAACGTACAAGGAGGAGGAATCAACGGTCAAGCTGAAGCCATTCGTTTAGGGATCGCTCGTGCTTTAGTTAAAGTTAACGAAGAGTACAAGCCTTTATTAAAGGAAAAAGGTTTAATGACACGTGATCCAAGAATGGTTGAACGTAAGAAACCAGGTCAACCAGGTGCACGTAAGAAGTTTCAATTCTCGAAACGTTAATCTTACACAAACTTTATTTGGCGCTTGTTTAGTATCCAAGTGGTGGAGTACTTTTCGAAAGAACCCTCTATCATTGATTACTAAAGGAACGTAAACTTGAAAAAAAATTAAAATGTCAAAAAAAGCAGATTTTAAGGAACTTTTAGATGCAGGTGTACACTTTGGTCACCTCAAAAGAAAGTGGAACCCAGCAATGGCTCCATACATATTTGATGAGCAAAAGGGTATTCACGTAATAGATTTAAATAAGACAATCGCTCATTTAGAGCAAGCTTGTTTAGCATTAAAACAAATTGCAAAATCAGGAAAGAAGATTTTATTTGTTGCTACAAAAAAACAAGCAAAACAAATTGTTGCAGACAAAGTAAAGGAGATCAACATGCCTTACGTTACAGAGCGTTGGACAGGTGGGATGTTAACTAACTTTGCAACAACTAGAAAGTCAGTTCGTAAGATGACTTCTATTGATAAGATGCAAACTGACGGTACGTGGGATACACTATCGAAACGTGAGAAGCTATTCATCACAAGACAACGTGAGAAGTTAGAAAAGAACTTTGGTTCTATTGCTGACATGACGCGTCAACCAGCAGCTATTTTTATCGTTGATGTAATGAAAGAAAACATTGCTTTAAAAGAAGCAGTTCGTTTAGGGATATCAACATTTGCTATGGTGGATACGAACTCAAACCCTAAATTGGTTGATTTCCCAATCCCAGCAAACGATGATGCTTCTAAATCAGTGGCAATCATTATGGATTATGTTACTAATGCAATTAAAGAAGGTTTAGAAGAGCGTAAGACTGCAAAGTCTAAGCAAGAAGCTGAGAAGAAAGCAGAAGAAACAAAAAAGAAAGAAGCAAAAGCAAAAGCTGACAGTGAAAAAGCTGAGAAAAAAGAAGCTTCAAAAGAAACAAAAGTAGAAGAGAAGTCTGAGGTTAAAGCCGAAGATAAATCAGAATAATAATTTTTGTAATATAGATATTATGGCAATTACAGCTAGTCAGGTAAATGACTTAAGAAAACAAACAGGTGCAGGAATGATGGACTGCAAGAAAGCCTTAGTTGAAGCGGATGGAGACATGGAAAAAGCGGTTGACTTTTTACGTAAAAAAGGTCAAAAAGTAGCGGCAAAACGTGGAGACAATGAAGCAAAAGAAGGTCTTATCTTTGCAGAAACTAATGGAGGAACTGGATATATAATCCAATTCAACTGTGAGACTGATTTCGTTGCGAAAAATGCAGATTTCCAAAACTTCGTAAAGTCAATCCTTGAGGTTGGTATCAAAAACGACGTAGCATCTGTTGATGAATTAAAACAATTAAAATACAATGACAAACTAACTGTAGACGAGAAAATCGTTGAACAAATTGGTGTTATTGGAGAGAAATTAGATTTAAATAATTTTGCTAAAATTTCAGCAACTTCAGTTATAGCGTACAATCACCCAGGAAATCAGTTGGCTACATTAGTCGGATTGAATAAAGAAGGAGAAGCTATTGAAGAAGCAGGAAGACAGGTAGCAATGCAGGTTGCTGCAATGAACCCAATTTCTTTGAAGAAAGAAGGTATTGCACAAGAGGTAATCGATCGTGAATTAGAGGTTGGAAAAGCCCAAGCAATTGAAGAAGGAAAACCAGCTGATTTGGCAGATAAAATTGCACAAGGAAGACTAAATAAGTTCTTTAAAGAGAACACACTATTGAGCCAAGACTTCGTACGTGACAATAAATTGTCAGTAGAAAAGTTCTTGAACTCTGTAGAATCAGGTCTAACGGTTACTGAATTTAAACGCTTTTCATTAAGCTAATCAATATTTAAAGTAAAAGAAGAGAGAACATTGTTTCTCTCTTTTTTTTGTCTTATTTTGCATGAAATTTATAAACGAATAACGATTCTTAACCATGAAGTATAAAAGAGTTCTGTTGAAATTAAGTGGTGAGTCACTTATGGGAGATAAGCAGTTTGGAATAGACAATGCCCGATTGACAAAATATGCAGAGCAAATTAAAGAAATTACAGATTTAGGCGTAGAGTTAGGTATCGTAATTGGTGGAGGGAATATTTTTAGAGGTGTACAGGCAGAAGAAGGTGGAATGGACAGAACGCATGGTGATTACATGGGGATGTTGGCCACAATGATCAATGCAATGGCACTTCAATCAGCATTAGAAACAGCAGGAATAGATTCACGTCTACTATCTGCTATAGAAATGAAAGAAATTGCAGAACCTTATGTAAGGCGACGCGCTGTGAGACACCTTGAAAAAGGCAGGGTTGTTATTTTTGGTGCTGGAACCGGTAATCCATATTTCACAACAGATTCTGCAGCTTCTTTACGTGCTATTGAAATCAATGCAGATGTTATAATTAAAGGTACAAGAGTGGATGGTGTATACACTAAAGATCCTGAAAAGGATGTTACTGCAGAGAAATATGACAACATTTCTTTTGATGATGTGTATGCTAACGGGCTAAATGTAATGGATATGACAGCATTTACATTATGTAAAGAAAACGATCTTCCAATCATTGTATTTAATATAAATACCGAAGGAAATCTGAAAAGAATAATAATGGGAGAATCTGTAGGAACTATTGTCGCATAAATATTTCTTTATTAAATTTGCAATGAATATTCAATGGTTTAAATAACTAAATAATGACAGAAGAGATTAATATGACCATTAGTGAGTTTAAGTCTTCAAATGAGAAGAGCTTAACGTACTTAACGTCTGAATTACGTAAAATTAGAACAGGAAAAGCTACTCCTGATATGCTTGACGGTGTTTTGGTTGATTACTACGGCAGTATGACCGCATTAAGTCAAGTAGCGAATATTGGAACCCTCGATGGAAGAACATTAACTGTTCAACCATGGGAGAAAAGTATTTTGGGAGAATGCGCCAAAGCTATTATAAACGCAAACTTAGGTTTAACCCCTCAAGATAACGGAGAAATGTTGATCATCAACATTCCTATGCTCACTGAAGAAAGAAGAAAAGACTTAGTAAAAATCGCTAAATCTGAAGGTGAACACGCAAAAGTAAGTATCCGTAATAACCGTAAGGATGCAATGGATTATATTAAAGAATTAAAGAATGACGGTCTATCAGAAGACATAGCAAAATCTGCTGAAGACGAAATTCAAGAAATAACTAACGCTTTTGTAAAAAGAATAGACGACGTAATTGTGGCTAAAGAAAAAGACATAATGACTATTTGATTCCTTCACAGATATCATACTTGAAGCCTTCCAATAAAATTGGAGGGCTTTTTTATTATCTAAAGACAGAAAATAATTCAATACAACCATATAATTGAAGCTATAGATGTCGCTTAATCTAAAGAATCTCATTCTTAAGACGGATTAGTACATCCAAAATTACTTTCAAGCCATCTTTACACCAAACCAAATAAGTAATAACAACCAAGAATAAGATTAAGACCAGAAAGACTTGGTATTGAATAATCAGAAGTCCAGCATTATTTCCCTTCACCAGAGTTTAAATTAGCTAAGGTATAGGCGACTTTTTATCAAACTATCAGCAACTTAGTCTTGCCACCGCAAAACCGTTCTGAAAAGCCTTTAAAAATAAAAAAAGCCCGATGCATAACATCGGGCTTTTTAATATCTTTAAGTCTTGTGCTTACATTTTCACAAACTTCGTGTTTTCAATTTGATTACCACTTTGTACTCTGATTAAGTATGTTCCTTGCGGCAAGTCAGAAACATTGAATCCAATTTCGTTTCTACCTACATGCGCATCTGTTTTACGGATACGTTTAACAAGTCTACCTGAAATATTGTAGAATTGAATGTCAAGCGCTTTGCTTTCTTTCATATCAACAACAATTGTAGAGTTGAAACGTGCTGGATTTGGGTAAATCTCTAATGAGAATGCTTTCACCTTTTCCTTTGGTGTTAACGCATCACTTTCGTTTACACTAAGTACAGCATCCGTAGACCAAATTCCTCGACCATGTGTTCCAATAAAGATTTCACCTGGAACTCTGTTTCCTTCATCCCATGTTCTCCATGCTTGACGCAATCTATATACAGGAACACCCGCAAATAGTGGTGAAGAAACGTCTGTCCAAGTTGCACCTCCGTTTTCTGACATAGAAACACCTACATGAGTTGATGCAAACAAGACATTACTGTCATCACGATCAATAATTACATCATAGAATGCTAATCCGCTTTGTGATCCAACACTTGACATTGTTGGAGAAGCAGCAGTTGCGTTAGAAGATCTATAAACGCTTCCTCCAAATGTTTGAACCGCCACTACATCATCTGCATTATTAGGATTAATTCCAATACCTGAGAAGCTGCCAGAAGAAACTAAAGTCTTTGTTGTTGCTGAAGCACCATCATCTAAATGCAATTTATTTTTAAAGTCTGGATCAGAAGCATAAACAGAACCTAGACTATCCAAACGATATACACCACCACCAGCAGTAACAAACATATGGTTTAAGTCTTTACTGAAAGCTACATCTAAACTACCAGCCGATCCACCAATACCATCAATCAAACGAACCCATTTAGGATTTGCAGTTGACAATCTTGTTGCTTCACGCGTTCCCCATACTTCACCACCATTTTTAGCAGTACTAAATACAAACCATGATTGGAATGGGTCTTGAACTGTAAGCGTGTCCCAAGGAATCCCTAGGCGCATTGTGTCACGACCAAAAGGAATTACTCCTGGACCTGAAGCATTTGAACCAAAGTAAAAGTCGTATGCGGTAACCGCAGCTACTACAACTGTATCAGGACCATTTTGTACAAACACTTCTATTGTATCACCAACAGTTGGTGGCGTAGTTCCTGAAGCAGAAGGGAATGGAGTATATGAATTTGTTCCGAGGTCATATATCGCACCTGTTATTGCGTCTTCAACTTCATATTCAGTTGTCGTTAAAGCCGGATCATACATCAATGTATCATCGTAATGAATTGTAGTTGGAGTTATGTATGGAATTGTATCACCAGTAGCTAAACTTGGTACTCTTACAGTATCACCAACTTCATAACTTGCTCTTGGAATATAAATAACTGAATCTTCTGAATTGGTATCGTAGTATTCAGCCAAGTGAAACTGTGTATGGAATGGGTGTTGACCTCCTTGTACTCCTACAGGGTCATAACCAGCTCCAAATGCAGGAGTGAAAGCACTTGAGTTTTCTCCAGCATCTCCACTTCTACTCATCGAGTTATAGTAAATACTTGTAAAAATCACATTTGGGTTAAAAAATGAAATCTCCGAAGTAAAACCATCACCACCACCAATACGTTTAAATTCTTGGTAAGTACCATTTTTATGGTCATTGTATAATGTACCATTATCTTGAGTTCCACCTATTACAGCACCATTTCTATCGTGTCCTATAGCATAAAACTGTGTTACATTATACCCTCTATTTGCGTGGTAGAAAGTATTTCCTTTATCTAAGGAAACACCAATTCCCCCATCGTTACCAATATATAAAGTATTATCGCTACTCCATTTTAATTCATGATTATCTGCGTGTACGTATAATGGACTTGTCGGATTTGCAAACCAAACTGAAATTTTACTCCAACCTCCTGAAGGTGGGTTATCAATTTGCTTTTTCCAAGTATGAAGGTCAATTCCCCCAACAATAACACGATTCACGTCCGTTGGATCAAACGAAACTACTGAATTATATGTTCCTTGGTCTCGGTAATCAATCACACCATTTCCAACATCTGCTCCTGTTGAAGGTGTGTGTTTATGCCAACTTGCACCATTGTCCAATGAAATCCATTGTCCTGCATTATTACTTGTTGTAGTTGCAGCATAAATAGAATATAAACCATTTGGTTTCTTTTTAGAAATCGCATATTCAATACGTGCGAATCCTGACTGAGAAATTAATCCTGAACCAGATACTTTTTGGAAAGTCGCTCCCCAATCTGGAGAGAACCAAGTTTCATTACTTACCGATCCAACTACTAGCCCTAATCCATCTGCAGCGTAAGCTAGTGTTTTTGAACCCACATTAGAAGTGTAAGAAGCTGCTGGTTGGATAGTTCCTCCAAAAGTATACTCCATCAAACCTGCGTTATGCGTAAAATAGACTTTAGAACTATATTGAGTTGCTGCTACTCTATTTACTCTTGGTAAGTTTTCTGTACCTGGAACTACTTGCCATGTTTCCCCTCCATCAGGTGAAACAAACAATCCTTCTCCTGTCCATGATTCATCTACAGAACCAGTAGCAACATAAATATTCCCTCCTGCATCTTGAGCAATTGAAGAAATAAACTGCCCTCCAGGAAAGCTCTCTACACGTGACCAGTTATTGGCTTTATTGGTAGATTTATACAATCCACCTGAAACAGCTCCTGCCCATATAATATTCTCATCAGTATGGTCTACATGAATTGCTCTTGTACGACCTCCAATATTATCCGGACCATGTTCTGACCACTCAACAGTAATGGCTTTTGTTTGATTCATCTTGTGGTTTTGAATAACAGCATTGAGTTTTTCACTCTCAATCACCTCTCCAGTCTCAAGGTCAATCATTTTTCCTTTAAGCCACTCTAAATATCCGTTTGCCCCTGCTTGAGTCGCCAACGAACCTCTATCTTGACTATATCTTGCTTCCTCTTCATGTCCAATATTATTAGACACAAAAAGCGTAGTTGACAATAATGCCGCTACTCCTATTCCTCCAAGAATCAATTTACTTCTCTTCATATTCATTTTAATACATTCGGTTTCACATCCATATATAAGGCGCTAAAATAAGTAAAAAAAATTAAGTTTTAATATTTATTAACACCAATTTATTCTTTCGTAAAAATACAACACTATTCGGTCAATGATTATTAACCAGTTGCAATTCTTAACCATTAATATACAACTCTAATCATGATCAGCCAAATCCATATCAAATATATGTTTTTCAGCATGATAAGAAGACCTTACTAATGGACCAGACTCAACATACTTGAAGCCCATTTCAATTCCACGTTGTTTATATTCTTCAAAACGTTCAGGTGTAACAAATTCAGCAACTGGTAAATGCTTTGGAGTTGGTTGCAGGTATTGACCCAATGTAATGATATCAACCCCAACCGACCTTAAGTCTTCCATTGTTTCTATGACCTCTTCATGGGTTTCTCCAAGACCTAACATAATTCCGGATTTAGTTCGCATTCCCGCTTTCTTAATCCTAAATAGAGCCTCTAAACTTCTGTCATATTTTGCCTGAATTCTAACTTCTTTGGTTAACCTCCTTACCGTTTCCAGATTGTGAGATACAATTTCAGGAGCCACATCTGTAACAATTTTTAAATTCTCCCATTTACCAGCAAAATCAGGTATTAACGTTTCTAATGTTGTTCCTGGTGATTGTTTTCGGATGGCACGAACAGTCTGCGCCCAAATATTCGCCCCTCCATCTTTCAAGTCGTCTCTATCCACAGAAGTCAATACGGCATGTTTCACCTCCATCAATTTCACAGAGTTCGCAACTCGGCCAGGCTCTAAAACATCAACCTCATCTGGTCGACCTGTTTGAACAGCACAAAAACCACAAGACCTTGTGCAAATATTTCCTAAAATCATAAAGGTCGCCGTTCCTTCCCCCCAACATTCCCCCATATTAGGACAACTTCCGCTTTCACAAATCGTGTGCAACTTGTGTTCATCTACAAGTTTTCTAACATGTCTATAAGACTCTCCTGTTGGCAACTTAACACGTAACCATTTTGGCTTTTGTATTTTGGTTTGCTTGACTTCTTTAATTACTGACATCGCAATATTTTAATTTTATTTTCAGTCGATAAAAATATATGACCACCTATACTTTATTCTATTGAAGTGAAAACACTATTTTTGTAACTAATAAATGATCTTACAAAATTAGCAAATATTAAGGACTATGAAAACAATAAGTTCATCCTATCTTGGAGATTTAAGAATATCTTCAACACACCTCAAATCTGGCAATACTTTAGAGACAGACGCTCCTGTTGACAATAATGGGAAAGGGACTCGTTTTTCCCCTACAGATTTATTGGCCGCAGCCTATCTCAATTGTATGATTACAATAATTGGTATATATTGTGAACAAAATGGTCTGACTTTTGAGAAGTGCGAAGGTGATGTTGAAAAAGTAATGATTGACAATCCACGAAGAGTAGGAAAGTTAAACATTAGCTTAGACCTCAGCAGCAATGATTGGAACGATAAAGAAAAAAGAAGAGTTCAAAATGCTGCTAAAAATTGTCCAGTAGCTAAAAGTGTTGCTCCGGAAATTGAAGTCAACATAGAATTTATATATTCATAATTAAAGAATTAAAAATGCACATTATTAAAATTACCACTTTGGTTAGTCTTCTTTTTGTTCAAATAGCGATTGGACAAAATACAGACTTTGCTTTAAAGGACTTTTATTCCAACAACACAAAACTTGACCAACAGGTAAGCCATTACTTCAATCAATTATCTGATGAAGAAAAAGTGGCTCAATTAATTATGCCGGCGATTGGACCATACGGTCAGACAGAAAGCACAATCGATCAATTGGTGAAAGACAAAAAAATAGGTGGACTACTATTACTTAATGGTAATAAAGCAGAATTCACAAAATGGGTAAAGAAATACAACAACTGGAATTCAGAAGCAGGCGCTTTACCTTTTTTATATAGCGCAGACGCAGAAGCGAGCTTGGTGAATAGAAAAATCAAGAACTCAACTCCAGTAAAAAAAGCCAATACATTAAAAACCATCAAAGAAGTTGAAGAGGTGGCAAAAACGATCTCTAAAGACCTTAACCAAATAGGCATCAATTACAACTTCGCCCCTGTTGTAGACATGTCGCCTAACAAAACTGTTGGTTGGAGAAGTTTCGGCCATGTTCCTGACAGCGTTATTCCTTGGTCAAATGCCTTCATTCAAGAAACACAAAAACACAATATCATTGCTACTGCAAAACATTTCCCTGGTCATGGATATGTTGAAGGTGACACCCACAAAAAGTTAGTTTACATCAAAGGTGAAATGAAGGAAGTGAAAAACTACCCTCCACTTATCGAACAAGGAGTTATGAGTATTATGATTGCACATATCGCTGTGGAAAATGAAACACAATATAACACCAAAGGACTTCCTTCATCAATTTCTAAAGAAATTGTAACAGATCTTTTAAGAGACAGCCTGAAATTTGAAGGACTCATTGTTACAGATGCCATGAACATGCTTGGTGTTTCAACAATCAAAGGCGCTAACGTTAAAGCAATAGACGCTGGCGTTGACATTCTACTCATGCCACTAAACGCTTCTAAAGCACATGAAGAAATTTTAGAAAAATACAGAACAGATTCAGACTTTAAACAAAAGGTAGACGCCTCATGTAAGAGAATCATTAGAGCAAAACTATGTACTGAAGGAGATCTTTTCCCCATAAAGCAATAAACAGCAGTCCCCCTTTTTCTTTTTAAACATGATTTAATTATCGAATTACACTATTTTAAAATATAAGATCATTTTTTTGTATCTTTTTGATTGTTTGTTGGTCTACTTAATGAACAATAAAAACAAGAAGTTATGAATACATGTAAATGCACAAATTGCGAATGTCAAAATTGTAACTGCATGAATTGTTTAGAAAACAATTGTCCATGCGGAAAATGCGAATGCAGCAAATGCGAATGCTGTTAATCAATTTAATTATTCACGATTTATTTTGAAAAATGGAAACTGAAGCGATATACAGTACACTCAACGAAGAACTTTACTTCTTCATTCTTAAGAAGGTAAAGAGAAAAAGTAGCGCTAATGATATTTTTCAGAACACATTCTTAAAAATCCACGATAATTTACCTTCATTAAAAAATAAGGATAAAGCCAAATCGTGGGTTTTTCAAATCGCCCGTAATGAGATCATCAACTATATAAAAAAGGAGTCTGTCTATGCAGAACAAAAAGGCTTGATACCAGAAGAATTACTCTCAAAACATCAAGAAGTGTGTTGCTTTGACAGATTCATCAACGAACTCCCAAAAATCTACAAGGAAACGATCGAACTTGTATATATTGAAGGGAAGAAGCAAAAAGAAGTGGCCACTACTTTAAATATTAGTTTAGAAAATGTAAAGGCTCGTATACGAAGAGCAAAACTTATTTTAGCAAAAAGATTTAATGCATGTTGCAAATATAAATACAATGAAAAGGGTCAACTCGTTGGAGAAGCAAACTGTTCTGCTTGTGAAGGCTAAATTGCAAGTGCCGCAAGACCAACACCGACCAACAAGCTAACGAGTTTTATGAAGTTGAATTTATGATTTTCACTTGATTCAAAGATAATCGTTGTAGAGATATGCAGGAACATTCCTACTACTACAGCAAGAATAATTTCCAAATTAAAGAATGCATTTTTGGCACCATAATGACCTACAATCATCCCTAACGGAGCCATCAATGCAAAGGCAAACAATACGCCCCAAGCTTTTGAAACCTTAAATCCTGAAGCCAGCAACAAAGTCATCAAAGCGATGGCCACAGGGATTTTATGTAAAATGATCCCCAACAACAATCCTTGCACCCCTTCTCCCTTTGAATGGTGATGATGATGTCCAACATGTTCAACAACATGCTCGCTTGCCTCACCGAGAAATTCAGCAGCCAATGGCATACCTTCAAAAAACGAATGAAAACTAAGCGCTATAAATAAGGACCAAGGAATAGTTCCTTTTGTATCCTTCGCATGAATGTGCCCATGTTCAATTCCACCAGAGAAGTACTCAAGAAACAATTGAACTAAAAATCCCAGAAGAATATAATATCCGACGCCTTCTGATCCGTGTGCATAAATTTCTGGAATAAAATGTATAAAAGCGATGGCTAAAAGAAAACCCCCACTGAGCGATAATAAAACCTTTATGATTTTACCGCGGTTTAAGTTTTGTAAAAACACAACCACTCCCCCTCCAACAAGCACCGAACTAATCAGAAGTAATGTTCCCCATAATAATGTCATTTTTTCTCTGCTATGATGATCAAGCGATCTGATTTGCTTCTATCGAATTGCGCCAAGGAAAAATCTCCAAAAACATGTTGCACTTCAAATCCGGCCTTTTCTAACAAGTCTTCGAATTCTTCCTTTTTGATGGCTTGAACTTTTTCTTGAAAATTAAATTCTTTCCCTTTGTCAGTAAAATGGATGTTTTTAAAAATGTGACTCCCATCATAATTTCTCGTAATATGAAATTTTATTCCAGCCATGGTCTTCTCCTCTTCTTTTACCAAGTGATCCAATACAAAATCAGCATTCATAAAGTCGATCACCAATTGACCACCAGCAACAAGCATTTCATTTACGGAATTCAGCACTTTGAGATTATCTTCATAATCGTCGAAATAACCAAAACTGGTAAAAAGATTAAATACGGTATCATATTCATTCTTTTTATAGACTGTTCTCATATCGTGAACATCAAATGTCAAAGTTTCGTTTTCAAAAGGTTTTGCCTCATTAATGCTGTTTTCTGATAAATCTACCCCCGTTACTTTTAAGCCATGTTTATTCAAAAAGACAGAGTGCCGTCCTTTTCCACATGCCAAATCAAGACAATTAGAACCTGCTGGTAATTTTAGAAAAGCCAACAAATTGGTGATAAAACGTTCTGCTTCAACGAAGTCTCTATTTTGGTAGAGTATGTGATAATAAGAAGTATCAAACCAAGTTTCAAACCACTTTTCTTTACGTTCTGTCATGCTCATAATCTTAGATTTAAAATTTCAAAGGCACAAATGTACCTATTTTTATGTTTACCTGCAATCATGTTGCATTAAATAACATAATCTCAAAGAAAACATGTAGTTAGGTTGTGTTTATCGAACAAAAGTATATATTTGTCATATCAAATACCGATTTAAGCACTAAATAATGCCCTTAAAGAATATTTATGAATTGTATAAAACAATGGAGCGTGAAAACACCATGCTATCATTTAAGGGGGTTGTTACACCTGACTTACTTTCATCGGTGCTTCAAATTATGGAATCCAAACTAGGAGCCTTAGAGAAATCGCTAAGAACCAGAAAAAAAGTTTACAATGTTTTAGTTGAATGTCTTCAGAACCTATATCATCACAACGAAGACACCAACACCAACAAAGACCAAGATTTAGACTCTTTATTTTCGAAGTCAGCCTTATTGATGATCGCTAAACAAGATGATTACTACGAGGTCAAGACAGGAAACTACATTGACAGAGACAAGGCCAAAAGTTTGGAGCAAAAAATAATAGAAATCAATAAATTAAATAAAGAGGAGCTCCGCGAGATGTATAAGTCTGTGTTGAATCACGGGCAATTATCCAACAAGGGAACCGCAGGACTGGGCTTAATCGACATCGCAAGAAAATCGGGCAACAAGCTTGAATACGCATTTCTGCCAATAGATGACAAGTTCAGTTTCTTTTGTTTAAATGTTAAAATTAATTAGTTAAAAAAATGGAAAATATTAATCTAGAAGGCACACCAAAAACCCCTGCTGTTAGCTTTAATGCCAACGAAGGGCGTTTAGAACTAAAGGGGAGGTCAATTCCTGAGAATTCAGTTGAATTCTACAAGCCAATAAACCAATGGATAGAGGAATATGGTAAATCTCCAAAAGAGGTTACGATATTTGATGTTAAGCTAGAATATTTCAACACTTCATCTTCTAAATGTATTCTTGATGTTTTTAAACTTTTAGAAGGCATTAACGGAAATGGAACTGAGGTCAAGGTAAATTGGTACTTTGAAGAGGATGATGAAGACATGGAGGAAGCTGGAGAAGATTATCAAGCCATTATTCCATTGCCTTTCAAAATGATTGAAGTAGAAGAGATATAAGCCGGTGATTAAAGTAGGAATTACAGGAGGAATAGGATCTGGAAAGTCTATTGTCGCTAAAATTTTAACGGTCATAGGTTTTCCAGTTTTTGATTCTGACACTGAGGCAAAACTTTTAATGGTGAATAATAGAAACGTTATTCAACAAGTGAAAGAAGTGTTTGGAGAAGAGGCCTACATCGACAAGCAACTCAATCGAAAGTATTTAGCCGATAAAATCTTCAACAATGAAGAGTTAAAGGAACAACTTAATGCCATTGTTCATCCAGCTGTTCGTCAGGAATTTGAAGACTGGAGTAACCGACAAGACTCTTCTCTTGTATTCAACGAAGCAGCAATTCTTTTTGAAATTGGGCGTTACAAAGATTTTGACTACACTATTTTGGTCACAGCTCCAGAAGAATTGCGCATTCAACGCGTCATAGATAGAGACAAAACAACACGCAAAGAGGTGTTAAAACGCATGGAAAACCAATGGAAAGATGAAGAAAAGAAAGCATTAGCTTCATTTGTCATCAATAACGACAACGAGGAGCTGGTCACTTTACAAATTGAGTCCATCCTAAGATCGCTCGGAGAAACTATTTGATTTCCGTAAAATCATCAAAATGATCATCCTCATCTTTTTGTTCAGGAGCAACACGATTCCCTCCCGTCAATATTGTCATTAATCCTCCTAGGACTTTCATGAGTACAGTCACCAAGAAAAAGAATCCAATGACTTTAAATACAAATCCGAAGACTGGCGTATCTTCTATGTTTAATATACTGTCTAAGAACCAATTTGAAATCGCATTAGACGCGAGTTCAGGTATAAAGTAAAAACCATAGAAAGTCACCAAAGCCAAAACCACTACAGCAATTTCATAACGTACATCAAAAGTAGGTTTTAATCGATTGAACAAATCCCCCATTCCAGGGATATTGGCTTGTCCTCTTACTGAAAAGAAAGACTGTCGGTGTTGTTTAGACTGAATTTTACCTACAAAATAGATCAACAAGATCAAACCTGCGATAAGCAAGTCATTCAACACCAATATATCCCCGGCCTGTAAAACAGTAAACAGAAAAACGACATCCGCTAAAAAAAGATAACGAACTGCTTTAATTAAATAAACTTCAAACAACTGCTTAGGCCTTCCACCCCTTAACAAGTTCACCGCCAGCATAATTAACCACCACAAAAAATTGTAAACAGCTAATATTACACCAATTCGAAAAATAAAATTCAATACTTCCACACTACAAAGTTGTAAAAATTAAATCTTTATTCAGATAAGAACCTTAAAAATTCTTTACACTTCTTATCTTTACAACCTAATAAAAATTTAGGTAATGAAAAAAGTTAGTACAATATTTTTGTTTGTAGTTTTTAGTTTATTTTCTCGTGCCGAAGAAGGCATGCTTATTCCCACCTTGCTTGGTGCTTTTGAATCTGATATGAAGGCCATGGGAATGAAGATTAGCGCAGAGGATATTTATGATGCCAACAATGCAAGTATCAAAGATGCGATTATGCACTTTGGTGGTGGATGTACATCAGAGATTATTTCTGACCAAGGACTTTTACTGACCAACCACCACTGTGGGTTTTCGCAAATCTACTCACATACAACGATTGAAAACAACATTGCAAAATTCGGTTTTTGGGCAAAAAGTCTCAATGAAGAGCTTAAGAACCCTGGTCTTACTGCAACTCGAATGGTTAGAATAGAGGATGTAACCACACTTGTAAATGCAGGCGTTGACGATCTAGAAGGCTCGGCGGCCAACCAAAAAATAATGGAGAATATCGCCTTAATTAAGGCCAATGCTCTCGATGGAACACATTACGAAGCTGAAATTAAGCCTTTTGATTTTGGGAACAGTTACTTTTTATTGATCAAAGAAACTTTTAGAGACGTTAGATTAGTTGGAACTCCACCAAAAACAGTTGGTAAATTTGGAGGAGATACAGATAACTGGGTTTGGCCAAGACACACTGGAGACTTTGCAGTATTTAGAATTTATGCTGATGAAAACAATATTCCTGCTGATTATAACGAAAGCAATAAACCTTACACCCCAATTCACCACCTCCCAATTTCGTTAAAACCAAGAGAAGTTGATGAATTCACAATGGTTTTCGGTTTTCCTGGAACAACCAACCAACACACCATCAGCACTGAGTTAGATTATATTATCAACACCATTCGTCCAGCGCAAATTGACATGAGGGATCTTTCTCTATCTGTAATCAATGCAGCAATGAAGAAATCAGAAGCTACTGAAATTATGTATGCATCAAAGCAAGCTAGAATTGCAAATGCATGGAAAAAATGGATGGGCCAAATTGATGGACTGAAAAGAGGAAATGCTGTTCAGAAGAAAATTGATTACGAAGATAAATATACTGAGACTGCAGCAACTTCTGAGGAGTGGAATGCAGAATACGGAGAGATAGTCAAAACCTTACGTGATCTTTCCGCAACATTTAACGAAAGTGATTTCACATACAACATGTATATAGAATATGTTTACGTAGGTGCTGAAATGTTTCACAGAGCTCGTGCAATAGATGAATTAATGGAACTTTATCAAGAAGAGAAGTATGTTGAATTGGAAGCTGCGATTGAAGAACAAAAAGCAGGATTAAATACATTCTATTCTCAGTATGATATCAACATAGACAAAGAAGTATTCTTACTTCAAAGTGAATATTACAAAAAAGCGCTTAATGAAAAATATCTTCCTAATGCTTTATTGCACTCTGACCTCAATAAATTACAAAATGACATTTACACAAAGTCATTTTTAGTTGATGAATTACGCTACAAAAAGGTTCTAAATAACTTCACTAAGTATGCGAAGAAAAAAATCAACAAGGATCCAGGGTACAATTTATTCAATCAATTAAACGAAGTATTTACAGAAAAGCTGCTTGGAGATTTGCGCATGTACTATGGTTCAAGAAATCAATTAATGAAGCCTTATGTGAAAGGGAAATACGAAATGTATCCAGAAGCAAAACACTGGGCTAATGCCAACAGTACACTCCGTGTTACCTATGGTAAATTGGAAGGATCTACCCCTAGAGATGGAATGAAGTACACACCCCACACGACTTTAGATGGAGTTATAGAAAAATACAACACAGGACACGAAGATTTTGATTTACTACCAAGAATGTTGGAACTCTACGAAGCTAAAAATTATGGTGGTTATGATCAAGATGGCGAACTATGGGTTTGTTTTACGGGCTCTAATCACACAACTGGTGGTAATTCAGGATCACCAGTAATCAATGGAGAAGGACATTTAATCGGTGTTAACTTCGACAGAAGTTGGGAAAGCACAATGAGTGATTACATGTTTGACGCTTCTCGTTGTCGTAATATTTCTGTTGACATTCGTTACGTTTTATGGATGATTGACATTTATGGTGAAGCACCACATTTGGTTGAGGAAATGACAATTGTTAGATAAAAACGCAATAATTCTTATTGATAAAAGTTAGCGTATAAACACAAATAAAAGGATGGAAAAAAAGAAATCTGAACACAACACAAATGAGTTGTTGGTTTTTACATACAAAAACAGGAAGCCACTAATGCTTACAGGTTTAATCGCCGGAGTAGTTTCTATAATCGTGTCATTATTTTTACCTGTACTTTATCGATCTGACGCGATAGTTTTCCCTGCCGCAACAAGTACAGTATCATTTAATGCTTTGAGTAACGCCAAGGCTAGCTCAATGGATTTTGGTGAAGAAGAAAACGCCGAGCAGTTGATTCAGATTTTGCAGTCATCTCCTTTGCGCAATAGAATTATCAATGAATTTAATTTAGCGAAAGTTTACGACATCGATCCAAAGGACAAAAGCTATCATTATAAATTGGGAAAAGCATACAAAAGTCATATCAACTTTGAACGTACGCGTTTTGGTTCGATTAATATCTCAGTTTTAGATGAAGACCCTGAATTAGCAGCTAATATTGCGAATAAAATAGTTCAGCTTATTGATACAGTTAAAAACGATTTGATCAAAGAGCGTACAGTACCAGCATTAGAAATCAACAAAAGAAAGTTGAATCAATTAAAAGATGCTCAAGAAAAACTAAACGAAGAAATGGATAGTCTTTCGCAGCTTGGTGTAGTAGATGCTAAATCAAGATCGAGTTTGTTTGCCGCATTAAACGAAGCAAAAACTGCTGAGGACAAAGCCTTTTTTAAGAATCAAATTGAGGTGAACTTGAAATATGGAGCACGTTATGACGCCCTTTCAGACCTTCGTGAATTTAGAATTGAAAAGTTAACAGATCAAGAGGTTTCTTATGAACAAGCAGAATCGGATGCAGTAGAAAATTTCAATCACAAATTCGTTGTAGAATATGCTGTCCCATCTGACAAAAAGGCCAAACCAAAAAGAATGATCATTGTGTTGGTTTACACATTTGCTGCTGTTCTATTAATGTTTATTGCATTATTGATTAGAGAAAGAGTGCGCACCATAAAGCATGCAATTTAGACAGTGGAAACTTTAAAAAGGAACGGTTTGTTATTTGGTTTTGTGGCTCTATTTATAGGGCTGAATGCCTTTTTTATGTTTCAGGATAACTACTTTTTCAACGCCCTTCCTTTAGTTTTAATCATTGCCTACATTGCCATTTTCCATACCCATACAACTTTTTTAATTACTGCACTATTAACTCCATTATCTGTCAACCTTGAAGGATTCACAGAAGGTCAAATCGGATTATTTCTACCAACAGAACCTATCCTTTTTGGCTTAATGCTGTTGATTATCTTTAAAGAGTTAAAAAGTTCTATCATTGACAAATCGTTTTGGAAACACCCTCTCACTTTATCCGTTGGGTTTTATATAGCCTGGGTTTTCCTGACCTCAATAACAAGCACCAACCCAATGGTTTCATTCAAATTCCTTTTAATGAAACTCTGGTACATCATTCCATTGATGACCATTGGGTTTATGGTGTTCGATAAGAAAAGCAATATTGTAAAGTTTCTTTGGTGCTATACTATAGGAATGTCTATAGCTATTGTTTACACCTTAATCCGTCATTCTGGATATAACTTTGGAGAAAAGGAAGGACATTGGGTGATGTGGCCTTTCTTTAAAGACCATACCATTTATGGTTCAAGCGTAGCCATGAGCTTGTTTTTCATTTTTGGATTAATTGCCTATAAAAAGCATTCCATTCAAGCGCAAGTTACTCTGGCCATCATCTTAGTCATTACATTGATTGGTTTGTATTTTAGTTATACTCGTGGAGCATGGTTGAGTGTTGTTTTTGCTTTTGGTGTTTGGGTTTTAATAAAATACAAAATCAAATTCAAGTATGTATTGGGTGTTGGTTTAGCTGCACTTTCTATCATTATCATTTCATGGAGTAAAATAGAAATGGAATTGGCCAAAAACAAACACGAACATACCACAACAAATTTCGATGAACGACTTAGGTCTGCCGCCAATATCTCCTCAGATGCTTCAAATTTAGAACGCCTCAACCGATGGGGAGCTGCGTTCAATATGTTTAAAGAAAAGCCCGTTTTTGGTTTTGGACCTGCAACATACGCATTTGAATATGCTCCTTATCAAGACCCTGAGAAATTAACCATTATCTCTACAAATTTCGGTACACAAGGGAATGCACATTCAGAGTATCTAGGTCCGCTGGCAGAAATGGGACTAATTGGAATGCTATCGGTGCTTGTTTTTGTGGCTATTTTATTTTATTCGGGTGTCATGTTACTCATCAACATTAAAAGGTTTACTCCCGAAGAAAAGCAGATGTATACGCTAATCCTTTGTGTTGTATTGGCGATGTCAACCTATTTTTTTCATGGTCTATTGAATAACTATCTAGATACAGACAAAGCCTCGGTTCCGGTTTACGCTGCTGCAGCAATGATTATCGCACAGCAAGTCAGACTAAAAAGGAAAGGAATTTCCATGCATCTCCCTGACTTATCAAAATCTAAATAATACCATTAAATTTCTTGCTTTCCTACTGCAATCAAAAATACAATAAGGAAAAATTCTTTGTAGAATTAGTCATAAAGTAAAAAAGACCTATAGTTTCCTACAGGTCTTTTCCATTTACATATGAATATCATTTAAAGGTACTTACCATCTAATAAGTAGTTCTCAACATAATCTTTTACTCCTTGCTCCAAAGTATGGAATCCTTTTGAGTAACCGGCTGAGATTAACTTATTCATTTTTGCTTCAGTAAAGTATTGATAATTATCTCTGATGTCTTCAGGAGTATCAATAAAACTAATTTCCACTTCACGATTCATTGCATGAAAGGTATGAACAGCAAGTTCTTTAAATGTTCTTGCTTTTCCAGAACCAACATTATACAATCCACTTTCTGGACGGTTTTCCATCAAGAAAGCACAAATATTATGAACATCTTTTACATAAATGAAATCTCTTTTTTGTTCACCATCATCATATTTCTCATTGTGAGATCTAAACAATTTCATTTCACCAGTACGAGAAATCTGACGATAAGCATGAAGTACCACTGAAGCCATTCTGCCTTTGTGATACTCATTTGGACCATATACGTTAAAGAATTTGAGTCCAGCCCAGAAAGGAGGTTTGATGTGTTGTTTTAGAACCCATTTATCAAAGTCATTTTTAGAATCACCGTATGGGTTTAATGGTTTTAAGTTTTCTACTACTCTATGATTATCATCATAGCCATGTTCTCCTAAACCGTAAGTTGCTGCTGAACTTGCGTAGACCAAAGGAACTCCATGTTGAGTTGCATACCTCCAAATGTCTTTAGAATAATTTAAGTTTAAGCGGTCAAAAACTTCTTTATCGAATTCTGTTGTATCCGTTCTTGCTCCTATATGGAAAACAAATTTCACTTCATCTCCGTGTGTTTTAAACCATTCGATAAAATCAGCTCTATCAATTCTTTGAGCATATTTTTTACCCACGAGATTATGTTCTTTATCATCATTTGAAAAATCATCAACGATAATGATTCTTTTAATCCCCATATCGTTTAGTTTTCCCACTAAACCGCTACCAATAAAACCAGCAGCACCTGTTACAACTATCATATTCTTTTAATTTAAAAGTGATCAAATCTAGATTACTTAGAGTACAAAAATACGCATAAAAAAACCCCATGCAATCACATGAGGCTCTAAAAATTTAGATTTCTGCTATTTTAAGCAATTCTTTTTTAGTTTAAGGGCTGCCCAACTGGAACTGCACAATCATGTCCAGGTTCACCATGTGCAGGATTTAACCTTACATTGTTATTTACTTTTGGGGTATTCACTGTTGGTGCATTTACATTTGCTCCTGCAGCTGCATTTAACGGTTGTCCAACAGGAACCGCACAATCATGACCCGGCTCACCATGTGGAGGATTTAAAGTAACTCCAGTATTTACAGGTGGTGCCGTATTTAAAGGCGTATTTTCTATTCCCTCATCAGTATTTACAGCTCCTTCTTCAACAACCTTATCATTTGTTGATTCAGCATCTATTAGTTTGTGCTGCGTTTCATTTACGGATTCTTTAACTGCATCAGCTGACTCTTCAACTACCTCTTCACTATTACATGAAGTAAACAACACCATTGCTCCTACACAAAGTAATAGGGATGATTTTTTAATAATTTGTAATAACATACTTATGTGTTTTTATTTTTAAAAAGTTAAAGGGCTAAGTTATAAGAAAAAAAGACAACAATAAAATAAACAAACCATAAGTAATAGACTAAAGCACATTTTAAACAACAGATGACAAATCTGAAAAGAAGGAATAAAAAAATATGCGCTTAAAAATTCAGAAAACAATTGAAACAAAAAGCCCCATACAATGTATGAGGCTTTCTTCAAATTTTATGTTTCTTAAGCATTGCTATCTTGAGCAATCTTAACATATTCATCGTAATCTACTTCTTTTTCATCCAGCTTAACGGTTTCCTTAAAGTACTTCGTTAATTTCTCTTCTGCCAACATATCATAGATTTGTTGAGCTTCCTTTTGATTAGACAAAACTTGTTGTGCTGATTTCGTCAACTCTTCATCTTCTGGTGCAGGCATTCCATATTGAGCGTATTGATTAACCAATAAGCCTTTGGTGTAATTCATAGCCTCTTCATGTTCAACTTTCATTTCGTTGTTTTTGAAGATTTCGTTTTGAATTAACTGCCATCTTAAACTACGTGCATAGTTTTCGTAATCTTTTTCGATTTCCTCCATTGATACAGGTTCTTTTTGAGAAGCCAAGATCCATCTTTTTAAGAATCCATCAGGAAGTTGAATATCTGTTTTCTTAATTAAGTCATTAGAAATTCTACGGGTTAAGATTTTTTCACTGTCTTTTTCAAACATTTGAACCATATCAGCTTTCACCTTATCTCTCATTTCTTTTTCAGACTTAACCTCACCTTCACCAAATAATTTATCAAATAATTCTTGATCTAATTTAGCAGGTTCCATTACTTTCACGTCGTTGATGGTCAACTGAAATTTATCTGAAATAGACCCCAATTGGCTTTCTTCGATTCCTAACATTGAAGCTGTATCACTTCCGCCTCGAGAAACATGAACAGGGTTCACAACCACCTTATCTCCCACTTTTTTACCGATCAATTCTTTTTTCAATTTTTCATCTTCGATGAATTCCATTGAAATTGTAGAGTTATTCATGACCCCACCTTCAAGGATTTCTCCTTTTTCATCCAATTCAACGAATTGACCAAGAACCATATCTTTTTCACCGATTTTATCACCAGAAACTAACTTTCCGTAACGGCGAGTAAGGTCTTCAAGTTGTTTGTCAACTAGTTTTTTATCAACCTTAACTTTAGTGTATTCGTATTTATTTCTTCCTGAGAGTTTTACTTCAACTTTTGGAGAGATTCCAATTTCATAAGTAAAAACAAAATTATCTGGGTTATCAAAGTCACCTTCTACTGGAACGTCATTTTTAGGTAATGGATTTCCAAGAATTTCAAACTCTTGTTCGTCAACATATTTAAAAAGTCCTTCGCTTACAATTCTGTTTAACTCATCTCCAAGTACGTTTCTTCCATATTGTTTTTTGATAATACCCATTGGTACTTTTCCTTTTCTAAAACCTGGAATACTTGCTTTTTTTCTGTAATCAGCTAAAGCTTTATCAACGTTTTCTTGATAATCGCTCTTTTCAACTGTAACTTTCAATAGTGCGTTGAGATCATCAACGTTTTCTTTTGTAATATTCATATCGATTGAAATAAACTTTTACTTAATACTAAAAACCAAAAAGGGTTAAACAAAAAATGGTATAAGTTTTATACTCATACCACTTTTAATTTTGTGCGGATGGAGGGAGTCGAACCCACACGCCTCGCGGCACTAGATCCTAAGTCTAGCATGTCTACCAATTTCACCACATCCGCAATCTTAAAATACTATACCAAATCGTTATTTGATACCTATCAACTTTTACAACTAAAAGCGAGTGCAAATTTAAGTAAATTTTCGTTAACAAAAATAATTATTGACGATTTATTTGAAAAAAAAATTTAAAGCGCTCTTTATCTATTGGTTAAATTCCAAAATATCTTTTGAATTAAAGCCGATATGAATGGTGTCCGAAATATTTGCATCTTTGGTCATGACAGTTAGTTGCTCTCCAGATTCTAATTTCAAGAGCAGTTGGATAGAATCTCCCAAGACTACTTTTCTTATGACCTGAGCAGTGGTGATATAATCACAATCTGAATCATAGGTTGTAGGATTGACTTTGATTTTCTCATTTCTAATGGCATGACAACAATCTTCTTTTAAAGGGCAGTGGAAAGCTGTTTGCAAATTCTTATTGATTTGCACCGTATCGCCAAATAAAGAAGCGACATATAAATTATTGGGCTTGACATAAAGGTTTGCCGCCGCATCTTTTTGTACAACTTTCCCTTTTTGAAGGATCAAGATTTCATCCGCCACAGAAAGTGCGTCTTGAGTATCATGGGTAACAAATAATACTGTGACACCAGTTTTTTTAATGATATCAAAAACTTCATTACGCAATTGGGTGCGCAACATAGAATCTAAGTTACTAAATGGTTCGTCAAGAATAAGCAAAGATGGTTTTGGCGCCAATGCTCTTGCCAATGCAACACGTTGTTGTTGACCACCAGATAGTTGGTGTGGATAACGCTTTCCCATATCACTCAATCCAACCAAATCGAGCATTTCTTGCACCCTGGCCTTTTTGTTTTTCATTTTTGATATCCCATATAAGATGTTATCAAATATGGTTAAATGAGGGAATAGGGCGTATTCTTGAAAAACCAATCCGATTTTTCTTTTTTCTGGTTGAACAAATTTATCGACTGAGGCGATTACTTTATCTTCTAAAACAATACTACCATGGTCAGGTCTTTCTAACCCAGCAATTAATCGCACCAATGTTGTTTTACCACTTCCACTCTCTCCTACAATGGCACAAACGTCCCCTGCCTTTAAATCAAAGCTTACATCTTCTAAAGCGTAATTCTTACCTTTATCAAAACTTTTAGAAAGAGACTTAATTGTTAGCATTGTTATTTTTTAATCAATAATTTATTTAAAAATATCACGGGTATCATTGCAGTAAAGATAATAAAAAGAGATGGGATTGAAGCCTCCATCACCATTTCATCACTGGCATATTCGAAAGCCTTAACGGCCAATGTATCGATATGATATGGTTTTAAAATTAAAGTCAAGGGCAATTCTTTCATTACGTCGATAAAAACTAAAATAACGGCACTAAACACACCTGTTTTAATTAATGGAAATTCAATTTTAAAAAATGTCTTTAAATTTCCAACACCAAGCACCTTTGAGGAATCAGGAATAGAATTATCCACCTTCAAAGCTGTTGAGTCGATAGGATTATATGCAACCGCTAAAAACCGAACAGCGTAAGCATAGAACAAAGCGATTAGGGTTCCATTGATAATCAACCCCGAATCTATTCCAAATTGAGCCAATACATCGATTAACCATTTGTCTAAAGCAATGGTTGGAATCATAATACCTATTGCAATTACAGCACCTGGAATAGCATATCCTAAAACACCAATACGGGCAATGTTCTTAATGAATCTTAAAGCACTCCATTTAGAAAAGTAGATTAAAAGCAATGCAAAAAACACAGTGATTAGAGCAGAGACAATTGCAATGCCGAAACTTTGCAAGGAAATTAAAATAAACTCTAAGTCAAAAACTGTTGAAGCGGTGATAAAAGCCCAATAAATTAACTGACCTACGGGTAAAACAAAGCCCAAAAGGACAGGAAGAAAAACGACAGAAAAAATTACCCACTGAATAGACTTTTTTGTTTCCTTGCGTTGGATGTGTGTATTGTTTGTTTTGGACGAAGTGAATTTTACTTTTCTCACTTGCCATTTTTCGAACAGAATTAAGGCAAAAATAATGATGATTAACAGGGCTGAAAGGTAAACTGCAGTTTCAGGTTCTTCTAAAGAAAACCAAGATCTAAATATTCCTGTCGTAAAAGTATTCACGCCATAATAACTGGCAGCTCCATAATCATTCAGTACTTCCATCAACACCAAAACCAAACCTGCAACTATGGCTGGTCTAGCCAACGGCAACATTAATTTAAAGAATGTCTTACGCTCTCCTACGCCTAACATTTTAGAAGCTTCTAGAAGATTATTGGCTTGATTAAGGAAAAATGCCCTCGCACTTACATACACATAGGGGAATAAAGAGATACTCAAAACAAATGCGAGTCCCGCTCTATTCATAATATCAATACGAATAAAGTCGAAGTTCATTGCTCTAAAAAACAAATCTAAGCTACCACCATAATCAAACATTCCTGCATAAGCATAACCAACAATATAAGATGGGATAGCTAAAGGAAGAATAAGCAACCATTCCAATTGTTTACGGAAAGGAAACTCAAACCTAGAAACTAACCAAGCTGAAGAAACTCCGAAAAGGAGTACCAATACACTACAAAAAACAACAAGATAGAGGGAATTCCAGATATATTCAGGCAATAAATGCTGAACAATATGGCTCCATGTTTCACCAGGACCAGAGAACAATTCTACACCAATAAAGATAATGGGTAGCGCTAAAAACAGAACGATGATCAATGTAAAAATTGACCATCTGTTACTGTCTCTTTTTAATCTCTTTAGCCTTGATTTTAAGGAAAAGGTCTCTTTGTTACTTCCAACCTGTTTCATCAAAAATCAAAACTGCTTTTTTATTATTTTCTCCTAGCTTGTTCAATTCTAAGTTATCTTCTTTAAAATCGCCCCAAACCTTAATGTCTTCAACAGGCTCAACACTTTCTAAAATTGGATATTCAAAGTTAGCATTGGTAAATACAGTTTGCGCTTCTTCACTTATTAAAAATTCAATGAAACGAATTGCATTTTCTTTATTCGGGGCATATTTGGCCACACCTGCTCCACTCACATTAATATGTGTTCCCCTATCCTCTTGATTCGGAAAGAAGATTCCGATTTTTTGCGCTGTGGCAACTTCTTCAGCATCTGGAGAGTTCAACATTTTACCAATGTAATAAGAGTTTACAATAGCAATATCACCTTCTCCTGCAACAACTGCCTTCACCTGGTCTCTATCTGAACCTTTTGGAGAGCGTGCCATATTAGCAACTATGCCTTCTGCCCATTTTTTCGCACCTTCTTCTCCGTCGTTTGCAATGATAGAAGCCATTAGGGATTGGTTATAAATATTTGAAGATGATCTGACCAAAATTTTCCCTTTCCAACGTTCAGACACGAGGTCTTCGTAGGTAGATAATTCTTCTGGTTTAACTCTGTCTTTTGCATAAGCAATGATCCTCGCTCGTCTCGTCAATCCAAACCATTGGTTGTCTACATCTTGTAAATGAGAAGGTATTGCATTTTCTAACACCTCCGATTGGATACTTTGAAGGAGACCTTGTTCTTTTGCTCTGCTTAATCGACCAGCATCAACAGTAATCAATACATCTGCAGGAGATTGCTTCCCCTCCATCTTCATTTTCTGAATTAACTCGTCTGCACTTGCATTGATGACCTTCACTTTGATTCCTGTCTGTTCTTCGAACATCTTGAAAATATTCTGGTCTGGCTCATAATGACGATGCGTATAAACGTTTACAACTTGTCCAGTTTCTGTTTCTTTAACTTCTTTAGTGCTATTATCTCCACATGCGGTAAATAATGCAAAAGCAACTATAGTTACGAGTACTTTCTTCATTTTTGTTGATATTTTGAGTGGCAAAGATAGTAATTTAGAATGGATATAAATAGGCGAACGCTACAAATTTAGCCCATTCCCAATATTTTTTTTTAAATAAAAAAGCCTTCTGTATTTCTACAGAAGGCCTATCTCCATTTTACAGGGTTTAGTTTTTAATATAAACCTTACCTGTGTAGTGATTTAATCCACTGTGAATTGAATAGAAATAAATTCCTTGTGGAACAGAAAGCTGAACTGAGTTCAACACATTGCTTCTAAGTTGTTCTTTTGCTACAACTCGTCCTTGTGCATTCAAAACCTGAATTGAAGCATCCTTAATTTCTACATCTGATAAGTCAACAATTATGTTTTGACCAACAGCGTATACTGAGAATGTTTGCAATTCTGCATCAGAAACTCCAGCTGTAGACTCAACGATAATCTTCACTTCATTTGAAAGTGTAGTAAAGCCGTCAATTTCAGATTCACAAACAACATAGTATGTACCAGGAGTTTCAAAGTAAGGAACATAAGTTGAACCTGTTTCTGGAGTTGTAAATGAAGCATAACCAGAACCTGAAGTTGTACTGAACATCCATTCTCTAGCATCAGCAGCTGGCGTTTCTGTAACAGTCAACACATTTCCTGACTCCTCTTGATCTATTGTTTGATCAGCAGAAGGGTCAATAGAATTCGTAAACTCGACAACGTTGATTACCACTTCAGCCGAAGTTACGATATCACCATTTCCAAAATCAGAAACACAAACTACATAGTAAACACCTGCGTTCGCAAACATCGGTGTATAATTCACTGCAGTTTCTGAAGGTGCAAAAGAAGTGTACCCAGAACCTGAAGTTGTGCTGTACATCCATTCTCTAGAATTTGCAGCAGCAGGAATTTCGTTTGCTGTTAATGCTATACCACTTTGACTTTCAATAAGCGTTTGCGTTAACGAAGGGGCAATTGAAACTACGTTTGAGGTTGGAGTAGTTACATTAATCTCAACTTCATTAGAAACAACCGTGCTACCTGCTAAATTTGATTCACAAACAACAAAATAAGTGCCTGCAGTTGAAAATTGAGGGGTGTATGTTGTTGCTGTTTGCCCCGCAATATCATTTGTATAAGGTCCTCCTGAAGTTGAAGCGTACTTCCATTGTCTTGAATCCGCAGGCTGGCTCTCAGTAACTGTTAAGGTCGAACCTGTTTGATTTTCTACAAGATTCTGAACAGCAGCAGGAGTAATACTTGCTGTGAATTCAACAACATTGATTTGAACTTCATTTGAAATTATATTTGTTCCTGCTAAAACAGATTCACAAACCACGTAATATGTACCTGCTGTTGGAAATAATGGTGTGTATGTTGTTGCTGTTTCGCCAGTAATATCAATATAAGGACCTCCAGCAGTGGTAGCATACTTCCATTGTCTTGAATCTGCAGTTGCGTTTTCAGTTACTGTCAAAATAGAACCATTTTGATTTTCAATTAAATTCTGAACAGCCACAGGAGCAATCGAAGCTGTGTACGCATCAACAATCACCTGAACTTCATTCGAAACCACAACATCACCATCAAAATCAGTTTCACAAACTACATAATAAGTACCAGCTGTTGAAAAACTTGGCGTATAAGTAGTACCTGTTTCACCAGCAATAGCAGTATAAGGTCCTCCTGCAGTAGTTGAAGACTTCCATTGTCTCGCAGTAACAGAGCTTGCTGCATTTGGAGTTTCAGTTGCAGTCAATACGTTTCCAGATTCATTAACAAATAAGTTTTGGACTGCAATAGGTGCAATTTCAACTTCGTTTGCATTGTAAATTAATTCTAGGTCATCGATAAACACTTCATCATTTGCGTTTCCTCCTCCTGCGGTAGAACTGGTGGTGAATGTAATCAAAATGAATGCTGGAGTTGTGGCAGGACCTGCGTAATCAAATGGAATAGAAATTCGAGACCATTGGTTATTTGTTGAACCATAATTTAAGATTGCTTGTGCTACTTTATGCGGTGAAGCAGCAGCGTCTTCTGGGTCGCGATAATTATAATTATCATGAATTGTAGCTGATATTCTAGCTTGGCTTGTCGCTTGAACAGGATTGTATTTCACCCATACGACAAGACTATCAGGTTTACCTGTTAAAGCCTGATTAAAATCTGGATCTGTTGTATTCGTATAATTAAAGTTACTATCATCTGTTGCTGTAGAACTCCCCATATTTATGCGACCTATAGTCATATTTCCATTGGCTACAACTCCAAAAACACTTCTACTCCAAATTCTGGCAGCATAAGTTCCAGAATGAGCGTCAGTTGTTCTTTCAATTTGTTGTTCTTGGGCAATACCACATTGCCAACTCAAGTGACAATTCGCAGTCATAAACGAGTTCCAATTTACTGGTTCCTCATTTGTACTTCCTGCATCGTCCCACTGCTCAAAATCAGAGTTGTCAATTTGCATTTGTGCAAACGTGCTCATACTTAACAGTCCTGTAGCTATAATAAGCAACAGACTTTTAAAATTAAATAAACGTTTTTTCATAAACCATGTTTTAATAATTGTTTTTTTGTGATTTAGGGATAAGACTGGTGATTATTTATTAATGGGGATAAATATAGAAAAATAATCTACACCTACAACCACATATTAACTCCTGTAAACTAGCCGGTTACCATATATCTATTAAAAAAATAGGATAAAACACATATTAACTAAAATCTTTAGTTCTGAAAATTAAGGCAGTAAGCATTACCAATGGTAAAAAACCTTACTTATTTAATAAGATAAAACGTTCTTCTTTTTCTTGTAGTTGGAGTCCCCATCGATTTAACAAAGGAGTCTCGAGCTCTTTTTGTCTATATTCATCCGGAGTCATAATTGGAATTCCATAGACGATTGGGTAATACCTTTTACAATCTGGACAAGTAAATATTCCTTCTATAATTTCATCTTCTACTTGCTTAAATATTTTAAGCTCAAGTTCATTTTTGTCCTGTGGACAACATAATTTTTCTAATAATGATAGTTTCATTTTAAATTTTATTTAATGATTGTATGTATGCAAGGCTTGATTTCTTAGGTGTTTTAGACTCTAATATTCCTGAGATTACTGCAACACCATCTACTCCGAGACCTTCAAGTTGTAATAGATTTTCTGGTGTAATTCCTCCAGAAATAAAAATCGGAATATTGGTAAGCTCATTGGCTTTTTGAATAGTAACAGGGGAAACAATTACGCAGCTTCCTGCAGACTTGGATGGATAAATTGAACAGAAAGAAATATAATCAACTTTGTGATCGTCGGCCCATTTTACCAATTCTATATTATTACCACACGTGATTCCTATACTAATGTCTCGACCAACATCTCTTTTAATTTGATCCAATGAAGTCGGAACAGAATCAAAGTGAACTCCATTCAATTCAGTATGTTTTAGTAATTCCCATTCTTCATTAATTAAAACAGGAACACTGAAGTGCTTCGCTAGTTTAATGATTTCGTTAATCAACAAAACCTTATCATCTTGTAGCATTCCACGTCTCCAATTGTTCCAGATTTGCAACACTTTAACACCTCCATTAAGCGCCGCTGACAATTGATTCAACAGCATCGTTTTTTCTTTAGAAGGGTCTAAGACAAGGTATAATCCTCCGTCAATTTTCTTCATGGTTTTACTTTAAATTATTTTTAACAGCATTGAAATAAGCTTTCCAATAAGGATCGACACCATCAAATTGAAAATCTTTTTCAATTCCATTTTCTACCAATCGAAAGCCTTTATTTTTCGAAGTCATCTCTCCAACTGCAGTAGACTTAATGTTATGCTTAGCTAAAAATTCAATTAAGTCATTTTCCTTTCCCTTCTTCACTGCCATAATCATCGCACCTGCCCCAATACAAAAACGATGATCTATTTCAAACAAATCCATAATTTGCATTTGTGCTTCTCCTGTAGGCAAACTATTGTTATAAACTAAAAACCCAGTTTCAGAAGCACAAGCCATTTCATAAATAGCACCTAATACGCCTCCTTCTGTGACATCATGCATTGCTTTTAACTCTGTTTTTTTTTCTAAATACTCTGCTGCCAACAATGCTTCTTTAAGTGAGGAGGTTTCATAAAAGTTATCACAAGCTTTCTGAAATACAACGTTCCCCAGATTATTCTTTATGGTTTCAGGAAAACTCATTGCTAGAATAGAAGATGAGTTTAGCGCTGTTTCTTTGGTAACTATAATCACGTCTCCAGGCTCCGCTCCATGACTAGAAATAATCTCATTTAGAGGTGCAGTAGTAAACATTGTTCCACCACCTGAAATCACTGTGTCTTTACCTCCCATCCTGCAAGTATGTCCCCCAGTAATGGCAACACCGATTTGTTTACAGAACAGATGAACATAACGCCAATATTCTTCAAATATAGATAGGCTAGTCTCAGCGGGAAGATTTAAAACAAACTGTCCGTATTTTGGTGCAAAACCAGAAGTTGCAATATCATTCGCCAGTAAATGTACAGACAACCATGCTGAAGCTTTCGGACCAATATTAGGGATTAAAGAAAGCGGATCGCTCGAAACAGCCATCCCTATATTGTTTCCTATATCTATTATAGAATTGTCAACACCATATTGCGGACCAACTATAACCTCTTTTCTTTTACTACCTAATTGAGGCAATAAAACTTCTTTAAAAGAAGAAGCGGTAATTTTTCCAGATAATTGATCGAACCCCATTATAAACTATCATTTAGCTTTACATATAATCCAAAGAAGTCTCCGTAAGGTTGATCCCACTTTTGTACTGGGAACCATTTTGGTAAGCCCGTAGTTGTCCACTCAATCTCATAAGACCCTCCTTCTAAAGCTTTTTCAATTACTTTAATTAAAGATTTAGGAGAATAAAAATTTGCCGTTAGGTAAAATGGATTTTTACCA
This sequence comes from Brumimicrobium ulvae, assembly GCF_947504225.1. Lineage (GTDB taxonomy): Bacteria > Bacteroidota > Bacteroidia > Flavobacteriales_D > Crocinitomicaceae > Brumimicrobium > Brumimicrobium ulvae. The sequence goes on along the minus strand of NZ_CANNGT010000001.1, from coordinate 1,887 downwards.
AATATTTCTTGAGTTCTTCGGCGTAGTACTTTCGGTGAGTTACGATTCATCATTCCAAATACGATTCCGTGTTTTCCAACACGAGCCGCTTCTCTTATCACTTTTACAGGATCTTTGTAGTATTCAAATGTGGTAATGAAAGCTAAAGCATCAAAAGTATTATCCTTAAAAGGCATGTGATGTGAATCTGCTAACACCAGGTCTCCATCAAACAAATGCACTCCTTGGCCTAACATAAAAGGAGAAATATCACCACCACTGGCTTCTATGCCTATTTCATGCCACCAACGCGTAAACCGAGTGGTTCCGCACCCAAATTCGAGTAAGGTTTTTACCCTATCATCTTTTTTAACGAGCCCACCTATTACTTTTTTCTGCCAGACTTCAGCACGTTTATAGCGACCTTCGTACCATTGCTCATAAGTATCTGTATGCTCACGATTAAAGAACCATTCTTCACGGCCTTGCCATCTTTGAAGATCTTGGGTTACTAGATCAAACTTTTCTTCTTCTAATGTAATTGGATTTGTAGCTTTCATAACTAAAACAGTCCTTGATAAATTAATATTATACAGGGAATGCTTTAATCGAAATTAAAAGCCTTTACTACCTACGCTGGCATTATCCAGATCAGGTTGGGTATAATCTCAGCCTAATATTAATTAAGCACCCCCTATGTTTATTGTCAAAGATATAAATTAAATCTTATGATAATCTAAAATACTAATGAATGATTTTTTCTTTCCGAAAATTGATTAAAACCACGGCAAAAAGAATAATTGCAATTCCTACCCATTGCAATATTGAAACATCCTCATTTAGGATTACCGCCGCACTTAACACTGAGAATGGAATCTCAATACTTGAAACAATACTTCCTAAGCCTGTTCCTATTGATGGTATTCCTTGAGAAAAGAATACAGGTGGTATTATAGAGCCAAAAATAGCTAGGAAGACTCCCCATTTGAACATATCTTTCAAGTTAAATTCGTGTAGAATATGAAAGTTCCAAAATAAAAGAACAATTACAAAGCCACCATAAACGAGGTACTTGCTTTTAATAATCACATGGGTCTGATGACCTAGTCTATTTGAAAAATACATAAAAGAAGTAAAACTAATAGCCGCCAAGAATCCAAAGGCAATTCCAAGAGGATGGAATGAGATTGAATTCTCAAAAACTTTAGCCGCTAATAAAGTTCCGATTATGGCGACTAAAGCTCCAATTATTTTTAAGCTACTATTTTTTCCTTTTGTGGTAATTAAGTCAATTACAACTCCCATCCAAATGGCTTGCATCAATAAAATAATCCCAACCGAAACAGGAACATATTGAATGGTCATGTAATAGAAACTACTTGAAAAACCCAAAGTTGTCCCATATGCCATTAATTTTCTCTTTAACTTGCTAGAAGGCAACTCATGATTTTCTTTAAAATTTCTTGTTTTGGTAACCTTCCAAGCAAGAATAGTTAAGATTAATGCAGCAAAAACATACTGAGCAAAAGTAATTAATGCAGTTCCAGCACCTTGACTATTTGCATATTTAACAACAGTAGCAAGAATCCCATAGCTAATAGAACCGGTTGCTACGTATGTTAATCCAAGTTTTTTATTCATAAAAGCAAACATAATTAATTAAGCTATACAGCCCATGAAATAAAGGCGTAAAAGAAAATCTAAAAGTGGCGTCGTCTTATCCCGAAGGTTCAAAACGCCGTTTTGTAAACCTTCGTAGACACTCGAAAATTTATAAATCGAAGATTTAAATTTACGGTGCTCTCCCAATGGGAGCAAATAGCATAAAACAAAAAAACCTCACACAAATGAATGTATGAGGTTTTTATAAAAGTGGCGTCGTCTTACTCTCCCACCCTTAAAAGGGCA